>JBDTJY010000244.1:0-13432 GCA_039935615.1 Kofleriaceae bacterium
TGGTCTCGGTCCTCGCGGTCTCGATCTTCTTGTTGGTCTCGGTCGACGCTTTGGTGTCGATCTTCGACGTCACTACCGGATGAACGATCGTCTTGTCGGTCGTCGGAACGATCGCGGTCGTGCCGGCCGTGGCGGGCGTGGCGGTCTTGGAGCCCGAGCCCGAGCCCGAGCCGGCGCCCGGACTTGTTACGGAGGCTGCCGAGCCCGCAGCCGGCGCAGCGGATCCCGCGGCGCTACCCAGGGCCGGTGCTTTCGATTCGAGCTGACACTTGAGCGGCGTGGTCTTGCCAGCCTCGAGGGTCACGTTGACCTCGCACTTGCCACCACCGGCACCGACGAGCACGACGTGACGGCGGCCCGCACTGACCGGTATGTCCTGGCCATCCATCACGGTCGCGATCTTCTTCTCGTCGACCACCAGGTCCGCGGTGACCCCCGCGGCCATGCCGATGTGGATCGTCGCGATCGTCGACGTGGTCGCCGTCGGCGGTCCTTCGTCCTTCTTGTCGAGGATGAAGATCTTCACGATGAAGAATCCACCGAGCACGAGCGCCGCGATCGCGACACCGATCAAGATGTCGCGGACGAGCGTTGATCGCTTGCCTTCGACCTGCGGCTGCAAACCGTCGATCGGCGTGATCGGGCCCGAGCCACCGTAGCCACCGTATTGATTCGGCGGTGCGTAGCCCGGCATCGATCCCGACGGATACGGACCGGGACCTTGTTGATACTGCGGGTACTGCGAGAAGCCTTGAGGCGGATGCTGGCCATACGGCGCACCGTACGGCTGCTGCGCCGACATCTGCGCCGACGGATTCGGCGGATACGGCTGCGGATAGCCCGGCATCTGCTGAGGTCCGGTCATCCCCTGGCCCTGCTGGCCCTGCTGGCCTTGCTGGCCTTGCTGGCCTTGCTGGCCTTGCTGGATCAACGGCGGCGCGGTCATGCCGAGCACGGTCTTCGCCGGCGACTGGTTGTTGTTCGCGAGCCCGTTCTGCGCCGCCATGCTGCTCGGCGTGCCCGACGCGGGATCCGATCCCATCGGCGGATATGGATACTGCGGCTGCTGCGGATAGCCTTGGTTCGGCGACGCCTGCGCCCCGGCGTATTGCGGCGGCGGTGGCATCGGCGGCGCGCTCGGCGAGTTCGTGCGCTGCTGCGCGTTGATCTGGCCGCTCGGCGTGGAGCTCGCGCTGACGGGCACTTCTTGCGGGCGCATCGTCGGAGCGCGACCCGGTGGCGGCTTCGGCGGCTTGGTCTGCGGCGGCGAGGTCGGCGCGCGCTGCTGGGGTTGCTGCGCCGCCATCCCCGGCAGGTTCGAGACGTCGATCGCATCGCCGAAGATCTCGGTCGGCGCTTCTTCGCCGAAGTCGTTCGCATCGTCGTCGGTGCGCGCGCGGCGTTGCGGCGGCGGTGTGCCGACATTCGGCGCGGCGTTGTTCGCGATCTCGCGCTCGATATCGTCGAAGCTCGGTCCACCGAGCGTGGTCGCATCGCCCTCGGGCGCACCAGCCTCGCCGAGATGCGAGACGACATCTTTGTCGGCCTCGGCCGACGGCAAGCCGCCGATCAAGCCATCGCGACCGACGCGCTTGTACTGCTCGAGCTGTTGGCGCTCGCGATCGATCTCGGTCTGAAAGAGCTCCTTGAGCCAGCTCGACAGGGTCTTCGCCGTGAACACGACGTCCTGCCCCATCAGGTACGCCTGCAGATCGGTGAGCATCTCGCTGCACCACTGATAGCGATCGTCGACGTCCTTCGCGAGCGCCTTCAAGATGACGCGCTCGACCTCCTCGGGGATCGCCGGATTGATCGACCGCGGCGTCGCGATGTCGACGTTGCGAACCTTCTCCAGCGTCGAGAAATCGGTCTCGCCCTGGAACAGGCGCTCGCCGGTCAGGCACTCGTACAGCATCGTGCCGAGCGCGAAGATATCGCTGCGGCGATCGAGCGGCAGGCCACGCACCTGCTCGGGCGACATGTAGCCGAACTTGCCCTTGAGCACGCCCGCCATCGTGCGCGAGTTGCGCGACGTGGCCTTCGCGATGCCGAAGTCGATGACCTTGACCTCGCCCTCGTACGAGACGAGCACGTTCTGCGGCGAACAATCGCGGTGCACGATCTCGAGCGGGCGCCCGAGCGGATCGCGCTTGCGATGCGCGTAGTCGAGCCCCTCGAGCACCTTCGCGATCGAGAAGCAGGCCATCGGGATGGGCATCTGCTGCTTGACCTTGCGCAGGCGATTCTGGATCTGGAGCAGGTCCTTGCCCCAGATGTACTCCATCGCGATGAAGTGCGAGCCGTCGATCCGACCGAGCTCGAAGATCTGGCAGATGTTCGCGTGCGCGAGCTGGCCGGCGATCTTCGCCTCGTCGATGAACATCTTGATGAAGTCGCGGTCCTCGCCCATCGTCGGGAGAATTCGCTTGATCGCGATGATCTTCTCGAAGCCCTCAACGCCATACGACTTGGCCTTGAACACTTCCGCCATGCCGCCGACGCTGATGCGATCGAGCAACAGGTATTTCCCGAACGGAACGGGCTGCCTCACTGATCACAATCTACTACGGTCTGCACACTGCGGGCTAGCGACCGCACTTGATCCTCACGATGATCTCGTCGGGGGCGCTGGCCCATGGCTGTTACACCGCGATGATCAGAAAGCGCCCATCACGCCGAGCATCGCGCTGTCGCTCGTCGATGAAACGTAGGGAGCAGTCTCGATACTACGTCGGCGGTATCCACGCACTCCATCCCACACACCGAATGCATAGGTCGCGATCAAGCCGATGCCGGAGACCACGTTGACGTCGGAGAGCGTCTCGGCGCTGCGGTAGTGGTTCTTGCCCGAGGTATCGCAGGTGTTGCCCGTCGTGTGACACCAAGAACGCAGCACGAAGTAGGTCGTGAGGTTCGTCGCGAGGAACACGCCGAGCGCCGAACCGATCACGATGCCCTTCACGCGATCGTTGTTTTGAAACTGCGCGACCGGCGGCAGCAGCGCGAGCGGCCAGTAGCGCTTCGCGTGCGGGCGCAACACGACGAGCTCCGCCTGATGGCGCTGGCGCACCTCGTTGAAGAAGTTCACGACCTCCGGTGGATACAGCGCCGGATCGAGCCGGCCTTCGAGGTCGTACTTGAGGTACGCGACGAAGAACTGCTCGGCATAGGCATGCGGCGGTGGCGTCGTAAAAAACAACGACAGGCCCTCGAGCCGGTTCGCCTCCGCGAGATCCGCCGCCGACTGCCCGGGCTCGAGCAGCGGACGGATCAGCGCTTGAACGCGGCCCCAATCGCCCACGGTCGCGGCGGAGTTCGCTTCGCGCAGGGTCGCGCCGGAATCTGCCGCGGCCACGCGCGCGCAGCAGATCACGATCAGCGCGACCCGCGTCAGTACCACGTGGGGATCCTTCGCCGGACGTGCGGCTCGGCGATCGACAGCACCTCGCGCGCGATCCGCTCGATCAACTTCTCGGTGGCGAGGTGCTTCTCGCCGACGATCGTGTTGGTCCGGATCACGCGATCGAACACGGTGGTCTGCGGATCGGAGATCCGGACCCGCACGCGCGCGGTCGCGAGCGGGATCTGATCGTCATCGTGCTCGATCGTGACGTCGAGGACGTCGAGCTCGATCGCGAAGTCCGCCTTGCGGATCGAGACCGACTTCGACGCGTTCTTGCCGAGCGCCGAGCTGGTCTCGACCTCGTGATGGCGGTGTGCGGCCCACGGTACGAGCTGTGCGCTCAACGCCTTCGACAGCGCATCGCCGGACGCCGAGCCCGACGACGAGCCCGACGACGACACGGCGACCAGCAGCGCCAGAGATTTCACCGCCACGGGTGGCGGTGAGGTCACGCGTGGCTTGACCTCGCGCAGCGCGGCGGCCGCACGATCTTTCTCGATCAACTCCTTCAGCTTGGTCTGCACCGACGGCAGCACCTTCGCGGACAGCTCCTCGGCCGCGTGATCCATCGCGGTCTGCGTCGCGGCGATCACCGGGATCGTGTCGTAGACCGAGCCATCAGACGCGTCGCGGATCCGCACGGTGACGATCACGGTGCTGCCCTTGCCGGCCTTGATCGTGCCGTCGACGACGAGCCGCGCTTGCGCCGGCACCGCCATCTTCGGCCCGACCACGACGACCTCGATGCCACCGTGCACGAGCGCACGCGCGACCTCGCTCGCGACCGGTTGGCCGTAGAGCTCGAGCTTCGCGTCGGCGTCGAGCGGCAACAGCGCGACCGCGCGCGCCGGTTCGTCCGCACGCGCCTGGACGCTGGCAAGCACGACAAGACCGATCGCGAGTAGCCACCTCATGCGGCGATCCTACATGGTCCCGGGGTCGGGGACCGCGATGCGGTAGTTGCCGGTGATGTCGGTCGCGGTCTGCGCGATCGGTTGGCTCGCGGCGACGCCGGTGCAGTTGCTACACAGCAGTTGGACCGACGCGTTCTCGATCGGGTTGACGTTGTCGAGGACCGAGACCAGCCCGGTGATCGCGAGCGCCGCTCCGAGATCCGTCGTCGCCGGCACGCCCGCCGCGGTGAGATCGGGGAAGTCGCGCGGTGCACCATGACCGCCCGGATCGAAGTAGCGCAGCTCGTAGTGGCCGCCGCTCGCGAGCGCTAGCGAGTAGGCGCCGCCACTCGAGGTGGTCGCTTGGACCGGGATCAGGTTCGCCATCGCGAGCACACCGACCGGCACGGCTTCGACGCGCGCGCCGACCAGCGGTTGGTGGCCGGCGTCGAGAACGAGGCCGGTCGCCGTGATCCGCGCGGGTGCGTCGAGCACTTGCGCCGCGCACGCCGACGTATCGAGCACGGCGACCGCGAAGTCCGCGGCGGCGAGCTGGATCACCGCGGCGAGGCTCGCGCGTGGGACCAACGTGGTCGGCAACGTGCCGCCGCCGTTCGCGGTGGCGACGACGTGGACCGAGCCGGTGGCATTCGCCCAGACCGCACCGGTCGTGACCGTACCGATCGTGCCGGCGAGCGCACCCGCGACGGTCACGATCGCACCGGCTTGGTTCGCACCGCTGCGCTTGACCGGCGTCGCCGCGAGATCGCACGTCGCGGGACTGCCGACGTACGAGATCTGCATCGCCTGCGTCAGATCGAACGCCGCGCTCGCCGACAGCCGCGCGAGCCCGCTCGTCGCTGGCGGCGTGACGGTCGCGGTGACCGTCTGACCGGCGAGGAACGTGTGGTGGGCCGTGAACGCGCCCGCGCCGTTGGTCGTGGCGATCGTCGACGGCACGCCGAGCTGCACGAGCTGG
Organism: Kofleriaceae bacterium; assembly: GCA_039935615.1. Lineage (GTDB taxonomy): Bacteria > Myxococcota_A > Polyangia > Haliangiales > Haliangiaceae > JABFXX01. The sequence continues at coordinate 5,276 of JBDTJY010000244.1, forward strand.
ACCTGCGCGTTCGCGAGCGGTGCACCGACGCGATCGAGGACGGTGCCGGAGACCGTGCTGCCGGCATCGACGCCGAACGTGGTCGGCCCGAGGCCCGGCGTCCACGCGATCACGCGCGGCGCGAGCGTGTTGTCCTGCGGGATCACGAGCACCGAGTGCATCACGAGCTGCAACTGCGCCGTGAACGAGCCCGCGGTGACGAGATCGAACGCCGGCCCGACGACGGGCGTGAGCTTCACGTACGCGGCGACCGGCGTCGCGCCGGAGACCACGCTGCCGGCGAGCTGCGTGCCCGGATCGATGTAGAACGGCCGATCGGTGCTGGTCTGCCCGCCGGCGACGACGATCAGCGATTCCTGCGGCGGCGCGAGATCGGGCGGCGGCACCACGCGCATGCGGTACATCACGACGTTGCCGTTGGCGTTGCCGACGTTGATCGTCTGCTCGTAGACCGAACAGCCGTCGCTCGGCGTGATGTCGACCGAGACCGTATGGCTGACCGGCAGCGGAACGTCGAAGCCGATCGCCGACTCGTCGGGCGCCTCGTAGTTGGTGTAGTCGACGCCGTCGAGCTGCCAGTGGTACTGGACCACGCCGCCGCCGAACGCCATCGCGGTGGCCTTGACGTGATCTCCCGCGACCGGATGCGCCGGCGTGATCGTGAACGTGAGGCAACCGTGGCCAGCATCGTCGCCGATGCCGCCGTCGCCGTTGCTGTTCCCGTAACCGCTGCCGGCACAGCCTGCGAGCGCGAGCAAGCAGAGGATGAAGCGGACGATCTTCATCGCACCTCCACACGCCAGGTCAGGCGTTGTAGACAGCTCGGATCCGAGATCACCGAGCACGTGAGGTCGGTATCCGGGCAGTTGACCGGCGTGTGCGTGCGATCCTGGATCTCGACGCGGAGCTCGACGATCTCACCCGGCGTGTAGCTATTTGGATCGAGCGCGACGCCGCTGCCGGTGACGCCCGACAGCGCTTGTCGCGTGCCGCCCGGCGGGACGATCGACCAGTGAAACTCGGTCGTGCCGAAGATCGGATCGTTCGGCAGCGACGGATACGGATCGAGATCATCGGCGACCACGAGCACCTGGAACAGCGTCGGATCGGTGATCGGGATCGTCGTGTTCGGCACGCTCGTCGCGGTCGGATCCCATTGCCCCACGCACGGGGCGTGATCGGCATCGACGTGGATCGGCAGCAATTGCTGGGTCGCGTTGCCACTCGGATCGGTCGCGGTGACATCGATCGTCCAGTCGCCGATCGCGGTCGGCGTGAAGCTCTTGCCGAGCTGGAAGTGCGTGGCGTCATCCATCGGTGCCGCGATGTCCTGCATCAGCTTGAAGTTGTCCGCGCTCGCCGGCCCTTCGGCGAGCCAATCGCTCACCGTGATCTTCGACGCGTCGGTCGCGGCGTCGAGCACGTCGTCCGGATCGCCGATCCGCGCGTAGACGTCGATCGCAATGCCCTTGACGTAGTTGTGCTCGAGTTGCTTGCGCAGCTCGAGCGTCGGAGCCGCATCGGTGACGTTGAAGTCGTGGATCTGGCTCGGCCTCGTGGTCGCGCCGTAGCTGTCGCGGCCCTCGAGCGTGACGTGCACGACGTTGAGAGGCGTCGAGCTGTCCGCGAGCGTCATCGGCACGTGGGTGATGAACTCGTGATCGACCCCGGAGTCGTACTCCACCGCATCGCAGGTCTGCGCGGTGCCGTCCTGATGGCAGGCATAGGCGCGCCACTGAAACGCGACGACATCTCCATCCGGATCATCGGCGACGCCATCGAGCGTCACGAGCTGCTGGCCGCGATACAGGTCCCCCATCGTCACGGGGTGGATCGCGACCGACGGACGCTGATTGATCGGATCGGTGTAGAAGCACCCCGCCCCGAGGCCGAAACCCAGCGCGATCAGAATGAGGGGGACGCGGTTCACGCAGGACTTCGAGGTTGCAACCATCCTGCCACGGCTAACTAGCCGGATCGTAGGGACATCGACCGAGGGTGTGGCGTAGATCGCGACACGGCTGTCAGGTTATCGGGGGAAACAGCCAAGCTCCGGCCGGTCGCGGATCACGCAGGGCTCGCGCACCGTGGTGTCCTTCTTGACTCCGTTGGCCTCGATGCGGGCGTAGCCCGGCTTGACCGTCGTGGTCGCGCCGCTCGCGTACACCGTGCCGTTCAGGGTCGCCGCGATCTCGAACGTGATCGTGACCGGCGCCAGCATGGTGCCGGTCACCGTGACCAGCGTGTTCGCAGCGACGTCGACCTCGCGGGTCCACGCCCGATCGGTCCCCGGCTGGGTGCACGCGAGGTAGTGATGACCCGCTTCGACCACGAACGGCTTGGTATTGCGCACCGGTTGCGCGTGATCGATCCCGACGTCGCACCACGTGTCGTTGTTCACGACGATCGTGCCCATCTGCGGCCCGATCGGTGCGGCATCGGGCGGTGCTGCGTCGGGAGGCAGCGCCGCATCGAGCGCCACCATCGCGATCGCCGGCGCCGCGTCGCGCACCCCGACGACGTGCCGCACGCTCGCATCGATCGGCGCCGTGACCGCTGCATCGATTACGACGGGCGGGACTTCGAGCGCGTCCTGCGGCGCATCGGCCGGCGTCGCCGCGACGATCGCGGTCGCATCGGGCACGACCACGTCGCGATGCGCGAGCAGCTTGATCCCGGCCAGGGTCGCCGCAGCCGCGGCCACCACGCCGAGCGCGCCGACGATCAGCACGCGGCGCCGCGTCGTGCTCCGCCCGCCCTCGGTCACCGCCGAGATCAGCGCGGTCACCGTCGGATCCTCGGGTGCGAGCGCACTCGCGCGGTTCGCGATCGCCAGCGCGCGCGGCAGCTTCGCCTCGGCGATCGCCTGCTTGCCCTGCTCGACGAGCGCGGTCACGAGCTTCGGAATCTTCGCCGTCACGAACGCCGGCGGATCCGCGAAGTAGGCCTCGAGCTCGTCGACCGGATCGCCGAGCCCGCCTGCCGTCGCGATCGCGCGGAGCTCCGTCGCGACCTCCTTCGCGCTCGCCGGCCGGTCCTCGGGCTCGCTCGCCATCAACCGATCGATCACGCGCGACAGATCCGGCCCGACCTCGGCACGCCTCTTCACCGCCGAGATCCGCGAGCCGAGCGCGATCGCCGCCATCACCTTCGCCGGCGATCCGGCGTACGGCAGCGTCCCGGTCGCGAGCTGATACAGCGTCGCGCCGAGCGAATACAGATCGCTCTTCGCCGTCGCGATATCCCCGCTGGCTTGCTCGGGACTCATGTACGCCGGCGTGCCGAGCAGCGCGCCGGTCTTGGTCACCAGCGAGTCTTCGGTCTCGAGTCGCGCGACCCCGAAATCGGCGAGCAAGATCTTGCCACCGGGTGCGACCAGCACGTTCGCCGGCTTGATATCGCGATGGATGATACCCGCCGCGTGCGCCGCCGCGAGCGCATCGGCGAGCAGTGCACCGACGCACGCGACGACCTCGGCGAACATCGGCCCGCGGAGCTCGATCTCGCCGAGCAGCGTCGTGCCGCGCACGAGCTCCATGACGATGAACGGCGGATCGTCGCTATCCTCGTCGCCGCCGACGTCGTAGACCCGCAGAATGTTCGCGTGCTCGAGCCCGGCGGCCGCGCGCGCCTCGCGATGAAACCGCCGCACGATCTCGGGCCGGCGCGCGAGGTGCGGGAACAACACCTTGATCGCGACGTCGCGGCGCAGCTCCTTGTCGCGCGCGCGATAGACCGTCGCCATGCCGCCTTCGCCGGCTTCCTCACCGAGCTCGTAGCGACCGAGCGTGTCGCCGGTGTGAACGCCGCGCTTCTTCTTCGAGCCAATCAGGCCCGAGGCAGCAGGCGCTGCGGTATCCGCGAGCGGATCGGTGTCGTGACTGTCGTCGTCGGGGTCCGAAGCCAAGACCCTAGCCCGTGTACTTCACGTGCCCGGTCTTGCCCGCGGCCTTGGCAGCCTTCATCGCCTTGCCGAGCCGGCGGCCGAGCTCGTCGGCGCCGGTGTTCAGCGTCAGGCCTTCGGTGTTCGTCACCGCGAGCACCAGCGCGAGCGTGCTCGCATCACCGGGCAACGTCGCTTTGTGGTCATCGAATGCGTTCTCCGCTTGATCGATGAACACGCCGCTCTGATCGGGGGCGAGGATCGAGATGAAGTCCGAACCGCCGATGTGACCGATGAACGCGCCGCCGCCGGAGGCCTTGCGCGCGGCATCGAGCAGCCACTGGCCGAGGTTCTTCACGGTGTCTTCGCTGCGCGCGATGCCGATCGCATCGGCGTACGCGTCCCAGTTCACGATATCGACGTGGATCACCGTCGTCGGCTTGCCGCTCTTGAGCGCGCCCTCGATCTCTTCGTCGATCGCGCGCGAACCCGGCAGGTTCGTGGTGGGGTTGCGATCGCGCTCGCGCCGCGCCGCGCGGATCAGCGCCTTGCAACGCGCGCCGAACTCGCGCAGGTCGAACGGCTTGGGCATGTACGCGTCGGCGCCTGCCTCGAGCCCGGTGACTTCGTTCTCGACACCGGCGAGCGCCGTCAGCATCAGGATCGGTGTCCGCGACCACATCACGTCGGCCTTGAGCCGCCTCGCGACCTCGTGACCATCGACGCGCGGCATCATCACGTCCAGGACCAACAGGTCCGGGTCGTGCGCCTTGACTAACTTGAGTGCTTCCTCGCCGTCCCGCGCCCGTAAGCACAAGAAGCCGGCGTCACCGAGCGCCATGTTGACCATGTGCGCGATGGCGTCGTCGTCTTCGGCGATCACGATCTTTTTGAGGAGCATCGGATCGTCCTGTTAGTACCACATGGTAAGCCTGTTTTCGTGCTCGATCCGGCTGTTGAAACGACGACGCTCGACAATGGGCTCGCCGTGACGACGGTCCCCCTGCCCCACCTTCATACGGCGGTGGTGTCGCTATTTATCAAAGTGGGGTCCCGGTTCGAGACCCCGGACGACAACGGGCTCTCGCACTTCACCGAGCACATGCTGTTTCGGGGGACCGAGCGCTACCCGAACTCGCTCGCGCTCAACACCGCGGTCGAGCAGCTCGGCGCGACGCTGCACGCCGAAACCGGCCGGGACTACAGCCTGTTCCAGCTCGCGCTCGAGCCCGAGTTGGTCCACGACGCGATCGGCGTGCTGGGCGAGCTGCTCGCGCGGCCCCGGTTCGACGATATCGAGCTCGAACGGACGCTCGTTCTCGAGGAGATCAACGAGGACTACGACGAGGACGGCGTCGAGATCAACGTCGACGACATCGCCCGCGGCATGGTGTTCGGCGCCCATCCGCTCGGCCAGCGGATCATCGGACCGCGCGGCAACGTCGAGCGGTTTTCGCTCGCTGACGTGCGCCGGCACCACACCGCATTCTACGGCGCGAAGAACGCGAACCTGTGCATCGCCGGGCCGGTCACCCACCATGCCGTCGTCGAGCACGCGCGCCGGGTGATGGCCGGGATGCCGGCCGGGCACCGCGCCGAGGTGCCGGCCGCGCCACCGCTCCACACCGGGCCCAAGCTCGAGCACGTCAAGGACGCCGGTTCGCAGACCGCGCTATCGGTCGTGTTCCGCGCGATCCCCGAGCTCGATCCTCGCTACATCTCGCTGGTCGCGCTGCTGCGGATCCTCGACGACGGCATGTCGACGCGGCTGCACTACACGCTCGCCGATCAGAAGGGCCTCGCGTATTCGGTGTCGGCCTCGATCGAGCCGCTCGCCGACACCGCGCTGTTCGAGATCTCGAGCGCGACCGCGAACGCGAAGGTACCGTCGCTGGTCAAGGAGCTGCTCGTGCTGCTCGACCAACTGCGCGCCGGCAAGATCACCGACGACGAGCTCGCGAAGGCGCGCACGCGCTATCGCTACGAGACCCTCGCCTCGATCGACGATGCCTCGGCGATGGCCGGCTGGTTCGGCGGCACCGCGCTGTACTACGAGCCGCCGACCCTGTCGCATCGGCTCGCGCAGATGGCGACCGTGCGGGTCGCTGACTTGAAGCTGGTCGCCGAACAGGTGTTGTCGCCCGATCACCTCGCCGTCGCCGTGGTCGGCTCGCTGTCGCGGGCGCGCCTGGGCGAGCTACGCGGCGTGATCAACGATTGGGCTTGACGTTCTTATTGTCGTATCTACACTAAGGGAATGCGGCTCGCGGACTACCAGAACATCGTCGTGATGACCGGTGCGGGCATCTCCCGCGCCGCCGGGTTGGCGACCTATCGCGGCCCGGGCGGGCTGTGGAACGACGAGTCGAAGATCGCGCTGTCGTCGGTCGAGGCGCTCGAGTCGCGGCGCGATGACGTCACCGGGATGTTCTGGGGCTTTCGCGACGCGATCCTCGCGGCCGAGCCGACCGCGGCGCATCGCGCGCTCGCGGCGTTCGAGAAGAAGTGCGCCGGTGCGTTCACGCTCGTCACGCAAAACGTCGACGGGCTGCACCAGCGCGCCGGCTCGCACAACGTCGTCGAGTATCACGGCAGCTTGCGGCAGTGGCGCTGCGAGGTCTGCGGTCGCGTGACCGAACCGGCGGGGGCGGAGCTGCCCGACTGTTGCGGCCAGACGCTGCGGCCCGATGTCGTGTTGTTCGGCGAGCAGATTCCGGTCCACGCCGAGCATCGGGTCAAGGGCGCGCTGCGCGACTGCGATCTGTTCGTCGCGATCGGCACGTCGGGCACCGTGTATCCGGCCGCGGGCTTCGTGCGTTCGGCGAGCTACGCGGGTGCGCGCACGATGCTGTTGAACCTCGAGATCGAGGACGACAACGGGTACCAGCAGAGCTTCGCGGGTCCCGCCGACGAGCTCGTGACGAAGCTGTTCAGCTAGCTGCGGTAGCCGCCGCCGCTGCGCCCACGACCGCGTCCACCACCACCGCCGCCACCACCGCGCCGCGGCGGTCCGCCACGACGGCCACGATCGTCGTTGTTCCCGGTCGGCGGCGGCGTCGCGCCGGGCGGGATCCTCGATTGATACGGATGGCCGTCGACGATCGGGATGTCCTGCTTCGTCAGCTTGATGATGTTGCGCCAGTCGACGCGCTCGTCGGACTCGACGAACGTCATCGCCATGCCCGAGGCGCCGGCGCGCGCGGTGCGGCCGATGCGATGGACGTAGGTCTCCGGCACCTCCGGCACGTCGAAGTTCACGACGTGCGTGACCTCGTCGATATCGATGCCACGCGCCGCGATATCGGTCGCGACGAGCACGCGGATCTTGCCGGCCTTGAAGTTCGCGAGCGCACGCTCGCGCGCGTTCTGTGACTTGTTGCCGTGGATCGCCTCGGCGCCGACGTGCTCCTTGACGAGATGCTCGGCGATCCGATTCGCGCCGTGCTTGGTGCGCGAGAACACCAGCACGCGCTTCATCGCGGTGTCGCGCAGCACGTCGACGAGGAGCGCGCGCTTGTCGGCCTTCTCGACGAAGAACACCTCTTGCTCGACGCGCTCGGCGGTGGTCGACGGCGGCGTCACGGCGACGGTCTCCGGCTGGTACAGCAAGCGATCCGCGAGCTCCTGGGCTTCGCGCGGCATCGTCGCCGAGAAGAACAGCGTCTGCCGCCGCGACGGCAGCAGCCCGATCACCCGCTTGACGTCGTGGATGAAGCCCATGTCGAGCATGCGATCGGCTTCGTCGAGCACGAACACCTCGAGCTGGCGCAGTTCGACCAGGCCCTGCCCCGCGAGATCCAACAATCGGCCCGGCGTCGCGACCAGGATATCGATGCCGTCGCGCAGCGCGCGCTTCTGCGAGTCCATGCCGACGCCGCCGAAGATCACGGTGTAGCGCAGCGGCAGGTTCTTGCCGTAGGTGCGAAAGCTATCTCCGATCTGCGCAGCGAGCTCGCGCGTCGGAGTCAGGACCAAGCATCGCGTGTGACGATGACCGCGGCCCGCGGCGAGATGCGACAGCCGCTGCAGGATCGGCAGCGCGAACGCCGCCGTCTTGCCTGTGCCCGTCTGCGCCAACCCGAGCAGATCACGCCCCGCCAACACGTGTGGAATCGCCTGCGCCTGGATCGGCGTGGGCGTCACGTACCCCTCTTCCGCGACCGCTTGCGCGAGCGGTGCTATCAACCCGAGCTCCGAAAACTGCATCGGGGGGCTTTAGCACCCCCCGACCGGCCCGTAAACGCGTTTGCGGGTTACTTCGACAGCTCGCGCTC
>JBDTJY010000245.1:0-3513 GCA_039935615.1 Kofleriaceae bacterium
CATCTAAAATCGCACTCTAGAGGTCAGGGGTTCGATCCCCCTACACTCCACCAGGAAAACAAAAAAGGTTCCGCAGAGATGCGGGACCTTTTTCGTTGGCATCTAGAGGTCGGAAATCGCCTGCGGAACGGTTGCGGAATGGTGCGACCACGTCACTTAGCGGACTTAGATTTGTTCAGCAGTCCGCCGTTCAGTATCACCGCTTCGGCGGCCTGCGAAGAGAACACCGTCTTCTCGAAGCTCGCGATCTGTTTCAGGTCGTCGTAGTGCGGATCGCGATCGATCTGACTATGCAAGCGCAACGCGCCGAGCGCCTGGACCCGCAGCGTCGGCGCGCGGCCGTCGTACTGGTACGGCGCCGTATACGCGACGTTCTCGATCGAGGGCACACCGCGCCACACCGAGATCGTGCGATCGGCGTTCGTGATCACGGTGCCGGTCGCGTCGATGACGTCGAGATTGTCGGCGAGCTTGATCGTGATCCGGACCAGGCCCGCGGCGAGATGGTTGTAGGTCGGGACCGTCAAGCTCGGATCGTCCGCGTCGATCCGCGTGAACAGCGGGTCACTCGACGGCGTGGCGGCGACATACTCCGCGCCGAAATGATTGACGAGGAAGCCGTAGAGCTCGGGGCCGTACTTCTGAAACGCGAGGGCCGCGGCGCGCTCGTAGGCCGCAGCGCGGATCAGCGCCGCCAGTTCGACCTCGGGCTCGCGTTCCACCGCGAGAACTGTAACCCAGCGGAGCTTTGCGATCGCCAGGGAAGCGCGTGGTACCGGCACGCCCGCGGCGACGTGCGCCACGATCGTGTCGAACGCCGCATCGCCGACGCGGTGCTCGATCAGGAACATCATTCGTCGGTCGTGAGACGACGCCCTTCGCGAGCGCAAAGAATCCTCTCGACAAACTCGCAGACGCGCAGACGAAGGTGCGTGAGGCCAAAGACAAGCGGGACGCGAAGCCGGGCGACTCGAGCGCGCAGAGCGACTACGACCGAGCGGTCGACGACCTACGTGCGGTCGAGAGGTCCCTCGAAGAGCTGAACAAGAAGTACAGGGCGGAGATCGAGAAGAACGCGGAGAAGCTGATCCGTCAGTATAAGGACGGAAAGTCTAGTCACGAGAAACCACTGGGTGAAGCACGCGCGCGCCGTGACAAGTGCAAGCAACTCGACGACCTGAGCTACTAGGCAGGCAAGCTCGGAGTCACGGTGTTACGGAGCATCTCCGGCGATGTTGCGCGCGATCTTCATCACCGACCGCGTCGTTGTAGCGTGGTAGCGTTCATCGTGGTGGCGAACGGTCCCAACGTGTCTTCGGCAGAGATCGCCGCGCTCGTGGCGCAGCTCGATCCGGAGATCCGGGACGCGATCGGCGATGTCGATCGAACGCTCATCGCGCTCGCGCTTCAGCAATCTCCCTGGGACCGGCTGAGGTCGGCATCGCGGATGGCGCAGGCCCTGGTCAGGATCCGAGATGGCATCGCACCCGAAAGCCACTGATCTACCCGCGTTGCTCGCGAAGCTGTGCGATGCGGGGATCGAATTCATCATCGTCGGTGGTGCCGCCTGTGTGATCCAAGGCGCGCCGATCACGACGAACGACCTAGATATCGTCCATCGGAGGACGCCGGAAAACATCGAGCGGCTGCTCGAGCTCTTGCTGCGACTCGATGCAACGATGCGCTACGATTTCGCCAACAGGGGCCTCCGCCCAACGGCTGAGCTGCTAGCGGGCAAGGGACACCTGAACCTATCCACAACACTCGGCCCACTCGATCCGCTCTGCGAGCTCGACGGTCTGGGATACGACGAGTTGCTAGTCAGTAGCCAGTCGATGGTCGATGAGGGACGCCTCCTGCGCGTGCTGGATCTCCCCACGCTGATTGCCGTGAAGACGAAGGCTGGGCGCCCCAAGGATCGACTCGTGCTTCCGATCTTGATCGCGACCCTTCAGGAGCGCGACAAGACGCAGCGCTAGAATGCGGACCCGTCGTCGGTCTGCCCCGTGACCTGGGTGTCCGTGCGGTTCCCATACGCGATCGTGTTCGTCGAGGGTGAAACGTTCGAGCGGGGACGGTGCGCGCGAGGTAGCGACAACAGCTCCTTGTCTGTCTTCAGTCGTTTTGGAGACGACGTTCACCGCGACCGCGATGCTTGCGCGCGGCGCTGGATACGCGACCAGCCAGAACGATCAGTGTTTCGCAGCGCCAGCGATCCGATCAAGCTCGGCGAGCATGACGGCGGACGACACTGATTTTGATCCGTCAGCATCGGCAATCGACTCATCGAGCTCCGCAAGCTCCAACGGAGTGAGCTCGACCTCTGCCTCGCGCTCGTCATTCACCGCAATCGTTACCGCAGCGCCATCGGGCAGCGTCACGCCATCGGGAACGACCACGCCGCCTCGCACACGAGCCGAATACACGCGAGACATCGGACAAGTGTAGCTTAGGCCCGACGACACAACCGCTACTCGCGCGGGGACGCGGCGCGCGTGGATGTCTGGCATGCCGAATCGGAGGCGAGATCTCACACCGTCCGAGCTCCGCACCTCGCGTCCCCCTACCAATCGTTCCCTGAATAGCTTCGAGATCGCTTCTTGGGTCTTCTCGATGTCCTGGCGAAGCTTCGGAAACGATTCGATGCCTCAGCGGACGCGGACCGAGGCACGCAGATCCGGGAACTGCGCATCGATGGCGCCGGACATCGTGTCGAGATCGCGGTTCATGGCGCTCTGCTTGTCGTTCGCCTTGCTACAGGCGTCGGAGCCCCTCTGCAGCTCGGTCTGGATGTTGTTGAGCTGCAGCGCTAGCGTCGGATCGCTGGCCAGATCGGTGAGCGACTCCACGTAGAGTTGCATGCCACGCACGTTGATGTTCCCGCCACGGCCATTGAGGTGCTCGTTGGCAGCGCTCAGCTGGAGAATGATCGCCATGTTCGCTTCGATCGTGGCCCACCTGTTGGCGTCGCTCAGAATGGGGTTCTGGCTGACGGTCGTCTTCAGCGTGCAGTGGCCGGGGGTCAAGCTCAGGCTGGCATTCGCTTGGCAGTTCGCCTGAATGCCCGCCGATGCCTGGCCCGACGCCCCCCCATTGCCGGCGTTGCCCGCAGCGCGCGCACCGGCGCTGGCGCTGCACTCGCTGACCAGATTTGCGTTGAAGCTTGGCGGCCGGCACTCCAGCGTCGTCTTCACCTTGATCGCGTTGTGGATGAAGTTGGCGATCGCATTGGCGTTGGCTTCCACGCCGAGCGCCGCGGCGAGGTCGGCGGTCGCGCGGACATGCATCTCATAGGCTCGGTTGACGGCCTGCAGGTACCCGTCTGCTTCGACGACCCACGAAGCGTACTTCGGCGGCATCTGGGCGATCGGGAGCCTGATCTCTGCGCTCGCGCTGACCGACGCGCTCCCACGCATCGACCCACCGCCAACACAGGCGGATGACAGCGAAACAGCAGCGAGGACGGCAGCAAGTACACAACGAGTCATTGTTCGTTCCTTCTCAAATTGCCCG
>JBDTJY010000246.1:0-11030 GCA_039935615.1 Kofleriaceae bacterium
GGCTGGTGTGAGCGTGTCGCCGAGTGCAGGAAAGCATCGCTCCCAGCGCTCGATCACGGCGGCGTCGGCGATCGAATCGCGGTGCCATGGTTCGCCACGTGTGGTGCGTGATCGTCCGGTCGGAGCGCCAGCGAGGATGATCGGAAACGCATCGTGGGCGGGGAACGCATCAGGCGCGACATCGACCAGGTCGACGTGCGCTTCGCGCTCGAGGAGCGTGCGCAGCGGTCGCGCGTATGCGGCGGTCAGGAATTTTCGCGGGACCACGACGCAGTAGCGACCGCCCGGGCGAGTCAGGCGATGCGCGAGCTCGATGAAGTAGATGTAGAGGTCGGCGACACCGTCGTAGCTCGCGAACGAGCGCAGCGCGTGCTTGGTGGTGAGCGACAGCTTTTCCTGGCGTATGTACGGAGGATTGCCGAGGACGGCGTCGAACGTGGGCCATTCGAGCGCGAGTGAATCACCGACGCGAAGGTGGAGCGTGGGTAGGGGCGCACCGACGAGTGCTTCGAGGGTGGCGCGAGTGGTGGCAACGGCGGTGGCATCGGTGTCGGCGCCGTAGATGCAGTGTTCGGCGATCGTGTGCGCCGCGTTGGGGCCACCGTGCGCGGCGGCGAGGTAGCGGACGATCTCGACCAGGAACGCGCCCTCGCCGATCGAGAAGTCGCAGATCCGCAGCGCCTCGATCTGCTCGGGTGATTTCCCGGCCACGAGCGGTGCGAGAGCGAGCTCGACCATCGGCGCGGTGACCTCGCGTGGCGTGTAGACCACGCCGAGCTCGGTGACCGCATTCATGTGGCTTCACTACGGCGCGCCGCTCGTGGATCGATCAACGGTAAGACCAGCACGAAGCTCAGCTGGCACACCGCGGCGGCCTGATAGATGCCGGCATTCGTGAACCAGTCGGCCATGTGCCCGGCGAGCTTGTAGCCAGTGGTCGACGAGAAGTTCGACAGCGCCATGTAGATCGCGAACTGCGACGCGGCGATCGCGGTCCACGAGATGTCCATGCAGAGGGCGAACAGCGACACCGTCAACACGCCGATCAGGAACGGCTCGATCCAGCACAGCGAGTAGACGAACGGCCGACTCCCCCAGTGCGACTCGAGCAGCGACCACGCGAGATAGAAGCCGGCGAGCAGCACCGTGGCGAGCGCCGCGAGGCGGCGGTGCCCGACGAGGTCCGCGAGGAAGCCACCGGCGAGCGCGCCGAGCAGGCCGGCGATCAGCGCGGGCCCACCGAGCAGCGAGGCGTAGTCGTCCGCGGTCCAGCCCAGCTGCTGCGTGTACAGCACGGTCCCGAAGGCGGTCAGGATCGCGTTGGCGAGGTTCGACACCAGCATCACGAGCACGCCGAGCGCGGCCGATTGCACCGCGCGGCTCTTGATCGCCGCCCACAGCACCGGCCACACGCGATCGCCGAACGTGCGGCGCCACCACGCGGGGATCGAATGCCAGATCGGCGTCGCGCGATCCGCTTGGTCGGTACCGGCGCGCTCGCGCACGAGCAGGGGCACCACCATGATCGCGAACAGCGCGACGGTCTGGACGATCAGCCCGGTGCGCAGGCCGAACCCCGAGATCACGTGCGACAGGCCCCAGCCGCCGAGGAAGCCGCCGCCGTACTTCGAGGCGTACATCATGCCGTTCGCGCGCCCGCGCTCTTTCTCGTCGAGGAGGTCGACGGCGAGCGCATCGACCGCGACGTCCTGCATCGAGCTGAACGTCGTGTTCACGAACACCAGCCACATCAGGAGCGAGACGTTGTCGACGAGATCCGGGATCACGATCATCACGCCGATCGTCGCGGCCATCATCCCCTGCGCGAAGATGATCCACGGCCGGCGCCGGCCGAACCGCTTGCTCGGGAACGCGTCGATCACGAAGCCCCACGCGAACTTGAACGTGTACGGCAGCGTGGTCATCGCCATCACGCCGCCGATCACCTCGGCACCGAGGTGCTTGGCTCCCAGGATGGCCGGCAGCGTGATGGCCGTGAACCCCCAGGGAATGCCCTGCGCCACGTACATCACGCAGAGCGTGAACAACCGCAGACCGCGGCGTTCCGCCAGGCTCACCCGCGCAGCGTAGCTGATCTATAGTCGCTGCGGATGCGTTACCTGGTCGCCGCCTGCTTGCTGGTCGCTTGCGTGCAGCCGCGCAGTCAGCGCTGCAAGCAAGTCTGCGCGCGCGAGTCCGAGTGCGTGACCTCGACCTCGAGCTCGATCCCGTTCGACGAGAAAGAATGCGTCGCGGCCTGTGCGGTGCTCGAGGCCGATCCGGACAACCTGGCGAAGGTCCAGAAGCACGCCGACTGCGTCACGAAGCACGCCGCCTGCAGCGACGTCCTCGAGTGCCAGTAGGAGCTACAGGTCTTCGGCCGTCTTCACGATCTCGGGGATGAAGTCGCGCCGGAGGTGGATCAGGCTCTGGCTCTTGGTCCACTTGAGAAAGTCGAGCATCGCGTCGGTGGCGACCGGGTGGTTGCCGTCGATCTCTTCGCCCCCGGTGATGTTGATGATGCAGTCCTTGTGCTGAGCGCGGGCGCGAGCGCAGTCGTCGTGGAGACCGACCTCGAGCTTGCCCTCGGGTTGAGCCGGAGCCGGATCGGCGAACGCCGCGGCGGAGACGAGCAGGGACGCCAGCACGAGAAATCGCATACCGAAACGACACCGGTTCGATGGCGATGTTGCAGGCTCAATCCGCAGCGTTCTCGGCACGTTTGCGACGGTCCTCGCGCCAGCGCGCGAAGTGGCGCTCGATGAGCTCGCGATCCGCGCGCGCGCGCACGAGCTGACCGCGGGCGAGCTCGACCTCGCCGGTACGCCGGTCGTGGGCGAGCTGTGACCGCAGCTCTTCATCGAGCGCGTCGGCGAGCTGCTTGCGCCGGCGCGCGATGAAGCGATCGGCGAGCGCGAGCTCGGTCGCCGTGGCCAGCGGCGGTCTCGATGCGAGGGCCGAGGTCAGAGCATCTCGCGCGGCGGTGGTCCGCGCCCGCCGGTCGGCCAGGTGCGCCGCGGTTACCTCCGCGTCACCGATCGCAGCCGCGAGGTCACCGCGGCGGACCACCTCCGCGCGTTCGCGAACCTCGCGAAGTGGGCCGAGCCGGTAACGATCCTCGGCCATTGGCCGAATGTTACACTCTCGCCCGAGTGGCTAACGCGGGCGAAGTACCGATCGACCGCTACGTCGTCCAGGAGCATCTCTCCGAGGGCGGGATGGGGGCGATCTACGTCGGCAAGAAGCTCGGTGCCGGCGGCTTCGAGATGGAGGTCGTGCTGAAGCAACTCCTGCCGGAGTTCACGCAGCAAGAAGAGTTCATCGATCTGTTCCTGCGCGAAGCGAAGCTGTCGGCGACGCTCGACCACGCGAACATCAGCCACACGATCGATCTCGTCGCCGCGGGTGGCGAGTACTTCATCGTGATGGAGTACCTGCCGGGCGGCGATCTGCGGACGCTGCTCCGCAAGGCGAAGCGGCGCGGCAAGCGATTCTCTCCGCGCGCGGCGATCTACATCTCGCGCGAGGTGTTGTCCGCGCTCGCGTACGCGCACTCGAAGCGCGACTTCGACGGCAATCCGCTCAAGTTGATCCATCGCGACGTCTCGCCGTCGAACGTGCTGCTGTCGTATCAGGGCGAGGTCAAGCTGACCGACTTCGGCATCGCGAAGGCCGCGACCCACACCTCCCTGTTCTACAAGGTGAAGGGAAAGATCGGCTACATGTCGCCCGAGCAGGCGAAGAGCGAGCCGCTCGACCATCGCAGCGATCTGTATTCGGCCGCGGTGTGCATGTACGAGATCCTGAGCGGCGAGCGGCTGTTTGTTGCGGCCGGCCTGACGACCTCTGCCGACGAGATCTACTCGCAACCGATCCCGCAGATCTCGCGCAAGGTGGCGGGGCTGCCGCCCGACTTCGACGCGATCATGCAGAAGGCGCTCGCGTTGAATCCCGACGCTCGCTATCAGACCGCCGGCGAGTTTCAGGAAGCGCTGATGCGGTGCGCCCATCGCAATGGCCTCCTGATGTCGGCGCCCGAGCTCGCGACCGAGCTGCGCGAAGCGTGCGGACCGACCGACGCCTGGCGCGGCGATGACGACGATGACCTCGAGCTCGGCTATGTCGCGGGCAAGCGCGCCGGCACCGAGGTGCTACCGTCGAGCGCCGACGAGGACGACGACGAGGGGCTCGAGATCGCGCCGTCGGGGCCGTTGTCGATCCATGCGATCGCCGCGCGCGCGTCGCAGAAGATCCCGACGCTGCCGCCGCCGTTTCGCGCGAAGACCGAGATCGAGAAGTTTCAGGGCATGGAGCTGACGTCGATCATCAACATGATCGATGTCGAGCAGCCGGGCGCGAAGCCGCTCGTCGATCTCGATCATGGCCCGTCGCTGTCGCTCGACTCCGGGCCGAGGTCGCTCGGCTCGTCGGGGCAACACCCAGTGCCCCCGCCGGATCGGGGCTATCGAGAGCAGCGCACGATGCACGCGTCCTCGCCGCCGGCGCCACCTTCGAAGCCGAGGCCGCGCCCGGTTGCACCGGCGCGGGCCTATCCGCCGCCGAATCTATCCGTGCCCCAGCAGCTCAAGACCGCGAAACCGGTGCGCAGCGGGCTCAATCCGTGGATCGTGATTATCGCGATCCTCCTCGTGGCGGGCCTCGTCGCGATCGTCGTCGCGATGTCGGGGCCGAATGTCACGCCTGGAAACTAGCGAGTTCGTTCGGGGATCATTGGGGGTGGGGGTATAGACACCAGGCGCAGTGAAAGCTACGATGCAGGCGCGGGATGTCCAAAGATCGGAGCAATGTTACTGCGCTGCTCGATGATGCCCCGTCGTATTCGCGGCAGACCGCGGGTGGGATCTTCGTCGTCATCAAGGGCCCCGATCGTGGCGAGGCAGTGCGACTCACCGGCGAGCCGGTGTCGTTCGGCTCCGGACCGCAGTGCAGCCTGGTCCTGACCGACAAGACGGTCTCGCGCAAGCACCTCGAGGCGCAGCTCGTCGGCGATGAAGTCTTGATGGTCGACTGCGGCTCGACCAACGGCACGTTCATCCAGGGCTCGCGGTTCGAGAAGATCTCGATCGGCTTCGGCGCCGAAGTGAAGCTCGGCCGCACCGTGCTGAAGTTCCTGCCCGACGAAGAGATCGTCGAGCCCGAGCCCAGCAACCAGCTCGCGTTCGGCTCGATCGTCGGATCCGACACCAAGGTCCGGCAGATGTTCACGCTGCTCGAGGACGTGGCCGCGACCAACGCGACCGTGCTGATCGAGGGCGAGACCGGCACCGGCAAGGAGCTGATCGCCGAGGAGATCCACAACCACTCGCCGCGCCGCGATGGTCCGTTCGTGGTGTTCGACTGCGGCTCGGTGCCGCGCGAGCTGATCGAATCGATGCTGTTCGGGCACGTCAAGGGCTCGTTCACCGGCGCGATCACCGATCGCAAAGGCGCGTTCGCGGAAGCGCACGGCGGCACGATCTTCCTCGACGAGATCGGCGAGATGGCGCTCGACCTCCAGCCCTCGCTGTTGCGCGTGCTCGACAAGCGCGCGGTCCGCAAGGTCGGTTCGAACACGTACGAGAAGATCGACGTCCGCGTCGTCGCGGCGACCAACCGCGACCTGCGCGCCGAGGTCGCGAAGAAGGCGTTTCGCGAGGATCTCTACTACCGCCTCGCGGTGATCCGCGTGAGCGTGCCGCCGCTGCGCGAGCGTGGCAGTGACATCCCGCTGCTGATCTCGCACTTCGTGCACGGGTTCGGGCCCAACCTCACGGTCACGCCCGAGGATATGGCGCGGTTGGTCCGCCACAGCTGGCCGGGCAACGTGCGCGAGCTCCGCAACGTGATCGAGCGCGCGTGTCTGTTGGCGCGCGGCTCGTCGATCAACCTCGAAGATGCGCTCGTCTCCGAGGCCGCGCCGTCGCTCGGCATTCGCACCGACCTTCCGTTCAAAGAAGCGAAGGGCCAGCTCGTCGAGATGTTCGAGCGCGAGTACATCGAAGATCTGATGCGCCGCCACAAGATGAACTTGTCGGCGGCGGCGCGCGAAGCGCAGATCGATCGCAAGCATCTCCGCGAGCTGATCCGCAAGTACGGTCTCGATCCGCGCCACAAGCTGGGCGAGAGCGAGAAAGAGCCCGACGACAGCGGCGACGAGTAGCTCAACCGATCGCGAACATGCGAACGCCGCGGGCGTGAACGGAGACGGTCACCCGGCCGTCGACGCTCCGCACGAGCTCGCCGGTGATCGCATCGCGCAGGGATGAGCCCTCGTCGGCGAGGATGGTCGCCTGGACCGGGCGCGCCGCATCGGAGATCACGAACAGCGCACGCGCGCGACCCGCGGCGTCGGAGAACACGGTGGTGCGAACGTCGTCGGGCCGCTCGACCTGCCACGTCTCGACCAGCTCGCCGGCGAGCGCCGCGAGGTCTTCGGCGAGCCCGGGCAGGTCGGCGAGCGAGCCCGGATTGAGCTTGCCGAGCCGTTTCGGCGGCGGGCCGACCAACGGTTGGTCGAACGCGTCGCGCGCCGGCGTGTGCGGACCGATCACGCAGATCGTGCGGCCGGCGAGCGCGTGCAAGGTCGCCCAGGTCGTCGCGGAGATCCGGTCGACGGTCGGCACGATCACCGCGCGATACGCGGCGAGCTCGTCGGCGGTCGCGGTCTCGTCGACGAGATGGAACGGGACGTGCGCGAGCTCGAGCGCACGGCACACGGCGAGTTGCCACTTGCGCGACGCGATCGCCGACGGATCGAGTCCGAGCTCGGTCGCACCGCCGGCCCCGAGGCCGAGCACGTCGGCGAGGACGGGGGTCATCGGATCGATCACGCACGAGGCGACCCCGTGACGCTCGTCGGCGCGGGTGTGGATCACCGCGATCGGCGTCGCGCGGCGCAGCGCCGGCCACGCGAGCTCGTGCAGCGTCGCGAGCAACGGCTTGATCCACGCGGCTTCGACGTTGCCGTCGAGCGAGATCGCCGCACCGTAGTAACGGTCGCGCTCGACCGCCATGAACAGATTGAACCCGCGGATGCCCTGCGACAGCAACGTCAGCAGATGATCGCGCTCGCGCAGCGGATCGTCGGTCGCATCGAGCGGTGGTAACCACGGAAAGAATCCGACGCCGACCTCGAAGCCGATCGGGATCGGCGACGCATCACCGACACACGCCGCGGCACGGCGACGAAGCTCCGCGAAGCCCGAGCGTGGCGTGTACGCATCGATCCCGACCGGTCCACCGATCGCGCGCTGGATCGCGCGCAGATCGTAGAGCTCGTGATGACCGGGCGGGAGGTTGTGAAACCGCGCCAAGCCGCCGAGCCCGACGACGTCGAGCATCGTCGCGAATTCGCCGAGGGCGCGCGCGAGGTAGTGGTCCTTGAACTCGACCCAGCGCGCGCACGACGCGGCGGTCTCCGGCGTCCACGCGCGCGGCGGCTCGACGCCGGGTTGCGTCTCGTCCCACCACACCAGCGCGTCGGGGTGGTAGTCGAGATCGAACGCGCCGCTGCGAAAGAACATCTGCGCCTCGTTGTCGACGCCGATCGCGACGACCGGATCGCCGAGGAACGGTTCGACGATCGCCGCGACCGCCGCATACCAGGCGCGCACGTGGACGTGAAACGCGCGACTCGCGTAGGACGGGATCGGGAACGCGCGCGGCGGTACCGGCAACCACGCCGGCGTTCCGCGCGAGGTCAGCGCTTGCACGCCGCGCTCGGCGAGCACCCAATCGGGGATGCCGAAGCTCGTGAGCTCCGCGTTGACGTGCGGGCCCGGGCGAATCACGACGCCGAGCCCGGCGGCGCGCGCGGCCGTCAGGAACGCCGCGAGATCGCGATCGCCGGACCAAGCGAACGCGCCCTGTTCGGACTCGTGCTCGCGCCACGGGACGTACGTCTCGACGAGCGTGAACCCGAGCGCGTGGACTTGGCGCAAGCAGCCAGCCCACTGCGCGCGCGGCACGCGCCAGTAATGCATCGCGCCCGCATAGAACGGCACGCGACGCTCACCGACGCTCAGCCCTTCTGGGTGCCAATCGCTGACACGAGCTGCCACGTGCGATCCTTCCGGACAAAGCGACTCGGTCCCAACGCCCACTTGGGTTGGTACGAAAACGCGAGGCTCTCGCCTTGGCCCGACGCGTACTCGGGATCCCACGGCAACAGCAACGACAGATTGGGCCCGACCCGCGGCAAGATCGGATGCGACTCCTGCGCACGCGTGCGCGCGGCGACGAACACCTCGGCGAGCTTGTCGAAGTGCGCGAGCTCCCAGCACGTGCGAATCACGTGCGGAGGCAGCAACAGCTCGTCGCCGCGAGCCGCGGCTTCATTCGCGAGCAGCCACATCGGTTCGACGGCCTCGGTGTTCTCGAAGATCGGCGACATGCCGAGCGGCAGCGACGCGACGAACACGCGCGTCGAGTTGCCGGCGTTGCTGCCACCGTCGATCCGAATCCCCGGCGAGCTCAGCCCGGCCGACGACGGCGCTTGCCAATGCGACCACGCGAACAGCGCTTCGTTCGCCCACGTGAAGCCGACCGCGCGCAGCACCTCCGTCGCGTTCGCGCCGCCGAGGATCTTGCGGCGCAGTGCCGGCACGCTCGGGGCCTCGAGCGTCTCGGCCGCATCCGCGCTCGCATCGCGACCGAGCAACACGCCGGCGTCCTCGAACAACACGCGGGCGGCGGCGAGCCGGGGCTCTTCGTTGGTGTGGATCGGGCCGCCGGGAAGCACGAACGTACCGGGACCGCGGCGCAAGACGAGCAACTCGAGCCCGGCGGGTCGCGAGCGCAGGAGTGCGATCTGCGCGAGCTCGCTCACGTGTGGATCCAGGTCTTGCCCTCGAGCGTGAACCGCGACGGTCCGATCGCCCACGACGGCTTGTAGGCGAGTGGAGTCGCCTCGCCGGTGCCCTTGTCGGTGTAGTCGACGTCCCATGGCAGCAGCAGCGTCGGGACGTTCGCCGGCGCGAGCCGCGGCATGATCGGATGCGGTTGTTCGGCGCGCTGCTTCGCCGCGGCGAACACCTCGGTGATCGTCGAGTACTTCGCGAGCTCCCACATCGTGCGGATCTGTGGCGGCGGCAGCGCGAGCTCGCCGGCGCGCGAGAGCGCTTGCTGCGGCGTCACCCAGGCTTGATCGACGGTCTCGGTCGCATCGAAGCTCGGCACCTGGCCCGCGGGCATTTCTCCGACGAAGAATCGCGCGGAGAACCGCTTCGGCTCGATCGATGGCGTGATCCAGTGCGACCACGGGATCAGCCCGTCGGTCGCCCACGCGAGACCCGCGAGCTCGAGCACCGCGTGCGCCGGCACGCCGGACAGCACCTTGTGGCGCAACTGCTCCTGGGTCATCAACTGCAGCGTCTCGTGCTGCGAGCCGGTATCGCGCGCGAGCAAGACGCCGGCTTCTTCGAACAGCTCGCGCGCCGCGGCGGTCAGCGCGTCTTCGCCGGGCTCGGCCGCGCCGCCGGGGAACACGAACGCGGACGCCATGAACGACGCCTGCTTGTGACGCCGCAGCAGGAAGACTTCAAAGTTGTCGGCGGTCGCGCGCAGCAAGATCACCGACGCGGCTTCGCGAATGCTCACCCCGCTTAGTTACCACGCTTATCCGCAGCGGACTTCGCCGCGGACCGGCACGTCACGGAGGCCTAACCTCGCCTCGATTTGCCGCTCCACGAACCGCGCGACCCGGCCCTCGGGTGTCTCGATGATCATCCGATCGTGCTTGCCGTGACGTCGCGCGAACACGCCGTACCACGTGAGAAACCGCCACGCCGGCGGCTGGCGCTCGACCACGAACAGCGCCTCGACGCCGCTCAGCGAGAACGCGTGATCGGCGGCGACGACCTCGATGCTCGCATCATCGACGTCGATCCGGACCTCGCGCCCCGCGATCGAAGCCGTCAGGCGCAGCCGCGGTCGCATCGTGACGATCCCACGATACGGTGTCGACCACCGGCGATCGTCGAGCGTCTCGATCCGAACCCCCGCGAGCATGGCGACGGGTGACATCCACCCCGAGCATACCGCTTATGGGACGACGACAAACTCGCGCTTCATCAGGCTGATGATGTTCTGCGCTGCGTCGAGGTCGGTGCCCGGAAAATTGTCGAGCACCTTCTGGAGTTGGCCGTGATCGAGCACCAACTGGAACGTGTCGAGCTCGGACGGCGTGAGCTCGCGCAGCTTGCCGGCGAGCGGCGTCGGCACGGCGAGCGGCGAGCCCAGGGCCGGCAACTGCTTGCGGAGGTGGGTGAACTCGTCGAGCTGGCGGACGCCCTCCATGAGCAACCCCTCGGTCGACTCCTGGATCTCCTCCATCACCTGCATCTCGCCACCCGGCTCGAGCTCGAACGTGCCCGTCGCCCAGGTCAGCATGCGATAGATCGCCTTCTGCGGACTGACCGAGAAGTCGTCGTTGATCGTGGCGAAGTAGATCTGCCCCTTGCGGAGGTAGATCTTGCCGAGGCTGACGCCGTTGTTGATCGTCAGCACGCCCGACTTGCGGCTGGTCGACAACAACTGGAGGAGGTCCGGCAACGGAATCTCCTCGATCACACCGGACATCGGCCGGCCCTGCGTGGCCTGACGCTGCTGGGCTCCCGCCTCGAGCTTGCGGCGAGCCTCGGCCTCGCTCTGTTGCGCGATCGAACCCTCGACGGCGACGACCTTGATGATCGACGTGCCGACCAGGATCCGGTCCCCCTCGTGCAACAGAGCGCGGCCTGCGATCTTTTCGCCGTTGACGAACGTGCCGTTCGTCGAGCCCATGTCTTGAATGAAGACCTCGGCGTCCGTCGAGCTGATCTTCGCGTGGCGCCGCGAGACCATGTCTTCGACCAGCACCATGTCCAGGTCGCTAGACCGGCCGATGATGATCTCCCGATTCATACGAAGCGGGAACTCGCCTCCCTGGTACTTGCCCGAGATGAAGCGCAGTGCGAAGCGAGGACGGTCGTTCATTTGCGCAAGGACTCGAAAATTCTAGTGCCCAATGTGTTGGGCGCGCAAGCAAACGA
>JBDTJY010000247.1:0-27008 GCA_039935615.1 Kofleriaceae bacterium
ACCGGCACCAGATGCCGGTGGCGCGGCGATCAGTGTGCGTCCGGGCTGCGGTGCAACCCGTAGCGCCGACGCTGCAACGGCATCGGCCTGCTTCTCGATCACTGCACGACGTGCCGGCGCGAGAGCAGATCGATTCGCATTGCTGTGTACCCGCTCGCCCATTTCCGCCCTTGCCGCGTGACGATCGATCGAACGACAGTCCCTTGCAACCGAACACGCTCCCACATAACTGGTCGGCGACCTGTCCCCCCGCAGAGAAGGAGGTGCAGCAAAACGCTGCATGTCGGGAGTCGCTGCACTGAACAAATGCACCGAGATATCGATTCAGAAAAACGCCGTTCCCTAGTGACCTTTGAATCACTCAATGATTTATTGCGCACGCTGCGAAAGAACGAGCGATCGCCTCAGGGGAATGGGTGGGTCGGTTCAGCGGCAGGTGGTACTTCTAGTTCCCTCTCGAGGTTCGCGTGCAACTCACGTATCCCGGCGTTTACGTCACGGAGATTCCAAGCTCCGTTCGGCCGATCGCGACCGTGTCGACATCGATCGCAGCGTTCGTCGACTCGTTCGCGATGGGGCAGACCGATACCGCCATCCAGATCTTCGGAATGGCCGATTTCGAGCGGATCTTCGGCGGCGTCGTGGCGACCAGCTCGGCGAGCTATCAGATCGCGCAGTTCTTTTTGAACGGTGGGCCGAGTGCTTGGGTCGTTCGTGTCGCGCCCGGTGGCATCGCGGCTTCGGTCACCGTCAACGACAGCACTACGCACGCTGCACTCATCGCGACCGCGAGCAGCGCCGGCACGTGGGGGAATTCCGTCCGCCTGTCGGTAGAGCCGGTGATCCAAAACAGCGCGGTTTCCGCGACGTCTTTCAACCTCGCGGTTACACGCTACGCGGGGAACGCGATCGTTTCGAGTGAGCGATTCCCGAGCTTGACGGCAGGCACGTTGGTTCCGACGATCAACGACTCGTCGCAACTCGTGCGGCTGGACCCGACTGTCGCCGGTATGCCCGCGATCAATGGAACGTTCGCTAGCAATCCGGTAAAGCCGCCCGTCATCCCCCCGCTGCCTCTGCTGCCCGACGTACTAGGCGGGAAGACATTGAAGGTCACGGTCGGTGCGACGAGTGCGACGGCGACGCTCGTGCTGCCGGCGGGAGTGACAGAAGGAACCGTGCCTCTCACCCCAGAGAGCATTCGGTCGATGCTCGAGATGGCGCTACGCACTGCAGGTCAAACAGCTCCGACGATTCCGGCGCTCGTGGGTGCCAGGGTCACGCTCGTCCTGGATCGACTGTGGATTCGCACCGACCCTCGAACCGCGGGCTACAACCCGAATGACCTGATCACGATTGCCGCCGTCGGTGCCGACACCACCACACTGTTGGCGTTCGGTCTCGACGCTGCCTTCGTCAATGTGCAGGAGTATACGCTCGGTTTGGGAACCAGCGTTGGTGCTCAGGTGGCAGGCACTGCCGGCGACAATGGCGCGATTCCAGACGCGACCGCTCTGCTCGGTATCCCGAGCGCGAAGACCGGCATGTACGCGCTGGAGAACGCCGACCTGTTCAACATCCTGTGTCTCCCTGCCGTCGCGGCACTGACTGCCGGCGTCACCACCGCGCTGAGCGACGCACTCACGTACTGCGAGCAGCGTCGCGCCATGTTTATCGTCGACATACCGAGCTCGGCAAATACGCCGACGGCGGTTCAAGCGTGGGTCGATGCGAACACGAATTCGATCGCCAGCGCGAACGCCGCGATCTACTTTCCACGTGTCGATCTCCCCGATCCTACCGACGGCTATCGCATCAAGTCGTTCCCGAACAGCGGCACGATCGCCGGTATCTGGGCCAAGACCGACAACGATCGCGGCGTCTGGAAGGCACCTGCCGGCATCGACGCGATCATGCGCGGCGTCGCCGGACTCGACTATCTGATGAGCGACGGCGAGAACGGCGTCCTCAACCCGCTCGGCATCGACTGCCTGCGCAACTTCCCGGTCTACGGCCAGATCGTGTGGGGGGCCCGCACGCTGTACGGCGCCGATGCCCGCGCATCGGAATGGAAGTACATCCCGATCCGGCGGCTCGCGCTGATGATCGAAGAGTCGCTGTTCCGCGGCACCAAGTGGGTGGTGTTCGAACCGAACGACGAGCCCCTGTGGGCGAAGATCCGGCAGAACGTCGGCGCGTTCATGACGACACTGTTCCGCCAGGGCGCATTCCAGGGCAGCACGCCCGACAAGGCGTTCTTCGTGAAGTGTGATGGCGAGACCACGACGGCAGCGGATCGCAATCTGGGTGTCGTCAATATCGAGGTCGGCTTCGCGCCGCTCAAGCCGGCGGAGTTCGTCGTACTCAAGATTCAACAGATTCCTGATCTGACGTAAGGCGGGGAAACGTCATGGCAAATGGATTCACAAAGAGTGCCCGGCAGACTCCGTACTCGACATTCAAGTTCAGACTTGTCGATACCAACAACAAAGTGCTGTTCGGGCTGAGCAAGATCGGCGCAATGAGGCGCACGACCGAGGTGGTCAAACACCGCTCGGGCGGACAGAACAGCTTCGAGCACAAGTCGTGGGGCAAGAGCACGTTCGACGCGATCACGCTCGAGCGCGGCGTCACTCAGGACCGCGACTTCGAGACGTGGGCCCAGATGGTCGCGAGCTGGTCGGGTGATGCAAGCACGAACATCGCGCAGTTCAAACGCGAGCTCACGCTCGAGTTCCTGAACGAGCGCGGCCAGGTCGTGATGCGTTACTTCTTGCACGGTTGCTGGGTCAGCGAGTACACGGCACTGCCGGAGCTCGACGCGAACGGAAATCACATCGCCCTCGAGACCCTGAAGGTCGAGCTCGAGGGCTGGGAACGCGATCCGGCGACGATCGAGCCCGGCGATGATGATCCAGTCCCGGCGGTCGCCGTCGAATAGGCCACTCGCACCATGATCGCTATCGACTTCCTGACGTCGTTCGCACGACGCAGCGTCGGAGGTGCACGGGTTCGCCCGTACGGCCTCGACGTTGCGGATCTCGCGATCGACTTCGACGCGCCGCGGCCGATCGTCGCGACGCGTGTGCTCGCGGCGTGTCTTCGTTGCGACGAGGAGACCGTGTGGTCGCTCGCGGTGCAGACGCGGATCTTGCTGCTGCTCGGGATCAGCGAGCTCTCGCTGGCGGATCCGATCGAAGCCTACCTGACGTGCACGTGCGGCGCGACCGCGATCGTCGAGCTCGCGACCGACGAGCTCGCGCGGTTCGCCGGCGAGCGCCGTCGCGATGACCTGACCGTCGCCGGCATCACGCTGCGCCTGCCGACCGGGCGCGACCAACTGCGCTGGGCGCAGCTCGCCGGCAGCGACGATGTCGCGCGCACGGTGATGTCGGAGCTCGCGGGTGAACGACTCTCGGATGCGCTCGTCGCTGCGGCGGACGCGCTGTTGACCGAGGTCGATCCGCTGATCGAGCTCGAGGTCGAGAGCGCGTGCCCGAGCTGCGACAAGCCACTTGCGCGGCAGATCGATCTCGAGCGGATCGCACTGACCCGGTTGCGCAACGCGCGCCGCGTGTTGCTGCAACACGTGCACGCAATCGCGTCGACGTATCACTGGACCGAGACCACGATCGCGGAGCTTCCCGCGTGGCGGCGCGCCGAGTATGCGGCGCTGGCCGAGGCGAGGCCGCGATGAGCTACGCATCGAGGCTCGTCGCGATGTCGAGCAGTCACACGCCGAAGGGGTCATCACACGTGAGTGCCGGCACGTCCGAAGCACCGCGCGAGGAGCACGTCGAGGCAGAGCTGCGGGCTCCCACCACGGCGCGCGCAGCCACACCCGTGGTCGCACGCACTCATGCCGCAGCCCCGTCTCTCGAGCCGCGGCCCCAGCCCGACGAGCGTCAACCGCAGCAACCCGAGACGCGCGAGACGATCGAGCGTCACACCGTCGAGCACCACACGATCGTCGAGATGGCGCCACCGCCACCGCGCGCGCTGCCCGACGCGGCTCCACGACCGGTCACGATCCCGCCGACCACGCAATGGCTCGAAGAGGATCGATCCACGCCCGATCCGCTGGTCGCGACCGCCGAGACCGACGCGCTCCGCGATCTCATGCGCAGCGTGCGGCAGTGGACCTCGAGCGCACCGACGATCATCGAGTCGCCGAAGCCGGCTGCACCTGTGGCGACCGACCCTGTGCAGAGCGCACCCGAGCCGACTCACGTGTCGATCGGCAATGTCGTGATCACGGTCGAGGACGCCCCGGTAGCACACGCGCGTGGTGGTCGAGCTGCGCCGCCGGCGCGCACGACGACCGATCGCCTGGCCCGCAACCATATTCGAGGCGGCTGATGGCCAACGTGACGATCGGCAAGGTCGAGATCCGCATGCGTGGGGTCTCGCGCGCGGATGCGCGTCGCGCGATCGCGAACCTCGGACCCGCACTGCAACGCGCGCTCGCCGGGTCGACCGCACCGATCACGTCGGCGACCAAGCTCGACGTCAAGGTTGCGCGCGGCGGCAGCGCACTCGCCGATCGGATCGCCGCCCCGCTCGCGAAGTCGCTGCGCGGAGGCTCGCGATGACGTTCACGTACTTGCTGAAGGGCGCGCTCGTCGAGTACGGGGTCGGCCTCGCGAACTACCTGCCGAACGTCGTGATGTTCCAGTTCAACCCGGAATCGATCACGCGCACGCTCGAGATTCCGCCGCGACCGTCGGGCGCCTCGCTGCGTGAGGTCAATCAGGCCGGTGAGATTCCGATCGAGAAGATCAGCCTGATGGCGCACTTCTCGGCGCAAGAAGACCTCGCGCGCGAGAACCCGATCACGCTCGGAGTCGGGATCGGTCCGCAGCTCGCGGCACTCGACAAGCTGGTGCGGCCGACCGGGCCGATCAGCGGCCTGATCAACAAGGCGGTCGACAAGGTCGGCTCGCTGATCACCGGGAAGTCGAGCGAGACGACGCAGCAGATTCCACGCGAGTCCTATCCGCGCGTGTTGTTCGTGTGGGGCGCGACGCGCGTGTTGCCGGTGACCATCGACTCGCTCTCGGTGGTCGAGAAGCAATACGACGCACTGCTCAACCCGACCCTCGCGGAGGTCACGATCACGATGACCGCGATCATGCCGGACCCGTGCTCCGACGATCCGATCGCGAAGGGCGCCTTTACCTATTCGCAGTACGCACGGGATGCGCTCGCGCTGATCAATCAGTCGAATAGCACGCTCCAGATCCTCGACATCATCCACTTCTGATCATGGCGTTCCTACCTTCATCGCGTTACGCGCAGCTCGCCACGGTCGACGTGCCGGCACCGAACGGTCGCGTTGCGACGATCGTCAAGCTGCGCCGCTTGCCGGCGACCGACGGCGAGCTCACGGTGATCCAACCTCACGATCGCCTCGACGTGCTCTCGCACGAGCAATACGGCGATTCGACGGAGTTCTGGCACATCGCCGATGCGAACAGCGAGCTCGACGCCGCCGAGCTCGCGGTCCCGAACAACACGATCCGGATCCCGCCCAAATGATCGGTGGGCTCGAGTACAAGTTGTGGATCGCGGGCAAGGTCGTCAGCGACCACTTCTACACGTTGATCGAGACGATCACCGTCGAGCAAGGGATCGACCTCGCGACCGAGGCTCGCCTCGAGCTCGTGATCTTCGCCAACGATCAAGGCAAGTGGGGCGGCCCGACCGATCCGCACGCCATGACGTGGAAGCGGCTGCGCCTCGAGATCCGCAACCAAACTTCGACGTGGGTGCCGCTGATCGACGGGCCGATCGTCACGTGGGACGCCTCGATGTCGGGCGAGCCCGGTCAGAGCACGATCACGATCATCGCGCGCGACGACACGGCGTACCTCAACGTCTGCGCGAAGCCCGCCGTGTTCGAGGACAAGACCGACGAGGCGGTGATCCGCAAGTTGTTCGAGAAGGCCGACTCGATCACCTGCGTCAAGATCGACAGGATCCCCGACCTGCCCGCCGATCGTCCGCTCAAGCACATCAAGCGCGGCACCGAGATCGACATGATTCGCGCGATCGCCGATCCGTACGACCTGCACGTCTACGTGGTGCCGGATACGCTCAACACGTCGATCGCGTACGTGAAGCGTCTCGCGACCACGGACACGTCGGGCCTGCCGGTGTTCGTGTTGACCGGGTCCGATCGCAACGTCGAGACGTTCCAGGCGCGCAACGACGTCGCGAAGGCGTCGCGCTACCAGGGACAGCAACAGAACATCGATGATCCCGGCGCAGCCCCGCCGAACCCGATCGTTTCGAAGTTCACGGCCGACGACGGCATGCCACCGCTCACCACCAAGCCGAACCCGTACGACACGACCTCCCTCGACAGTAAGCCGAACCCGTACGGCGACAGCTCGACCGGAAGTAAGCCGAACCCATACGGCGAGCCGGTCACGCTGATCGACAAGAGCTCGGCGCTCGACAGCCTGGCGAACCTCGGCACCGAGATCATTTCGCCATTCGTCTCCGCGTTTCGCGACGTCGGCGAGCTGATCCAGCGCTGGCAACAGCGGTCGAGCTACACGATCACCGCGACCGGCTCGGTGCGCTACGGCTGCTACGACGGCGTGCTCCGCGCGTACGACCTCGTCGGTGTAAGCGGCGCGAACGCGAAGCTGTGCACGAACTTCATCGTGCGCGAGGTGACCCACACGCTCAGCCGCTCGGAGTACCGCCAGGACTTCACGCTGATGACGAACGCGACCCGCACCGTCACGAAAGGCGCCGGCGCCGTGCCGACGAACGTGTTCTAGTGCAGGGCACCAAGGACACCGACCGCGTCGCGGGCATGATCCGCGATCAAGCGGGCACGCTGTACGGCAAGTATCGAGGCACGGTGTCGACCGTCGGCACCGGCGACGACCTCGGCAAGATCCGCGCCTACATCCCTTCGGTGCTCGCCCAGAACCAGGAGTCGATCTGGATCGAGCCTGCGGTCCCGTTCGCCGGCAAGGATCACGGCATGCTGTTCCTGCCCGAGAAGGGCGATGGCGTGTGGATCGAGTTCGAAGCCGGTCACCCATGGCTGCCGATCTGGACCGGGTTCTGGTGGGGCAAAGATCAGAAGCCGAAGACCGCGACCGAGAAGGTCCGCGTGATCACGACGAGCCACGGCCATCAGATCGTCCTCGACGACGACAAGGACGAGCTGCGGCTCGAGCACGGCAACGGCCCGAGCATCGTGATGACCAAGGACAAGATCACGATCAAGGTCGGCAGCAAGCAGATCGTGCTCGACGACAGCAGCTGCAACGTCAACAACGGAAATCTCAAGGTGACGTGATGCCGGGCACCGCACTCACGACCGCCAGCAGCGTCCAGTGCCCACACCTCGGGCGCGCGATCCTCACGACCTCGAACACGGTCGCGACGGCGGGCGCCGCGATGCTGCTCGAGTCCGACGTGCACAGCGTCATCGGCTGCACGTTCTACAACGGCTCGAACTACAGCCCCTGCCTCACGATCGAGTGGAAGGCCGGAGCGAATGCGCTGACCGTGAACGGCAAGAAGGTGCTCGTGAAGTCGAGCATCGGCACCTGCAAGAACGGTGGACTGATCCAGGGCATCGCGCTGATCGCGTCGACCCAACTTCCGGTGACGGCGCAATGAAGGGGTATCCGTCGTATCTCGCGTTTCCGTTTCGGATCGGGCCCGACGGTCGCACCGCCGCGCCGCCCGATCTCGATGCCCACGTTCGTGACGAGCTACTCCAGCTCCTGCTCACCACACTCGGCGAGCGGTTGTTCCTGCCCGAGCTCGGCACGAACTTGCGCCGGCTCGTTTTCGAGAACACCAGCGACAGCACGCTCGGGGTCACGCAATCGATCGTCGCCGATGCGCTCCAGAAATGGCTCGGCACGCGCGTCACGGTGCTAGGCCTCACGGTCTCGACGGAGAGCAGTGCGATCGAGGTGCTGTTGCAGTACCGCGCGATCGGCTCGTCGGTGACGAAGGTGATGAAGCTCCAGCGGAGCGGTGACTGATGGCCTTCCGCGATCAGACCGCGCTCGCACAACGCGTGAAGGGCCTCGCGCCCCACGGGTTGAACGGCCTGCGCCAGCTGCGCCTGACGCTCGACCTGACCACGACGCCCCCGCAGGCGGTCGTCGACGTCAGCTTCTGGAACGCGACCGAGCTCGCCGCGATCGTCGCGGACACCACGCCACCGAATCAGATCTTCGTGATCACCGGCGGTAATCGACTGCGTGGCGGGCACTCGACCGGCATGGTCCAGGTGACCTCGATCGCGGTGACGGCGGATCCGGACACGCTGCGTCTCGTGATCACGCCGATCGGCGACTACTCGACGTACACGCTGTCGCTCGATCACCTGAACATCGATCCGATCTTCAGCTCGCTCGCGTTCAAGTTTCGCCCGGGCTGTTTCTCGATCGATTGTTCGCCCGATTGGACGCCCCCGCCGCCGGCGGATCCGGCGCCGCAGTTCGACACGCTCGCCCGCGACTACGAATCGTTCCGCCACGCGTTGATCGTCGCGATGGCCAAGCGCGTGCCGGGGTGGACCGCGACGAGCGACGCGGATCTCTCGGTCACGCTGCTCGATCTGTTCGCCGCCTCGGCTGACGAGCTCGCGGACTTGCAGGACCGCGTGATGAACGAGGCGTACCTCGCAACCGCACGTCGCCGGGTCTCGCTCGCTCGTCACGCGCGGCTCGTCGACTACTACATCTCCGAGGGCAACCAGGCGAGCACGCTCCTCGCGCTGCGCGCCTCGCAGGACACCGACCTCGCGATCGGCTTCACCGTGACGACCGATCGGGACGCGACGACCGGCACCGCGTTCGTGACGGTCGAACAGACACCGCTGCGCGCGTCGCTCGGCGACATCCGGCTCTATACGTGGAGCGATGCGATCCCCGCGCTCGCGAAGGGCGATACCACCGCCGACCTCGCATTCGCGACGACCGCCGAGGCCGACGCGTATGTCGCCCAGATCACGGGGCAGCTCGCGCCGCCGCAAGACACGATTCGCCGTGCTCCGCCGCGTCTCTTGATCCAGCAAGAGAAGGATCCCGAGTCGGGTAACCCCTCCGGGCGCGATCCGCAGCAGCGTCAGATGCTCCGTCTCCTCGGTGCGATCCGCGTCGATGATCCGCAGGCGCCGGGCGCGGGCATCGTGCGCGTGACCTGGGATCCCGACGATGCGCTCGTGTCCGATTATTGCTTCGTCGAGCTGCCGACGCCGGATCATCCGCGTTTCGTCGACGTCACGCTGTTTCACGGCAACCTCGTGCTGGCGACCTCGGGGATGGTCGTGCAACAGACGCTGCCGTCCGTCGCGACGAACTGGGGCGCGGTGTGCGCGCTCCCGACGGCGCTGCCGCTGCTCTATCTCGCGACCGCCCGCGACGGTGGAACGCCCACCCACTCGACGCTCGAGGTCAGCGTCGATGGCATACGGTGGTCCGAGACGATCAGCCTGGTCCAGAGCGAAACGAACGACCCATCGTTCGCGGTCGAGACCGACGAGCTGCTGCGTTCTGTGATCCGATTCGGCAACAGCACGAACGGCATGGCGCTGCCCGATAACGCCGTCGTCACGGCGATCTGGCGCGCCGGGCTCGGCCTCGACGGGAATGTCGGCCGCGATCGGCTGACGTACATCGTGACCCCCGGCACCGCCGTGATCGGCGCGTGGAATCCATTCGACGCGAACGACGGTACCGCACCCGAACCGCCACAGGAGATTCGCCGAAATGCGCCGGAGGCGTATCGCGAGCACCAACTTCGCGCCGTGACGCTCGCGGACTACGTCGCGCGCGCCGAAGAGGTTCCGAAGGTCCAGCGCGCGGCCGCGATGTACATGTGGACCGGCAGCTGGCGAACGGTGCGCATCACGATCGATCCGCTCGGCGGCGAAGTATTGACGCCGGAGCTCGCTGCTGCGGTGGCCGCGCATCTCGAGCCGCTGCGGCTGATCGGCGAGGACCTCGAGATCCGGCCGCCGATCTACGTGCCGCTCCGTGTCGAGCTCACGGTCTGCCTGCGCGACGACGTGTGGCCCGAGGATGTGCGGTTCGCGATCCTCGAGGAGCTCTCCGACGGCTACACATGGGACGGCCGACTCGCGCTGTTCAATCCCGACAACTGGACGTTCGGCCAAGCGCTGTACGAGAGCGAGATCGCGGGACGATTGCAGCGGATCGGCGGCGTCGAGCACATCGCGCATCTCGACATCACGCGGTGGGATGCCGCCTCGCCGGGTGATGGCCGCTTCGTCGAGGTCGCGGGCAGCGAGATCATTTCGGTGCGCAACGACCCCGACCATATGGAGAAGGGCTTCGTCGAGCTCACGCTCGCGGGAGGTCGGTCGTGAAGCCGCCGCAGGAACCGGTGTGCAGTCCGGCCGAGACGTTTCCGGAGACGATCACGAATCGCCCGGCGCTCGATCGGATCCAGTATCGCGTCGGCGACTACGCGAACACGCGGCGCTGGCTGCTCGAGCAACTCGATCGCTCGGAGACGCTCGCGGCGTGGACGTATCGCGGCGCCGACGATCCGGGCATCGCGCTGTACGAAGGCGCAGCGCTGTTGATCGACTCGCTGACGTTCTATCAAGAGGCCTACGCGAACGAAGCCTTCCTGCGTACGGCGACGTGGCGCGAGAGCGTCGCGGATCTGGTGCGGCTGCTCGGGTATCGCTTGATGCCCGGCATCGGGGGCACCGGCACGTTCGCGTTCGAGATCAAGAGCGACAAGCCGGTGACGATTCCTACCGGAGTTGCGATCCAGGCCAAGATCGGCACGAAGAACGCGGATTTTCAAACCAGCGAGCAGATCGTCGCGTTGCCGTGGCTGTCGAAGTTCACGCTGACGCGCCCGCAGACCCAGCCCGCGGTCACCGTTGGGATGACGAAGCTCGTCATCGACAACGCACCGGCACTCGCGAAGAACGATCGCCTCGTCATCGGCGTCACGACGGCCACCGGGCTGAATCCGTTCGAGCTCGTGATCGTCGATGCGGTCGACACCTGGCACGGCCGCTCGGTCGTGACGCTCCGCGGGCCGATCACCAAGATCACCGGGCCGCACACCTCGTTGACCGCGATGAAGCTCGACAAGACGTTTCATCTCACCGGTCACAACGCGCCCGACAAGTACGTGACGCTCAATGCGAGCGGCACCGCGGTCGGCGCGACCTTCACGTCCGATGTCCCGGTCGGCGGAAAGTCGCTCGATCTCGATCCGCAGGTCACCGATCTTGCTCTCGGTACGCGGCTCGCGATCCAGGTGACAACGTTCGCTCCGCTTGTCGTCCACCCGGTGGTGTACGCACAGCCGCAAGCGCTCGCGCGTATCGTCGACGTGCAAGATCTCAGCGTCTACGCTGCCGGCGGGTTCTCCAATCGCCTCGAGCTCGCGACGGTGCTCGACGCAATACCGGTCACGGTCGTCGCGGGACCGATGTCGGTACCGTCGACGGTGGTCCAGCTCGCGCAGGGGTTCGCAGGCGAGCTCGCGAGCAACAACACCTACAATCTCCGCACCGTCCAGGTCGACACCGTGGTCGGCGAGCCGTTCAGCGTCGGTGCGGCGTGGATCGATGCGCCAGCGCCGGCGACGCAGCTCGCGTACTGGGGACCGCGCACGCAGGCGAACGACCTGACCAACCGTCGGATCGGGCTCGCGCCGGTCGGCAAGCCTTCGTACGAGGCTACGGTACTGGCGATCCAGGCGACCTGGACCGACGACTACACGCTCCTCGCACTCGATCGCGAGGTCGACTTTACGGACTTCGTCGACGGCAACACGACGCCGGCGTTTGGCAACCTCGTCGACGTCACCGAGGGCAAGCAGGCTACCGAGGCCACGCTCGGCAACGGCGACGACCGCGCGACGTTTCAGTCGTTCCAGATCCCGAAATCGCCGCTGACCTACCTCGATCGCGCGGCGCTGACGCCGCCGAATCGCCCGGAGATCGAGATCGTCGTCGGCGGGAGAATCTGGAGCAACGTCGACGTGCTGTACGGCGCGGCGCCCGATGCCGAGGTCTACATCGTGCGTCAGGACGACGCGGGCAACTCGTGGGTGCAGTTCGGTGATGGCAAGACCGGTGCGCGGCTGCCGTCGGGCGTCGACAACGTCGTCGTGCGCTATCGCACCGGGTCCGGCGCATTCGGTGCGCTCGCCGACGGCGCGAAGCCGAGTGCGGATCGCACGGTCCCGCAGGTCACGAACGTCGACCTCGTCGGCGTGATCGCCGGCGGCGCGGCACCCGAGGACATGACGACGGCGAAGATCGCGGCTCCGGCACGCGTGCAGAGTCTCGATCGAATCGTCAGCATCACCGACGTCGAGGCCGAGGCGCTCGCGATCGGCGGCGTGGCGAAGGCGCGCGCGGTGTGGACGATCGTAAATGGACTGCCGATGGTGCAGGTCACACTGCTCATGCAACCGGGCCGCACCGCCGAGCTGGCGAGCGCGCAGTCCGTGTTGGCGCTCGCGAATCGCATGCGCGGCCCCCAGCGGTTCCCGATCGTCGTCGTACCGGGCGCGTTCGAGTACGTGTATCTCGACCTCACGCTCGCGGTCGATCCGACCTACGACCCGGCACCGGTGCGCGACGCGGTGAGCGCGGCGCTCGGCGTCAGCGGCGGCCCGCTCGATGGCTCGAACGGCCTGTTCGGCGATCGGTCGCCGCGTTCGTTCGGCGATGCGGAATACGCGACACGG
This sequence comes from Kofleriaceae bacterium, assembly GCA_039935615.1. Lineage (GTDB taxonomy): Bacteria > Myxococcota_A > Polyangia > Haliangiales > Haliangiaceae > JABFXX01. Next base: position 12,733 of record JBDTJY010000247.1, read on the forward strand.
ATCGAGGGCGTTGCGCAGAACGTGGCGGGCGTGCAGTGGTCGCTCGTCAACGCGCTTGGCTCGCTCGGCGTCGCCGACGATCCGGCACCTCTCGTGTATCCGACCGTCGCATCGCGCGCGGAGACGGTGGCGTGCGCGTCGACGCACGTGCTTCGTCTCTACAACGCCGCCGATGGTGGCCCGCTGATCCTTCGCATCGTGCCGGGGGCCTCGTGAAGCGCGTACAACTCTTCGATCGCCTCCCGGCGATTCACAAGATCAAGGATGAGGAGCTCGAAGGTCCGCTGCAGGCGTACCTCGCGCCCGTCGAGACCGCGTTCAACGCGGTCAAGGATGGGATCGACGCGCTCTATCACGACCTGTTCATCGACACGTGCGCGGACTGGGTCATCCCGTACATCGGCGACCTCCTGGGCACGAGCCACCTCGCTGGCGATCCGTGGACGCTGCGCGCCGATGTCGCGGATACGATCCTGTTGCGCCGTGCGAAGGGCACGCTCGGCGCGATCGAGCGGCTCGCGCACGACCTCACCGGTTGGGGGGCGTTTCCCGTCGAGCTGCGCGAGAACCTCGTGTGGGCGCAGGCGCTGAATCACCAGCGCCCCGATCGCGGTGGAGCGCCCGCATACGCGATTCCGCCGTATGGCCGGCACACCGTGATCCGCGGTGGCTTCGCCACGATCCGCGATCCCGCGGTGCTGTCGCAGCTCGGCACCGCGTACGACACGTTCGCGCGCTTCCCGGATGTCTCGACGGTGCGGCCGTACAACCTCCAATACAATCTGCCGAACCTCGCCGTATTTCTGTGGCGGCTCGCGAGCTACGAGGTCGAGCTCGAGCCGACGCTCGCATCGCCAGCACCGGCGACCACGTCGGCGGGTGGCACGTTCGTCGCGCGCTTCTTCGTGCACCCACTCGGTCGCCCGGTGCGAATGTTCGGACGCTCGACGTACGAGCCCGATCGCCGGCCGATCGTTCTGACGCCGCTCGACGAGCAACCGTCGCCGATTCCGCGCGCGCGCCTCGGCCCGGAGCCGGCGGATCCGATCGGCGTCGCGAACCCGGCGGCGTACGTCGAGGTCCTCGAGTACGACCCGGCGGTCAGCCCGATCCCCGTCGGTGACCTGCCGATCCAGCTCCACGTACCGATCAACCTGTTCACCGCGGCGCCGGTGATCCGCGGCGCGAACCTGTGCGCGTGGGAAGGCGGGCTGGCTCCCGCGCTCGCGCCGAACGAGATCGCGATCGATCCGGTGATCGGACGGATCGCGATCGGTGTGAGCTCCCAGGCGCAAGCCGACCAGCTCGTCGCGCAGCTCGTGCTGACGTATCGCTATGCTGCCGTCGGTCCGGTCGGCGCACATCCCGTCGGGCGCGATCCGCTCCCTGCGGGCACGCCGGCCGCGATCGTCGTCCCCTCGGCGGCAGCGCCGACGCTCGCCGACGCGCTGGCCGGACTCGCGACGATCAGCGACGCCCCGCTCGTGATCGAGCTCGACGACGATGCGATCCACGACTTCGACGGCGGTGACCTCGTTGTCGGTCGCCCGCTGATCCTGCGCGCTGCCGAGGAGCGCCGTCCGCTCGTGCGCTTGAAACACCCGCTCAGCTTCGGGACCGCCTCGCTCGACGATCACGTCGCGAACACCACGGTGCGGATCGAAGGCATCATGTTCACGGCCGGTGATGGCTGGGCCGACAGCGATCCGTTGATCGCACGCGTCGCGATCGAGGCGCTCGATCTGCGCGGCTGCACGCTGGATCCCGGTGGCTATCGCGTCCTCGACGGCTCGCCGACCGGCTCGCGTGCCAAGCCGCGCACGGCGATGCGCCTCGCCGCCGACTATGGCTTCGCTGCCGCCGACCTCGCGAAGTTCGACGCGATCCCATCGATCGAGCTGACCCGCACGATCGCGGGCCCGCTGCTCGTCGATGCCGACGCCTACACGATCGCGCTCGCGAGCTCGATCATCGACGCCTCCGATCTCACCGCACCGGCGATCGGCGGCGACACCACACCGTACGCGGCGAAGACCCAGATCGACGGCGTCACGATCTTCGGAACGACCCTCGTCCAACGGATCTCCGGGCGCGGTGGCATCTTCACCGGCACACTCACCGTCGACGACGATCAGACCGGCTGCCTGAAGCTGTGCTGGTTCTCGAACCAGGGCGATCGGCTGCCGCAAAACTCCGAATGTCTGAAAGCGCAGGATGCGCGCCTCGTGTTCACGAGTGAGGTGTTCGGCCACGAGGCCTACGCGCAGCTCGCGCTCGACTGCGATCCGCGAATCTTGAATCGCGGCCCCGATGACGATCAGATGGGCGCATACGGCTTCCTGCTCGAAGCGCACAAATGGGCGAACCTGACGATCCGCCTGCGCGAATTTACTCCGGTGGGCGTGCGCCCACTGCTCATCCCCGCAACTTGAGGTAGACGATGCACGGCGATTTTTCACGGTGGCAGGCGAAGGTTCCCAAGAACCAGGTCGGGATCCTCGCGCAGGAAGGCCGGATCCTCCTCGACGCCGACGTCAACGCGCAGTCGCTGCTCGGTTCGCGCTGGCAGGACCTCGCCGCGCGCGCCGCGTTCGGTGCGGGCATCGCCGCGATACCCGCCGACAACCTGTCCGCGTGGAAGGTCGTCGCTGCGACTCAGAGCCAAGGCGCGTACACGATCTCGGTCATGCCCGGCGCGGCCTGGGCCGATGGCCTGCTCGTCGAGCTCGATGGCAATCAAGGCAAGCCGGTCACCCTCACCGCGACGCCGCTCGGTTGGCCACTGCAAGATCCGTCGACCAAACCCACCGCGCGCGACGCGATCGTGCTCGACGTGTGGCGCCGTTCGCTCAACGGCTTTCAAGTTCCGACCGAGCTGATCGAGCCCGCGCTCGGCGGTCCCGATACCGCCGAACGGATCGAGACCGCGTATGCCTTGCGGCTCTACCGCATGGCGGCCGGCGACACCTGCCGCAACCTCGACCTCCACGACGACCTCGCGAACCACGGCCACCTGACCGTCACCATCGCGCCGACGACCATGACCTCGGGCGATTGCCCCGTGGTGCAGGGCGGCGGCTATACCGGGCTCGAGCACGACCTCTACCGGATCGAGATCGCTGACGTCGCGCAGGGTGCGCCGATGTTCAAGTGGTCGCAGTGGAACGGCGGGCTCGTCGGGCGTGGCACCTACGACGCCGCGGCGAAGAAGCTGTCGCTGATCGCCGGCGACCAGGCGATCAGGCGCTCGGGCCTCACCACGTTCTATCTCGAGGCGCTCGTATTCGACGCCGCGGCTGGCAGTTGGCGCGTCGTGTACGGCGTCCCCGCAACGCTCGACACCACCGGCGAGATCGATCTGTCGCAAGCCGCGACCTTCGGCGCGCCGCCGCCGTCGACCGACTCGTGGTTCATCCGGATCTGGAACGACCTCCGCTCCGTCGCCGATTTTCCATCGGGCAGCGCGAAGGAGCTGCGCGATGGCATCCGTCTCGAGCTCGGCAGCGTCGCGGCGCGCTACATCCCGGGCGACTACTGGACGTTCCCCGTGCGCGCCGGCCTCGACAATCCGCCCACGCTGCTCCTGGATGCGCCGCCGTTCGGCCCGCACCATCACATCGTTCCGCTTGCCGAGCTGACGTGGGCCGGCAACACCGCGACGATCGAAGATTGCCGCGTTCCGCTCCATCCGATCACCGCGACCGATGGCTGCTGCACGCATTCGGTCGGTGACGGCATCACCAGTCACGGCGACTTCACGAGCGTGCAAGACGCGATCAACGCGCTGCCCGCGGCCGGCGGACGCGTGTGCGTGTTGCCGGGCGAGTACACCGAGAACGTCGTCGTGCAGAACCGCGTGAACGTCGAGATCGTCGGCTGCGGACCGCGCTCGCGGATCATCGCGAAGCCGACACCGGGCGAATTCAATCCGGCGAGCCCTGCGCTCCACGTCATCGATACCAGTGGGATCAAGATCGAGAAGCTGTACGTCGAGGGTGGCTTCGAGGGCATCGCGATCCTGCTCGAGGCCGACGATGCGGCCGGTTCGATCGGCATCGATGCCGGTCAGGCCTCGACGCCGATGCTCGAGGACATGCGCGTCGCGGACTGTACCGTCGTCGCTGGCGGCGGTAGCGGGATCGAGATCCGCGGCGGTCAGCGCTCCGAGATCGTGCACAACCACATCTCGATCGCCGACTCGGTGACCGAGTGGGCGCTGATCACGGTCGAGACGGCCGACGCGCGAATCCAGCGCAACGTCGTCATCGTCGACCCCGCGCCCGAGTCGACCGAATTCAACGCGCTCGGTGGCATCTGGCTGCGCGGTGGCTGCACGAACATCGACGTCATCGACAACCAGATCACCGGCGGGGCGGGGCATGGCGTGATGCTCGGACACGCGATTCCGCCCCCCGTGATCGGAATCGTCAACGGCATCAAGGTCCCACCGGTGCGCCTGGGCTACGTGCTCAACGGGCTCAAGGATGTGAAGTGCGTCGGCTGTGGTCCCGGAACCGTCGTGTTCCCGTTCCCACCCCCGACACCGCAGACTCCATCGTGGGTCGCCGGTGGACCGCTCTACGACATCCGCATCCGCGACAACGAGATCTCCGAAATGGGCATCGCCGGCGTCGGCGTGATGGGATTCTTTCCCGATCCGAGCCAAGGGGTGATCACCGTCAACCACCTCGACATCACGGGAAATCGCATCTTCGACAACGTGCGTCGCGGCACCGCCGAGCTCGACGATGGCCTGGTCACCGCCGGTGGCTACGGTGCGATCTCGCTCGGCGACGTGCTCGACCTCGTCGTGCGCGACAACGAGATCGCCGGCAATGGCAGCGCCGGCGGCCCGGTCTGCGGCATCTACGTGCTCGCCGGATCGGGCGTCGAGGTCTCGCGCAACCGGATCTACGGCAACGGTCCGCTCCGGCCGCTGCGGTTCCCGAACACATATCCGCACGGTGGCGTGTGGTTGACCGGCCTGTCGTCGCCGAGCGAGCTGACGATGAAGCCGAGCCCGCGCGGTCGGCTCGCCTGCGCGATCCGTGACAACGAGATCCACTCGCCGAACGGACCGTCGCTGTACATGCTCGGCTACGGCTACTTCCAGGTCATCGCGAATTCGCTGACGAGTGAAGGCAACCAGCCGGCCCTCGCAAATGCGATCAGCGTGGTGATCCTGTCGGCGAGCCCGCGCAGCGGTGCCTATACGGCGCTGCCGAGCTTCGGCGGCGTCAAGGTCGGCACGATGCAAGTGGCCGAGCGCTCGATCAAGGCGACGGTCGGCGGCAAGGCGGTCGCGGTCGACAAGCTCACCGACACCGACATCGGCGGCGCAAAGATCACGATCGGGCCCGAGCTCCTCGGTATCGAGGCCGCGTTGATCACGCCGCCGGGCGGCATCTTGTTCGCGAACAACACCGTGATCACCGCGGTGGCGGCGTCCGATTCGCTGCCGGTCGTGATCCTCGGCTTGTCGGATGTCGCGGTGGTCGCGAACCAGTTCGACTGCAAGGTGCAGCGATCGCAAACGCCGGTCAGCGTCTACGGCGACACGTTGCGCGTCGAGCAGAACCGCTGCATCGACAACAGCCTCGGGCTGTCGCTCGCGACGCACGGCGCTTACAACATCACGACCCACAACATCATCGATCACTGCCTCTCGGTCACCGGCACCGTGATGTACGTCAACCAGCAAAACCTCGAGCTCCACAACGGGCTCTGCAATGCGTTTAGCCATCTGATCGGCCCACTCGTCGGCCTTGGAACGAAGCTATGAGCACGAAGAAACCAACCCCGGCGGGCAGCGTCACGTTCGACGTATCGTCGGTCGCGACGTCGTTCGAGCAACTGTTCGGCGATGCCGATGCGCTGCGCGCTGCTGGGCTGACGAGTCTCGCGAACACCCGCACCGCGCGCACGGTCGTGATGCAGCGCGAGCGTGACAACGTGGCTGCAACGCTCGGTGCGAACGCACCCGAGGTCACGCAGCTCGACGCCGCGATCGCCGACGACACCGCGCTCGCGAAGTCACTCTCCGCTCAGGGCACGGCCGCGGCGCAACCACCCGTCACGGCGGCCGCCGACGAGACGGTCGTCCAAGGTGTGGTGCGCGATGCGACCGGCAAGCCCGCGAGTGGCGTGAAGGTCTCACTCGCCGAGCCCAAGGGCGACGTGCTCACCACGACCTCGAGCGCGAAGGACGGCCACTTCGTGCTGCGTCACAAGGCGGCGGCGAAGACCGAGGTCGCCGACAAGATCGAGGTCCGCGTCCACGACAAGCGCCACCCGACCCCGATCGAGCTCGAGCGCGGTAACGGCGTCGCGTTCGTCACGGTGAACCTCGAGGGCTGATGTCGAACACGCTCGCGATCGGCACGGTGACCTCGGCGTTGCAGCAACTGCTGAACAACGTCGCAACGCCGTTGCCCGGCGATCCAACCCCCGATCCAGATCTCGCAGATGCCCACTGCACGGCTCGATCGCTCGATGTCGCGCGCGATCCGAGCGACAAGAAGAACCAGCTCAACCTGTTTCTCTATCAGCTGCGACACAACCCGACGTTCCGCAACATGCAGATGCCGCCGGCGCACGACGGGGAGACCGGCCAGCAGCCGCTGAGTCTCGACCTCTTGTTCGTGCTGACCGCCTACGGTGCGAACGACGACGACGTGCTCGCGCACCGCATGCTCGGCCGCGCGATGCTGCTGCTGCACGATCATTCGACGATGACGCGCAACGAGCTGCAGGTCTCGCTGCCGGGCAACGATCTGTGGCAACAGGTCGAGCGCGTGCGCCTCCGGCCGCTGCCGCTGGGTCCCGAGGAGATCTCGAAGCTGTGGACCGGCTTCGGCAAGCCGTATCGGTTGTCGGTCGGCTATGAGGTCTCGGTCGTGCTGATCGAGAGCAACGCGCCGAAGATCGCGCAGCTACCGGTGCTGTCGCGTGGTCCTGTGGTGCCGGGTATTCCACCTGGGATGCCGCCGCGCGAGTCCGGCGTGAAGGTCGACGCGACGCTCGACTCGTCGTATCCATCGCTCGATCATGTCGCCGGCGCGTCGAATCGTCCGGCGGCGCGGCTCGGCGAGACGCTCACGCTGTTCGGTGCCACGCTCGGAGCGACACCGCTGACCGTGGACTTCGCTCATCCGTTGCTCGCGACGCCGAACACGGTGACGATCAGTGCGGCGCACGCGGCCGATCAGATCGACGTTCCGATCCCGAACGATCCGATTAACTGGCCGGCGGGCATCTACACGGTCACGGTCAGTGACAGCTCGGGTCACACCACGAATGCGATCGCGGTACCGCTGGCGCCGACGATCATGACGCCGATCGCGGCGCCGGTGATGACCCTGAACGGCGCGGTGATCGCGCTGACGGTCAAGCCGAATATTCGCTTCGACGGCACAGTGCCCCTACAGAAGGTCACGCTGCTCATCGATGGTCGGATGATCCTGCCGGATGTGCCGGGGGGGTTGACGTTCACGGTCCCGGACCCGCCGAGCGGTAGCTTCCCCGTGCGGCTGCGCGTCGACGGTATCGATTCGATCGTCGTCGCGGACTACACGAAGTCGCCGCCGACGTTCGATCCGTTGCAGCGCGTCGTGTTGCCGTGACGACGCGAAGTCGCGACGGTCTCATGCTCGAGATCGCCGAAGCCATTCGTCGATTCGAAGGCGACTCGAGCGGGCCCGCCGACGCTGTGGCCCTGGCACCGCTGCGCGATGCGTTCGGGTTGTCGCGCTTCGAGCTCGACGTGGTCGCGCTTTGCGCAGGATGCGTGCTCGAGCCGGAGGTCGCGACACGACTCGGCGGCCCGCTCACACTCGCACTCGCGCTCGCGAAGCTGTCCGACGGCCATCTCGACGCCATGGCGGCCGACACTCCGCTGTTCCTGCACCGGCTCGTGCATGCGAGCGAAGGTACGCACAAGCTCGGCGCACAACTCTCGATCGACGAACGCGTGTTGCAATTCCTGTTGGGAATTGCGTCGCTCGACGAGCGCCTGTTGCCCTATGCCGACCTGGTCGACGAGGTCGCGGTCTCGCTCGCCGATCGCCACGTCGAGCTTGCAGGTCAAATCGCACGCGTGATCACGCGCACCGCAACATCGCCCGTCATCCAGATCCATGCGGGGGATGCTGCGACGCGACGTGCAATCGCACACGGAGTGGCGAGTGCGAGCAACCTACGTCCACTGCGACTGCGAGCGGCGGTGCTCGGTGTGCCCCCGGTCGAGCTAAGCGTCCTGCAGCGCATCTGCGTCCGCGAATCGCGGCTGGCGAACGTCCTCGTCGTCGTCGACATCGGTCCGTTCGATGGCACCGATGCGATCCGCTGGGCACGGGCGTTTTGCGACGGCATGAATAGCGCGTTGGTTGTCACGGCGGCGGATCCGATACCGCTCGCGCGCGGGTCGGTGGCATCGTTCGAGGTCCCGTCTGCGACAACCGACGAGCGCCGCACGTCGTGGAGTCGCGCGCTAGGTGGTCATGCGCTGCGCACGGCCCCGGAGCTCGACCGCATCTCGCATCAGTTCCGGCTCGAGCCGCAGCAGATCCGGGACGTCGCCGTGGGCCTCGATCCGGAGGCGACGCCTGTCGACCTGTGGGATGCGTGCCTCGCGCGCAGCCGCCCACGGGTCGAAGATCTGGCTCGCCGGATCGCGCCCACGGCCACCTGGGATGACCTGGTCGTTTCCACGAACGCGCGCACTCAGCTGCACGAGATGGTCACCCAGCTGCGACATCGCCATCGCGTCCACGAGCAGTGGGGGCTCGCACGCGAGGACAGCCGTGGGCAAGCGATCACCGCGCTGTTCTCCGGTCCGAGTGGCGTCGGCAAGACACTCGCCGCCGAGGTCATCGCGCATGAAGCCCGCCTGGACCTCTACCACGTGGATCTGTCCCAGGTCGTCGACAAGTACATCGGTGAAACGGAAAAGCGCTTGCGAAGGATCTTCGACGACGCCGAAGCTGGCGGCTCGATTCTCTTGTTCGACGAAGCGGATGCGCTGTTCGGCAAGCGCGCCGAGGTCGAGCGCGGGACCGATCGCTGGGCAAATCTCGAGGTCAGCTACCTGCTCCAGCGCATGGAGAGGTACCGCGGGCTCGCTATCCTCACGACGAACGCGAAGCACGCGATCGACACGGCGTTTCTACGACGACTCCGCTTTGTCGTGCCGTTCACATTCCCCGATGCGGACCTCCGTGCCGAGTTGTGGCGACGCGCGTTCCCTGCCGCGGCACCGGTGGGAACACTCGAGCACGCCAAGCTCGCGCGCCTTCAGCTCACGGGCGCGAACATCAAGAACATCGCGCTCCGGGCGGCGTTTCACGCAGCCGAGCAAGACACCGACGTGACGATGACCCACGTGGTCCGCGCCGCACGCAGCGAGCTGGCAAAGCTCGAACAACCGTTTCCGGAAGCCGAGGTGCGCGGCTGGGGGTTGCGCGATTGAAGCAGCGTGCAGCCAAGCCAGCTGCGGGGATCACTCCCACCGCGCCGGTTTCCGCACCGCGCGCGGCGGCGGCGACGCATGCGTTCCCGTGGACCACGCTCCCGATCGTCGCACCTCCGCTCGTGAGTCAGGTGCTTGCATCATCGGGGCAACCTCTCGAGCCCGCGACACGCACCACGTACGAAGCACGACTCGGCAGCTCCCTCGCGACGGTGCGCGTGCATCGCGATAGCGCGGCGCAGGCCTCGGCGCGGTCCGTCGACGCGGCCGCATACACCGTTGGAAATCACGTCGTGCTCGGGGGCGAAGTGAGCGAGCACACGCTAGCTCACGAGCTCGCACACGTCGCGCAGCAACCGAAGCTCAGTCCGGGCTCCGCCGTCCCACTCGGCGAGCTCGACTCGCCGAGTGAGCTCGCCGCCGATCGCGCTGCAACGCGGATGCTCGCCGGGCTTCGCCCAACGCCGGCATCACGTATGTCGCTCCATCTCGCGCGAAAGCCCGCGGGCAAGCAAGATCCCATTGACGACGACGATGCTGGTCCTTCCCACGTCTTCGTCTTGTACGTCGATCGACCGCTCGATCAAGAACAGATGTTTCGCGAGCTACTCGTGCAAATCTTCGGCGTCACAGATCGCGCGAAGCAAGACAAGCTCGTCGATGAGTTCGTCGCAGATCCGAAGGTGCCCGCGATCACCGCCACGAAGCTCGCGAAGACGCACTATCAGAAGATCGTCGTTTCCGGCGACACCGTGACCGGACTTCAGTACGAGCTCGGAACGCTCGCGATTCGATTCGGCGCTCATGACGACAGTCCGGAGCTCGAGAAGGCCATCGCGGATCTTCATCGCTACATTCCAGGTGGCTTCGTCGAAGCGAAGCAAGCGGACCTCGACGCGTATCGCCGGATCGCGAAGAAGCTCGCTACGCTGTTGCCGCAGGAGCTCGCGGACTTCCAACGCATCGCGATCAAGACAACCGATCTCAAGAGCTTCGAGGCCGCGGTCGACGCGTTCATCGCGACCGGCGACAGGCAGGTGCCACCAGATCTGGCGGCACCGAGCGACCACACGCTCGACGCCAAGCGCGGCGACCTCGCGGCTCTGCTCGGTCCGGGGATCGGAGCGATCAACGTGCGCGATGGCGCGCAGCTCGATCGGCTGATCGCGCTGGCGAACAAGCTCTCGCCCGATCAACGCGACGCGCTGAAAGGCGGCATCGGAGTCGCCGACAGCGATGCGCTCGAAGCCACGTTGACGGCCGTCACACAGCCCGGCGCGAAAGCTACCGGAGACGGTAAGGGCAACAAGGGTACCGGAAGTGCGGCCGGCAAGGCGCCCGGCGGACCACCGGGCGCAGCGATCAGCGATCGCGACCAGCTCAAAGCCGATCTGGCTGCGACCTGGCAGAGGACGACCCCCGAGAAATGGTCAGCGCTCGATCGTTCCGGCCGCCTCGCACTCGCGCGCGACATCGCGGCTCGGCAACGAAACCTCCAGCTGAAGCACATGGCCACTCACCCGGGCGAGCTCGTCAAGGGGATGGTCACCGCGCCGTTCAAGATCCAGGAAGCGGGCGAAGAATTCTGGAAGGGCATGGGCGAGGTCGTCCACGGCCACGGCACGTGGCAGCGGATCGCGGGGTTTCTCGGCGGTGTGAAAGCGACGACCGGCTGGCTGGCGGCGGTGCTCACCGCACTGGCGATCATCGCAGCCATTCTCAATCCCGAGAGCCTGCTGATCCGGCTCCTGCTCTCGCGCGCCATCGCACTGATGATCGCGACGGCGGCACTCTCGATGCTCGAGGCGGAGATGCGCGCCCAGCAGGCCGCGTCGGCGCCGAACTTCGACGAGTTCGTGACCGGGACGGAGGAGGCGGGCGCGGCGCAGGCGCAGTTCTACTCGCAGATGGCGTTGATGGTGCTGCCGCTCGCGGGCGAGATCCTGTCGAAGGTCCCGATCGTGGGCCGCGTGATGCCAGTCCTGCGCAACGCGCAGAAGCTCGGCGGCAAAGGGATCCTCGCGTCTCGTGCGCGCATCGTCACCGCACTCAAGGGCATCACGGCGTGGGCGACCAAGTCGACTGCAGCCGAAGCGGCACCGGTGACCGCGCTGGCGAAGCAGATCCGCGGCATGAAACCCGATGGCTTCACGAAGGCACTGAGCAGCGATTCCGCGTTGCGCGATCGGCTCGGTTTCGATGCGAAGACCGGCCCACTCATCGAGCAACTCGCGGACTCTGCAGAGGGCAAACAAGTGCTCGGCGAGCTGCAGGCCGAAGCGGCACGTGTGGTCGATGATTCGGCGACGCTCGCCAACGAACAGATCAGCGACTACGCCACGGACGTCGAGGTCGTGATCGCGAAGCTGGAAAGCGCGACCACCGAAGTACAGGCTCAGAAGATCATCGACGACGCCGTCGCCGATCTCGGCGAGGCGGCCACATCGCGCGCCATCAAGCAACGCGCCGACGACCACGTCGAGGCACGGAGCGACGAGGCGACCGCCAAGGCGCGCACAGATGCCGACGTCGCCGAGCAGACCGAAGCAGACCGGCGCGGGGTGAAGGACCCGAGCACGGAGCCGGCAAAGGAACCGGCAAAGGAACCGGCAAAGGAACCGGCAAAGGAACCGGCAAAGGAACCGGCAAAGAAGCCGGCAAAGAAGCCGGCAAAGGAACCGGCAAAGAAGCCGGCAAAGAAGCCGGCAAAAGATCCGGCAAAAGAGCAGACGGAGGAACCTTCGAAGGAAGACCTACCGGCGGACGAACAGCCAGCTCCGACAACGAACCCGGACGCCCCCACACCATGGCAAGAGGGCGACAATCCGAGACGCTACCAGAACTACAAATACAACCTCGGGCGGCGCAACGCGAAGCGCCCGGCTGCCAGGCAGAAGCCGACGTTGTCCGAGAAGGAATGGTGGGAGACCTACGGAAAGAAGGAGCCGAACAATCCGTACGGTGGTGACGGCGCTCCCGACCATCGCGCGAAGGTGGAAGAGCTCGTGGCCAAGGCGAACCGGGACTATCCGGACCAAGCGCGCTACCGCATCCGCCGTAACGAGAAGGTCCCTGGCTTGAAGCAAAAACCGGACGCGGCGGTCATCGACCTTCGCACGAACAAGGTGGTAAAGATTTACGAAGCAGCTCGCTTCAACGAGGCCGGTGAGCTGATCCGGCCCGACGAGCGCGGCAAGATCGTCGACTACCAAGCGGCCGGTGTGCCTTACGAGTTCCATCCCGTCGGGCCGAACATGCCTCCAGGCGGTGTACTAACGTGGGAGCCTCCGCCCCGCCCCAAGAACCCATGAGCCAGATCGAGTATTTCGCTACGTTCGACGAGTCGATCGAGATCCTTCGCGCACTGACCGTCGAGGGTCTACAGGTCATCGTCCAGCCCGAGTTCGCGGACACGCCGCATGCGACGACGTTCACGTCCGTCGATGACACCGTCACGCGCATCCTCGAACGTGCTCCCGGCTTCTTCCTCGCTGGGCCGTTCACGCGCCAAGAAGTCGCGTTCATGCAACTGTCGGGGGGAACGGCGAATGGCAAGTTCGCGATCAACTGGCTCGCGGGCGGCCCCATCCTGCAGTGCCTCGCGGCCCGCGTCGGCGAGGTAGACGGCGTGCCGTGCTTGTTGCCGGGAGACTTCTCCTATCAGGATGCGTATCGGAATCTAAATACCAACGAGTGGGAGAAACCGACGGCGGACCTGAAGGGTGCGTTCCGCAAGATCACGTCGCTCGTGAAAGCACGGTGCCCCGCCTTCGAGTACAAGCCAGGCTCCACGGTCTTCATCGCTCCCAAGGCACGCGCGATGCTCGAGGCGAACACCGTGACGATCTCTGCGGACTAGCACCAGGCAGCACACTCCCATGAGCCAGATCGAGTATTTCGCTACGTTCGACGAGTCGATCGAGATCCTTCGCGCACTGACTGCCGAGGGTCTACAGATCATCGTCGAGCCCGAGTTGGCAGACACGCCGCATGCGACGAGCTTTACGTCCGTCGATGACATCGTCAAGGGCATCCTCGCTCTTGCTCCCGGCTTCTTTCTGGCTGGGCCGTTCTCGCGCGACGACATCGCGTACTCGCAACTAACGGGGGGGACGGCGAAGGGCAAGTTCGCCATCGACCCGCTCGCCGGTGGGCCCCTCCTCCAATGTCTTGCCGCTCGTGTCCGCGAGGTCGACGGCGCGCCTTGCTTGTTGCCCGGATATTTTTCGTATCAGGACGCCTACCTAAACCTACGGAGCAACGAGTGGGAGAAGCCGACGGCAGAGTTGAAGGGTGCGTTCCGTAAGATCACATCGCTCGTGAAATCGCGGTGCCCCGCCTTCGAGTACAAGGTAGGCTCCACGGTCTTCATCGCTCCCAAGGCGCGCGCGATGCTCGAGGCGAATACCGTGACGATCTCTGCGGACTAAGCGGCACAGGCCATGAGCCAGATCGAGTATTTCGCTACGTTCGACGAGTCGATCGAGATCCTTCGCGCTCTTACCGTCGAGGGTCTGCGGGTGATCGTCGAACTCGAGCTCGCGAACACTCCGCATGCGACGACGTTCACGTCCGTCGATGACGACGTTGTGCGTATCCTCGAGCGAGCGCCCGTCTTCTTTCTCAGGGGGGCGTTCACGCACAACGACGTAGCGTTCATGCAGCTGTCGGGGGGAACGGCGAACCTCAACTCGTAGATCGGAACGCTGGTGTCCAAGGCTCTGGCTGCGCCGCCAGAAACTTGGAGGTAGCCCAGATGCGTGGGACAGATTGATCTGTCGAAAGCCCGGCTCTGGGTCTACGACCGAAG
>JBDTJY010000248.1:0-4175 GCA_039935615.1 Kofleriaceae bacterium
GGTTGAGCTGGTCGGTGATGGTGTTGACCGTGTCGTTGCAAGAGACCGCAGCGGCGAGGATCAACGCGGCGATGACGAGGCGACGGACCTTCATGGCGCCTTGACCTCGCCGATCCGCAGGACGACCCGATTCCGCGTCGGAGAATCCGGCGCGACATCGATCACTGCGATCGTGTTTTCGAGGAAGTTGGTGACATAGATCTTCTTGCGACTCGGTGCGGCCGCAACCGCATACGGACCACGGCCGACGTCGATGATGTCCTCGACATACGACTGACCGCGGGGGTCGACGACGTAGACCTGGCCGTCGGAGAAGCACGTGATGTAGATCCGTTCGCCTGCGCCGCTATCGAACGACGTGAGCTTCGACGCTTGCCGGCAGATATCGGTCGCCCCGATCCCCTTGTTCGCGGGGAATCCCGTCGTCTTGAGCGATGTGTCGAACACCTGCAGGCTCGGCGGCTCGCGGTTGATGAGGTACATCTGATCGCCGGTCGGCGAGAACGTCAGACCGCGGGTGTCCGCGGAGCTCCCGGCGTTGCCACCGACCGAATCGAGGAAGAAGTAGTTTCCCTGCACGAGGTACGGCTCGGCGTTGTTGATCGGCCGACCGACCGTGAACGTCTGGATCCGATCCTCGGAGCGCGCACCGACATAGATGATGTCGTCCGCGCCGGGGACGACTCGCGCCGACACACCGGTCGAGCCCTCGATGCCGGTGATCTGATCCACCGCAAACAGGCCGACCGCGACGTCCGCGATCACCGCTGGGCGGCCGGGCTGCGAGTCGACCAACGTCACCGCGCCGGTGGTGAGGTGGGTCACCACCGCGTAGTCGCCGGTCGAGCTGGCATAGACGTCGAACGGCTCCTCCGGCAGGTAGCCGATATCGGGATCGTTGTGGACGTACGACAACCGGTGCTCGTCGTCGCAGAGCTCGAAGCCCTGCCCGTCCGCGTTGCACGACAACTTCGAACCGTCCCAATCGATCCAGGCGACCGACGGGTCGCCGCGGGTCGGGACGATCAAGCGAAACGTCCCAGCGCCGGTGTCTTGCACGGCGATCGCCGTTGCGAAGTTACCGATGCGTGCCGCGCTGTTCGGGAGCATGAACCGACTCGCCACGAGGTCGTCGGTGTTGTCGCAGACCAGCGTCTCGGTGTGATCCGGATCCTGCTTGCAACCGGCGTCCGAGGATCCGGCCTTCACCGGCTCGGTATCGATCACCTTGTTGACCGACCAATCCGTCGCGTACTGGTCGATCTTCGCTAGATCCAGCACGCTGACCGAGCCCGAGTCGTACGACAGATCGGAGTTCGCGTTCGTCACGAACAACAGCGCGTCGTCCGGCGAGACGGCGATCCCCGTCGGGTAATAGAGGTCATTTTCCGGAGGACGGACCGCCGAATCCGGGGCGGTACAACCCGCCAACGCGCTGGAAAGTAGGACGAAGGCGTAGCCGAGTCGCATGACCGCAGGCTTCGACCCTACATCCCCGAAATTCGTTGCCTTCACGCTTTAGTCTCCGCAAGTGCCGCCTTCGCCGCAGCGACCCGGGCGATCGGCACCCGGAACGGCGAACAGGACACGTAATCGAACCCGGCCCTGTGGCAAAAGTCTACAGAGCTCGGCTCGCCGCCGTGCTCGCCGCAGATCCCGACCTTGAGACCGGGCTTGGTGGTGCGGCCGCCGCGAACCCCGAGCTCGATCAGCGCGCCGACCCCATCGGGGTCAAGCGCCACGAACGGATCGACCGCGAGCACGCCTTGATCGATGTACGACGGCAAGAACCGGCCGGCGTCATCCCGCGACAGCCCGAACGTCGTCTGCGTGAGGTCGTTGGTCCCGAACGAGAAGAAGTCCGCGTGCTCGGCGATCCGATCGGCGACCACGCACGCACGCGGCAGCTCGATCATCGTGCCGACCGTGAACGGCATCCCGCCGGACGCCTTGGTGAACGTCTCGGACACCAGGATCCGCAGCCGGCGCAGCTCCTCGGGGACCATCACGAGTGGGATCATGATCTCGGCGTGGACCTCGACGCCCTCGGCCGCGACCAGCTTCGCCGCCTCGCCGATCGCCTGGGTCTGGATCTCGTAGATCTCGGGATACGTGATCGCGAGCCGGCAGCCGCGATGACCGAGCATCGGGTTCGACTCTGTGAGCTCCGCCACTTTCTGCGCGAGCTCCTTCGGCGATTTGCCGAGGTCCGTCGCGAGCTCCTCGATGTCCTTCTCGGTGTGCGGCAAGAACTCGTGGAGCGGCGGATCGAGCAAGCGGATCGTGACCGGCAGTCCGGTCATCACGCGAAACAGCTCCGCAAAGTCCTCGCGCTGCATCGGCAGGATCTTCGCGAGCGCGGTGCGCCGGCCGGCCTCGTCGTTCGCGAGGATCATCTCGCGCACCGCGATGATCCGCTCCGGCGCGAAGAACATGTGCTCGGTGCGGCACAGGCCAATGCCTTCGGCGCCGAAGCTGCGCGCGGTCCGCGCATCGGTCGGCGTGTCCGCGTTCGTGCGCACCTTCATCGTGCGGATCGCATCGACCCACTCCATCAACGTGCCGAGCTCTTTGCCGAGCTCGGCCGGGACGAGCGGCAGCGGGCCGACGAAGACCTCGCCGGTCGAGCCATCGAGCGTGAGCACGTCGCCCTCGTTGAGCTTGTGCTCCTTGCCACCGCCGACGAACGAGGCGGTCTTCTTCGCCGCGTCGACACGCAGCGACGTGCAGGCGGTGATGCAACACTTGCCCATCCCGCGCGCGACGACCGCGGCGTGCGAGGTCATGCCGCCACGTGCGGTCAGCGTTCCCGCCGCGGCCTTCATGCCGTGGATGTCTTCGGGCGAGGTCTCGGTGCGCACGAGCAGCACCTGTTCGCCGCGGTTGTGCCACTCCTCGGCGGCGTTCGCGGTGAACACGACCTTGCCGATCGCCGCGCCCGGCGATGCGGGCAGCCCCTTCGCGATCGATTGCGGGCGAGCCTTCGGATCGATCGTCGGGTGGAGGACTTCGTCGAGCTTGCTGGCATCGATCCGGCCGACCGCTTCGCGCTGGGTGAGCTTGCCCTCGGCGACGAGATCGACGGCGACCTTGACCATCGCCTTGCCGGTGCGCTTGCCGGTGCGCGTCTGCAGCATGAACAGCTTGCCGTTCTGGATCGTGAACTCGAGATCCTGCATGTCGCGGAAGTGATCCTCGAGCTGCTTCGCCGTCCTCACGAGGTCGGCGTACGCGGCCGGGAGCTTGTTCTCGAGATCCTGGATCGACTCGGGCGTGCGGATGCCGGCGACGACGTCCTCGCCCTGCGCGTTGATCAAGAACTCGCCGTAGAGCTCGGCGGTGCCGGTCGCCGGGTTGCGGGTGAACGCGACGCCGGTCGCGCAGTCGTCGCCGAGGTTGCCGAACACCATCGCTTGGACGTTAACGGCGGTGCCCATCGACGCCGGGATGTTCTGCATCTTGCGATAGACATCGGCGCGCGGGTTGTTCCACGACCGGAACACGGCGCCGATCGCGCCCCACAGTTGGGCGCGAACGTCGTCGGGAAACGCGGTCTTCGTGCGCTCGAGCACGAGCTGCTTGAACGCGGCGACGGTCTCGCGCAGCGCGGCCTCGCTGAGATCCTGATCGCGATGCGCGCGATGCTTCGACTTGATCTGATCGAACACGTGATCGAACGGCTGCTCGGCATCTTCAGATTCGGCGACGACGCCGAGCACGACTTCGCCGTACATCGCGACGAACCGGCGATAGCAGTCCCACGCGAACCGCACGTTACCGCTGCGCTTCGCGAGGGCGTCGACGGTGGTGTCGTTGAGGCCGAGGTTGAGGATCGTGTCCATCATGCCGGGCATCGACGCCGGCGCGCCGGACCGCACGCTGACGAGCAGTGGCTGCTGCGCATCGCCGAAGGTCGCGTCGGCGAGCTCTTCGACCTTCGTCAGCGCCGCGGCGACTTCGCCGGCGAGCTCGGCCGGATAGTTGTTCGCGCCGTGCGCCATGACGTAGCGACAGACCTCGGTCGTGATCGTGAAGCCGGGCGGCACCGGCAAGCCGAGCGACGCCATCTCGGCGAGGTTCGCGCCCTTGCCGCCGAGCGAGGCCTTGTCCTTCGCGCGGCCCTCTGCCTTGCCGCCGCCAAATGCTTTGACGAATGTCATTGGGAACCTCCGAGC
>JBDTJY010000249.1:0-71443 GCA_039935615.1 Kofleriaceae bacterium
CGAAGGCGACCAAGGGCATCCGCGATGCCGCCTTGGACCTCCTGCGCTCGCACTTCGATTCGACACAGCGCCCGCGCGAGGTGATCCGGATCCTCGAGAAGATCATCAAGATCGATCCGACCCACTCCCGCGACCTGCGCGAAGAAGCCGGCCAACGCCTCGCCGAGCTCGATGACATTCCGGCCGCGATGGATCACTACGCGGAGCTCCTCGCGATCGCACCTGAATCGCAGGTCACCGAGGAGAAGCTGAAGACGCTCGCCGAGCGCGGTGGCGCGCACGATCGCTACGGCATCGGATTGGCGAATGCGGCGCGCACGAGCGCCTCGATCGATCCGACGCGCAAGGTCGAGCTGCTCGCCGAAGCGGCGCGCACGCGACTCGATCGTCAGATGGACACCGACGGTGCGATCGAGCTGCTCGTCGAGGCGTCGTCGGTCAGCGGCGCGGCCGAGACCGAGCAGCTCGCGGTCGCGCGGCGGTTGGCCGCGTTGTACGCGCAGACCAACCGGCCGAAGGAGCGCCTCGGCGTGCTCGAGCGCCAGGCTCACCTCGAAGCGAGTGATGTCGCGCGGGCGTCGCTGCTGTCGGAAGCGGCGAAGCTCGCCGAGTCGCTCGGCGATACCGATCGCGCGCTGTCGCTGTGGGAGCGGCGCGTCGATAGCGATCCGTCGGATCTGTCGGCGCTCGATGCGCGGATCGGGATCCTCGACAACCAGCAGCGCTGGGATGACCTCGTGATCGCGCTCGAGAGCCGCGCGGCGAAGGTCAACTCGGTCACGCAGCGCCGCGCCGACCTGGTGCGCGTCGCGCTCGTCCATCAGCAGCAGCGCAACGACCTCGATCAAGCGATCGACGCGTGGAAGCGCGTCGTCGCGGATCACAAGGACGACGAAGAGGGCATCTCGGCGCTCGCCGACCTGCTCGCCGAGACCGGCCGCTGGAAAGAGATGGCGGACCTGCTCGAGGGCGCCTCGGGCCGCGCGACCCAGCGCACGGTCGGCCGGCTCGTCCGGCTCGGCGATGCGTTGCGCGAGCACCTGAACGAAGCGCCGCGTGCGCTCGCCGCGTATCGCAACGCGATCGCGATCGATCCGTCGTCGAAGCAAGCTCGCGCGGGCCTGACCGCGCTGCTCGAGGTCGCCGCGACCCGCGCGCAGTCCGCCGACGCGCTCGCGCAGGCGATGCGCACGACGAACGACGTCACCGGCGTGCTCGACCTGTTGCCCGCGCGCCTCGCCGAGGCCAAGGACGACAAGACCAAGCTCGCGCTGTTGCGCGAAGCGGCGCAGTTGCGCCTCGAGCACAAGCACGACGCGGTCGGTGCGCTCGCGGATCTGTCACGGGCGTTCCCGCTCGCGCCGCGCGATCAGCTGATCGAGAATCAGTTGTCGTCGCTCGCGCGCTCGGTCAACGACTACACCACGCTCGGCATCGCGTACATCGAGGCGATCGCCGCCCTCGGCGACGATCAGCGCGAAGCGGCCCGGTTGCGGTTGGCGTATGCCGACCTCGCCGCGGATCGCTTGAACGATCCACCGCAAGCCGCGGACGCGTATCGTCAGGTCTCGGACATCGAGCCGGGCAATCGCCGCCCGGTGCTGGCGTTCGCGAGCCTCGGCGGTCGTCTCGGCCAATGGAACGAGACCGCGAATGCGGTCGTCCGCTATGCGGCCGTGCGCGAAGCGTTCGACGACGAATTGCTCGGCATCCTCGAGTCGAACGCCGGCATGCAGAGCGCGACCGATGCACTCGCTACCGCACTTGCTACCGCGCTCGAGAAGCACAAGCTCCCGGGGGCGGTCGCCGCGTCGTTTCATCATCGCCTCGCGGCGCTGCATCGCGATCAGCGCAAGGACAAGTCGTCCGCGATCGCCTCGCTGCGCACGGCGCTCGAGCTCGGCGGTGATCGCCTCGCGTGGTTGAGCGAGCTCGTCGCGCTCGAGCGCGATGTCGCCGGTACCGCCGGCTCGCCGCAGTTGCTCGACGCATTGCGCCGTCTGGCCGATGCCGATGGCAAGGACCTCGACGCCCTCGTCGGCTCGGCCGACGTCGCCTCGAAGCTCGGCGAGCGCGAGCAAGCGCTGCAGATCCTGTCGGCCGTCCTCGGTCGTGCGACCGCCGCGTGGCGTGGCACCGCCGCGATCCGCTCGGCGCGCTCGGTCGATGCCGTCGCGAAGTGGGCGATCGACGGGTTGGTCGATCTCTATCGCACCGGTGGTCGCGCTCGCGCCGCCGTCGATACGTTGATCGAAGCGGCGCGGTTGCCGTTCGATCAGGCCACGCGCCGCGACATGCGGTTGCGTGCGGCCCAGCTCGCGACGGTCGAGCTCGGCGACAACGCCGCGGCGATCGACATGTATCGCGGCGTGCTGGTCAGCCAGCCGAACGACCTCGAAGTGATCGAGCGGCTCGCGCACCTCCTCGGCGTCGAGGATCGCGTGCCGGAGTTGCTGACGCTGCGCCAGATCCAGCTCGGCCTCGAGACCAATCAGGATCGCAAGCTCGAGCTCCGGTTGGAGCTCGCGAAGCTGGTCGGCATCGTCGAAGAGCGCGGTGGCCGGCTCGAGGCGCTGCGCGCGAACCTCGAAGATCGCCCGGGCCACGAGGCCTCGATCGATGCGGTCGCGGCGCTGTTGTCGTCGAAGGGCGCGCATCGCCAGCTCGCCGATCTGCTCGAGGGTCAGGCCAACCGGCTCGAGACCGCGGGCGACGTCGCGCGCGCATCGAAGCTGTGGTCGCGCTACGCCGCGGTCGCCGAGAACGATACCAAGGAGATCGAGCGCGCGATCAGCGGCCATCGCCGCGTCGTCGCGCTCGCACCGACCTCGGACTCGCTCCGCGCGCTCGCGCGGTTGAACCTCGAGCGCGGCCAATCGGCGCAGGCCGTGCCGTGGTTGGAGTCCTTGCTCGGCACGGTCACGGCCGGCGAGCGGATGATCGTGGTCCAGCAACTCGCGAAGGCGCACCTGTCGGCGAACCAGCCCGACCGCGCGATCGCCGCGATCGAGACCAACATCGACGACAGGGCGCCCGCCGTCGAGCTCCGCAAGCTGCTCGCGGATCTGTATCGCAAGGCCGAGCTGTGGGAGCCGCTCGCGCGTCACCTGACGCGATCGCTGCCGCTCGTCAAAGAGGACCAGGACCTCGCGCGCGAGCTCGCTCGCGAGGCCGTCACGATCTACCTGACCAAGCTCGGCTCGCCGGCGCTCGCGATCCCGGCGCTCGAGACCGCGCTCGCGCTCGATCCGACCGACAAGGATCTGCGCACCGCGCTCGCCACGGGCCAGCGCGTCGCCGGCAAGTTGGTCGAAGCGCGCGCGTTGTTGAACGAGCTGATCGCCGACTTCGGTCGCCGGCGCTCGCCGGAACGCGCCGCGTTGCACGTCGAGCTCGCGCGCGTGGCGCAGGCCGAAGGCAAGATCGACGAGGCGATGGCGGAGATGGATTCCGCGTCGAAGATGGACGCGACCAACGCGTCGATCCAGAAGGAGCTCGCCGAGATGGCGCGCACCGCCGGCCAGCTCGAGAAGGCCGAGCGCACGTATCGCGGCCTGCTCCTGGTCGTGCGGCGCAATCCGCCGGGCGATGACGAGAACCTCGTCGGCGCGGCCGAGGTGCTGTACGAGCTGCACAAGCTCGCGGCGTCGCGCAACGAGAACGATCAGGCGAAGGAGTTGCTCGAGTCCGCGATGGAGTCGGCGATCCAATCCGATGCCGGCGTCCGCCGGTTGCGCAAGAGCCTGCTCGCGCACAACGAGGGCCAGCGCCTGCTCGAGGTGCTCGAGAAGCGGCTCGCGACCAACCCGGAGCCGCAGTCGCAAGCGCGCATGCTCGGCGACATGGCCGAGGCGCTCGATCAACAGTTGAACCGCCCGGCGGATGCCCAGGAGGCGCTGCTGAAGGCGATCAACGCGGTGCCGTCGCGGCTAGATCTGCACGATCGCGCGCGCGAGCTCGCGAAGCGCACCGGCACGACGAAGAAGTTCGTCGAGTCGATCGAAGCCGTCGTCGACAGGCTCCGCCGCAAGGACGATCCACCGCTGATCGCGAACATCCTGATGCGCGCTGGTGACGCGCTCGAGACCGATGCGAACGATCTACGCGGTGCAGCGAACCTGTATCGCCGCGTCGAGATCCTCGGCGAGAAGCTCGCCGAAGCGTTCTACGCGCAAGCGCGCGTCGCGGCCGCCCTCGGCGATACCGCCGAGCAAGCGCGCACGCTCGACAAGATGTTCGAGCTCGCCGGCACCGATACCGAGCCGACGCCGCAGCAGGTCGACGCGCTGTATCGCCTCGCCGAGATCTTCATCGGCAGCGAGACCCGCCGCAAGCAGGGCATCGAGCTGCTCGAACGTGCGTTCGCCGCCGAGCCGCGCTGGAGCCAAGCCGGCCGCCTGTTGAAGCTCGCCGTGGTCGCCGCGCCCGACGGCAAGTCGGGCGAAGGCCCGGCGCGCAGCACCGCCGAAGGAGGTGCGGAGTTAAGAGGCAAGTCGGGCGAAGGCCCGGCGCGCAGCACCGCCGAAGGAGGTGCGGAGTTAAGCGACAAGATCCTCTCGATGTACGAACGGGTCGCGCGCAACGGCGGCGATCAAGCGCTGTTGCTCGACTTCCTCGAGCGTCGCGCCGGTCTCGCGGGTGCGACGCCCGCGCAGATCAAGGAGGCCGTCGACCTCGCGGTCGAGCTCGGTCACGACGAGCGCGCCGAAGCACTCCTCGTCCGGGCCGTGGCCGCGGCGCGGGAGACCGTCGATGGTCTCGGCTCCGCACCGTGGGCCGTGCTCGCGCTCGCCGAGCGCCGGCTCGCCGCGAACGACCTCGCCCAGGCGCGCGATCTGACCTACGAGATCGCACCGATCGCGATCGATGAAGAATCGGTGACGCAGATCGACGGCCTCGCGATGCGGATCGCGACCCGCGCCCTCGCCCATCGCAAGCTCGACCTCGCCGCCGAGGTCTACGAGTTCTTGCGCGAGCGCAATCCCGCCGACCGCGCCGTGTGGCAGCCGCTGCTCACGATCTATCGCGAGCTCGGCGACGGCGATCGGCTCGGCAGCGTCGTGTCATCGACGCTCCCCGCGCTCGTCACGCCGGCGGAGCGCAATGCCCTCCGCATCGAGCACGCGAAGTTCCTGATCGAGAACCTCAAGCGCCATCACGATGCCCTCGACGTGTTGCGCGACTCGTTGTCCGACGATCCGGATAACCTCGAAGCCGCGCAGATGTTCGAGGACACGCTGCGGATGCTCGACGATCAGGATGGCATCGCCGAGTTCTTGTGGTCGCGGTTCGAGGACGCGCAGCGGCGCGGCCATCGCGACTCGACCGTCGACGTCGCGACCCGGCTCGGCGATCTGCTCGAGAAGCAAGAATCGCCGGATGCGGTGCGCGTGTATCGCGCCGCGCTCGTCGTCGCGCCGGATGATCGCGAGATCCTCCGCCGCGTCGTCAACAAGCTCGACACCCACGACAACCCGCGCGAGGGCGCGCTCCTCATGGAGCGGTTGCTCGCGGTCGAGAGCCCGGAGCGCGCACCCGATCTCGCCGGCAAGCTCGCCACGATGTGGGAGGCGGCCGGCGACTTCAAGGGCGTGCAGCGCACGCTCGAGCTCGCGCACAAGTCCGCGCCCGACGATCGCAACATCCACGCTCGGCTCGAGCAGTGGTATCGCGATCACGAGCAGTGGTCCGAGCTCGCCGAGCTGATGACCCACGACGCGGAGCGCCTCACGGACGACTCCGGTGTCCAGCGCCTGCGTGAAGCCGCGAGCGTGTACTCGGGCTTCCTCGGCCAGCCGCTGAAGGCCGCCGAAGTGCTCCGCAAGGCTCGCCTGCGCGCACCGCTCGTCGTCGAGCTCGTCACCGATCACGCCGCGGCGCTCGCGGCCGCGGGCGAGCTCGATGCCGCGCAACGCGCGATCGGTGAAGCGCTCGCGACCGTGGAAGGTCCGGCGCGCACGGCGCTGCTGATGCTGCGCGCGAACTTCCGCCAACAACTCGGTGACGACGCGTCGGCGGTGGCCGACCTCACCGAGGCGTACGAGCACGACAAGGAGCGAGTCAGCGAGAGTCTGGTCAACGCGCTCGAGCGGTTGCGCGCGCGGGCCGAGCGCGACGGCGACATGCCGACCGAGCGGCGCGCGACCCTGGAGCTCGCGAAGCTCCTGGTCCAGCACGGCGAGCTCGAGCGTGGTCGCTCGTTCCTCGTCACGTGGATCGAGCGCGATGCGCGCGATGCCGAGCCGCTCTACATGCTGTGTGACCTCGACGAATCGATCGAGCACTGGGATGGCGTGAGTGCCGCGGCGACCCGACTCGCATACGTCACCGAGGGCGACGAACAGGTCAAGGCGGCGATGCGGGTCGGCGAGGCCTCGCAGAAGGCCGGTCGTCCCGGTGATTCGGTACCGGTGCTCGAGCTCGTGCACCAGCAGCAGCCGGGGATCGAGACCATTCGCGACAAGCTGCGCGAGATGTACGAAGCCGCGGGCGAGTACAAACAACTCGCGGGCATCCTGATCGCCGATGCCGATCACGGCAGCGATCCGACGCTGCGCTACACCAACTACCGCCGCGCCGCCGAGCTGCTGCTCTACCAGCTCGAGGATGCGGCGGGCGCCCAGGTGCCGGCGCAGAAGGCGCTCGAGCTCCAGCCCGATGATCACGGTGCGCTGATGCTGAACGTCGACGTGCTGATCACGAGCGGTCAGCTCGAGGACGCCGGGCGCACGCTCGAAGCGGCGATCTCGGCGCAGAAGAAGCGCACGCCGGAGCTCGCGGTCGCACAGCAGCGGATGGGCCGCGTGTGCGCGATGTTGAACGACAAGGACGGCCAGTTGAGCTGGCTGAAGAAGGCGTTCGACGTCGATCGCAAGAACGCCGAAGTGGCGGCCGAGCTCGCGCAACTCGCGACCGAGATCGGTGACTACGAGCTCGCGTTGAAGCCGCTGCGCGCGATCACGCTGATGGACAACCCGTCGCCGGTGACCCGGCCGATGGCGCTCCTGTGGGAAGCCAAGATCGAGCACGCGCGTGGCAATCGCGCGAAGGCCGAGCTGTGGGCGAAGAAGGCGCTGCGCGAAGACCCGCAGTTCCAGGACGCGCAGCAGTTCCTCGACGAGCTCGGCGGTTAAATCGGCCCGAGCCCGAGCCCGAGCCCGATCGTCGCTCGAGCTCGAACAACGAAAAGCCCGCGATCGTGCGATCGCGGGCTCTGGTTCGTCGTGGATGTTCACGCACCGAGGACTTGGAACTGGCTGCGTGCGCCACCCTGACCGAAGATCGTGATGCCCGTGACGTTGCGGACGTTGCCCGCGAGGTCAATGTCGATGCACGAGCTCTGCGTCAGCAGCTTGTTCTCCTGAACGATCTGCGTGCGGCCGTTCGCGAACTTGATCGCGACCTGCGTGACGTGGGTGCGACCCTTGATCGCCTGCAGCTTGATCGTGCGGAGCGCCTGCGTGCGCATCCAGATCTTGTCGGCACCGTGGGTCAGCTTCGAATTCGCGATGACGTGGAGCTGCGGAGCGACCACGATCGGCGGCTGATAGACCGGGCGATACGGCGCCGGGGCCGGCATCGGCTCGCGATGGTCGCGAACCTGGAAGCTGGCGTCGGCGGTCACCTGCACGCCACCTTGGGTGGGCCGAGCAAGTGCGACGGTCGAGGTACCAATGACGAGAGCGGCAGTGAGGATGGCTTTGAGGTTCATGACATTTCTCCTTACGAACCGGGTAAATTGCAGAGACGGTGCCACGACGTAACTATTTGTAATTGCGTATAAACTCGCATCTTTGCCATGCGACTCCCGCAGCCGGCTGCAACTTCCGCAGTATGTTCCCGCCGTGCCCACCACCCCCACCGCCGCCGTGCAGTACCAAGCGCGGGGCGCCATCGGCGTGCTCACGCTGAACCGCCCCGACAACCGCAACAGCATGACGCCCGAGCTGCTCGATGCGTTCGCGGTAGCGAGTGCGGCCGCGCGCGCCGACACCGGCATCCGCTGCTTGATCGTGACCGCCACCGGCACGTGCTTCTCGAGCGGCGCCGACTTCAAGGCGACGCTGCAGCGCGCCGATCTGGGAGCGAGTGAACCGCACGAGCGGTCGTACGCGATGTACGCGCCGTTCTTGTCGCTGCTCGACATCGAGGTGCCGATCATCGGCGCGCTCAATGGTCACGCGGTCGGCGGCGGCTTCGGGCTCGCGCTGCTCTGCGATCTGCGCGTCGGCAACGTCGCCTCGAAGTATGGCGCGAACTTCGTCCGTCTCGGCCTCGCACCGGGCATGGCTATCAGCTACCTGCTACCGCGGATCGTCGGGCTGTCGCGCGCGAACGAGATGCTGCTGACCGCGACCTTGATCTCCGGCAGCGAGGCGAAGCAGATCGGCTTGCTCGATCGCGCGGTGCCCGCCGCCGAGGTGATGCCGATCGCCGAGGAGCTCGCCGCTCGGATCGCGAGCAACGCACCGTTTGCCGTGCGCGCGACCAAGGCCGCGATCCGCCGCGGGCTCGCGCTCGAGATCCGCGAGGCCACACGCGCCGAAGCGGTGTCGCAAGCGCAATCGGTCGTGATGGACGACGCGCGCGAAGGCATCGCCGCGCTACTCGCGAAGCGCGATCCGGTGTTCACGGGTCGCTAGCGGAGCCGGTCGGCATCCGATACGGCGCGACCGTGATCGCGACCGACGGGCCGATCGGAAGTCGTTGGGTCTTCGAACCGTGCACGACCACGAGCTCGCCGGGCTCGACGTTCGCGACGAACGAATCGGTGCCGCACAACAGCTCGGTCACCTTCGCGGCCGCGCTGCGCAGCGCGCAGGTCTCCGGCGTCGCCTCGACCGAGGCGAGCTTGGTCACCATCCCGTCGACGACGATCTTGACGTCGACGTGATCGGCATCGCTCGCCTCGGCGCGCCATTCCACCGTCGACACGCTGACATTCATGCCCGCGAGCGGCGACGGTGGCCGCGACTCGCCGCACGCTACGGCGTAGGCGGCGCAACAGGCGGACCACACGACGACAGATCGTGCTCGCTCGTACCGGTGGCTGCAAACGTGAGCGGTCCCCATGGCGTGTCGAACGTGAGCGTATACCAACTCGGGCTGCGTCCCGACGAGACCTCCGCAGCGTGAGCGTCGAGGGTGAAGCCGATCGGCTCACCGTGTTGCGACGCGTACAGACACGTGCCCTTCGCGACGGTCGCATTCGCCGTGATCGGCGGCGTCGCGACCTCGACCTCGTGCGGTTTGTGGACGCGCCCCGGCGGATCTTGTCGCGAGACAAATCCGCGCACGCGGATGTCGCCGTCTTCGTAACCAACTTGCGACCACACGTCGTCGAGCTCTTTGATCGTGTCGAGGAAGTAGCCGTTCGCCATCACCGCGAGCTCGCGCGCGACCCACTTCGCGTCGGTGCGCACGACCGTCCCCGGCGTCGTCAACAGTGTCGGCAAGCCGGTCGGCATCCGACCGCCGGCCGAGTGATCCTCGGTCGTCCGATCTTCGAGCGCCGCGTCCGGCATCCAACCATCGATCTCCAGCGCGCCGAGATAGCGGACCTGCGTCCACGTGTCGTGATGGCCGAGCATGCGGACGTGCGCGCCGGCGCGGACCTCGGCGAACGGCGCATCGCTCGAGGGATCCCAGAATCCGCTTCCCGGCGATTCGCTGATCTGCTGATCGTGCACGGCGATGCCGAGCAAGCGCGCGCGTTCGGTCCACAGCGCGAACGCGACGCCGTCGAGCCGCACCGCGACGCGGACCATCGCGGTTTGCTCGTCGAGGATCGTGACCTCGAGCTCGGGCGCGGCCGGCGGCGCCTGGACCTGTGCGCTGTCGAGCTCGAGCTGCGCGAGCCCGGGGACGATGAAGGAGTGCGGAAACTTGTCCGGATCGCCGAGCGCGACGATCGGATCGATCGCGGGTCGGGCGTTGGTGTGGTGCGTCGACGCGACCGGGCTGGCCTTCGGTCGTGGCATCGCCGATGGCGTGGCCGCGCCTCCACACGAGCCGATCCCGACGAGGAGCAGGAAACCTCGCACCTACCCACAATACGCTTCACCAAGCCGGCACATTCGTGTCGTTGCCGCGTCGCCGCGTCGCCGCGTCGCCGCGGTTCCAGCAAACGCGTAACGGCCTACGCGGTTCGCACCGGTTGCGCGGGTCGCACCTCGTGATTCTCGGGTGTTACGCACCGCATCATTTGGGCCCGAAAATGCAATCTGGTCGGGCCGCATGGAAATCGGCGTTATCACCAACCCGAACAGCCGGAAGAACCGCAACAAGCCCGACCGGGCCGAGCGGCTCCAACGCATCGTCGGGAGCATGGGTGAGGTTCACCAGACCAACTCGCTCGAGTCCATCAAGCCCGTGCTCCGCGAGTTCCTGCGCAAGCGCGCTCGCTACTGGGTCGCTGACGGCGGCGACGGCGCGCTGCACTGGATGCTGCGCATGGGCATGGAAGTCCTCCAGGAGGACGAGTTCATCGACCAGCGGTTCTCGCTGCCGATGACCCTCCCGACCAAGGGCGGCACGATCGATTTCGTCGCGAACAACGTCGGCATCGAAGGCGACGCCGAAGGCATCCTCGCGATGCTGCGCTCGAACATCGAGGATTCGAAGATCATCGTCGAGACCGAAGTCGACTCGATGGTGATCGACGGGATCCAGATGGTCGACGGCGTCGAGACGCCCTTCCGGACCTACGGCTTCGCCTCGGCGGCCGGTGGTATCGGCCAGCGCTTCTACTCGAAGTACTACTCGCACGTCGATCCGAACCCGCGCACGATCATGCAGATCGTCGCGAACACCGTCGCGTCGGCGCCGATCGCGCTGTCGCCGCTGTCGCGGATGCCGGCGATCGGCAACCTCAACACGTTCGCGAAGGAGATCTTCGCGCCGACCGAGTGCAAGGTCACCCTCGACGGCATGGTGCTGCCGGGCTCGAGCTTCACGGGCGTCCACGTCGCGTCGATGTCGATCAACCTCGGCAACGTGCTGCGGTTCTTCGGCAAGGCCGATCAGCCGGGCCTGATGAACGCGATCGTCGGGACGCCGTCGCCGTGGAGCATCATCCGCAACATCCCGCGGATGGCGCGTGGCGAAGAGATGAAGGGGCGCAACATCCTCGACCGGCCGTGCCGCGAGATGACGCTCGAAGCGACCGGCAAAGAGCTGCTCGAGCCGATCATCGACGGCGAGTACTATCGCAACGTCAAGCGCCTCACGTATCACGTCGGCCCGCGCGTGCGGATCCCGAAGGTGATCGCACCCAAAGCCGCGCGCAACGCAGCCTGATTACTTCTTGCTGCAGCTCACGGTCGCGGGACCCGCGCCCGTCGTCGAGCACGCAGGACCACCACAACCCGCCGCCTTGCACGCGGCGGGTTCGTCTTTGAAGCACTTGCTGTTGAACAAGTAGCGGCAGTCTTTGCGATCGCCCTTGAACCGCCAGCCGCCTTTCTTCTCGGGCTTCTGATCGTCGAGCTCGCCGTTCCTTTGCGCCTCGGCGTACTGCTTCTCGCGCGCCGTTTGAGGCTCGTTTGCGTCGGACGTGGCACCACCGCAACTGCCGGCACCGACGGCCATCGCGAATGCCAGGACAAGGGACCCGAGCCGCAGCGACATGGACTGGATCATGCCATAGTTGAGACGTGGCCGACGACGATCGCGCGGTGAGAGAGCGAATGGCAGCGCTCGAAGCCGAAGTGAAGGCCGATGCAGATGCGCAGCGCGCGCGCAAAGACGTCGCGATGCAGAAGCTGCGCGCGCAGCAGGCCGAGCAAGTCGAGCTGCGCCGCCGCCAGCAAGAGTTGGTCGCGACGAAGAAGCCTGCGAAGAAAGTGATCGCGCGCGACGATGACGATCAGGAGCTCGACGATCGCACCGAAGGGCTGGGCCAAGCGCTCGAGCTCGCCGGTCGCGCGAACCGCGTGAAGCAAGAGCTTCAGAAAACCCCCGGCAAGGGCGAGAAGTCGTGGATCAAGTCGGGAGTCGCCTCGATGCTGCTCGGACCGCTGGGCTGGCTGTACGCGGGCTCGTGGCGCGAGGCGGTGCCGGCGTCCGCCTTGTGGGTCCTGATGGGTACACTCGCGTCCAAGATCCTGCCGACGTTCCTGTTGATGCCGGTGCTGATGGTCGTGTTGCCGCTGTCGGGAATTGCAGGTGTGGTTTACGCACTGCAATACAATCGCAAGGGTGGGCGCCAGCGCCTGTTCGATAAGGAAAAACCCAAGCAACTGAAAAGTGGGCGTGAGGCGTGAGAGAGAGCTAGCCGAGTGGCTCCTCGGAAGAGGTACCTTTAAGCTTGGTGCTGAAGATGAGGTCCTGGACATTCGGTGCGCTCGTGCTGATGGCGACGAGTGCGGCTCACGCTGATCCGGCGAACGGCCCCCGCGTCGTCGTGGTCCCGGTCGCCGCG
Source organism: Kofleriaceae bacterium (assembly GCA_039935615.1). Taxonomy (GTDB): domain Bacteria; phylum Myxococcota_A; class Polyangia; order Haliangiales; family Haliangiaceae; genus JABFXX01. The sequence continues at coordinate 12,422 of JBDTJY010000249.1, forward strand.
GTCAACCTCGATGCGCAACGCGTCGATGCGCTGGCCGCGGATCTCGCGGAGGGCCTGAGCGCGGAGTTGATCGTCGATGCGATCGGCGGCCTCGATGTTCGCCGCACGCTGCGCGCGGATCTTCCGGCGGACTGCGCGACGCAGCCCACGTGTGCGGCCGAGGTCGCGAAAGCGACGGGCGCGCAACAGATCCTGTTCGTGGCGATGGTCGATGCCGGTGGCACCGGCTCGCTGCAAGTCGACTCGACCTGGGTCGAGCCTGCGACCGGCAAGAGCGTCAACCGCCCGAGCGTGTCGCTGACCTCGACGATCGATGCCGATGCGAAGGCGCGGTTTCGCGAAGCCGCGACGAAGTTCCTGCCCGATGCGACGGTGCGTCCCAAGGCCAAGCTCGGCAGCGCCGTCTCGCTCGAAGGCAAGCTCGTCGACGGTAAGCCGCGCCACGTCACGACGCCCGCGATCATCACCAGCAGCGTCGCGGTCGTCGGCCTCGGCCTCGGCATCGGCTTCGGCCTGTCCGCGCGCGGCAAGTACGACACCTGCGAGAACAACAAGAACACCTGCACCGACGCCCAGAAGGACTCGATCCGTCACGCGGACCTCGCGGCGGATCTCGGTTGGGTCACCGCGATCGGTGCTGCGATCGCGACCGGCGTGATCTTCGTGACGTCGGCGGAAGCTCCGCACGTGATCGCCGCGCCCGCCGAGTCCGGGGCCGGCGCCAGCGTGTTCTACGTCGGGAGATTCTGATGTCGGACCGAATCCGCGCGGACCAGGCGCGCGCAGATTCGCAACGCGTCGACAAGTTGATCGGCGAGGTGCTCGCGAATCGCTATCAGATCGAATCGCGGCTCGGCGAGGGCGCGATGGGCTCGGTCTATCGCGCGCGTCACATCAAGGTCGGCCGGCCGTTCGCCGTCAAGGTGCTCCACCCGCGGCTGCTCGCCGACGACAAGACGCTGCAGCGCTTCGAGCGCGAAGCCGAGCTCGCCGGTCGGCTGCACCATCCGAACGTGATCGGCGTCGTCGATGTCGGCGAGACCACCGACGGCCTGCGCTACATGGTGATGGACTTCGCCGAGGGTCACGACCTCGCGACCCTCCTGAGCGAAGCGCCGATGCCGGCCGAGCGCATCATCAACCTCACGCGCCAGCTGCTCGAGGGGCTGTTTCACGCGCACGAGGCCGGCCTGATCCATCGCGACTTCAAGCCCGAGAACGTGATCGTCGAGAAGGATGCGCACGGCGAAGAAGTGCCGCGCATCGTCGATTTCGGGATCGCGATCCTGCGCGAGGGTGGCGACCCCACGAACGGCACCGGCCGGCTCACGACGAACGGCCTCGTGCTCGGCACGCCGCACTACATGGCGCCCGAGCAAGCGGTCAACGATCCGATCGATCACCGCATCGACCTGTTCGCGCTCGGCATCATGATCTACGAGATGCTGTGCGGGAAGTTGCCGTTCGATGGTCACGGCGCCGAGGTCGCGCGCGCCAACCTGTTGCTCGATCCGCCGAAGATCTCCGACCGCGTGCCCTACCTCGAGGTCGATCCGCTGCTCGAGGCGTTCGCGCGCCGGCTGATGCTGAAGCGGCGCGATCAGCGCCCGGCCACCGCGAAGGTCGCGATCACGCTGCTCGGCCTGATCGAGAACGATCGCGAAGCAGCCGCCGCCGAGCTCGGTGTTCCGACCGCGGTCGCACGGACGGTGCGGTCGACCGAGCCGGCCCAGACCCGTCACCTGTCGAACGACTATCCCGGCACGTTCCCGCCGCCGATCAAAGCGCCGACGATGAGCAACGCCGTCGCGGTGCGCGCGCAGACGCCGCCGTCGGGCGTCGAGATCGCGCCGCGCGTCAGCGAGCCCCTCCAGTTCGAGAGCCTCGCGATCGAGGTCCAGCACAAGCCCAAGCGGCTGTGGCTGATGGCCGCGCTCGTCGCCGCGCTGTTCCTCGGCGTCGCCGGAATCGCGATCGTCGCGATGCACGACGCTCCGAAACCCGCACCCACACCAGCGCCGATCGCGATGGTCGAGACGCCCCCGCCGCCTCCGGCGGTCGTCAACGTCGAGCCGCCGCCGGCGGTGATCGAGACGACGCCGCCGGTCGTCGATCCGAAGGTCAAGACGACGCAAACACCGATCGTCAAGAAACAACTGCCGGTGATCAAGCTCGAGCCGCCGCCGGTGATCAGGGTCGAGACGCCCGTGATCAAGACGACCAGGCCGGTGCCACCGCCGATCGCCGTCTACGACGCCTCGGCGTTTCGCACGCACTGGCAGACGGTCGGCGCCGAGCTCAAGACGTACTCGTTGATCAACGGCGTCAACAACATCGCCGACCTCCAGAACGAGTACAACGCGATCAGCTACATGAGCGCCGCGGCGTCGCAACCGAGTCGCGACGCGGCGAAGAAGACCCTCGACGATATTCATGCGCGGCTCGCACGCAAGAAGTAACGAAAACGGCATGCGTAAACTAGCCTCGTCCCTACTCGTGCTCGGTGTCGCGGGTTGTTCGTTCATCTACAACCCCGACCACATCAATCGCGCGATCGACGGCACACCCGAGGTCGACGCCGAGATCATCGCCGACGCCGATCCGTCGATGCTGCATCTCGATGCGGTCTCGCCCGCGATCTTCCTCGAAGGCCAGGGCGGAACCGGCAAGATCGGCACGATGGATTTCGGCGGTCCGAGCCGGCAAGCCGTGCTCGTGATCAGCGGCAACCAGATCGTGAAGGATCAGACGAGCGTCGCGATCACGGTTCACGCAGGTGAGAGCAAGACCGCGACGGTCACGGTCGATAACACGATGCTCGACGTTGCTGCCGATGGCGACATGCTCGCCGTCCCGGTCACGATCCCCGTCGACCCAGCTCTCCATGCGGGTGACTACGTCCGCTTCGATGTCACCGTCACGCAGAACACCGTCAATGGACTCGTGAGCCAGACGCTGTCCGCGACTCCTGATAACAAAGCGGTCCTCCAGGTCCAAGGTCTCGACGAGCTGACCGGGGCGACCGCGGTCATCACACCGGTCTCGCCACCCACGCCGCCGCCGCTGTACTCGTACGTCGACTTGACCGGCACGATCTCGGCGCCGGCATCGAGCAATCCACTCGTGCTGCACGCAACGACGTCGATCTCGATCGCAGGGCTCTCGATGTTCAACGCGAGCTTGACGACGCCGGGAGTCGATGGCGGCGCCGGCGGTACAGGTGGTGCGATCCTGTCGGGAGCCGGCACGAGTGGAGGAGGCCCGGGTGGTGGTGCCGCCGGTGGTGCTGCCGGTACCTTCGTCGGCAACGATCAGCTGACGACCGTCGGCGGCCTCAACGCGAGCAGCGGTGGTGGCGGCGGCAACGGCGGTACCCTCGCCGCCGGTGGCGATGGTGGTGCAGGTGGTGGAGCGGTCGAGATCACGGCCGGTGCCGACCTCAAGATCGCCGGCATCCAAGTCAAAGGCGCGCCGGGGAAGACGACGGGCAACCCGGGTGGCGCCGGCACCGGTGGTGTCGTGCTGCTGCGCTCCGGCCAATCGGCGACGTACGGAATGGTCGATGTCAGCGGAGGCAGCGCCGGGAATCCGGGACGCCTGCGCGTCGATGCGCCGAACATGATCACCGGCACGTTGACACCGAACAGCGTGTACCGCGGGCCGACCTTCATGACGTCGACGCCGATGATCGTCCGCGACGAAGCGGCGACGGTCACCGTCATCGGTCAGCCGCAGCACAACATGATTTACTACATCAACAACTTCGATGGTTCGCAGTCACACGGACCGTCGACGGTCCTGATTCCGCAGAATGGAATCGCGATGGTGAAGTTGAATGCGAAGTTGTTCCGTGGCCTGAACCAGTTGTGCGCGATCGTCGAGAATGCGGAACCCGGCGTCGACGCTGCGGGCCAGTGTATTCAGATCGCCTATCTCTATACGCCCTGACTACCGCCTCACCGGGCAAACCACATCCTCACGGTTGCCTGGCTGGCATCGATCATCGATTCGACCGATACTGGTTGTTATGGGTGCAACGCGATTCGTCGTGACGTTTGGGGTGTTTGCTGGCTGTCTGCCGCCGCCGCAACAACAAGCGCAACCGCAGTACGCCAACGGCCCGCAGCAACAGGCGCCGCAACAGGCGCCGCAACAGCAAGGACCACAGCAAGGACCACAGCAGCAAGGGCCGCAGTATCAGCTGCCGGAGCCGCAAGCGGCACCACCGCCGCCGCCGCAACCGGCACCTGCTCCACAAGGTGGTGTAGCCGTGGGTCCGGCGCCGCAACCGTACCCGTCTCAAGCGCCGCAGGAGCAGCCGCAGCCGCAGCCGCCTGCGGCACCGCGCCCGTATTTCAGCTACCAACCGAACGCGCCGACCGAATCGCAGCCGACCCAAGCGAGTCACTTTCACGACGGTGAAGTGATCGCGGACTTCGCGACCGTCGGCGTGCTCGCGGCGGTCGACCTGGCCGTGCGTCAGGACATCACCGATGGCAACGGCATCTCGCTGCTGATCGCCGGTGGTGTTGCGGGTGGTGGTGGCGTCGGATATTTACTCACGCAAAAGTTTCACGTCACGGCCGGCGCCGCGCACTCGACCACGATCGGGCTCATGCTCGGCATCTCGAACGGTGCGCTGTTGATCCAGCCGGCGAACTATCACGACGCCGCGTCGGTGATGGGGCTGCTCACGCTCGGCAGCGCGATCGGCGCGGCCGGCGGGTTCATCTACGGAGAGAACGCGGAGCTCACGAATGGCCAGTCGCTGTTCGTCGGCAACCTGATGCTGATGGGTAGCTCCACCGCGCTGCTCACGGCGGTCACCGCCAATCGCGATGGCAACTACGGCGGCTTCGAGAACACGACGCTCGCGCTCGGGCTCGATGGTGGCGCGCTGATCGGTGCGATCGTCGCGCCGCACCTCGATTGGTCGCCGAAGCGATCGAAGCTCGTGTTCGCTTCGACGTTCATCGGCGCACTCGCCGGTGGTCTCGTCGCGGGAACGATCGCGCAGCCGCGCAACGGCGGCAGCACGACCGACGAGAATCCGAGCATCGTGACCGGCGCGATGACCGGCGGTCTGTGGGGTGGCTTCGCTCTTGGAATCTTGCTGACCCGCGACCTGCCACCCGATTCGAAGTACCTGTCGGCGTCGGCGTCGCGAGGTGATGGCACCTCGACGAGCTTTGCTCCGATGATCGGCCCGAACGGCCAACTCGGTGTGATGTCGGGAGGCACGTTCTAAAGACCGTGTTGTCTGGTCCGTTGCGTGAGGGGTTGCTTGCTACTCCACCAAAACCGCGAGATGTTTCGGTTCGCATGGCGAACTGCCTCTTGTGCTCGTCGCCTCGCTCGATCGGGTTGCTCTGTACAGCTCATGGCGTGGCGATCGCGTCTCCGGGCATTACGAGCGAACAGGTCTTCTCGCGAGTCCCCAGCGGTGTGGCGTCGTTGGTCGATGCGTGGGGATGTGCGCACGCGCTCGCGGACGGCACCAAGATCGGTCGCGACCCGCGCGCCGACCTCGCCGTGCTGCACGCCTCGGTGTCGAGCGAGCACGCGACGACGAAGATCGAGAACGGGGCCTGGCACATCATCGACAACTCGAGCCGCAACGGGACCGAGGTCAACGACCAGCGCTCGGCCGATGCCGTGCTCGCGAACGGCTCGGTGATCCGCCTCGGCGACGTGAAGTTCTACTTCTGGCCCGAGACCCTGCCGAAGATGGAAGCGCCTCGCGGCTCGGGACGTACCGCACCGACGCGCCGCGACGAGCTCGTGTTCAGCGCGAAAGTCACCACGCCCAAGGGCACCGCGCTCGATCTGCGTCAGCGCGTCGACGGCGGCGTGCTGCGCGTCGAGGATGCGTCGATCGAGCTCGCAGCGATGGAGTTCGGCCTGTTGCAACTGCTGGTCGAGCGCCGGCGAATCGTCGGCGACATCGAGCTCGCGTATGTCGCGTGGCACGAGATCGCCGATGCACTCGCATTCAAGTCGGTGCAAGCCGATAGCGAGAACGTGCGCGAGCTCGTGCATCGCGTCCGCCGCAAGCTCGGCACGGTGCAGGCGGATGACTTGATCGAGAGCAAGCGCGGCGTCGGCTACCGCTTGGCCGGCGACGCTGGATAATGGCGTCGTCTCGGCGGCGTCGCCAGGTCTGGATCGCTCGGCGGCTTCGCCGGCTCGGCCTCGCTTGGGACAACGCGCTCGAGATCGCCCGCGCCGGTCGGTTGACCGCGCCGTACGGTGCGCCGTTCGAGGTGATCCACGAGGAGCGTGTCTATCGGCTGCGCCGCTACGCGACCGACCCCGGCGGCCCCGCCGGAGTGGCCGCACCGCTGTTGTTGATCCCGCCGCTGATGATCGCGTCGGAGGTCTACGACATCTCCCCCGATGTCAGCGCGGTCGCCTATCTCGCACGCCAGGGCATCGATGTCTGGCTCGCCGATTTCGGTGCGCCCGAGCGTGAAGAGGGCGGCATGGACCGCACGCTCGACGACCACGTGCGCGCGGTGTCCGACGCGATCGATCGCGTGCGCGCGGCGACGGGTCACGACGTCCACCTCGCCGGCTACTCGCAGGGCGGCATGTTCTGCTACCAGGCGGCGGCGTTTCGCAAATCCGCCGGGCTCGCGTCGATCATCACCATGGGCTCGCCGGTCGATCTGCATCGCCAGCTCGCGCTCGACGAAGACATCACCGAACGCCTGACCGCGGGCCTGCGCACGATGCTGCAGTGGCCGCTGTCCCACATCGAGGGCCTGCCCGGCAACTTCACGTCGACCGGGTTCAAGCTGCTGTCGGCGCGCAAGGAGATCGTTCAACTGTTCGACTTCGTGCGCAACCTGCACGACCGCTCGGCGCTCGAGAAGCGCGAGGCCAAGCGGCTGTTCCTCGGCGGTCAGGGCTTCGTCGCGTGGCCGGGACCGGCGTTTCGCAAGTTCGTCGACGAGGTGATCGTCGGCAATCGCATGGCCTCCGGCGGCTTCGTGATCGATGGCCACAGCGTCTCGCTCGCCGATCTGACGTGCCCGATCCTGTACTTCGTCGGCAGTCGCGACGAGATGGGCCGGCCGGGCTCGGTGCGTGGCATCCGCCGTGCCGCGCCGCACGTCGCGAAGATGTACGAGGTACCGGTCAAGGCCGGTCACTTCGGGCTCGTCGTCGGCTCGACCGCACTGACCGTGACGTGGCCCGGCGTCGTCGCGTGGATGGCGGGCGAGCTGCCGCCGACCGCGATCGATGTCCGCGCCGCGAACGTCCCCGATCCCTTCGCACGCGAGCCGGAGCTCGACGACGACGATCCTGACGTTGGGCATGGCGATGATTCGACGTTCGACGTCGCGAAGGACGTGCTCGAGAAGACCGCGCGGATCGCGCTCGATCGGATCGAAGCGTTCGGCGAAGACCTCGGTCACTATCTCGACAACGCGCGCTGGCAGGTCCCCCGGCTCAACAAGCTGCGCAACCTCCAGGACGATTCGCTGATCGGGCTCGGCAAGACGCTCGCGGATCAAGCGGCGAAGATCGGCGAGCGTACGTTCTTCCTGTGGCGCGGTCGCGCGTTCAGCTACGCGGATGCGAACCGCCGGGTCGACGCCGTCGTGCGCGGGCTGATCGCGTGCGGCGTCAAGCCCGGCATGCGGGTCGGCGTGATGATGAAGTCGCGGCCGTCGCAGCTCTCCGTCGTCGGCGCGATCAACCGGCTCGGTGCCGTCGGCGTGTTGCTGTCGCCCGACGTCTCCGATGACCACCTGCCGCGCGCGTTAGCGATCGGCGAAGCCGAGGTCGTGATCGTCGATCCCGAAAACGCGGCGCGCACGCGAGCGATCACCGCGATCAAGGTGCTCGTACTCGGCGGTGTCGGCGAGCAAGGCGACGCGCTGCCCGGCGAGGTCCGCGCGAAGCGTGAAATCCCCGCCGGCGTGATCGACATGGAGACGATCGATCCGGCGACGGTGACGCTCCCTGCCTGGTACAAGCCCGACGCCGGTCGCGCGCGCGACCTCGCGATGATCTTCGTCTCGTCGGGCGCGAACGAACCGATTCGCGCTACGCGGATCACGAATCGCCGCTGGGCGTTCTCCGCGCTCGGCGCGGCCGCGGCCGCGACGCTGACCACGCGCGACACCGTCTATTGCTGCCTGCCACTGCATCACCCGTCGGGCACGCTCGTCGCCGCCGGCAGCGCCCTCGCGTCCGGTGCGCGCCTCGCTCTCGCCGCGCGGTTCGAGCCCCAGACGTTCTGGGACGAGGTTCGTCGCTACGGCGTCAACGTCGTGTTCTACGCCGGCGAGATGTGCCGGCGCCTCGTCGACGCGCCACCGGTCCTCGGCGAGATGAACAATCCGGTCCGCCTGTTCGCCGGCTCCGGCATGCGTCCCGATGTCTGGCGCCGCCTCGTCGATCGGTTCGGTCCGGTCGGTGTGCTCGAGCTCTACGCGTCGACCGAAGCGAGCGCCGTGCTCGCGAACACCGCCGGCAAGAAGATCGGTTCGGTCGGCCGCCCGCTGCCCGGCTCCGCTCACGTCGCCGCCGCCGCGTGGGACGACGCGAGCGATGACTTCGTGCGCGACGGCCATGGCCTGTTGATCCACGCGCGCCTCGACGAGCCCGGCATGCTGGTCGCCCAGTTGTCGCGCGCCGGTAGCGACATCGCGCACATCGATCCGAAGCGCGTGCTCCACGATGCGTTCGAGCGCGGCGACACGTGGTTCGTCACCGGCGACTTCATGTCGGTCGATGCCGAGGGCGACTACCACTTCCTCGATCGTGCGGGCCAGAGGGTGCGGACCAAGGCCGGCGTGGTCGCGTCGACGAAGATCGAGGACGCACTCTACGCGTACATCGGCATCGAGCTGTGTATCGCGGCGGGCCGCGACCACGACGGCGTCGAGCAGCCGATCGCCGCGATCCAACTGCACGCGAACACCACGCTCGATCTCGACGCGCTGTCGGCGGCGGTCCAGGCGCTGCCTGAATACGCGCGCCCGGCGCGGATCCGCGTCGTCGAGAAGCTGCCCGTCACCGACGGCTTCCGCGCGATCAAGTTTGGCCTGCGCGACCTCGACGTGGTCGGTGGACCGAACGTCTACGCGTGGGACGCACGCGCGCAGCGCTACGCCACGCTGGTGGCGAGCCAGGTCGCGTAGCTCGCGCTTGCGGAGGTAGACTCCGGAGCGTGAAAGCGCTCGTGCTCGTGGTCTTGCTCGCCTGTCACTCGAGTCCGCACGAGACCTGCGGCGCTCCGACGACCGCAACCGCGCCCGCGGGGGTCCGCACGATCCAATTTCCCGCCGGCGATGGCGTCACGGTGACCGCGGACGTCTACGCGCCGTTGCCGGCGACGGCGCCGTTCATCGTGCTGTTCCATCAAGCCGGCTACAGCCGCGGCGAGTACCGCACGATCGCGCCGCGGCTCAACCAGCTCGGCTTCAACGCGATGGCGGTCGACGCGCGCTCCGGCGAAGCGACCGGAGGTGTCGGCAACGAGACGGCGGCGTCCGCGTGCAAGCTCGGCAAGCCGACGAACTACGTCGACGCGATCGCCGACCTGAAGGCCGCGGTCGCACAGGCGCGGACGCTCGCGCAGGGCAAGTTGCTCGTGTGGGGGAGCTCGTATTCGAGCGCGCTCGTCCTCGTGCTCGGCACCGAGCTCCATGCCGATGCGGTGCTGTCGTTCTCGCCCGGCGAATACTTCGACGATCAGGGCAAGTCCAAGACCTGGGTCGCCGAGCATGCGAAGACGCTGACCGTGCCGGTGTTCATCACGTCGGCGCACAGCGAAGCCGGCGAGTGGGCACCGATCGCGGCCGCGATCGATCCGGCGAAGCTGACGACGTTCGTCCCGGCGACCGCGGGTCACCACGGTTCGAGCACGCTGTGGCCGACCCAGCCCGACCGCGAAGCGTCCTGGACGGCCGTGACGGCCTTCTTGAAGCCGTTCGTGGCACCATGATCTTCGAATGAAGTGCGTCGCTCTCCTGCTAGCGCTCGCCGGATGCGATGCGGTGTTCGGTCTCGACACGCCGAAGCTGCACGATGCCGCCGCGGGTGATGGCAACGATGCGGGCTGCGTGAACATCGGCCACTACGGCGAAGCCTCGGCTGGTTGGTTCCTGACCTGCGTCGCGAGCGACGCGACCGACCTCGTGCTCGACGCTCAGACCCTGGACACCGCGAGCGACCCGCGCTGTAGCAATGATGCGACGCAGTGCACGATCGTGGCTCGCGCGCTCACGATCGCGGGCGACGTGCACGTCGTCGGCGATCGCCCGCTCGTGCTCGTCGCGTCGGGCTCGATCACGATCAATGCGTTGCTCGACGCGTCGTCGACCCGCAACGTCACCACCCAGGTCGCCGGCCCCGGCGCAGCGACGTCGTCATGTCAGCAAGCTCCGCCGGGTGCGACATCGCTGACCGGTGGCGGAGGAGGAGGGCCCGGCGCGTCGGGGCAGACGGCGGGTGGCGCCGGCGGCGCGGGTAACTCGGGAACGAGCGCGACGGTGTTGCCACCGGAGGTGCCTCCGACGAGCTTGCGCGCCGGCTGCCCGGGAGGCAACGGCGGTACCGGGATGGGTTCGGCGCCGGGTGCCGGCGGATTCGGTGGTGGCGCGATCTATCTCGCATCGCCGTTGATCGCGTTCGGCGCCGTCGGCGCGATCGACGCGCGCGGCAATGGCGGCGACGGTGGACATGGTCTGTCGTCCGGCGGTGGCGGTGGTGGCGGCGGAACGGGCGGACTGATCGCGTTCGACACGATGACGTTCGCGTTTCCCGTCAGCAGCGGGATCCTGAATGCGAACGGCGGCGGTGGTGGTGGCGGTGGCGGCGCGGGCGGCGACGGTGGGGCCGGAGGACAATCCGCCGCGCCGACGGTTCCTGCGCCCGGCGGCAGCGCCGCGGGGGGCTCGATAGGTGGCACCGGTAACAGCAACAACAACGATGGTCAGCCGGGAGTCGCCGGCAATCAGAACGGCGGTGGTGGCGGTGGTGGCGGCGCCGGCTTCATCGTGTTGTTCTCGAGTGGCACGCACGTGGCGAGCGATCCGCAGCGGATCTCGCCCGACATCACGACGCCGTAGTCAACGAGCGTTCGATCGCGCCACCAACACCTGGACGAGGTCCGTCACGCCGAGCTCTGCCGCAAACGCGCGCGCCTCGGGCACGGCGTAGTGGCCATCGGCGTCGCGGTTCACCGTGGTGATTCCCGGATACTCGCGCTCGATCGCCTCGCGCATCGCGGCGGCTCGTTCGCGTTTGGCGCGATCGCCCGACAGCGCGACGAGCTCGCGATGGCGCTCGAGCGCGGCTTTCACGACCTCGCGCAGCGCGCCGTGATCGAATGGCTTCGAGACGAAGCGGAACACCTCGCCCTGGTTGATGCCTTCGACGGCGGTCTGCAGATCGCGCTGGCCGGTCAGCAGCACGCGCACCGTCTCCGGTCGCAACCGCTTGGCCTGACCGCACAGCTGGGCGCCGGTCATCTCCGGCATGTCGTAGTCGGAGATCAACACGGCGATGTCGTCGTGCGCGATCCACGCGAGCGCATCGGTCGGTGACTCGGTCGTACGAACCTCCACGCCATCGCGCTGCAGGACTCGCCCGAGGACGGTGAGGACATTCGGATCGTCATCGACGCAGAGGATCGTCGTCATCGGCCTAGCCATTTCGTCCAGTCACGACGCTTGGACACTCTCTCGACCTCGTCGAGCTCGGCGACCACCGCGTGCATGTCGGGAAATCGCGCCTGGGGCGTCTTCTGCAGGCACCGCGTGATCAGCTCCCCGAGCCGCGTCGGAAGAGTTCCGTACGGGCTCTTGATCGGTGGGATCGGAGCGTCGAGGTGCATCATGCACAGCGCGCGAACCTCGGCCGCGTAGTACGGCTGCGATCCGGTGACGAGGTGGAACAGCACGGCGCCGAGTCCATATTGATCGGAGTGCTCGGTCGCGGGAAGCCCGCGCAGTTGCTCGGGCGAGATGTACGCCGGGGTGCCGAGCACGAAGTCGTGCGAGATGTCGTCGATGTCGGAGCGCAGCCGCGCGAGGCCGAAATCGACGAGCTTGACGCCGCCTTTCGCGAGCAACGCATTCGCGGGCGTGACATCGGCATGGATCACGCCGACGTCGTGAGCCGCGGCGAGTGCGGACGCGAGCTGGCGTCCGATCGAGATGACCTCGCTCGGCATCAGCGCCTCGCGATCGACGAGGTCGGCGAGACTCTCGCCTTCGAGCAGCTCCATCACGAGATAGGGCCGGCCGTCCGCGAGGTAGCCAAAATCGAAGACGTCGACGATGTGAGGATGATGGATCCGCGCCGCGAGCCGCGCTTCGCGAAGGAACTGTTGCGCCGCTTCCGGATCGCGGTCGATCACGCGAGGTCGCAGGACCTTGAGCGCGTACGAGCGAGCGAGCGAGCGGTGCTCGACGCGATAGACCGTCCCCATGCCGCCCTCGCCGAGCCGGTCGAGGACCTTGTAGTTGCCGATGTGATCACCCTCGACCGGATCACCGCGCCGGCCGAGCACGCGCGACGCCGGATCCGGAAGTGCGATGACGTCCGCGCGGAGCCCCGGGCGCACCGTCACGACGACCTGGCGATCCCGTCCCGCGCTCCGGATCGCCACCGTCGCGCTGACGGCTCTCGGCGAGGACAGATCGAGCTCGGCCACGAACGCGAGCCGAGCGATCGTCGCATGTGCGAGCCTCGCCCCGAATTCGATCGGCTCGATCCCGCCGTGCTCCACGCGCAGCACGTAGTTGGAACCGTCCGGCTCGAGGTAGAGCGGCGCGTCGACCTCCACCGCGATGCCCAGGATCAGGTCGGCAACGCCGGTCGGGGTTGCGCGGTCGCCGCCACTCACGTCCATCGCTTCCATCATGCTCACGGTTTACGTGTTGCGAAGTGTGAATTCGATGGGAACGTCGGGGGGACACTGTGGGTCTCGTGGACGCAGTGTGACGCCACCGCACTCACGGTGAACCAACGATGGATCTCTAGGCGCACCCGCGTCTGTATGAGACGCTTTGGTCGATGTTCGGTGGCGGGTCGTTCAGGGCGATGGCGGCACGTCATCTGCGAGGCGGCTCGTGACCACGATCCTGCTGGTCGAGGACAACCCGATCACCTGCAAGCTCGTGCGCTACACGCTCGAGAAGGATGGCTATCAGGTCATCGATGCGCCCGACGGCGCGACCGGGCTCGCGCTGTATCTCGAGCGCCGGCCGAGCCTGATCCTGCTCGACATGCTGCTGCCCGACATCGACGGCTTCGAGCTGTTTCACAAGCTCCGCGCGTTACCCAACGGCAGCGACGTCCCGATCCTCGCGTTCTCCGGAATATTGTCGGTGCATGACGAGGCGCGGCTCTCGGAGGTCGGCTTCGACGATGTCGTGACCAAACCGATCGAACCGTCGCGGCTCCTGCAGATCGTGAAGGGGTATCTGCCGCCGGTCGACCCCGCGCCGACACCGCGAGGGGACGGGACGGTGAGAACGCTCGTCGTCGCCGACGACGATGCCGTCCAACGCAAGATGGTCGCGCTGCGCCTCCAGCGTGCCGGCTTCAAGGTGACGACCGCCGCCGATGGCCAGGAAGCCCTCGAACGCGCGCGCGAGCTTCGTCCCTACGCGATCGTCTCCGATGTCCTGATGCCGCGCCTCGACGGCTTCGGCTTGTGCATGGCCGTTCGCAGCGATCCCTCGATCTCCCAGATCCCGATCGTGCTGATCAGCAACAGCTACCTCGACTCCGAGGACAAGAGCCTCGCGCGTCGCGCCGGCGCCGACGACATGCTCGTGCGCACGCCGGAGCTCCGCGACGTGATCGAGCTGTTGCATAACAAGGTCGGAACTACGCGTGTGCGCCGATCGCAGACCGCGACGCTCGATCCGGAGCTCGAGCGCGAGCGCATTCGCCGGATGATGAACCAGCTCGAGCGCCAGGTCGCGATGCACGCGGGCATGAGCCAACGATGCTCGTTGCTGTCCGCGGAGCTGTCGGTGCTCAGCGGCATCTCCGAAGCCGTCGCCACCGAGCACGATATCGAAGGTGCGCTGCACCAGATCCTGGCCTCGTGTTTCGACGCCGGCGGCATCTCGCTCGGCACCATGTACCTCCTCGACGACGACAAGCTGCGGGGCGTGCGGTTCGGGATGATGGAGAGCTGGTCCGACGCCGACGTCACGGCGTTCTTCGGCCATCGCGACCTGCTCGACGCGGCGATCGCGAGTCAGTCGTTGGTCACGGTGCCCTCGGAGGCCCACCCGGAGGGCGAGTTTCGAACACTGTTGGACCGCACCGGCGCGCGCTCGTTGACGATCGCGCCGCTCGGCCACAAGGGTCAGCCGCTCGGGGCCTTGGTCACGATGTCACGCTCGCTCGAGTTTCAGCCCTCGGACCGGATCGCGTTCGTCGCGGCGGTGGCCGGCCAGATCAGCCTCGCTCTCGCGCTCGCGCGGTCGTTCCAGGCGAAGGACGCTTCGGAACGAGCGGCCCGTGCGAACGCGACGGTCCTGCGCTCGATCCTCGACAGCATGGCGGAGGGCGTCGTGGTCTCCGACGAGCATGGCGCCGTCACGCACTGGAATCAGGCGGCGACGTCGATCCTTCACGTCGCGGCCGAAGACCTGCGTGCGCAGGTGATCGATCGGCCGGAATTTCCGCTCGCGCGCGCGCTGCGCGGAGAGTCGGTCGATCGCGCCGAAGTCTCGCTCGACAAGACCGAGACCTGGTTGAGCATCAACGCGCGCCCGCTCGGTGACGACCAATCGGCGCATGGTGCCGTCGCCGTGTTTCGCGACGTCACGATCGAGCGCGCCGCACAGACCCGGATGCTGGTCAGCGAGCGGATGGCGTCGCTCGGCACGCTCGCGGCCGGCGTCGGCCACGAGATCAACAATCCGCTGATGTCGGTGCTCGGAAATCTCGAGATGGCGATCACCGATCTGCGGCGGATTCGCCACGATCACGCCGAGGTCGACTTCCTGGAGCTCGGCGAGCTGTTGCGCGACGGCAAGGAGGCGGCGGAGCGCGTGCGCGACATCGTTCGCGACCTCAAGCTGTTCTCGCGCAGCGACGAGGAGACCGGTGGAGAGGTCGATGTCGAGCACGTGATGGAGTCGTCGGTGCGCATGGTGTGGAACGAGATCCGTCATCGCGCGACGTTGGTCCGCGACTACCACGTGACGCCGAAGGTCTACGCGAACGAGTCACGGCTCGGTCAGGTGTTCCTCAATCTCGTCGTCAACGCGGCCCAGGCCATCCCCGAAGGGCGCGCGAGTCAGAACGAGATCCGGATCGGGATCGGGGTCGCGCCGGATGGTCGGGTTCGGGTCTCGGTGACCGACACCGGCTGCGGCATGACGCCGGAGCTGGTCGCGAAGATCTTCACGCCGTTCTTCACGACCAAACCGATCGGCGTCGGCACCGGACTCGGGCTCGCGATCTGTCATCAGTTGGTCGTCGCGGCCGGCGGCGAGATCACCGTCGAGTCCACGGCCGGCGTCGGCACGACGTTCGCGGTGCTGTTACCGCCCTCCCACAGCGTCGAGCGCGTGGAGAGCGTGGTTCGGCCCGCGGTGCGCGATCCGCGGCGGCGCAAGATCCTGGTGATCGACGACGAGCTGCTCGTCGCGACGACGTTTCGGCGCGCACTCGGGCGCGACCATGACGTCACGATGCTGACCGATCCGCGCCATGCACTCCGGCTGATCGAGGGTGGCGAGCGCTTCGATCTGGTGATCTGCGATCTGATGATGCCCGACATGACGGGCATGGATCTCCACGCCGAGCTCGTCGCGCGCGTGCCGGAGATGGCGAGGCGGATGGTGTTCATCACCGGTGGCGCGTTCACCGAACAGGCGCGCGAGTTTCTCGATACCCACAAGAATCCGAGCCTCGAGAAGCCGATCGATCTCGAAGGACTGCGCACGTTCGTAGACGCTCGACTCGAGGCGATCGACGCTGATGTCTAGCCGGCTCGAGCACGCTCACAGGATGGAGGCGCTGGGCCGGCTCGCCGGCGGCGTCGCCCACGACTTCAACAACATCCTCACCGTCGTGCAGAGCTATGCCTGCATGCTGGAAGAGACCCTCGACGCTACGGACCCGCGCCGTCACGACGCCACCGAGATCCGGCTCGCCGTCGAACGCGCGACCAAGCTCACACGTCAACTCCTGTCGTTGAGTCGCCAGGGCGCCGCGTCGCCCAAGCCGATCTCGCTCGACGACTTGATCGCAGGATTCACGCCGTCGCTGCGGCGCCTGCTCGGTGGGTCGGTGACGCTGAACGTCCAGCGAGGCGACGTCCCGACGGTGGTCGTCGATCCGTCGCAATTCGAGCAGGTCTTGATCAACCTCGTCGTCAACGCTCGCGACGCGCTGCACGGGACGGGTCGTGTCACGATCGAGACGTCGACGGTCGAGCTCGATAGCGAGGCCGCGCCGCTGCACGGGCTCGCGCCCGGCCGCTACGTCATGCTCTCCGTCACCGATACCGGTCCCGGGATCGAGCCCGAGCACCAGAAGCGGATCTTCGATCCGTTCTTCACGACGAAGGAGCCCGGCAAAGGCACCGGGCTCGGCCTCGCGATCGTGCATGGCATCGTCGCGCGAGCCGGCGGCGCGATCGACGTCTACAGCGAACGCGGCCACGGCACGACGTTCAGGATTCGGATTCCGACCGCGACGGACACCTTCGTGGTGTCCGTCGAAGATGTGCCGACTCCGCCGAAAAGACTCCGTCCCGTGACGGTGCTGTTCGTCGATGCGCAAGACGAGTTGCGCACGGTGGCCGCGCGCGTGCTCGGCGATGCGGGTTGTACGGTACTCGAGGCCGTCAGCGGCGAAGAAGCGCGCCAGATCTGCGTCACTCATGACGGGACGATCGACGTCGTGATGATCGACATCGCGCTGTCCGACGAGCGCGGCGATCTGCTCGTGCGCACGTTGCGCGAGCTCCGGCCGCAGCTCCAGGTGATCTTGATGTCGGGTTTCCCGTCGAGCTCGCTCGGCCCGAGCGGCGAACGCTCGAGCGAGGTGCTCGCGAAGCCGTTCACGCCGAGTCAGCTCCGCGATGCGGTCGCCGCGGCGACGTTCGCCGAGGGTGCACCGCTCCGGCGGTCCGAGCCGAGCCTGCAACCGCGGGTCTTGATCGCGGATGACGACTCGACGCTGCGCAAGATGCTGACGCGCTTGTTGAGGCGTGCCTCGTTCGACGTGGTCGATGTCGACTCGGGCCACGCGGCGCTCGCCGCGCTGTCGACGGCGCGGTTCGACGTCGTGCTCAGCGATATCCACATGCCCGACGGAGATGGCCTCGAGCTGTTGCGTTCGGTCCGCCGTGTCGACCTCGACATTCCGGTGATCCTGATGAGCGGCAAGCCGGACGTCACGACCGCCGCCACCGCACTCGAGTTCGGCGCGTTCCGCTACCTCACGAAACCGCTCGGCACCGAGGCGGTCGAGAAGATCGTGCGCCAGGCCGCGCGCGCACACGCGCTGGCGCGGATTCGCCGCGAGGCCGCGACGGTCTCGGGCTCGGCGGCGGGAGCCGGCGACCGCGCCGGCCTCGAGGTTCGCTTCGATCAAGGCCTCGAGCGGCTGTGGATGGCATTCCAGCCGATCCTCGAGGCGCGCACGGGTGCCCTGTTCGGCGTCGAAGCGTTGATGCGATCCGACGAGCCCTCGTTACCCACGCCTGGCTCGCTGCTCGATGCGGCGACGCAACTCGGGCGGTTGCCGGTGTTGGGCCGGCGCACCCGCATGCTCGCCGGACGAGCGATCCGCGCGCGCCCCGACATCCCGTCGCTGTTCATGAACCTCCATCCGCTCGACCTGCTCGACGTCGATCTGGTCGACAAGGAGTCCGAGCTCGCACAGATCGCCGAGCGGGTGATCCTCGAGGTCACCGAGCGTGAAGCGCTGGTCACGTCGCCGAAGCTCGACGAGCGGATCGCGCGGTTGCGCGAGCTCGGCTTCCGGCTCGCGATCGACGATATCGGCGCCGGCTACTCCGGCCTCACGAGCTTCACCGACCTCACACCGGAGATCGTGAAGATCGACATGTCGTTGGTCCGCTCGATCCACACGAGCACCGTCAAGCAGCGCACCGTCCATGCACTGTGCACGCTGTGCCACGAGACCGGGACGCTCGTCGTCGGAGAAGGTGTCGAGACCACCGAGGAGCGCGATTGCCTCATCGCGCTGGGCTGCGACCTGTTGCAGGGCTTCTTGTTCGCTCGTCCGTCGGCCGAGCTGCCGTGATCGTCAGCGGTCGCGACAGCGCGCGAGCAGGGTGACGATGAACGGGACGAGCGCCCGCGTGTTGATCGGCTTGGTCACGAACGCGTCGCAACCCGCCGCGAGCGCCGCGGCCTCGTCGGTCTTCATCGCACTCGCGGTGACCGCGACGATCACGAGCTTGTTGTAGACCGGGTCGCCCCGCAACATGCGAGCGAGCGCGAGCCCGTCCATCCCGGGCAACCGGAGATCCAAGAACATGATGCCGAACCGCTTCGCGGCGAGGAGCTGCAGCGCTTCCTCCGCGGAACCCGCGGTCTGGACCTGAAAGCCATTGGCCGTCAGGAGGGTCCTCAGCAACTTCAGATTCAAGGGCGTGTCATCGACGATCAGAGCCTGCATCTCGAGCTCGGTCATGCACGGCCTCTGGCGTGATTCGGAAGCGCCGACGCGAGCTCGGCGAGCACGCGGGCATTCCCTTCGGTGCCCTTGGCAACCACCGTCTGTGCGGAGCTCCGCAGCCGCTCGCGTTCGTCCGGCGTCAGATCCTTGCTGGTCCACACGATCACCGGAATCCCGCGCGCCGACGGCGTGGCGCGCAGTTGCTCGAGGAACTCGAAGCCGGTCATCCCCGGCATCAGGAGATCGAGCACGATCGCCGACGGTGGCTGCTCGGCGGCGACGCGAAGTCCTCGTACCGGGTCCTGCTCGCACACCGCGAGGTAGCCGAGCCGATTGAGCGTCGCGGCCATCACCTTCAGCGACGCAATATCATCGTCGACGACGAGCACGATCGATGGACCGTGGCCGACCCTGACCCCGGCGCGGTTGAGCGACGACAGGAGCGCCTCTTCGGAGAGTGGCTTCGCGAGCACGTCGTGCACCGCATACCCCGCGACCGCGCCGCGCTCGGCCACGACGGTCACGACGATGATCGGCACCTTGTCGTTGCGGCCGGTGCGGAGCCGCTGCAAGACCTCGAGCCCGGTCATGTCGGGGAGTAACAGGTCGAGCGTGATCGCGTCGTACTCGTGGGTCTCACAGCGCTCGACCGCCTCCGCGCCGGTCGACACCGCCTCGACCGCGTAGCCGGCATTCGCGAGCGCCGTGACGAGCCGCTCGCGATCTGTGATCTCGTCTTCGACCACCAGGATCGTCGGCGCGTTCGTGTGCGCGCGCACGATCTCGAGCGTCATCGCGGGCGCCTTGGGAATGCCGAACTGCCGCGGCAAGACCGCGTAGAACGTGCTGCCGCTGCCGACGACGCTGCGGACCCCGACCTCGCCGCCCTGGGCCTCGACGAGCCGCTTCGTCAACGCGAGCCCGAGGCCGGTGCTGTCGTTGCGCCGCGCGCCCTCGTCGGTCTGCTGGAAGTCGCCGAACAACCGGCCGAGCTGGTCGGCCGCGATGCCCGGACCAGTGTCTTCGACCTCGATCCGAAACCGGTCCGGCGACTCGGCCGACGCTCGCACGACCACGTGACCGCGCGGTGGCGTGAACTTGAGCGCGTTCGAGATGTAGTTGTAGAGCACTTGCTTGAGCCGGCTGGAGTCGAGGATCAGGTGGTCGACGTCGCTCGCGATCTCGGTCGTGATGTCGACCTGCTGCTTGGAGCTCGTGGTCTTCAACACCGAGAGCACTTCGGCGACGACCTTCGTGAGCTCGATCGGTTCGGGATGGAAGTCGACTTTTCCGGCCTCGACCTTCGCGAGGTCGAGCACGTCGTTGATCAGCTGCAACAAGTGGCGACCGCTGGTCAGCACGTCGCCGAGGTATTCGTGCGCCGTCTCCGCGTCGATCGGGATCGATCGGTCGTACATGATCTCGGTGAACCCGATGATCGCGTTGAGCGGCGTGCGGAGCTCGTGCGACATGCCCGCGAGGAACTGCGACTTGTACGCGCTGGCCTTCGCGAGCTCCGTCGCCTTCTGCCCGAGCGCGACGCCCGCGCGTTCGAGGTCGCTCGCTTGCTGTTGGGTCTGATCGAGCAGCAAGCGCGCCGCCGAGCGAGCCTGCGCCACCTCGAGCGTGATCGCGATCGACTCGCTCGCGATCGAGAGCAGCTCGCTGTCGAGCGCTCGCCACGGCCGAACCGCGGCGAGCTCGAGGATGCCGACCGTCACTTCGCCGCGCACCAGCGGGAGGAGGATCAGCGCGCGAGGCGTGACCGAGACGAGCCCGGAGTGCAGCGCGAGCGCTCCCGCCTCGGGGAGCTCGATCGTGGTGATCGTCGAGCGCAGCGCCGCCTGCCCGAGCAGGCCTTCACCGCGCGCGAAGCTCGCCGGCGTGGTGCCCTCGGCGAGGGCGTAGCGCCCGAGCAGCTCGTAGCCGCCCGCCGTCGCGTAGTACAGCGCACCGACCGGCGTCTGGAGGTAGCGAGCGAGATATTCGACCGTCCGATCCGCGACCTCGCGCGGCTCGAGCTCGCCGCGAAGCTCGTCGCCGAGCCCGGCCAGGCCGTTGCGGATCCACTCGTTGCGAGCGCGCTCGAGATCGAGCTCGCTCAGTTGGTCCGCCATCTTGTTCGCTTGCATCGCGACATCGGCGAGCTCGTCGCGCGTCGTCGCGACGATGCGCGTGGCGAAGTCCTTGCGGCCGAAGCGTTCGAACCCCGCGATCAGCGCGCCGAGGCTCGCGAACAGGCCCGAGCCGATCCACCACGAGATCACGAACAGCGCGAGCAGGCACACCGCGCCGACGATCACGCGCACCACGGAGGCGGTGCGCTGCTCGGCCTCGGTCGCCGCGAATGCGGCGGCCAGCGCATGCTCGTCGAACGTGGTGACCTGCGAGATCAGGCCGGCCACCCGCGCTCGCTTGGTCTGCATCTCCTGGACGTGCGCGGCGGTGGTCTCGCCGCCTTCGCCGGCGATCAACCGGCGCGAGGCGATGATCGCGGTATCGAAGTAGTCGTCGATCGCGAGCCGCAGCGCCGCGCTCTGGCCCACCGTCATCGCGTCGTGCGTCGTCGAGATCAGCTGAACGACCGAGGCTTTCTCGGCGGTGGCCGGGGTCAGGAGATCCGCGTCGGACGCCTCGACGGCGTTCTGGATCGTCCGCGTCAGGCGCTCGAACGCGCCCTCGAGCTGTGGCCGCAGCCGGATCTTCGGCAGATACGTGTCGCGGATGCTGTCGACCTGGACCTCGACCGCGTGCTCGAACACCGCGCTCGAGATGGTCAGCGCGATCAGCGCGATCGCCGCGACCCCGACCAGCCCGAGCAGCTTGAACCGCAGGGTGAAGCGCACCTAGTCGATCTCCAGAACTTTGACGCCCTTCAGCTCGGTGCTCGCCGAGACGTAACCGATCGCTCCGACGTGCCCGGCGACGTACTTCACGACCTCGGACTCGGATCCGACCTCCGGCGGCGGCACGCCCCGCCCGGAGAACACGAGCTGCGCCCAGTAGCGCCGCACCGACGCGACATCGCGATCGAGGACGTCGTGGCAGAAGTGTTCACGCACGTTGCTCTTCTGACCGAGATCGATCGGCTGGATCGCCACGTCGTCATCCCA
Organism: Kofleriaceae bacterium; assembly: GCA_039935615.1. GTDB lineage: Bacteria > Myxococcota_A > Polyangia > Haliangiales > Haliangiaceae > JABFXX01. The sequence continues at coordinate 34,183 of JBDTJY010000249.1, forward strand.
GTGCGTCCGCTTCTTCAAGAACGCGTCGGCGACGAACCGCTTGTCGAGCTTCGCCGTCGAGCTCTTCGCGTTGATGATCACGCGCAAGCCACTCGGCTCGGCGCTCGCCCGAACGGTGAGCGCGATCGCCATGACCAGGACGAGGCGCCACATCAGAAGTACACCGTGGTCTTGGCCGCGAGCAGGTACCACACGTTGACGAGGTCCGCCGGCGCGATGCCGTAGTTGAGATCCGAGCTCAACGCCGCCGTGCCGCGCATCGCGTGGCCCTCGAGCTTGACCAGCCAGTGCGAGGTGATGTCGAAGCGAAGGTCGAGCGCCGCGTCGTGCTGGTGATTCGCGCGCCCCGAGCGGTTGTCGACGTTCGGGTACGACAGCGAGTAGTACGCCGTGGTCTGTAACCACGGTCGCCAGTGATAGCTGGCCATGCCGTACATCGCCTCGAGGATGACCTTCGCCGTCGCGCCGCCTGCGGTCGATCGCGAGTGCGACCGGCCGTACTCGGCGGCGAGCAAGAACCCGTTATTCGCGTACTCGATCGAGCCGAGATAGTTCTGCTGGACCAGCGTCGCGTCCATACCGCCCAACGCCGGCGCGGCGTTCAACATGTACGTCGCATCGATCTCGCCGTCGAGTGCGCTCGCGCCGACCCGCAGGCCCTCGAGAGGCGTCTCCCACATCACGCGCCCGCCGGTCACGTAGGGGACCGTCACGCCCGTGAAGTGCACGGCGGCGCTGTCGGCGAGCGTGAGATACAACGTGCCGAGGTAGCCGCTGTAGTCGAGCGCGCCCGCGTCGCCGAGCGGCAGATAGCCATAGAGCTCGACGCCGGTCTGCGCGAGTAAAAGGTTGCGGTTCGTGATCGAGTACACCGACTGCGGAAGCAACGCGACCGGTTGCACCGCATCGATGTCGCTCGTGTCGTTGTAGAGTCCGAAGGGGATCTTCACGCGGCCGGCGCGCAGCCCGAGCCAGTCCTTCCAGTGGTAGTCGAGGTCGAGCCAGTCGAACTTCGCCGAGTAGTTGCCCGTGGGACCGAGATCGCGGGCGAACAACTGGACCCCGACGGTCAGGCGGTCGTCGAGCGGCTTCGTGAAGTTGATCCCGGCCTCGGTAAACTCGAGGCTGCCGTGCTCGGTATGAGCGAGGTAGTTGTTGTCGCTGGTGAGCAGCGCGCCCTGACTCACGAAGCCGTGGGTCTGGATCGCGAGTGGATCCGGTGCCGCGTCGTCGGCACTCGCGACCCGCGCCAGCAAGATCAGAGTCATACGAAGCCCGCCCCTACTGATCATCGCTCTCAGGATCGCATGACCGACGCGGATGATCCGTTATGTATTGGATAGTTTTTTAGATTCCAATGTTCGTGGGGGTGCAGCAAAACGCTGCACCCTCGATCAATGTAACCTCTGGGTGGTGGACGTGAAGACGCAACTCGGGCTGGGCGAGGCCACGCTGCGCGAGAGCGTCGATCCGGCGATCGACCACACGCTGGCCGACCCCAGCGGGCGGGCGAGTGCGCCGCTCGTCGGTGCGGCCAGGGCCGCGGCCGGGGATCCGGAGCGGGGTGACAGCATCGGCCGGTTCGTCGTCCTCGGTGTGCTCGGAGCGGGCGGGATGGGCGTCGTCTACTCGGCCTACGATCCGCACCTCGATCGCAAGGTGGCGATCAAGCTGCTCGCCCACACCGCGATGCAATCCGCGGCGGACGCCTCGATCCGGCTGCTTCGCGAGGCGCAGGCGATGGCGAAGATCAACCACCCGAATGTGGTCAAGGTCCACGAGGTCGGCACGTACCGCGAACAGATCTATCTGGCGATGGAGTTCGCCGACGCGGGCACGCTGCGCGGTTGGCTCAGAGACGCGGATCGTTCGATCGGCGACATCCTCGCCGTGTTCAGCGCCGCGGGGCGCGGCCTCGGCGCCGCGCACGCCGTGGGTCTCGTCCATCGCGACTTCAAGCCCGACAACGTGCTGTTGTCGAAGGACGGCGCCGTCTTGGTCACCGACTTCGGCCTGGTCAGCTCGATCAACGCGGTCACGCGCGCCCCGAGCGAACCGATGCCATCGCTCGAGCTCTCGAACACCACGCCGCTGTCGCAAGATCTCACGCGCACCGGGTCGATCATGGGCACGCCGACCTACATGGCGCCCGAGCAGTTCGCCGGCCAACCCTCGACCGCGAGGGCCGATCAATTCTCGTTCTGCGTCGCGCTCTACGAGGCGCTGTATCGCGAGCGGCCGTTTGCCGGCGCGAACTACACCGAGCTCTCGGTCAGCGTGCTGACCGGAGAGATCTTGCCGCCGCCCTCGGGCTCGAAGGTCCCCACCTGGATCCGGCGCGTGCTCGTCCGCGGCCTGGCGACCAAACCCGAGGACCGTCATGGCTCGATGGGCGAATTGCTGGCGGCGCTGGCGCGCGACCCGGGTCGCCGGATGCGCAGGATCGTGTGGAGCGGCGTCGGTGCGGTCGTCGGCGCGGCGGTGATCGGCGGCGCCGTGATGCTGATGAATCGCGGCCCGGAGTGCGGCACCGGCGAGGACCGGATCGCGGCGGTGTGGAGCGACGCGGCGCGCGCTCAGATCTCGCAAGCGTTCATGGCGTCGAAGCGGCCGAACGCGAAGCCATCGTTCGATCGCACGAGCCAGATCGTCGACGATTGGAACACATCGTGGAAGCTCGGCTACGTCGATGCCTGTCGAGCGACCCGCGTGCGTGGCGAACAATCGAGCCACGTGCTCGACCTGAGGATGCAGTGCTTGACGCGCCGCCTCGACGACGTGCGCGTCACCCTCGATCTGCTCGGGAAGGGTGGCGGCGATGCGGTCGACCACGCGCTCGATGCCGTGCTCGCGCTGCCGTCGGTCGCGCCGTGCAGCGATGCGGCCGGCCTCACCGCCGCGGTGCCGCCGCCGGAGACCGAGGCGATCCGGGCGCTGGTCAGCGCGGCGCGCGAGCAACTCGGCACCGCCCGCGCGCAGCGCAAGCTCGGGCGCTACAAGGACGGCCTCGCGACCGCGCAAGCCGCGCTCGTGGCGGCGCGCGCTACGAGCTATCCACCGGTCGTCGCCGAGGCGCTGATCGTCGTCGGTACGCTCCAGAGTGACCTCGCGGATCCCGCGAGCTCGGCGACGCTCGCGGAGGCGATGCACGTCGCCACCGCGGCCGGAGATAGCGTCGCCGCGATCGACGCGTCGGCGTGGCGCATGTTCGAGCTGACCCAGACCAATCACTACGAGCTCGCGCAGGAGGTCGGCGAGCTCGCCGATGCCGAGGTGACGCACGCCCGGCCGCCGGCCGACGTCGTGGTCCGGCTCGACAACACGAGCGGCCTGCTGCTCGCAAAACGTGGCCAGCCCAAGGCCGCGCAAGCGCGCTACGAACAGGCACTCGCGTTCGCGCAGCGCGAGCTCGGCTTCGAGCACCCGGCGGTGCTGTCGACGCTGAACCAGCTCGGCAATCTCTACAAACAGGAGGGCCGCTTCGACGACGCGCGCAAGGCGCTCGAACAAGTGGTCGCGATCCGCGAGCGCGTCGTCGGCAAGGACCATCCCGATTTCGCGTCCGCGCTCAACAACCTGGGAAACGTCTACCGAATCGAGGGCAAGCTCGACGACGCGAAGAAGTTGTACGACCGGGCGCTCGCGATCCGGATCGCCGCACTCGGACCCGATCATCCCGAGGTTGGAACCTCGCTCAACAACCTCGGCACGTTCTATTCGGAGAGTGGCGACGAGGTCACGGCGCAGACGTACTTCGAGAAGGCGCTCGCGCTGTGGGAGCGCGCCTACGGCAAGGACAGCGTCGAGCTCACGGCCGCGATCGCGAACCTCGGTGGGAGCCTCAACGCGCGAGGCGATCACGAAGGCGCGCGCGCGCAATACCTGCGCGCGAAGCAGCTGATCGAGGCCGCACACGGACCGGATCACCCCGACCTCGCGAGCGTGCTCACCGATCTCGGCGTGGTCGCCGTCGACGAGCACAAGTATGACGAAGCGCTCGCGCTGTACCAGCGGGCGCAGCAGATCACCGAGAAGGCGTACGGCCCCGACCATCCCGACGTCGCGGATGCGATGGCGAACATCACCTCGGTCTACAAAGCCCTCGGCAAGCTGAGCGCCGCCGAGGAGATGACCGGGCGCACGATCACCGTGATCGCGAAGGCGTATGGCCCCGATCATCCGCGCATGGGCGGCGTGCTCATCAACTACGGCGCGCTCCAGATGGAGCAAGACAAGTACGCCGCGGCGCTCGCGACCTACCAGAAGGCGCTCGCGATCCTCGAAGCGAAGCTCGGCAAGGATCATCCGTATGTCGCGTACGCGAGCCTCGGCATCGGGGTCGCGCTCGTCGAGCTCAAGCGCCCCGCCGAGGCGGTTCCGTACGAGGAGCGAGCGCTCGCGATCCGCATCGCGACCAACCAGCCACCCGAGCTCCTCGCCGAGACCCACTACAGCCTGGCCGAGGCGCTGGTTCACGATCCGCGAACGACCGCGCGCGCCATCACCGAGGCGAAGACGTCGCTCGGCGAGTACGAGACCGCGAAGGACGATCACGATGCGGGCGAGGTCCGCGCGTGGCTCCACAAGCATCACTGATGTCGAACTGTTTACGTCGCCCATCCGGACTGCGGAGGTCGGCGAATGCGGGGATGCTCGGTTCGAAGGCCAACTCACCGCTTCCACCGACGCGCTCGTCTGGTCTGGGAGCGGTGTGTTGGTACTTCGCCAGGTTCACGCCGCGAACGTGAGCTCGGACTTCGGCGGTTCGATCGGGATCCGGAGGAAGAACGTCGTGCCGGCACCGACCTCGGTCTCGAACCGGATCGAGCCGTGGTGTTTGTCGACGACGATCGTGCGGGCGAGCGAGAGTCCCTGGCCGGTGCCTTTGCCGATGTCCTTCGTCGTGAAGAACTGTTCGAAGATGTGGGGGCGGACATGCTCCGGAATCCCCCGCCCGGTATCGGCGATCGCGATCACCACATCGGCATCTCGCTGGCGAACGTCGATCGAGATCTTGCCGCGCTTGCTCGTGCCTTGCACGGCGTCTGCGATCGCGTGACTCGCATTGATGACGATGTTCAAGATCGCCTGATTGAGCTCGCCGGCGAAGCAGCGCACGCGAGGAATCTCCTCGCAGTGCAGCTCGACATCGGCGATGTACTTGTACTCGCCGGCCGCGATCATCAAGGTGCTCTCGACCGAGCTCCGGAGATCCGTGAGCACCGGGACGTCGTGATTGGGCTGTGCGAACGCGTTCATGGATCGCACGATCTTCGCGATCCGATCGGCGCCCTGACGAGTGCGGGCGATCGCGGCCGGCAGCTCTTCGCGGAGGTACGCCAGGTCCGCACGTTCGGCCGCCTCGCGCGCGTGTTGCAGTGCGCTCTCGTTTCCCGTCGCGGCGAGCGCCTCGTCCTGCGCCGTGACCAAGGTCATCAGGTCGGCCACCGCCTCGGCGGCAAAGCTCAAGCTGTCGCTCACGAACTGGATCGGAGTGTTGATCTCGTGCGCCACGCCGGCCGCGAGCCGGCCGACCGACTCCAGCTTCTGGGTCTGGCGCAGCTCGGCCTCCAGCGAGGTCTGGCGGGTGATGTCGAGCATCATCCCTTGCACGCGCGTGCCGGAGTGGCCGCTGAAGAACGTGCGGACGTGGACCACCAGCTTCTGGCTGACCAGCCGATAGTCGAAGGGCTCGCTCGCGCCACGTTCGCCGCGCACGAACGCGTCGATCGCATCGGTCACGCGTGCACGATCCCTGTCGTGCGGGATGAGCCCGCCGAGCAGCGTCTCGAGGCCCGCGCCGAACACCTTCTGCGCCTGCGGCGAGAGATACCGGAACCGGCTCGCTGCGATGTCGTATTCGAACATGATCGCTTCGGTGTTCTCGACGAGCGACTGGTAGCGCTCCGAGGAGCGCCGGAGTGCCTCGGTCCGATTCTCGACCTTGCGCCGGACCGTCTGCGCGGTCTGCTCCAACGTCGCCTCGCGCGTCGCCGCGTCCTCCATCTCGTGATGCGCGCGCACGCAGGTCGCGACGAGGAGGACGTCTTCGACGATCAGCCAGGCCGCACCGCCGAGGACTCCCCACCACACCACCGCGTACCCGGACGTCATCATCAACACCGAGTGCTCGATCACCGCGGTGGCCGTCGCGGTCGCGAGCACCTTCCAGTCGCGGTACAGCGCCAGGATCGCGAGCGATCCGAACAGATGGAAATAGGTCTCGAAGTGACCACCGGTGACGTAGCTCAACTCGGCCGACCACAAGATCTGCGCGACCGCGACCGCGTGGCGGGTGACCGCTCGACCGGGACGCAGCGTGACCAGCAGGATCGGTAGCGCGTCGATCAGCGCGCCGGTCCACAGCGCGTGACCTCCGATCGAATCGGTGCGCCACGGCGTCGAGATCGCTCCGAGGCAGACCGCTGCGACCCACTGCGCCAGCAGCAACAACAGAAACATCCGATCGGTGACGCTGTAGTGGCGCGTCTCGATCTCGGTGAGGATGTGCTCCGGCCCTCGCGGTGCGACCTCGTGACGGCGGGTTGTCCGAAGTGTGGCGCTCACTTGTCATGAAGCATCGGCCGGCGGGTGGCTTTATCGAGGGTGCTTCGACGCTGTGGGAGTGTCATGGTTCACCACATGCGCGGCTTCGGGGTGCTCGGCGTGATGTGTCTCCTCATCGGCATCGTCGTGCGTCACGCCATGCGAACCGCGACGAAGCGAAGCTGATCGCCGACCTGACCCGCGCCGAACAAGCGATCCGAAACCTGCCCGGGTTCTCGTAGAACAGGTAGAAGTAGTGCGCGGTCAACAGCCACAGGCCGCAGCTCCACAGGACGCGGACGTTCCGCCGCACCCACGGGTTGGCGTAGCTCGCGGGCACGATCGTCCAGATCGCCACCACGACGCACAGGCGTCCAAGCAGTGGATTGTACGCCGTTGGGAGCATCGCCTCGACGGCGCTCGGTACGTTCCACGCTTGCCTGGATAGTATGCGCTCCCGCGATTTTCGGAGGATCCACCTGTGCGTCGGTCCGTGAACTAGGTGAGGAAGGTGCTAGCCTGATCCCACGTGAAGAGCGAACGCAGTATCGGCCTCAAGGTGTTCTCGGCGACGAAAGCGCGCGAACGCGAGTTCCTCGGCGAGACGATCACGGACTGGATTCGTACCCACCCCGAATGCGAAGTGTTCGAGAGGATCGTCACGCAGTCGTCGGACTCGGAGTTCCACTGCCTGGCGATCACGGTGTTCTTTCGGTTCGATCCGTAACGTTCACGGCAGCGTGAACTGAAACTCGGCGCCCTTCCCGGGTTCTGCGACGACCCAGATCTGGCCGCCGTGGCGGTACACGATCCGCTTCACCGTCGCGAGGCCGATGCCCGTGCCGGGGAATTCTCTCTCGGTGTGCAGGCGCTGGAAGGCGCCGAACAGCCGATCGACATGCTTCATGTCGAAGCCCGCGCCGTTGTCGCGCACGAAGTAGACCCGCCGCCCGGCGTCGTCGCGAGCCCCGAGCTCGATCCGCGCATGCTCGGTCTTGGTCGTGAACTTCCACGCGTTGCCGAGCAGGTTCTCGAGCGTGATCCGGATCAACCGGGTGTCGGCCATCGCGACGACGCCTTCTTGCACGACGACGTCGACCTCGCGTTCGGGCTGACCGTCGCGCAGGCCTCCGATCACCTCCGCGCCGATCGCCGAGAGGTCGACCGGCTGGCGGCGCAGCTCGACGCGACTCATCCGCGCGAGGCGCAACAGGTCGTCGATCAGCTCGCCCATGCGCTGCGTCGCCGAGCGGATGCGCTTGAGGTGATCGCGACCGGCCGGGGTGAGGTGCGCGGCCTCGTCTTCGAGCAACATCTGCCCGAAGCCATCGATCGCGCGCAGCGGCGTGCGCAGGTCGTGCGAGACCGAGTAGCTGAACGCTTCGAGCTCGGTGTTCGCGACCGAGGTCGCGAGCGCCTGATGCCGGCTCTCGACGAGCAGCGCGCGCGTGTGCTCGCGCGCCTGCGCGACCTGCAGCGCGATCCCGAGGATGCTGCGCGACCTGCGCAGCAGATCGAGCACGCGCTCGGACGGATCGCTCGCGACGAGCACCAGCATGCCGAGCACGCGGCGCTCGTGCGCGAGCGGGACCACGACCTCGGACTCCGCGATCTGGAGCTCGTCGCCGCGCGCGACCCTGCCGAGCACGCCGTCGCCGATCTGAAACGCGAGCGGCGCCGAGGCGGTCGGCACGTCGCCGAACACGCCGACGCGACGGAACTCGCTCAGGTCCTCGGTCGTGTACACCGCGCCCGAGGTCGCGCAGGTGTACGACGCGAGGCACGCGAGTGCCCGAGCCGTGAGCGTCGTGACCGCGAGCTCGCCGGCGATGTGGGTCACGAGCTCGCTGACCCCGCTCTCGATCCACGCCTCGCGATCGCTCTGCTCGCGATACTCGCGGAGTCGCCCGGCGGTACGGTTGGCCTTGCCAGCGAGCTCGCCGATCTCGTCGTGCGCGCGCACGTCGATCTCCTTCGAGAAATCTCCGACCGCCAGGCGCTCGACCCCGTCGGAGACCGCGCGGAGCGATCGCACGATCCGCCGGATCAGCCGCCACGACCACAGCGTCATCAGGACCAGCGCGGTACACGCCACCACGATATCGATCCGCAGCGACACTCGTTGCGATTGGCGAGCCTTCGCGAAGGCGGCCGCGAGCTTCGCGTGATCGGGCCTCGTCGCGGTGTCGAGCAACGCCCTCACGTCGTTGCGCCCCTGGGTCATCGCTGCGATCTGGTCGGCGATCGCGGCCGGATGAGTGCCTCGGATCAGCGCGGCGGAGACGGCGCGCGCGGTCGCGTAGTACGCTCGAAACGCTGCGCTCAACGCGCTCGGATCGCCGCCGTTGTCGACGATGGCTTGCTGCCCCTTCGCGATCCGCTCGAGGAGGTCCGCGCTCGCGCGATCCGCATCGTCGAGCGGGCCCGCCTCGCCCGCCCCGGCCGCATTCTCGAGCGTGCGCACGATGTCCTCGAACGTTCGTTTGAGATCACGATCGAGCTCGAGCAGCGGCACGTAGCGCGTCTCGATGCTGAGCAATTCGCGTTCGCTCTGGCGGCCGAGGATGAGTGCAACTACGGTCACGCAGGACAGCGCCGCAGCAGCCAGCAGCACCAGCGATGCGATGCGATGGCGGAGCTTCAAGGGCACTTACTTCACCTGGACGACCTTCGCTCTTCCCGGATCGACGTCCGCCGGTAGATATCCGACCGCGCCACGATTCGCCAGCACGTAGGCGATCATGTCGGCGGTCGAATCTGCCTCCGCGGGCGGCACTCCCTTGCCCGAGAAGATCTGCTGATTCCAGTAGGTCTTCAACTGCGCGGCGGTCTTCCCGAGCACCTGCTGTGTGAATTGATCGCGGCTCGGAAACCTCGTCGAGAGATCGACCGGCACGCTCGACGTCCCGTCACTCCAGTCGATCGTCTTCTTGAGATACAGATCGCGGAGCGTGCCGCGATCGACCGTGGTGATCGGGTTGTCGGGATTGACGATCACCTTGAACGCCTCGCCGCCCACGGTGTCCGCGCGACTGACGCTGACCATGAGGATCGCGATCGCGATCACGCGGAGGAGCGCTGTGACGGTGCGCCTCATCAGAACGTCACCGTCGTCTTGAACAGGAACAGGCCCCAATAGCGCTCGGGATGCGGATTGGTCGTGAGGTCGAGATCCGCGACGCCATCGACGAGGTGAGCCTCGACCTTCCACAGCCAATGATCGTTGACGTCGAACCGCACGGTGGCGGTCGCGTCGCGTTGCCACGCATCGAACTTGTCGGGAAACGAGTGGCCCTGACGATCGTCGACGTTCGCGTAGAGCACCGAGTAGTACGCGCCGGCTTCGAAGTAGTGCGACAGCCGGTGGGTCAACATCACGTAGAACCGCTCGCTCGTGTCGTCGGTGGTGGGGATCAGCGTCGGGATCGTGGTTTGCTGGTGCGTCGACGACCTCGCATACTCGGCGGCGACCAACCAGTCGTCGTGGAGATACTCGGCCGACGCGATCCACAACCGACTCGGTCGCTGCGAGACCACGATGTGGGGATCGAAGTCGGCTCCAACCAAGCCGGCGGCGACGAGCGCGGCCACGCTCGTCGGGTCGAGCGTGACGTGGAAGTCGATCGAAGCCTGCAGCACGCTGGCGCCGACACGCAGCCCGTCGACCGGCGGACGCCAGAACACCTGTACACCGGTGACGTACTTGGTATCGACGTTGTCGAGCGTGCCACCGCTGAGCACGAGTGCGTTCGACGGAACATCCAAGGTCCCCAGCCAGGCTTGGTACTCGACCGAGCCGGGGGAGCCGAGCGCGCGCTCGCCATAGAGCGCGAACCCGGTCTGCGACAACAGCGCGCTGCGGTTGCGCAGCGAGTAGACGCTCTGCGGCATCAGGATCGAGAGCCGCGCCGAATCGATGTCCGCGTACTCGTTGTAGAGACCGAACGGCATCTTGATGACGCCGGCGCGGAGACCGAGCCACGGTTGCCAGCGATAGTCGATGAACGCCCAGTCCAGTCGCGGTGGCAGATCCCGAAACGTGCCGACGTCGCGCCCGTAGAGCTGGAAGCCGGCGCGCAGGCGATCGCCGAGCTCGGTCGAGACGTTGACGCCGGCTTCGAACAACTGAAGACTGCCGCGCGCCGACGTGCCGATGTAGTCGTTCGCGGTCGAGAGGAAGCCGCCCTCGCCGATGAAGCCGTGGACGTGGAGGGTCGACGGGTGGAGGTCCGGTGACGACGGTGACGACGGTGACGCCGCGACAGGAGCCGGCGTCGATCGGATCGCCGGAGCATCTGCCGGAGCTGGCGCCGGAGCTGGCGCCGCTGGAGCTGGAGCTGGCGCTGGCGCTGGCGCCGCCGGACGCGTCGGGTCGTCCGGCGCTGGCTGCGCGTAGACACGCGCGACCGAGGCGGCGAGGACGCCGACGATCACCAACCCCATCTGAAGTGAATCCCGCACGAGCATACGGGCCCCCTGACCCGGTTACTTCACCCTATCAGATGCCAGCCGACCGAGAGTCGGCGGTGACGCTCCATCGGTGCAGCCGATCGCTGCACTCCCGCGCTTACTTGTCTTCTCGATCCTTCTGCTCGCCCTTGTGGCGAAGGATGTGAATCTCGACGCGCCGGTTCTGCGCGCGACCCTCGTCGGTCTTGTTGTCACCGACCGGACGCGTCTGACCGTAGCCCTTCGACGCGAGGCGTTCGGCCGCGACGCCGTGATCGACCAGATACTGCTTCACGCTCGCGGCGCGCCCCTCGGACAGCTTGAGGTTGTGGGCCGCGTTGCCGGTCGAATCGGTGTGGCCACCAACGCGGACGTGCTCGATCTCGGGATGATCCTTCATCACCGAGGCGACTTCGTCGAGCAGCGGCGTCGAGGCCGGCAGCAGCTTCGCGGAGTCGGTCTCGAACTCGACCTTCTCCTTGAGCTTGATCTCGTCTTGCGTGACCTCGGTCTTCGGCGGTGGCGGCGGTGGTGGCGCCTCCACCGGTGCCTCGACCACCGGCGCCGGCATCTCGGGGACCGCCATCGGGGTCGCCGCGCAGTGATAGACCGGCGAGCCCCAGCTGGTGACGACGGGCGTACAGACCTCGGGACCGGTCGCCTTGTAGCAACCGGCGAAGGCGAGCGGTGCGAGGAAGATCAGCTTAGAACGCATACGTACCTCCGAGAGTCAGCGACCGCGTGTCGGCGCTACCGTTGCCGCCGATCAGCCTGGGGAACGAGAACGCGAGTCCGAGTCCGAACTGCGGCGACACCGCGTAGCGACCGGCGATCGAGAGCGGCAGCGTCCAGGTGTCGCCCGCGTCCGTGAACGGCAGATCGAGACCGGCTTGCAGCGCGACGTCGGCCTTCGGTGCGACGCGATAAGCGAGCGTCGCCGGAATGAACAGGAACTCGGTGTTGCCACCGGTGGCGACGGCCGGCGGCGTCACGGCCGGCGGCGTGCGATTCGTCAGGCCGATGAACAGGCTCGGCTGGAGCTCGAGCGAGACCTTGTTCCACGTCCAACGACCGTCGATGCCGATCTTGAGATCGAGCAAGAACGGATCGGAGATCGAGTTGATGTAGACGCCCGCGTCGAGCGCGAACGGCTTCGCCAGGCGATAGCGACCGTCGACGCCGACCTTGTTGTAGAAGTTCGCGCAACCGTTGCTCGAGCCGGTGAGGCAGAGCGAATCGCCCGCCGCGCCGATCAATCCGGTCTCGCCGAGCGAGCTGTGGACCAGGCCGAGCGTGAGGTCGTCGGTGACGCCGTACCAGAGATCCGGTGCGAGCGAGACCGGCTTGAACGCCGCGCCGCTCGACAGGCTCATCTCGAGCTGAGCATCGAGCACGAGCTTGCCCTTCGGCAGCACGAAGCCGTCGGTGTCGCTCGCGGAGGCGGTCGAGACGACGGCGTCGTCGGCGCGTGCGGTGGACGCCGCGACTCCGATCAACGAGGTCGCGAGCAAGAAGCTATGAGCGTATCTAACTATCATTCGAGTCATCTCCCACTAGTGATTGGACGGACTACTTGGGTGCGGGCGCCGCAGGTGCCGGCGCCGCGGGTGCGGGTGCCGCAGGCTTCGCGGGCTCCGCTGCCTTCTTCGCTTCTGCTGCCGCGCGCTTGGCCGCCGGCGCGCTGTCGCCGAGCACGCCGATCGAGGTCGCATTGTCGGGCAGGTACGAGTCGAGCTTGCCGACGTACCAGAGGCCGCCGATCCCCAACAGGATGATGAGCAGCACCCAGCGCTTCCACGGCGTCTTCTTGTCCGCGAACGGATCGTCGAGCGAACGCTGCGAACCGGCGGGCAGCTTGGGCAGCTCGGTCATCGCGGCACCGAACGAGACGTTGATCCGTGCTCGTCCATTCACCGCCCAGCCGTTGGCATCGAGGATCGGTCCGAGATTACGGCGCCGCAGCTTCAGCCAGGCGAGCAGCATCGAGGGGCCCGAGATCATCAACATGATCGCGAGCACACCGAGTGGCAGCCACATGCCGAGCCCGAACAGGACGGCGAACAGCGCACCGAACAACGTGCCGACGCCGCCGATCGCGACACCGATCGCGGCCACCGTTCCGAGGTCGATCTTCTTCGGCTCCTCGGGGGGGGGCGGCGGCGGTGGTGTGGTCGCTTCGGCGATCGCCTTCTTGTCGGCATTCGCGACGTCGCTACCGGCCGCTTCCATCTTCGCGTTCGAGGCGGCCTCGGCCGCCGCGGCGCGCTTCTGCACGCCGTCTTCGATCGTCCGGATCAGCTTCTTGTAGGGCGCCCAGAACGCGGCGCGCACGCTGATCGGATTGCTCACCATCTTCGTGATCGTGGCGTCCCAATCGTTACCTTCGCGATCGTAGAAGATGCCGTTGCGGCCGACGAACACGTTGTCGGAGTCGCCGTTGGTCAGGGCCGCGGCGATCTGCTTGGTCTCGCCTTTGCGGGTCAGGTCGCAATACAAGAGACACGCGTCGGAGGCGGCGGCGAGCGCACCGTGCTTGCCCGGATCGGAGACCGGCACGCACAGATGGAGCGCGCGCGCGTCGAGGTAGAGCGTCCCGGCCTGGAACGCGCCGTCCTGCTTCCGATAGAAGTCCGAGAAGTTGACGAAGTTGCGCAGGATGCGGCCGAAGTCGCGCTGCAACCGCACGGCCTTGGTCGCCGCGCTGATCTGCGCGTAGTCCGGAGCGAGCGCTTCGTCGGCGACGATCACGGCTGCGAGGGCGGTGCGCAGCTCGGGAGCGGCGAGCTTCTCGATCCACGCGATCTCGAGCGCATCGACCTTCGTCGTCGGCTTGGTGTCGAGCCAGCCCTGGAGCGGTGCGAGCCGCGCGACGATCGTCGCGAAGTCGGCAGGCGTGAGCGCGTCGCGCGCGCCGAGCACCGGGATCACGACGGAGGTGACGAACGTCTTCATCCGGGCCGCCCACGCCGGATTCAAGTTGGCGTCGAGCCGTAGCTTCGCCGCCGGATCGATCTTCGAGAGCGGTAGCTCGGCGAGCTTCGCGTTGTCCGCCGTCAAGGCGGCGCCGGCGAGCGCGAGCAACTCGGTGTCCTGGCCGCCGAGCGTCGCCGCGCCGCGCGGATCGAACGCGGTGATCTGGCAGCGCATGAAGTAGTCGTCGATCTTCGCCTTCACCGCGCCGTAGGCGGCGAGTGCGCCCGGGGTCTTGTCGGCGAGCGCGGCGAGGCTCGTCTCCTTGCCCTTCGCGAGCCAGCCCGCGCGACTGTCGACCTCCGCGAAGAACTGATCCGCGCGGGTCTTGTCGATTCCAGGCTTGCCGCTGCGGTCGGCGATGCTGCCGATCGCCGCGATCGCGTCGTCGATCACGTGCTTGACGTCGAGGTCGTCGGTCGAGGCTTGGATCACGATGCCGTCGCCGTTGAGCACGGTCTCGGCGAAGGCCTTGTTGATCGCGATCGTGTCGGCGACCGTGAGTGCGGTCGCCGTCTGCTTGCCGAGATCCGAGAGGATTCGCTTCGCGGCCACGACGACCTTGGCGTCGGCGATCGCGGATAGCTCGATCGTGTCTTTGCCGGCGATCAGATCGTTCGGCTGCTTGAACGTTTGCTTGGCCCATTCGACCGCAGCGAGGATGTCTTGGACGCGGATCCGACCATCGTTGTCGTGGTCCAACAGCGCCAGCGTGTCGGGGTCGAGGGACGTCCCTTTGACGGGCATCGCGAGCGCGACCCACAACTTCTGGTCGAGCTCGCCGAGCGCGAGGATGTCCGCGCCGTCGCGGAGACTTACCTGGTCAACACCACCTGCACGGAAAAAATGGAAACGATGAGACATGCGCAGTCACCTTTCGAACGCGAACCTGGTTTCAAGCTCTCACACGGCGGACGCTGGCGATGTCAGGCGAACTCGGATCCTCGTGACGGCGTTCGTCCTACACGAGTCCGTTCGTAATCGCATATCTGGTGACCTCGGAGTTGGTCGACATCCCCATCTTTTCGAGCAGTCGTGCGCGGTACGTGCTGATGGTCTTCACGCTCAGATGCATGCGCACCGCGATCTGTCCGATCGCCTCTCCGGATGCGATCGCACGCATGACGTCGAACTCGCGATCCGAGAGCCGAGCGTGCGGTGCGGTCGTGCCTCCGCTGACGTCGTCCGCGAGGCGCTCGGCGACCGCGTCGCTGATGTAGCGCCCGCCGCGCACGATCTTCTCGAACGCGGCGACGAGTTGCTCGGGTGCCGCGGACTTCGTCAGGTAGCCGGACGCACCGGCACGCAGCGACCGGACCGCGAACTGCTCCTCACCGTGAAGACTCATGATCAACACCGGGAGCTTGGGGAACCGACCCTTGATCTCGACCAAGAGATCCATCCCACTTCGCCCCGGCATCGTGAGATCGAGCACGACGGCGTCGAGCTTGTCGTCGAGCAAGGTCAGCGCGCGATCACCGTTCGAAGCTTCGAGGATCTCGATCCCATTGAATCGATCCTCGAGGATCGATCGAATCCCCGCACGCACCACATCGTGGTGCGCTGGGAGCTCGCGACCGGCACCGTCACGTGGTCCGACGAGCTGTATCGGATCTATGGTCTCGAGCCGCGCTCCCGCGCGATCACGGTGGACTTCTTTCTGTCGTGCATCGATCCGGACGAGCGCCCTCGCATCCAACGCGAGGTCGAGAATGCGCTCCAGCGGCGCGGCCGGTTCAACTACGTCGAACGGATCGTTCGACCGACCGGCGAGCGGCGATCGCTCGACACGATCGGCGAGGTGATCGAGGTCGATGGCACGGTCGTCGCGTTGATCGGCACGTGCCGCGACATCACCGACGCGGCACGCCGCGAAGAACAGATCCGGTTCTACAGCGACGTGTTCGCACACGTCGAGATCGGGCTGTCGGCATGGCAGATCGATCGCCGCGAAGACCCTCCGGTGCTCCAGCTCGTCGCGTTCAACCAGGCCACCGAACACCTCGCCGGCGGCCCGCTGATCGGACGACTCGGCCAGACGATGATGTCGATGTTCCCCGCGATGCGGGCCACCGAGATGCTCGCAAAGGCCCGAGAGATGTCGGATCGAGTACCGATCCAGAAGGTCCGGCCGTTCCGGTTGAATGAAAAGGCCGGCGCTCCGATCGTCGCGGCGACCCTGTTCTCGCTTCCGAATCGCCACGTCGGACTCGCGCTCGAGGACGTCACCTCGTCGCACAACGCCGAGTTGATCCACGCGGGGGAACGGCGCGCGCTCGAGATGCTCGCCGAGGGCGCACCGCTGGAGGCGATCCTCGAGGCGATCATCGCCGCGATCGAGGACGTCATGACCGAGACGCTCGGCTCGATCTTGTTGCTCGACGACACCGGGACCCACGTCAAGCACGGCGCTGCGCCCCGGTTGCCCCACGCCTACAGCGCCGCGATCGACGGCGCGGTGATCGGCCCGAGCGCGGGCTCGTGCGGCACCGCCGCATTTCTGCGCCAGCCGGTCTACGTGACCGATATCGAGACCGATCCGTTGTGGGAGAACTATCGCGAGCTGGTCCGCCCCCACGGGCTGCGCTCCTGCTGGTCGTCGCCGATCCTCGCGAACGATGGACACGTGCTCGGGACCTTCGCGCTGTATCACCGAGAGCCGCGCGCGCCCGACGAGTCCGCGCGCGACCTGCTCCAGCGCGCCTCGCATGTCGCCGGCATCGTGCTGGAGCGGCGCGCGCTCGACGAGCAGCTTCGCGCGCTGACCGCACGGATCGAGGCGATCCGCGAGGACGAGCGCACGACGATCGCGCGCGACATCCACGACCAACTCGGCCAGGCGCTGACCGCACTCAAGCTCGATCTCGGCTGGCTGACCCGGCGGATTCAAGAACCACCGTTGACGCGCAAGCTCGACGAGATGGCGCACGCGGCCGACGACATCATCCGGTCGGTCCGGCGGATCTCGTCGGACTTGCGCCCCGGACTGCTCGACGACCTCGGCCTGCGCGCCGCCGTCGAATGGCAGGCCGAAGACTTCACGGAACGCACCGGAACGAAGTGCCGCGTGCGCTCCGAGATCGGCGATCTTCGGCTCGAGCGCGGGCTGGCGACCACGGTGTTCCGGATCTTCCAGGAGGCGTTGACCAACGTCACGCGGCACGCGTCGGCGTCCCAGGTCGAGGTCGTGCTGGTGCTCGATCACGGTCAGCTCCGCCTCGACGTGATCGACGATGGGATCGGAATTCCCGACGTCGGTCCGCGCAACACCACGCTCGGGATCCTCGGCATGAGCGAGCGCGCACGACGGCTCGGCGGCGATTGCACGGTCAAGCGGCAAGCTCCACGCGGTACCGTGGTCAGCGTCGTGATGCCCTTGCGGTTTCCGACCGAGCACCTCGGCGGCGTCGGGGCCTGAGCTCATCGAGCTCATGGCTCGCGCACCAGCCGAGTCGACAACCTGTGGTCGATGATCGTCCTCAACTCGCCGATCCTCACGGGCTTGATCAGCCTGAGGTTCGGCATCGTGTCGAGCGGAGAGCGCTCGGTCGTGCCGCCCGTCATGAAGATCATCGCGGCGGCCTGGTCGGGAGCCCACGAGCTCAGGTCGGCGTGGAGGTCCACCCCACTCATCTCGCGCATCGTCACGTCACACAGGATCACGCCGAACCGCTCGCCGCGACCGAGTCGCGCGAGTGCGTCGAGCGCGCTTCCCGACGTCTTGACCACGTACCAGCGCTCGAGCGCTCGCTGTAAGCCGCGAGCGACCATCGCCTCGTCATCGACGATCAGGATTTCGCGGCTCGAGCTCATCCGCCATCTCGCGAGTTAGGGCGACGGGGACGGCGCCGGCGTCGGCGTGACGGGTGCGGGCGGAGCGTCGGGAGCCGGCGCAGCCGGGTGGTCCTGCAGCTTCTTCTCGGCGTCGGTCGCACGCTTCTCCGCTTCGTCGGCGCGCTTGATCGCTTCCTCGAGCTGGAGCTGTTCCTTGGTCTTCGGCTTCGGCGCTTCCTTCTTCTTGACCAGGTTGAGGTTGAACGTCAGCAGCAGCGTGTTCTGAACCTGGACCTGGTCTTTGCCGGCCGGGAACAACTGCGGGTCCCGCGTGATCGCGGCCGAGTACACGACCGAGAGCCACGAGCTAACTGCGTAGGTGAGGTTGCCTTCGAACGCCACGCGCGTCAGCGAGGTCGCGCTGCGATCGGCCGCGTCGTTGTTGACGAACGGCAGCAACACGGCGAGACCGGCCTTGTAGTTGAGCTTGCCTTGCTGGAGCTTGCCGAGCGCGCCGACGAACGCCTCGACGCCTAGCTGTTGAACGTCCGAGAGCCGGAGCAACTCGACCGCCGGCGTCGTCGCATCGTCGTGATTCACGAACACACCGTCGGCGAACGTGCTGCGGCCACCGACGCCGAGTCGGACCGAAAGCGTGACGTCGTCGCTGCGAACCGGATCGGCGAACGCACCGGCCGACTCCGAGATCGTGAGCGGAGCAAATGCACCCGCGAGGCGCTGCGAGGTCGCGCCGGTCGCGAGCGGCACCGGTACCGCGCCGGTCGCGTCGACCCACGAGGTCGGCGTGCCGCGAATATCGTTGCTCGGAAACAGCGACGACGCGAAGCTCAGGCGGCCGTACGCACCGTAGTGTTCCTGGATGAAGTAGCTGTACAGGCCTTCGAGCTTGACGATGTCGTTGGACTTGACGAACCGGTCGACCACCGGCGTGTGCGAGAAGCTCTCGTCGGCGCTGAGCGTGGTCTGCAACAGGTGCTTGCCGTCGATGTAGTCGGCACCACCGAGGAGGCCCAAGCCGAACAGCGTCGAGACGCCATCGACCTGGCCGATCACGTTCGAGTTCGACACCATGTTGAGCGTCGAGGTCAGGCCGAAGAACGGATTCCATCCCTGGATCACGGTCTTGGTATCTGCCGGTTTCGGAGCGTCGGTCGGAACCAACTCCGCCTGGGCATGTGCTCCGCGTGCGGCGAGCAGACTGATTCCGGCGACGACCAACCACTGAATGCGTAGAGTCATGAGAGTTCACCTTTTCTAAGACAGCGCTACGAACGAATCCTACGTGATGACCATGGAGCACGACGAGTCGGTCATCGTCCGGTTCTCGTGTAGGAGAAATCCTACGATCGAATCTGACTCCGGCTGCGAGAACGTCTGTCAGATTCGTCTGACGACAAGATCCGCGCTCGACCGACCGGCGGTTCGAAGATCGACTTACAGCTTCTCCACGAGGACAACGTCATATGGAGATGATGAAGGTTCTAGTGGCGGAGAAGGATGCGGTCCGGCGACGTGCGATCACCGATGCGCTCGCGAGTCTCGACGAGATCGTCGTCGCGGGTGCGGTGCGAGACCTCGGCGGCCTCGTGCGTGCGCTCAACGAAGCGGCCCCCGACGTGCTCGTGAGTGGCACCGAGCTCATCGATGCTACCGGGCTGGACGTGATCGACGCCGCACGCAAGGTGTCACCGTCGCCTCGCATCGTGGTCGTCGGTCCGGACGCGACCCGCGACGAATGGCTCCGGCACCTCGCGGCCGGGGCAGACCGATTCGTCGAGTGCGATACACACTTCGCGGAGCTCCGTGACGTCGTGACGTCGCTCGCCCCGCAACCCAAGCGCGAAACGCTCGACGACCAGCTCCGGTTGCTCGGCCGGCTCGCGGCAGGTGTCGTGCACGATCTCGACAGCTACCTCAGCTCGATCAGCTCGGCGATCGAGATGCTCGAACTGGCGCCCTCGGATCCGCAGATCCTCGGTCGCCTGCGCCAGGGTGCGGACCAGGCCAATCGGCTCACGCGTTCGTTCCTCGAGCACGTCCGGGGCGACGTCTCGACCCTGGAGGCGATCGACCTCAACCCGCTCGTGCGTCGAACGGTCTCGCTCGCGGCGCGCGCGTTCCCGCCCCATCTCGTCCTCAGGCTCGAGCTCGCAACCGATCTGCCGATGCTCCGCGGCAACGTCGCGGAGCTCGAGCAACTCGTCCTCAACCTCGTGCTCGACGCCGTCGACGCGATGCCGGCGGGAGGCGACCTCGCGATCCGGACGCGCTCGGCCGGTGCCGCGCTCTACCTCGAGGTCTCGGATACCGGGCCAGGGCTCGCGGACATCGCGAAGGGCGAACGGCGTCAGGTCTTGCAGACGGGCATCCAGCGCGTGGTCGATCGCCAGGGCGGTCGGATGACGTCGAGCCCGCGTCGCGATTGCGTCGGCACGATCGCGACCGTGCTGTTGCCCATCGCCGCGGCGCCGCGGCCCAGCGCCTGAACCGCTCGCCGCTCTCGACGCGCCGACGCCAAATCATTAGAACTGAATGAGAAAAAGGGCTCTGTGAAGTCTACTCGCACCCACATACGATGCGGTCACAAAAGGAGCTCTACTGATGAAAATTGCATCGTGCGTGATCGTTGCCGGCTTGTTTGTATCGGCGTGTGTGATGGACGAGGACGTCGATCCCGCGACGAGCTCTCAGTCTCAGGCGGTCAGTAAAGAGACCCGGCCCAAGCACGTCCACGCCCCGAAAGGTGAGGCCGGCAAGGGTGGTGGCCACACCGTGGCGATCTCCTATCACGGTGGCCCCCTGATGACCGGAACGCCGTCGATCCACTACATCTGGTACGGCAACTGGTCCGGCAACACCGCGACCACGATCCTGACCGACCTCGCGAACGGCCTCGGCGGGAGCCCGTACGAACAGATCAACGCGACGTACTACAACGCGTCGAGCGTGCACGTCTCGGGCAACATCACGTACGCCGGCTCGACGAACGACAACTATTCGCATGGCACGTCGCTGACCGACGCGCAGATCGAGCAGGTCGTCGCCGCGACGAACCCGACCGACACGAACGCGCTCTACATGGTGTTGACGTCCGCCGACGTGACCGCGAGCTCCGGTTTCTGCACGCAGTACTGCGGCTGGCACACCGATGCGACGATCAACGGTCGCGACATCAAGTACGCGTTCATCGGCAACCCGGACCGCTGCCCGTCGTCGTGCGAACAGCAGACGACATCGCCGAACGGTAACGCCGGCGCCGACGGCATGGCCTCGATCATCGCTCACGAGAGCGAAGAGGCGATCAGCGATCCGGATCTCAACGCCTGGTACGACCGTCAGGGCGCGGAGAACGCCGACAAGTGTGCCTGGACGTTCGGCACCGAGCAGACCGCGACGAACGGCTCCAAGTACAACCAGACGTTCGGCGGTCGCAACTGGCTGATCCAGCGCAACTGGAACGCGTCGACGCAGGGTTGCCAGCGCGTGCTCGGCTCGACGAACTAGCTGCGACCTTCTCGCGGTGACCTTCCACTGGGGGGCACCACGAAGAGTTGCCCGAGCGCGTCCTCGCGCGAGGCGCTGCGCTTTGTCCGAGCGCCTGTCAGGCGACCGCGATGCCGAGATGCTGGCGCGCCGCGAAGTACGCGGGCGAGACCGAGTACGCGACGAGCTCGAGCACGCGGTGACGGCCGTGCGCGCCGGCTTCGGTCGCGAGCATGCGCGCCGCTGCGGCGAGCTCGCCGCACACGAGGAGGCCGGCGCGTTGTCCCGCGATCTCGACGGCGTTGCGCCAGCGCGCGAGATCCGGCTGCTCCGGCAAGCGCGCGACGAGCGCTCGCAACGGCTCGGCCGCGGCGCGAGGGAGGCGCTTCTGCATCTCTTCGGCGAACGCCGTGCGCTGCGGTTCGAGCTGCGGGCGACCGAGCGTGCGCCCTACGAGCGATGCCGCCGCGGCGAGCGCCGCTTCGAGCTCGTCGATGCTCGGCAGCGCGAGCTTCAGGTAGTACGCGGGACGCAACAGCGCGAGCAGTCCGGCGACCGATGCCGCGAGCTCGGTGTCGCGGTAGCCCGTCATCAGATCGCGGCCGACGATCACCGCGGGCGAGAGGCGGCCGCGATCGATGCAGTTCGCGAGCAGCAGCCGGCCCGAGCGCTGCGGCTGGATGTAGACATCGGGGAGCGAGACGGTCAGCACGCGCGCGACGTGCCGGAAGATCTTCGCGATCATCTTGGTGCCGTCCTCGACGGGCAACCGCTCCTTCGGCTTGAGCTCGAACGCCTTCGCCGGCCCGCCGCGCAGCACGACCGCGCCCTCCCACGCGAGCGCGAAGATCGCGCTGATCGTGCGGTCCTCGTCGGGGTGGCGCACGAGGCCCCACGAGTCGTCGTCGAAGAAGCCGGTCGCTTTGCGCGACTCGTGCTTCTGCAATCGCTTGTAGAGCGCGGTCTCCTCGGGGCTGGCCTGCTTGAGGAACACGAGCGCGCGTGCCGCGCACCACGCCTCGTCGAGCTTGCCGGCGGCGAGGCTGGCGTCGCACAGCGCGCGATACGCGTCCGGACTGGTCGGATCGACGGCGACGAGCTTCGCGGCGCGGACCGCGACCGAGGTCGGCTGCCTGACGCCGGCGAGCGCGTAGAGCTCGACGAGGATGCGCGTGCGCTGCGCGGCCTTGTCCGGATCGAGCGAGTGCGCGACCTCGAAGGCGCCGATCGCGCTCTGGTAGTGCGCGAGATGCGTGCGATAGACCTCGCCGAGCGAGTCCCACAGCACGACCAGCGCGGGGTCGCCCTGCGGCATGCGCTTGATCATCTTGCGCAGCGCTTGCTCGTGCGACTTGTGGTCGGCGGCCAGCAGCTCGTCGACGATGCGGAACGTGTCGAGGCCGCGTTGCCGCGTCGTCGCGGCGAGCGGCTGCTCGCGGAACAATTCGTCGAGCGCGCGATCGTACGAGTCGAGCGCACCGGCGCGATCGTGCAGTTGGTTGCGCCGGATCTCGGCGGCGGCGGTGTGATAGACGGCGCGCCGCACCGGCTCGACCTCGTGATCGAGAAAGCGATGGATCGTGTCGGCCGCGGCCTTCCACTGCCCGCCCGCGGATTGCAGATCGAGCAGGCGCTGCAACACGCGCCGATTGCCGGGCTCGAGCTCGAGGGCTTCGAGATACGTCGACATCGCGCGCGGCGTGTTCTTGAGCTGGTCGCGATACAGATCGCCGATCCGCTCGAGGATCGGGGCCTTCTCCGCCGGCGCTGCGTGGGCCGCGAGCGTCCTGAGATTCGCGATCGCCTCGTCGAACCGCCCGCGCGAACCCTGGAGTCCGGCGAGCTCCTTCAGCGTCGAGCGATCGTTCGGATCGAGCTCGAGCACCTTCTGGTGGAACATCTGCGCCTGCGGGAGCTTGCCGAGCGTGGTGTGGATCTCGGCGAGGCGGCGGTACACCGGGCGCAGCTTGTCGGGCGCGAGCGCCTGCCCGTGCCGCAGCAGGATCGTCTGGAACGCCGCCGACGCCGCCTCGAGCGTCTTCGCGCGATACAGCGCCTCGGCGCGCTCGATCTGGACCGCGGGTCCGCCCTCGTTCGCGCACGCGAGGTCGTACAGCTCGATCGCGTCGCCGAACCGATCGAGCTCGAGCGCGCAACGCGCGGCGCGCGCGTAGATGTCACCGCGGTCCTTCGCGGTCAACGCGGCATCGTGGTTCGCGCGCGTCACCTCTTGCTCGAGGTGCGGCCACAGCGTCTCCCACTGCTTGGTATCCTGGAGGAGCTCGGCGAGCGCGAGCTTCGCGTCGTCGAGGTCGGGCTCGAGCTCGAGCACGAGCTGCAGACACTGGCGCGCGCGCTCGGCATCCTTGAGGCGGTGGCGGAACACCCACGCGGCGTCGATGAAGCAGCGAACCTTGTCGTCGGTCGACGCGGCCAGCGTCGCCGCACGGATCAGCTCTTCGCCGCCGGCGACCAGCTCGTCCTGCAACAGGTGGACGCGCGCGATGCCCTCGTGGGCGCGCGCGCTGTCGAGATCGAGCGCCAACGCCTGCACGAAATCGAGCCGCGCGGCGACCTGGTCGTGGGTGTCGAGGTGCGCGTGGCCGAGTCGCTGGAACAGGTCCGCGCGCGCCGCCGGATCGGTCGTCAGCAGCCGGAGCCGCTCGAGCACGGTGATCGCGGACGCTCCGTCGCTCGAGCGCTCGTACAACCGCGCGAGCGCGTCGAGCACGTCGCGCTGGTTCGCATCGATCGCAAGTGCCGCACGATACGCGGCGACCGCGCCCTCGAGATCATCGAGCTGGGTCTCGAGCACGGCACCGAGCTCGACCAGCACCTTCACGCGCTCGGCCGGCACGGCGACGAGATCGTGTAGCGCGCGCAGCTCGGTCGCGAGCGCGGCCCACTGCTCGTCGGCGTGCAGCGCGTTGGCCAGCTCGCGCCGCGCCACCGGCTCGCGCGGCTCGAGATCGATCAGCTTGCGCCAGCACGCGATCGCGCGATCGAACCGGCCGCGATCGTGCCACGCACGTGCGAGCTCCGGATAGCGCTGGAGCTGGACCGCTCGCTCGCTCCGGTCGACCTCGGCCTCGCTCGCGTCGAGCAGCGCCTCGGTCTGGCCGGTCGCTTGATACACGGCCGCGAGCCCCTGAAACGCCGCCGGATGTTTTGGATCGAAGGCGAGCGCGGCGGTGTAGGCCGCGACCGCCGCGTCGGTCTGCCCGAGATGATCGGCGAGCACATCGCCGAGCTCGACGCGGAGCACGACACTCGACGGATCGACCGTATCGATCAGCTGCGGCAGCAACTCGGCGAGCTGGGGCCACGCCGCGGTCTGGCGGTACAACCGATGGAGCTGTTCGAGCGCGAACTGGAGCTCGGGCTCGTCGACGCGCGCCTTCTCGAAACACGCGATCGCTTCGGGGATCGCGCCGAGCGTCTCGTAGAGCTCGCCGAGCGCGCAGTAGATCTCGCTGCGGACGGTGCGCTCGGTCTCGAGCCGCGCCGCATTCGCGAACGCGTGCGCGGCGTCCTCGTGATTCGTCATGTGGTCGCGGGTCCACGTGCCGACGAGGTTCCATACGCGCGCCGCGGTCGCGGGGTGCGCCGCTTCGAGCTCTTCGGCGAGCGCCGCCCCTTCGGCGGTGAGCTCGTCCCATTGCTGCGCACCGGTCGCGAGATGATCGAGCTGGTCGATCGTGCCGTCGCGCTCGGGCTCGCGGCGGACCACCGTCATCCACACGAGGAACGCGGCGCGCAGGTCACCGAGCTTGTCCTCGTACATCCGCGCGACCGCTTCGAGCGCGGTCGCGTCTTGCTCGCGCGACGCCCGATCGAGTAACAGCGCGGCGAGCGGCTCCCACTGCTCGCGGCCCGAGTACAGATGCTCGAGCTCGCGCGTCGCCGTCGGATGAGCGGGTTCCCAGTGCAACACCCGCTCGTACGCGGCGATCGCTCGCTCGTCGTCGCCCTGGCGCTCGTGGGCGACCGCCGCGAGCTCGAGCAACTGCGCGATCCGCACCTCGGGCGTCTCGGCGAGCGCGATGCGCTTCTCGAGCACGTCGGCGCAGTCGGCCCATCGCCCCTCCCGCTCGAACAACGCCTGCAGCGCGTCGAGGATGCGCGGATCGCTCGCATCGATCGTCTGCGCGCTGCGCCACGCATCGATCGCGCGCTCGATGCTGCCGAGTTGCTCCGCTTCGATGCGGCCGAGCTCGAGGAGGAGCTCGAGTTGCTCGTCCTCGTCGGGATCGCCACGGTTGACGCCCTCGTCGACGAGCGTGCGGATCGCCTCGGCGAGTGCTTCCCAGCTCTCTGTCGTGCGCAGCTCGCCGACCGTGGCGCGCAGCTTGTCGACGCTGGCGACGACGATCTCGACGACGTAACTGCTGTCGTGGGTCGCCGCCCTCGCCGTCGCCTTCGAGCGCGTCGCGAGCACGCGGACGAGTGCCGGACTCGCAGCAGCCGCGAGCGGCAACAGCTCGGCCACGTCGGCGAGCGAGAACGGCTCGGTGCCGCGGTGCGCGACCACGACCGCGACCGTGCGCGTGCCGATCGCGAGCGGCAGGATCAGCACGACCGGCGACGCCCCGCCGAGCTGCTCGAGCAAACCCTCGACGAACGGCTCGCTCGTCGTCAACGCGGCGACCGCCGGCGCGCGCGACGCGATCGCCGCTTCGAGCACCGGCACCGTCCCGCGTGGGATCCGCCACGAATCGATGCGAAGGCGATCTACCCCGGTGTCGGACATCGCGGTGCGCCCGCGCAGCTCGTCCGCATGCACCGACAACAGGGCGGCGAACGTCATCTGCGAGCGTACCGCGCGCAGCAGCACCTCGAAGATCTGTTCGCGATCGTCCGCGTCTTCGAGCGCTACCGCCGCGTACATCGGATCGAGCGGCGAGGGCTTCACGTGTCGCATCGATCCTATGTAAGCTGGCCAGGATGGGCAAGCCGAGCGACGACGACTCGACGCAGCTTCTCTCCGAGAGCCAGATCGTCGCGGTGACCCCACAGCCTCCGGTCGTCCCTGGCGATCAGAGCGTCGCGTGGAAAGGCACGGTCGTGTCGGTGGATGACTTCTCGCTCGCGCCGAAGCCGCAGGCGTCCCGCGTGAAGTGGGCCGTGATCGGCGTACTCGGTGCGGGTGTCGTCGGTGGCGGCGGTTATTGGTTGTCGTCGAGCTCGCCGGCGCACAACGCCACGATCACTCCCGCGGTGGTGGCGCCGCCGACTCCCGACGCCGCGCCGCCCATCGATGCTGCGCCGCCGATCGACGCTCCGGAGGACGCCGCACCGCCGCCTGTGGATGCCGGCGTCTCGACGGACGCGGCACCTGCGAAACCGGCGACCAGACCACCGATCAAGAAAAAGTTCCCCATCAAGAAGAAGCGCCGCTGATCACACGATGCCGCAGATGCCCCGAGCATAAAGTCCGCGCATGTGGTCTCGCATCCTGATCTCCGGTGGTCTCGTCAGTCTCGGTCTATGCGCGCAGGCTCGTGGCGATGTCGCGTTCGCGCTGCAACCCGCGATCGGCGTCGGGACAGCCGTCCAGCCGGTGGATACATCCGTGGCCTCGACGGCGTCGTCGAGCCTGCCGCGCGAGTCGTTCGCGATGGTTCCGTCGCTGCGCCTCGGGATCGATCTCACGTCGGTGATGCTCCTGGTGTACGGAAGCAACAGCAACACTGGGGTTCAGGGCCACACGGTGAGTGGACTCACGCGCGCGGGGCTCGCCGTCGAGCCAATCCTGTGGCGCAGCGCGGACGCGCGCGTCGGCCTCTATCTGCTCGGTGCTGCCGGTGCGATCGCGATGGCCGGCGAGACGATCACGATCGACTCGATGACGACCAAGGCCAGCTCGTTCGTCGCCACCGGCGTGACGTTCGAGCTCGGCGTCGGCGCCTGGTATGCGATCCACCCGAACTTCGCGGTCGGCCTCGAGCTCGCCGTGCAGCCGGACCTGATCTCGCTCGATAGCGGGCTGTATGTCGGGGACCAGGCGATCGTGTCCGTCACCGGGACGTTCGTGGCGGCCGACCGCTCGTTCCCGCACGGCCACTGACGCCCGCCGCGATCGACCTCACGGGACGGGTTGCTCCGCCCCCACCGAGTAGAACGTGTTCGGGGTGTTCTGGTTCGCGTACTCGGTCGCGATCCACGCGGCGTCGCGCACGACCGTCGCGATCCGCAGCTCGTCGATCATGCCGTCCATCCCGTTCGCGGCACCGTAACTCGGTGCCGGCGCGTTGCCGATCAAGCCTGTCGTGCCGGCGGTCGCCGGTGCGCTCGACAACATGTGCGGGCTGTTCGCGATCTCCACGCCGTCGCGATAGACGTGGGTCTTCTTGTTGTTGCCCTCGTGGACCCAGTGCAGGAGCACCCAGCCCGCGCCCTCGATGTCCTCTGCGCTCGACCAGTCGTCGTTGTATTGCCCGACGCCGATCGCCGTGCCGCTGCCGTAGTGCCCGTACAAGAACCGCGATTGGTCGGTGCCGCCGGTGCCCATCATGACGATCGAGCTGGTGTGCGTCGTCTGCGCTTGGTTCACCCACGCCGAGATCGTGTGCGGTGTGTTGCCGGTCAACGGATTCGTAAATGCGATCTGGGCCGTGCCGCCGCCGTCGAACGCGACACCACCGCCGAGCTTAGCGGGAACCTGTGCCGTAGGTGCGAGCGCGGTCGCCGTGCCGGGGTGGGTGCCGGTCGTGTCGGCGATCGTCGTCGACGCGAGCGTGTCGTCGAGGTGCCACACCGCGACGAAGTTGGACCGAAACACGCCAGCGGCGTTCGGCGGGGTGGCCTTCGCGAGGTCGCCGTACTCGACATAGATCGTCAGATCGGTGTGCGCGAGCGTCGGCACGCGCACCCAGGCCTGCAGCCGTGGGGCCCCCGGAGCCCAGCGCTGCAGCTCGTAGTCGAGCGGCATGCCGTTCGCGGCAGTGAAGAAGATGTCGGCGCCGTCGGCACGAGCGCGCGCGGCGATCTCGGCGTCGGCGAGATCGATCCACACCGGAAAGTCGGTCTGGTTTCCGGTGGATGCGTGGATCGTGATCGGCTTGCGACGTGCGCCGTCGTCGTCTCGCACGTCCATGCCGGCGCCGTCCGTCATGACCGCGGCATCGGCGTCGCTGCCGGCCGTGGCGTCGCTCGCGGCGTTCTGTGGCGCGAATCCGCAGCCGACGACCAACAGCAGGAGCCATCCCGAACGCATGCGCAATCGTACCCCTTGCTCGCTCGTCGTGGGCAACGACCTGTGTCGCAGGTTTCACAGTCGGCTGACGATGCCCGTGCCCGAGCTCGGAGAGCCACGTGACGCGTGCGGTCGGTCTGAGCTTGGTCACCGCGTCGAGCATCGCCATGGCCGTGTGCGTAGTCTGGTCGTACTCCATCACGGCACGATCGACGTCGTGTCATCGCCCCCGGGACCACGTTCGACGTCGCCGTCCCACGCCGGCGCTGACCTCAGATCGGTCGCTTTTGGCGGCGGGCGATCGCATCTGGGTGGAGGACGAGCGGACTGAGGAACGTCCGCTCTTCGGCAGCCATGTGGCTGTCCAGGTCTTCGATCAGCTCGTCGATGCGCAACGCAACATCATGGGCCGGACCCGCGAGTAGCTCCCAGAACGCGGCGTGCTCGGCGACGTGCTCTTCGAGCATCCGGTCGATCAGGACCGTGCCCCAGTTCGGCGAGTCGCGAAGCAGCGGACGAATCAGGTCGGTCTCGGTAGCGTTGTGCTCGATGAAGGCCGACCGCAGCGCCGCGAGTGCCTCGTCGAGCTCGAACCGTACACGCTCCCCGTCGAGAAGCCGTCGTCCGAGCACGCTGCAGGTGCTCAAGCGCATGCGGATCTGGTCGTGCTGCGCGAGGAGCTTGGTCCGGGCTGCATGTGCATCCATGGCCTGGTTTCGTCGCAAGGTCCGAGCCACTTCCTGGCGATGGGACATCGCTGGGATCGCGCAAGATAGCCGCTGAATTCGCGCACCGATTGCGTTCGATCGAACGGCAATGCAGCGCTTGCGGAGCCCGCACCCTTGCGCGCCGAGTCGCGCACCGATTGCACGTGAGGTAAGGTCCTTGGGATGGGCTTAGGGGCGACCATTCTCGTTATCGACGACAACGCCGAGAATCGGGCGCTCGCGAAGGCGACGTTGGAGGACGACGGATACCGCGTGGTCCTCGCCTTGGGAGGCCAAGCCGGGATCGCGGCGTTTCAGTCCGAGCGACCCGACTGCATCTTGCTCGACGTCCGGATGCCCGACCTCGATGGGCCTACGACCTGCGAACGGATCCGCAATCTACCGTCGGGTGGCGATGTTTCGATCATCTTCGTCACCGCGCTCCGCGATGTCGAGACCTTCGATCGCACGGTCCTCGCCGGCGGCGACGACTTTCTCTCGAAACCGTTCCGTCCGAACGAGCTGATCGCACGGGTCGAAGCTGCGCTCAAGTTGAGGAAGCTCGCGGTCGAGCGCAACGAGCTCTATGCCCAGGTCAAACGCCAGCGTGACGACCTCCAGCGGCTCCAGCTTCAGAAGGAGCAGTTGGTGGCGTTCCTCGTGCACGACCTCAAGAACCCGGTCAACGCGATCGATCTTCACGCCGAGCTCGTCCTGCGAGACCGCGACGGCAGCGAACGATCGAAACGCGCAGCCGAGAAGATCCGAGACGAAGGACGCTCGCTGATTCGAATGATCACGACGCTGCTCGACATCGCCAAAGCCGACGAAGGCCGGCTCATCCCGGCGCGTCGGCCCGTCGAGCTCGAGCCCCTGATCCGAGAGGTGATCGCCGAGCTCGACGTGAGAGCACAGCCCGCCGGCATCCGTCTCGTGCGCGAGCTCGAGGCATCGGGGCTCTCTGCGGATCCAGATCTCCTGCGACGCATTCTCGAGAATCTCGTCGAGAACGCGATC
Source organism: Kofleriaceae bacterium (assembly GCA_039935615.1). Taxonomy (GTDB): domain Bacteria; phylum Myxococcota_A; class Polyangia; order Haliangiales; family Haliangiaceae; genus JABFXX01. The sequence goes on from JBDTJY010000249.1 coordinate 64,345, forward strand.
CGACACGCACCGGAAGGGTCGGAGGTCCGGATCACCGCGCGAGCTGCGCGAGGTGGCATCGAGCTCCGCGTTCGAGATGCCGGGCCGGGCGTACCTGCCGCTCACCGTGACCGCGTCTTCGAGCGCTTCGTTCAGAACGGCGACGCGGCGACACGGACGAACCGCGGGCTGGGACTCGCATTCTGCAAGCTCGCCGTCGAGGCTCACGGCGGCCGGATCTGGATCGAGGACGGGTGTCCCGGCGCCGTGTTCTGCGTACGGATCGACCATGCTGATTGATCCCGGCACGCTGCCGTTCCGCCAGCTCGTCGACGCGGCGCCCGACGGGATCGTGGTCACCGGCTCGCTGGGGACGATCCTCCTGGCGAACGTCGAAGCGGCACGGATGTTCGGCTACGAGCGCGACGAGCTCGTCGGCAAACCGATCCACGTCCTTGTCCCTCGGCGATCGCGGGCAAGCCACCCGGAGCACGTCAAGGACTATCACGTGGCGCCCCGCTTGCGCCCGATGGGCTCGGGGCTCGACCTGTTCGGTTGTCGCCGCGACGGAACCGAGTTCCCGGTCGAGATCAGCCTGGCGCCGATCGAGCACGAGGGCCAGCGCCTGGTCGTCGCCGGGATCCGCGACGTTACCGATCGTCGGAAGATCGAACGCGAGGCGAAGCGCGCGAATGCGTACTTGATCTCGGCCGTCGACGCGATTCCCGACGCGTTCGCTCTCTACGACGAAGACGACCGCGTCGTGCTCGTCAACAGCTCGTGTCGCCAGCTGCTCGGTGGGGAGCTCGCCGGCGCGATCATCGGTCGTCGGTTCGACGAAGTACTCCCCGACGCGCTCACCGCGGGCGTCTTCGATTTCAGCGACGAGTCGCGTGAAGCGTTGTTCGAACGCTGGCTGGCGTATCACGACGCACCCTCCGGCGCGCTGGAGGTCCGGACCGGACGCGGTCGCTACTTGCGCGTGATCGAACACAAGACGCCCGAGCACGGCACCGTATCGCTGATGATGGACGTGACCGACGACGTGCTGCGCGAAGCCGAGCTCCGCAGCGCGAGTGCTGCGAAGAGTGAATTCCTGTCTTCGATGAGCCACGAGCTCCGCACCCCGCTCAACGCCGTGCTCGGGTTCGCCCAGTTGCTCGAGCGTGATCGCAAGCAGCCGCTGTCCGAGCGCCAGCACGAGCGTCTGCAGCACGTGCTTCACGGCGGAGAACACCTGCTGCGTCTGATCGACGACGTGCTCGATCTGTCGCGGATCGAGGCGGGTCGGGTCGCGATCTCCGCCGAGGCGGTCGTGGTGCGCGATGTCCTCTCGGAGGTCGTGACCACGCTCGAGCCGATGGCCACGCGCGCGCAGATCAAGCTCGAGGTCGCAGCGATCGCGGAGAGCTTGCCGCGGGTCGTCGCGGATCGAACTCGGCTCGCGCAGATCTTGATGAATTTCGGATCGAACGCGATCAAGTACGGTCGACGAGGAGGCCGAGCGACATTCCAGGCAACCGAGGATCGAACCAGCGTTCGGGTCACGGTGATCGACGACGGCATCGGCATTCCGGAGGACCAGCGCGACAAGCTGTTCGAGCCGTTCCAACGCGCCGGCCAAGAGACCGGCCCGATCGAGGGGACCGGCATCGGGCTCGTGATCAGCAAACGGCTCGCCGGCTTGATGCGCGGGACCGTGGGCTTCACGAGCGAGGCCGGGCAAGGTTCGCAGTTTTGGGTCGAAGTCCCCACGTATCGCGCGACCACCGCCGATCTCGCCGCGCCACGACCGACGGTATCGACGATCTCGCCGTTGGCGGCCGAAGGCGTTCGCTACAAGGTCGTCTATGTCGAAGACAATCCGTCGAACATCGCGTTCATGCGCGATCTCGTCGAGGAGCTCGCGAGTGTCGAGCTGTTGACCGCACCGACCGCCGAGATCGGTCTACCGCTGATTCGCGCCCACCAACCGGCGGTCGTGATCATGGACATCAACCTCCCCGGCATGAGCGGTCTCGAGGCGGTCAACCAGCTCCAGCAGTGGCCGGAGACACGCCACATCCCGGTCGTCGCGTTGTCGGCGGCCGCGCTCCTCAGAGACACGGCTCGGGCCAAGGAGGCCGGGTTCTATCGCTACTTGACCAAGCCCGTGAAGGTCCCGGAGCTGATCGCGGTCCTCGAAGAGCTGTTGATCCATCGGCCCTGAGTCCGATGCGAGCGTCGGCTCCACGTGCACGCTACGAGAGCGGCATCGCGACGTCGATCTTGGTGCCACGGGGACTGGAGTCGATGTCGATCGTTCCATTGTGAAGGGTGACCATGCTGTGGACGATCGCCAGCCCGAGGCCGGTGCCTCCCTCCTTCGTCGTGAAGAACGGCTCGTAGATCCGCTGACGGATTTCGGCCGGGATGCCCGGACCGTCATCCGCGACGCTCACGTAGAGATGCGTCTGGTCGCGGCTCACGGTGATCGTGACGTGCCCGCCCGACGAGGCCGCCTCGACCGCATTGCGTACGAGGTTGTGAAGGATCTGCCGGAGCTTGTTCGCATCGAGGTGAGCGACCAGAGGTTCGTGCGCGGCGAGCTCGAGATCGACGCCGCGTCGTGCTGCCATCGCGCGCTCGTTTGCCACGAGCTCCCGCGCGATCACGACCACGTCGTAGTCGCCGAGCGCCAGATCAGGTGGCCGGGCAAACGCGAGGAACTCGCTGAGCAAGCGGGTCAGCCGCTCGATCTCGTGGCGTGCGACCTCCACCGGGTCGACGAGCCTCGGATCGTCGGGTTCGATCGAGCCGGCGCGCTTGAGCCGGCGCTCGAGCAGCTCGAGCTGCAGCTTTGCCGAATTGAGCGGGTTGCGGACCTCGTGCGCGAGCCCCGCGGAGAGCGTCTGGATCGCGAGCATGCGACCGGCCTGGATGCGGCGTTCGCTCTCGACGAGCTTGGCCTCGGAGTCGAGCTGATAGTGGCGGAGCATCAGTGCGAGCTCGACGTCGAACAACTTGTTCACGGACCTCATCACGAGCCGCGCTACCGTCGGCTCGTACAGGGCGGCGATCCGATCGTCGTACTCGTCGCGGAGGACGTTCATCGCCGTGAACATGTAGTGCTGTGGCAGGCCGACCTCGACGTGACGCTGGCCGATCCGCGAGCGCTTGTCGTAGAACGTCTGGTCGTAGGGTCCCAACAGTCCGCTCGCCATCCAATCGACGAGCGAGGCGTGAAGTCGCTGGAGCTGCTCCGGGCTGGACAACAGCGCCGCGGCATCCGGCCGAGCACGAAGTCGATCGTGGAACCGATCCGCGATGACGTGAAGCTGTGGTGCCAGGCGCGCGTGGAGCTCGATCAGCCGCCCGCGCTCTGCCTCGCCGAGCTCGACGTACGCGAGGATCTCGGCGAGGACGTCAGCTCTCGTTGGCATTGCCGCGCTCGGGCTTGCGGACGACCTCGACCTCCGAACGTGGCGCGGCGTTGTACTCGTGAAGGCGGTATTGGATCGTGCGCGCACTGATGCCGAGCATTTCGGCGGCACGCGACGTCGAACCGCCGGTCGCCTTCAACGTCTCGAGAACCGCGTAGCGTTCGATCTCGGCCATCGTCGCCCCGGGGATGATCGGCATGCCCGTCGGCATCACGACCGGCTTCACGTTCGGCGGCAGGTACTTCGTCTCGATCGTGGTCCCCGTGCACAGCACGACGGCACGCTCGAGCGCATTCTCGAGCTCGCGTACGTTGCCGGGCCAGTCGTAGTTCAGGAGCAGCTCGAGGGTCGCCGGCGTGCAGCCCTCGATCGCCTTGCCATTTTCCTTCGCGTAACGGTCGAGGAAGAAGCTCACGAGCGACGGGATATCTGCGCGGCGCTCGCGCAACGGCGGCATCTCGAGCGCGACCACATTGAGCCGGTAGTAGAGATCTTCCCGAAACCGGCCCTTCGCGATCTCGTCGAGCAGGTTGCGATTCGTCGCCGCGATCACGCGCACGTCGACGCGGACCGTCTGCGTGCCGCCGACACGCTCGAACTCGTGCTCTTGCAGGAACCGGAGCAACTTGACCTGGATCGACGGCGAGATCTCACCGATCTCGTCGAGGAACAGCGTGCCACCGTCGGCCAGCGAGAACCGGCCGTCCTTGCGCGCCACCGCACCGGTGAACGAGCCCTTCTCGTGACCGAACAGCTCGCTCTCGAGCAGACTCTCGGCGAGCGCGGCGCAGTGCAGCTTGATGAACGGTGCGTTCGCGCGAGGCGAGCGCTGGTGGATCGCGTTCGCCACCAACTCCTTGCCGGTCCCGCTCTCGCCGTTGATCAGCACTGTCGCCTTGCTCGGAGCTACCTGGTCGATGATCTCGAACACGCGCTGCATCGGCGGCGCATCGCCGATGATGTTGCGCGGCGCGACCCGATCACGCACGCGGACGCGCAACTGCCGCGTCTCGTGCGCGAGTTGCTGGTGTTCGAACACCTTGCCGAGCACGACGAGCAACTCTTCGAAGTTGATCGGTTTGGTGAGGTACTCGGCGGCGCCCGCGCGCATCGCATCGATCGCAGAGCTGACCTCGCCGAAGGCGGTCATCACGACGACCGCCGGCGGATCCTCCATCGCGCGTAACTTCTGGACGAGCTCGATGCCATCCATCCCGGGCATCTTGAGGTCGGTGACGACGACGTGCGGCGAGAAGTCCCCGTACTTGCCGAGCGCCTTGAACGCATCGGCGGCCATCTCCACGTCGAACCCCTCTTCGCGCAATAACTCGGCAAGCGCGGTCCGCGCGTTGACTTCATCGTCGACTACCAGGATGCGACCCGAGTGCGGCAAGATGTACCTCTAGCAGGGGTGAGCCAGAATCGTGCCACGGCTAACCGAGTGGTTAGAGTCAGATCGCCGCAGGAATTGCGAAGGATTGGCCCGGCCGCGCAAGCTGTGCGCGTTTCTAGGAACCGACCAACCCATCGTTCGTCGCCAGCCAACGCACGATGTCGTAGGTCGACACGACGCCGATCAAGCAACCGCTCTCGCCGACGATCGCGACGTGGTGAATATTCTCGACGATCATCAACGCAGCGGCGTGGGCGATCGTCGCGTGCTCGTCGAGGGTGAAGGCGAGAGGCATCATCAGCTGGTACACCGCAAGTGCCGTCGTGGCCTCGGGATCGCGAGAGGCGAGCAGTTGTTCGACCAGGTCCTGCTTCGTGACCATCCCGATCGGGCGGCCATCGCGGTCGACCACCGGCACACAGCCGATCCGGCGTCGGACCATCAGCTCGACCACGGCATCGACATCGAGGTCGTCGCGCGCGCAGACCACGTCACGGCTCATGATCCAACTGGCCGGGATCGAGTCGGCGATCGTGGGGATACGCGTCTCGATCGGGTCCGTGTCGTAACAGACCGGGACTCGAACGCTATGTTCACCACCGCCTCGATACACGTGTTGCGTCGAGATGTTCGTAGAGCTCATGACCGCACCTCCGATCTGTGGTGCAGCAATCATCGCGCCAGCCGCGCGGGGTTCGCCTAGCCGATCTCGCGCAAGTCACGCACGTCGCTCGGAGAGCCTACAATCGATGCGGCAAATCTACGTCGCGGACGTTCGTTCGGGGCACCGCGCAGGTCGTGTCGTGGATCGTCCACGACTCGGTCCGCATGATCTCTCGGAGCTTCACGGGCGGATTCAGAAGCATCCACGATGCCAAACAACGGCTCACCCGAACGGGCGACCTCGCGACCGCCCGCTTGCCGAGAATGGACCACGGAATGCATTCGCCAGGCGTGTGTTCGGAGAGGAGTCCTAGCCATGACTGACGCGCGGTCTCGGGTCGTGACCGAGCTGCTCGTCGAGCACGGGGCGTTGCGAGAGATCATGAAGCGGTGCGAGCGACTCGGTGACGAGCTCGAGGTTGGTCGCATCGAGATCGACCGCCTCGTGGTCGAGGTCACCCACCTTCGCACCGCGTTCGACGCGCACAACCTTCACGAAGAACAGCTCCTGCGGAGTCCGTCGTTCGGCGAGCTGGATGCACTGGGAGATCTTCGGATCGATCAGATGATCTCCGGTCACCTCGACGAGCATCGACTTGTTCGCGTTGGCCTCGGCAATGCGATCACAGGTGCCCTGAGGCTGACGCTCGACCGCCTTCGTTGTCATCTCGCCGAGGAGGAGCGGCATTTCGTGACCTCGAAGGTGCTGCGCGACGTCGTCGTCGAAACCAGCGAATGAACGCGAGGTATGGTCGATGCAATCGGATCGGTCATGGCAAGCACCTCGCAAACCCGTCGGTTCGGTATCGTGGTCGCGCTCGACCTCAGTGAATACTCCGAGATCGTGCTCGAGCACGCGCTCGATCAGGCCGCGCGTCACGACGCACCCGATCTTCATGTCGTGACCGTCGGCGACGCGAGCGTCGATCTCGAGGACCTCAAGCAACGGATGGCTGCGCTCGTGCTACCGGCGTTAGGAGACTTCGCTTGCGGCAACTGGCACGCTCGACTTCATGTCCGTGAAGGAATGCCGCCCGAAGAGATCGCGAACCTCGCTGCCGAGTTACGTGCTGATCTGATCGTCGTGGGTCGGTTCGGGTTACATCATCGCGGTCGACACCTCGGCAGCGTCGCGAGTCGCGTGCTCGACGCGGCGACCTGCCCGACCCTCGTGGTCGGCTTGACCGACGATTCGCCGGATGCGATCGCGCAGTGCGTCGATTGCGTCGCCGCGCGTGCAGAATCCGATGGCGAGCGCTGGTTTTGCGCGGCCCATTCGGCGCCAGATCGCGAGAGCATCGCGACCGCCTTCGTCTCGTCCTCGTCCTGGACCGGCGGCGGCCTGATGTGGTGAGGCGACGACCTGGACCTCGACCGGCAGCTCGCGATCGCCACGCAGGTCTTGCGTGACTAGCCGTCCACTCGCACGGTTTGCGGGTTCGTTGACAAGCCCGAGCCACGAACGGGTTCGTGCACGACGTCCGGCCGAGGCATGGGCTTTGCTCGTGTGCGATTCATGCTCCCCGATGACGCCGACCATTGTTTGCGTAGCACCGATTACGTGAACCTGATCATCATCGACAAGCAGCCACAGCTGCAGTGGCTCGGCCTCGACGCGGCGCGCGAACATTGCGCGCGCCGC
>JBDTJY010000250.1:0-14523 GCA_039935615.1 Kofleriaceae bacterium
TTAAGGGCATGAAGATGTCGAAGCGCCAGCGCGCCGCCCGCAAGCTCGTCCTGCCCCTGATCGCGCTCGGCCTGATGGCGATGATGATGTTCGTCGAGAGCGTCCAGCGCGCGCAGCCGAGCCCGACGTCGACGGGCCACGCGCTGTCACAGCGCTAGAACCGCGAGCACAGCACCGCGGTGCCGTCGGCGCTCGTGACGACCGCGAGGTTGCCGTTGTCGGCGACGAACAGCGACGCCTTCGCGCGGCCGAGGCCGAGCGCGTTCGCGATCGTCGTGCGGTGCGCGCCGGACGCGCCGGACGCGTCGAGGTGAACGCCGAGCACCTCGCCGAACCGAGCGGTCGCGCCATCGGGAGAGCGGTCCGCACCTTCGAGTGGCACGCTGCGCGCGAGCCAGCGCGGGAGCGTGGCGAGCGTCTCGTCGCGGCGCTCGGCCGCGAGCAGCCGCGTGCGGAGCTGCGTGCGCTTGTCGGCGACGACGAACGTGTTCACGAACAGCTCGAGCGCCGCTTCCAGGCCACGGCGATCGATCGGCGTGTGCGTCGGCGCGAACGTGCCGCCGGATCGCTTCGATCGCTTCGTCCCCACGCTGTCGTTAAGCGGCGACCTTGCGACGCATGATGATCAAGTGGCCCGAGTGCGCCTTGCCGTCGGGATAGCCGAAGCGAAAGTTGATCGGTCGTTTCGGCTGCGAGTCGAACAGCTTCTTCCACACCGGTGCGATCGGGCCGCCCGCCGCCATGTTCGACGTCGCGAACGCGCCGTGGGTCTCGTACTCGAAGCCCGCGGGCACGCCGTAGGTCGGCGCGAGCCCGGTCGAGTCCGAGACCATCCAGTCGACGTGATCGATCACGTACTGCCGCATCGTCTTGAAGTCGTCGAACGTCAGCAGATAGCTCGCGGCCTTGGTCATCGCCGCGACGTGGCCCTTGTTCTCGAGATGCGCGAGCGCCGAGCCGTCCTTCTTGATGTGGGCGTCGTCGAGGTTCGCCAGGATGTGGCGATAGACCTGCTCGTGGGTCGAGCCGGTCTTGTGGAACCGCAGCTCGACGTTCGCGAACTCGCGATTGCGCGTGCCGGCATTCGAGATCTTCTCGGCGGTGGTGACGTCGGCATCGGTCAAGTAGACGACGTCGCCCTCGGACGACAGCTTGAAGTAGCGCAGCGACGTCGGCTCGTAACCGTGCAGCGACAGCGCCGACAAGCTGAAGATCAACTGGGTCGGCAACGTGCCGCTGCGCATCGCGCCGATCATGTTCATCGTGACGGAGAAGTTCGAGCGATACAGCGAGCCGAGCTCTTTCTCGACGGTCGCGAGCGCCGACTTGAGCTGCGACTCGGACAGCCGCCCGAGATCGAGCGGATCGCCGGCGGGCTCGAGCGACAGCGTCGTGATCTCGTCGGCATCGGGATACACGGTGAGCGCGGTCGACAGATCGCCACCGGCGAACGGATAGACCACGGTCTTGGCCACGGTCTTCGGCACGTTGGCCGCGAAGAACGCATCGGCCTCGGTCATCCACCCGGCCTTGTACTCGTCCTGCGACTTCTTGAGGATCTTGCAGTGCGCGTCCACGATCGCCGGCTTGATCGTGTCGGGCGGTGTGCCATCCGCACACGCTCCGACGACGAGCAACACCTTTGCCTCCGAGATGAACTCGTGCGGGGCGTCGGCGCGCGCGGCCGACGCCGTCGCGAGGATCAGGGAGAGCAATAAACCGCGCATGACGTGGACACTAGCTCGGCTGACCACGACGCGCGAGTCCGCGCTGAAATTCCCCGAATGGATCAGGACCGGCAGGGCACCGGCCGCGGAAAGCCGGGCGAGAGAATCGCCCGGCTCGCCGTCAGTTCACGGTCAGCGTGAAGCCGCCGGTCTGCGAGCTGCTGAACGAGTCGACGATGATGTAGTACGTGCCGGCCGCGGCGACCGTCGCCGTGAACGTCTCGCCTGCGCCTGCGGCATTGGCGTCCGCGCCCTTGGTGCACGTGGTGATCGCCGCGGTGCATACCGTCGCCGCCGCGCCGGGACCGACGAGCGAGAGGCTCGGATCGAAGTCGGGTGTGACGTTGCTGAGCGTCGCCGTGATCGTCTGATTGGCGGTGAGGGTCACCTTGTACGCGACGTCGGCGCCAGGTTGGGCAAAGCCGGTGCAGGTCGCCGCTTCGAGGCCGGCGTTGTAGTTGCTGACGCCACCGGCGGTGCTGCCGTTGATCGCCGTGCCGAGCGTGATCGTCGCGGCCGTCTGGCAGGTGTCGTTCGCCGGCTTGGCCACGCACAGACCACGCGTGCCGACGATCGGCGCGCAGACCTCGGTGCCGAGACAGTCCGCGGCGCCGCCGCAGGCCTTGCGGCACTTCTCGTCGTCGCCCGCGAACGTGTCGCAGATGCCGGTCGCGATCGTGTTGGTCACGCCGCAGAAGATCGGGCCCGCCGCACAGGTCGCACCGACGGCGACCGCGCTGACCGCGGCCGGATCGGTGTAGCAGATATCGGTCGTCGCGTTCTCGAAGCCGCACGTGCCGGTGGTGCAGCCCATGGTCGGCGCGAGGACGTGGCAGGTATCGACGCAGACGTCGTTACCGCCGCAGACCTGACCGGTCGGCGCGCACCCGGCGAGCGTCGGTGCGGCGAGGTCGCAGTCGGGATCGTGGACCGCGCATCCGCAGTCGCACGTCGTGCCGTCGTTGTACGCGGCCTGGGCGCAGGTCCACGCGAGTGGCACCGGGCCGGCGTCGAGCGCGACGGTGGCACCGAGCGAGAGGCACGTGCCGCCGACGACCGGCGTCGAGACGAAGCTGGTGCTGTCGATGGTGACCTCGATCAGCGACACGTCGGTCGCGGTGCCGGTCAGGTGCTGCGCGAGCAGCGGATCGACGGTGAGGTTCAGCGTGCCGCCATCCTGGAAGTACTCCTTGACGAGCGCGCCGGTCGAGTCGACGGTGACCAGGCGGATGCAAGCCGCGCACGTCGAGTAGTTGTTCTGGTTGCCCGCCGACAGATCGAGCGCGCCGGTCAGGCTCGACTCGATGCCGCTATAGAACTCGAAGCTCACTGTCGACGTTCCACCGAGGTCGGTCGAGACCGCGCCGTGCCAGACTTGGGCACTCATGGTCGAGTTGGTGGCGTGGTCTTCCGGGCCGATCGTGAGCGCCGTACAGGTGCTCGCCGGTGCATCGCTGAACACTTTCGCGTCGGGCGTGGTGGTGTTGTTGTCTTTGGAGGAGCAGCCCGTCGCCGCGAGAGCGAGAACTGCAAGTGAAGAGAGGATCGTCCGTAGCATGGGGGGGACCCTGCCACACTTCACCCCACACTTGATCCAAGAATCACGCACGCTGCCGGCCCACATGGCCCTGAAAGGCCGCAAAAGCCCCAACGCCTCGGCCTTCACAACCGATAGTGAAACTGCACGAGCGCGTAGCCACCACTCGCGTGAGCGCCGGCATCGAGCAGCTCGGCCCGCGTCGTCAGCAACCACTCGAGGTGTGACGTCTGAAACCAGTGCAGGTTGACGTCGAGGCAGTCGCGAAACAGGCCTTGGACCCGGGTGTCTTCGGTGAAGTGGCCGGCCCCGACGTCGAGGAGCACTCCGCCGCCCAGCGGATGGCTCGCGAGCACGTAGCCGGCGAGCTGCGTGACGCGATCGTCGGCGGCCAGGAAGTTCTCGCGGATCACTTGTACCTCGGAGAGCAACTGAATCGCCGGGCCGGGCAAGTACAGTTTGCCCGTGACGCCGGCGTACGTGCGATGCGCGTCGTCGCTCGCGGCGTACTTTCCCTCCACGCCGACCGCCGCGTGCTCGCCGATCCGCGCTTCCGCGTAGAGCGCTCCACCATCACCGTGTTCTTCCGCCGAGGCGATCGGGTCGTGGACGAACGCGGCCGCATGGAGCTCCCACGCGTCCTTCACGTACGACGCGGCGATCGCGTAGACCTCGCCGTACAGCGGGTATCCGCCGTAGCGCTGGGTGTAGACGACGTGCTCGGCGAGCCGCAATCCGAAGGTCGGGAGCAAGCGACCGACGCGGAGGTAGAGGCCCTCGTGATCGCCGGGACTCGACTGCCACATCACGTAGTGCTCGCGCGACCACAACACGTGAAGTGCGCTGCCGCTGTCCGCCGGCCGGCGAAATCCGCCGACCGCGTGGAGCGAAAACCCGGCCCAGTGCGCACTCGCCGAGACCTCGAGCTGCATCGGATACGCGGCCGCGCTCGACGTGCCGGGATAGACGTAGCCCGCGGCGCCGCGCGCGTCGCCACCCAGATCGAGCCAGCTCGGCTTCGCCATGCCGTACATGAACCGACCATCACCGGGTCGCCACGCCGTCGCCTCGGCGACGTTGGTTCCGTTCTCGGTCAGGATGCCGCCGCCGTCGGGTGCGAGATGACAGCTCGTGCACGTCTGGTCGGTGTCGAGCTGGTACTGGGGATACGCCGACGCGGACCGCGTGGTGATCGCGAGGACCCCGAGGACCCCGAGGACCACGACGACGACGAGGTGGCGCATCACAGTCCCGGCGAGCCGGCGGCGATCCAGGTCTCGATCAGCTTCAGATCCGCGTCGTCGACCGGCGCGTCCGGAGGCATCCGCCTCGTCGACAACTCCTCCATCAAGCTGCGGTGGCCGCGGCCGCCCCCACTCTGGAGACTCTGGAGCGAGAGCTTCGCCGCCGCGAGCGTGTCGAACGCGTAGCCGCTCTGCAGCGTCGACGTCGAGTGGCACTGCGGCGCGCCGCATGCGGGCGCGAGGATCTCGGTCGCGATCACGTCGAGGGTCGCGGGGCGTGGATCGTCGGTGCCGCAGGCCACGAGCACGATCAAGCACAACCACTTCATGTCGGAATCGCTACTTCGCGAGCTCGGTCAGCGTGGCGGCGAGCTTGTCCTCGTCGCCCTTGTCGTAGCCGTAGCGCACGGCCTGGATCACGCCCTGCGGATCGATCACGAACGTCGACGGCATCTTGTCGGGGTCGTAGCTCTTGATCGCGGTGCTGGTCTCGTCGGGCATGAACACCGGGAAGATGTGCTTGAGCTTCAGCGAATCGACGAACTGCTTGCCGTCCTCGGGTTTGTTGTCGATGTTCACCGCGACGAACACGACCTTGCCCTTGAACTTCGGTGCGAGGCGATCCCACGCGGGGAGCTCCTTGTGGCAGGGCTGACACCAGCTCGCGCCGAACGTGAACAGCACCCACTTGCCGGCGAGCTCCTTGAGCCGGAAGTTCTTACCGCTCGCGGCTTTCGCGTCGAGCTCGATGAAGTGATCGCCCTTCTTGAGCTCGGCATACGCGGGCGCGACGGTGAGACAGAGCGCGAGCGCGACGATCGATGACTTCATGATGACTCCTAAGAATGCCGCCTAGAATGCCGCCTAGAATGCCGAGCGCAGGGCGAGGGTCGCCGTTGGATAGCTATCGGACGCGCCGGTCGCAGCGCGCGCACCGGCGGCATTCCACGACCACGAGAAGCGTTGGAAGTCGAAGGCGGCGCTGGCGATGAAGTGCGCGGACAGCGCGTAGTCGAACGCCGCACCGACATCGAGGCCCCACCGCGACGACGAGCCGAGCGACATCTGCATCGCATCGGCACCGCCGAACACGGGCTCGAGCTCGACGAGCCCGCGCAACGTGGCGCTCGTGCCGAGCGGCTTCGCGATCCGCGCACCGAGCGCGACGTAGTTGTACTCGCTGTCGGGCGTGCGGCCGCCGGTCTCGGTCGCGTCGATCGTGAACGCGCGATGGCCGAGCCCGAGGTTCGCCGTGATCTTCACGCTCGAATCGATCAGCGCGAGACCGCCGCCGACCTGCCAGCGCGAGATCATCGTGCTCGCACTGCCGCTGTCGAGCGACGTCGACATCGAGATCGTGCGCTCGGCGGCGACGTCGATCGAGGTCCGCTCGGTCGGCGCGATACCGGCGGCGAAGTGAACCGTGCTGACCGGCGACGACGAGTAGCCGGTCACGCCGGCCGGCGCTGAGAACGCGCGACCGGTCATGCCGAGCCCGGCGTCGACATGAAGATGCAGCGTCGAGTCGGCAGCGGCTCTGACCGTCGCCGTTTCGGCGACCGAACCACCGCCGGTCGCGTCATCGCCACCGGTCATCGCTTCGATCTCGTCGAGGCTGACCGCGCTGGCATCCGCGACCTGCTTCGGCGCAGGCGCAGGGGGCTCGGGAGCATCCATGACGATCTCTGGTTCCGGCGTGCGTGCGGGCGGGGTCGACGCGACCCGGGCAGGCGGTGCGGCGGGAATCGGGCGCACGGGCGCAGGGGCATTGTGCGCCACCGCGAGCGTGACGTGCGGCGCGGTCGCCGGTTGCAGCGACGTGACCTCCTCGGCGAGGTTGATGCCGAGCACCTCGAGGTCCTCGACGGTGAGCTTGTGCCCGGCCAGCGGGGTCTCGCCGAGCGAGCGCATGTTGCCCTTGCCGTCGTAGATCACGAGGCGAAACGCCTGTCGGCCGCCCGAGGTGACCAAGGCACCGCCGACCACACCGTCGACGTGGAGGTTCTTGACGACGTCGCGACTGGCATCCGAGTGGCGCACGATCGCGGCGAGGTCGGCCGCCGGCACGACGAGCTCGTTGACACCGGCATGGTCGAGCACCGGACCGAGTTGATGCTCGACGGCCTGGTGATGGTTCCCGGCGATGCCGACGAACACGATGACAGCGTCGAGGAACATCAGGCGACCAACCGAACGGTCGCGGCGACCTTCATCGTGGTCTCGACGCCGAGGTTGCCGCTCGCGAGCGTGCACATCGCGTAGTGCTGGAGCGCTTTCGACGTCGGGCCATCGATCACGGCGCCGTCGAAGGTGAAGTCTGCCCCGTGGGCATTGCAGTGGAACTTCGTCCCCGAGACCTGGATGGTCACGCCCTGGTGCGTGCACCGCGACGTCAGCGCGTAGAACCCGTTCGCGTCCTTGACCACGAACATCCCGATCGCGCCGAGGTATTTCGGTGTGTTGAGCGTGTAACTCGAAGCGGCGCCGGCGTCGGTGAACGTCCCGGTGCAGCTCGCGGCGACACCGCCGTCGGGGTTCGTGACCCCTCCATCACCGGGGGCGACCGAGCCCGAACCCGCGTCGGGGCTCTGTCCGGTGCCCGTACCGTCGAGGCCACCGGTCTGGACCGCTCCGGTGCCGCTGTCCATGCAGCCAGCGGCCGCGAGGCCGAGACAGGCGAACGCGCAGAACTCGCGCCGCGAGAGCTCGATCAGCCCTGATGCCCGTTTCATCGTTGTGGACTAGACCGCGTCCTCGCGGATTAAGGGGTTCATGAGAATCACAACGCATGACGGATTCCGCGATCCTGAGACCTCGGTGCTGCGCACTTCATGCGCACCGGAAACCGCACGTTCACAGTGACGGACGTCGGCGAGTTCGCTAGGGTTTCGCGCGATGGGCTCGGGCTTTCCGTGGTTGCTCGCGCTCGCCGCGTGCACGACCGTCGTGAACGAGCCGGCCGCGGATCCCACCACCGGCCTCGACGTGACCGTGTTCCGCTGCAAGGCCGAGCCGGTGCTCGTCACGCAATGCAGCTACCTCGCGTGCCACGGCAACGCCGAGAGTGCGCTGCGCGTCTACTCGATCGGCAAGCTGCGTGCGACGCCTCCCGTCGACTCGACGGCCGCGTCGTTGCCGCTCACCGACGCCGAGCACCACGCGAACTTCTTGTCGGCAGCCGGGTTCTCCGCGTTCGCGCAACTCCCGGCCGACAACTGGCTGCTGCGCAAACCGCTGCCGCCGAACGACGGCGGCTACGAGCACAAGGGCGGCGCGATCTACTCCGGGCCGACCGATCCGCAGTACACGGCGATCACGCAGTGGCTGACCGGAGCAACCGCATGTCCCTGAAGCTCACCGCGGCGATCGTGATGACGATGGCGAGCTCGGCGGTCGCGTTTCCGACCGCGAGCCAATTCGATCAAGACGCACTGACCAACGACGGCGGCGGTGGGATTCCGTTCGACGGCGCGCCGCGCTGGGCGAATCACACGTGCGAGGTCTGTCACGTCGGAGCGCCACATCTGATCTCGCTCGCACTCGAGAGCGATCATCCCGAGCTGTTCACGACCGGCTGGGTGCCCTCGCAGCAGTACCACCTGCGCGTGCAGTTGTTGAACGAATGGGCCGGCCTGCAGTACGCGGCGAACGGCGACGCTTGCGGCCAGATCGACGAGACGCCGTTCAAGCCGTGCGACGACAACGGCTTCTCGCTCGAGCTCGACGACGCGACCGATCACACGACCGGCGGCTTCCAGCAGGTGATCAACAGCGCGTGCAGTACAGCGGTCCCCGCTGATCCGATCGTCGCGATCTCGAAGAGCGGTGCCGCGATCCACGAACAGCACAACGGTCGCACGTCCTGGGATGTGTGCTGGACCGCGCCGCCGGCCGGCACCGGCAACATTACCGCGTATCTCGCGGTCGTCGACGGCAATGGCGGTACCGGCAGCGCCGGGTCTCCGAACGACGCGATCAACGACGATGTCGCCGCGGGCGCGGTGCCGCTCGTCGAGGCCGGCGCCGAAGCGACGAACAACACGGGTGGCTGCAACGCCGCGGGCGAGACCGGCGGGCTCGGCATCGTGCTCGCGCTCGCGCTGTTGGTGCTGAAGCGCCGGCGCAAGCTGCTGATCGGCGTCTTGATCGCGAGCTCTGCGTCCGCGTGTGTTCACGTCCGGCCGCGGCAACGCGAGACGCTCGCTCATCGCAACATGACGTTCGGCCCCGATCCGGCCGAGGACGAGCTCGATCTCCACATGCAGGAGTCGCGCGAAGGCTCCTCCGGTGGCTACGGCTCCTCGGGCGGCGGTTGCGGATGCAACTGAAGCTCGCACTCGCCTCGCTGGTGATCGCGCATGCCGCGCGTGGCGATACGGGCTTCGTCTCGAAGGTCCAGGTCTACGCCGACAGCGATCACACGACCGTGATCTCGCCGCTCGTGCAGGGCACCGCCGACGTCTCGCCCGAGACCACGGTGACGCTCGGCTACGTCGCCGACGTCGTGAGCTCGGCGTCGGTCGATATCGTCTCGCAGGCCTCGGCGACGACGATCCACGACACCCGTCAGCAGGCGTCGGCGGCGGTCTCGCACGCGATCGGCTCGACCAAGCTGCACGGCGGCTATTCGTACTCGCACGAGAACGACTACCTCTCCAACTCGCTCAACGTCGGGCTCGATCAGGAGTTGTTCGACAAGAACACGACGCTGTCGTTGGGCTACAGCTTGAACCTCAACACCGTCGGCCGCGCCGACGATCAAAACTTTTCGCGCAGCCTCGACAACCACGGCCTCTCCGCATCGTGGACGCAGATCGTCTCGCCGACGCTGGTCACCCAGCTCACGTACGAGCTCGGCTACGCGTCGGGGTTTCAAGCGAGCCCGTACCGGTTCGTGCCGGTCCGGCCGGGCCTCGACGCGGCGCCCGAGGAGTGGGTGATGGAGACCGATCCGGGCACCCGCTATCGCCACGCGATCGTGCTCGGTGCGAACCGCGCGCTCGGCGACGACTCGTCGATCCAGGGCGACTACCGCTACTACTTCGACACCTGGGGCATCACCAGTCACACGATCGGTGCGCGCTACTTCGCGCGGCTGTCGAAGTCGCTCGAGCTGCGCTTGCGCGAGCGGTTCTACACCCAGGGCAGCGCGAGCTTCTATCAGGAGAACTACACGACCGTGCAGAAGTACATGGCGTTCGATCGCGAGCTGTCGTCGCTGTGGTCCGAGACGATCGGCGCGAAGCTGAGCTACTTGTTCACGCCGCACGTCGAGGGCGAGCTCAAGGTCGATCTTTTCTATTACAGCTATTCCGAGTTCGCGCCCCTGACCTCGCGCACCGGCACGAACACCGGCATCGGTCTCGCGCTGACCTACTGAGCCGGAGTAGTTGGGAGGTGCGCGTGAACGCGCAGCGTCGATAGCTTTGCAACGGCGATCAGGTTGCGTACGCTTGCAGCTGTGGGGATTGCCGCCGGGGGTTGGTTTCTTGGACGCTCCGCACGTGCGATCGAGGACTTCTTCGATCTGTGCGAGGCGAGCTCCGACGAACCTCGCACGCAGCTGAGCGCCGCGCGCGACGGCAATTGGCTGCCGCTGGAGCGGCACTACCACGCGCTCGGTCAGCGCTACGCTCGAGAGCGCATCACCACGTGGCCCGAGCTCTATCGCGCGCTCGTGCCTCGGTTCGTGACGACGTTCGTCACCGATCCGGATCGCTTGACCGACGCGCTGCTCGTGCTCGGCGAGTATCAGGAACGCTCGCACGCGCTGATCGCGCACGCCTACTACGCGACGCTCGAGCCGCTCGAGCTGCAACACGGCGAGGTGCTCGCCGCATCGCTCGATAGCGTGATCTCGATCGACGCGGTCGGCCACGTGGTCGAGTTCAACGCCGCGGCCTCGAAGACGTTCGGGTATCCGCGCCAGGACGTGATCGGGCAACTGCTCTCCGACCTGATCATCCCCGAGAGATTTCGGGAGGCGCATCGCGACGGTCTCGCGAGGGTCGTGGCCACCGGAGAGACCCGTGCGATCGGCCGGCGTCTCGAGCTCGTCGGGCTGCGCGCCGACGGGTCCGAGTTTCCGATCGAGCTCTCGCTGATCGCGACGACGAGGCTCGACGGTGAGCGCCGCTTCACCGCCTTCCTGCGCGACCTGTCCGAGCAGAAACGCGCGGAGGAATCGATCGCGCTGTGGGCGCACACCCTCGAACAAGCGCAGTTCGGCGTCGTGATCTCCGACATCGAGACCCGCCAGCTCCGGCGGGTCAATCGGGCGTACGCGCGGATGGTCGGCTACGAGCTCGCCGAGCTCGACGGAATCGACGGTCTGAACCTGATGGGGCCGGGCCCGCGTCCCAACGCCGTGGAGATCTCGAGGACGATCAACGAACGGGGCTTGTCGACGATCGAGATGTGGTTGCTGCGCAAGGATGGCACGTCGTTTCCGGCGCTCGCCTCGACGAGCACGGTGGAGCTCCGGCCCGGGGTCCCGGTGCGCGTGTCGACCGTGATCGACATCTCGGAGCGCTACGAGCTCGAGCAGACGCGGATCGCGAGCCGGCTCGCGCTCGAGCAGTTGGTCGCGACCCTCGAACAGCGCGTCGCCGAACGCACCGCCGAGCTCGAGACCGCGAACCGCGAGCTCGAGACGTTCAGCTACACGGTGTCCCACGATCTGCGATCACCGCTGCGCGCGATCGACGGCTTCAGCCGCGCGCTGGTCACCGACTACGCCGACCAGCTCGACGACAATGCCAAGCACTACTTCGAGCGGATTCGCGCCGGGACGCAGCGGATGGCGTCGCTGATCGACGACCTCCTGAAGCTCGCGCGGATCGGGCGGGTCGCGCTACGCCGGTCCGAGCTCGACGTCTCCGCGCTCGCGGCTCACGTGATCACCGAGCTCCGGGCTCATGAACCGGCGCGCGTCGTCGACGTGGTGATCGCGGACGGCCTGTGCGCCTGGGCGGACCCCGCGCTCGTCCGCATCGTGCTCGAGAACCTGCTCGGCAACGCGTGGAAGTTCACGTCCAAGACCGAGCGCGCGACGATCACCCTCGACGGCGACGGCCCGACGTTTCGGCTCCGCGACAACGGCGCCGGCTTCGACATGGCCCACCTCGACAAGCTGTTCGTGCCGTTCCAGCGGCTGCATGCGGTCAACGACTTCGAGGGCTCGGGGATCGGGCTCGCGACGGTGCACCGGATCGTCCGGCACCACGGCGGCCGGATCTGGGCAGAGGCGGAGCTGGGGCAGGGCGCCACGTTGTTCTTCACACTCGGAGGCAAGCCCTGAGGGCCGAACAACCGACCTGCTCGTCGAGGACAACGCCGATGATGCCGAGCTCACGATCCGAGCGTTTCGCGAGGCGCGGATCGTGAATCCGATCGTCCACGTCAGCGACGGGGTCGAGGCGCTCGACTATCTGTTTCGGCGCGGTGCGCACGCCGCCCGCGAGGCCTCCGTGCCGCCGACGATCCTGCTCGTGACGAAGCCATGATTGTGGCAGAGACTTCCGGGATGAGACTCGCAACCTTGCTCTTGGCCCTGATCGCGTGCGGCGGAAAATCTGCGCCGGCACCAACGCCGGCACCGGCACCTGTCGCGGCGGCACCCGCACCCGCGCCGGCCCCCGTCGAAGCAGCGAAACCGGTCGAGCCGGCCAAACCCGATCCGGAAGCGGTGAAGGCGGATCTTCTCGCGGCCGAGACCGCCGCCTACGACAAGGCCAAGCCGGTGTTCGACAAGGCGTGTGCACGCTGCCACACGAAGACGGGCAAGAAGATGAAGCCCAAGACGCTCCATCACTTCGACATGACGTCGTATCCGTTCGGTGGCGAGCACGCGGCGTCGATCGGCAACGAGATCCGCGTCGTGCTCGGGATCGATGGCAACAAGAAGCCGTCGATGCCGAGCGACAAGCCCGGCTCCGTGAAGGGCGACGACCTCGCGACGATCAAGGCGTGGACCGAAGCGTGGCAAGCCGCGGGTGCGGCCGGCGTTCACCCGGCGGAGCCCGCCGACAAAGACGACGACTAGATCGTCGCGGCGCAGCAGCGAAACCCGGTCGAGTAGTCCCAGTACGAGACATCGTGCGCGGTCGTCGCGTAGAGACAGCCGTTGCCGTTGACCACGGTGTCGACGTAGTAGCCGCCGCGAAACGTGCCCGCCGGAGCTGCGGTCCACTCGTGGACGTTGCCCATCATGTCGAACGCGCCCTCGGCGGTGACGCAACCTGCGAGCGCGCCGGTGCGATCGAGACCCGCGGCTTCTTGATTCAAGCACGGGCTATCGAGATGCGAAAAGATCCACGCGTCGGTCGTGCCGTAGAGCTCGATCGCGGGATGGACCGCGCGCGCGTCATTGCACACGCCGGGCATGCGCGCATTGCCGTAGGGATAGGTCGTCGTCGTCGGGCCCTGACATGCGCGCAGCCATTCCGGATCCGTACACAGCCGCTTGCCGGCGGCGGTGCACGCGGCGCTCGCCTCGACTTGTGAGATGTACGCTTGCGGGACCGCGGCGCGCAGCGACACGGCGCGCACGACGTGGCCGGCGGGGTTCTTGTACGGGGACCACGGGGTCGTCTCGGTGCCGGTGATCTCGACGAGCGCGGCTTCGAACCGATCGACGCAGAACGTGTCGACGCGCGCCATCCCGGCCGGACAGCCGGGGTCGCCCGGCTCCTCGACGAGGCAGGCATCCGGAACCGGCGCCGCGTTCGGATCGCACGCGATCGGGTCGGCGAACCGTGGCGTACAGCATTCGATCGATGCCGCGCCGGCGCACAGGCCCGGCGTGTGCTGGCGGGTGTCGATGCACTCGGCGACGTCGATGCACGAGCCGGGGATGGTGTTCGCCGTGCACGCGGGCGCCGCGCTCGCGAGCGCCGCATCCGGGGTGACGGGAATCGCGCATGCGGTGGCATCGTTCGCGACATCTCCGACGACGGCCGCGTCGGGCGAGGCGGCGTGGTGACCGCACGCGGCGACGAGGACGAGAGACCAGCGCACGCGACAGCGTACCGCACGTTTTGAAGTGTGAAGCCGCCACGAAGGCGTCCCGGCGTGTCAGGGTAGGCGCCATGAAATTCGTGACCCGGCTCGCGATCGTGGCGTACTTGATGTCGATGACGGCGTGTGTGGTGGAAGAGCACCGCAACTGCGCGCGTGGCGAACGCTGGGATGGCCATCACTGCATGGCCGATCGCAGCCACGATCACGATCACGGCCACGACCACGACCACGACCATGATCACGATCATGACCAGCCCCGCGAGGGCGGCGTCGAAGTCCGCTAGTCCGGACCGAGCGAAGCCCGACGATGTGCGCCGAAGGCGCGCAGCGGCGGAACAGCGTAGCGAGGGCCGGGACCACCGCCACCACGATCGGGATGCACCTCATCCCCCTCAGCGTAACATCAGGTCGGCGGCCGGGTGCCGTTGAAATCTTGGTAGGTCACACAACCCGTCACCGCGGCACAATCCGTGTGGCCATTCGTCGCCGGCGTGTAGTTGATGCGGCCGGTGAGGATGTCGCCGCTCGAGGTCGCCGTGATCTCGCCGTCGTAGGTGAACGTGCAGTTGCCGCTGGTCTGGGCACGCGTGCCCATCAGCTTGAGATCGAGCTGATCGCCGTCGACCGGGCCCGTGAACATCGACGTGCCAAACGCGAAATCGAAGTAGGTGCCGATCGCACCGGTGACGTCGGCGGTCGCGGTCGAACCCGATTGCGTGATCGCCACGGTGACGCCCGAGCTCATCCCCCCGACGGTCCAGTTTGCGAAGTTGCAGCCGTTGTCGCGATTGGTGACGCCGACCGTATAGGTGCCCGCGACTTGTGCCGGATCGCTACTGCACCCGACGCCGGCAAGCACCACGAATCCGAGGAGCACGAGTTGCTTCATGCGCGGAGCGTAGCAAATTTCAACCAGCTCTCGTCGGCTGAGGAATCGTCACTACCGAGATGACTGGGACTCGACACCTTACTGGACCGCGGCCGCGGCCGCGCG
>JBDTJY010000251.1:0-15893 GCA_039935615.1 Kofleriaceae bacterium
GACGCAGGACAAGGCGGCCGAGGACAAGCAGCTCGAGGCGCTGTCGTCGAAGTCGGCCGATGTCGACAAGAAGGCGGAGCTGCTTGCCGCGGAAGAGAAGAAGATCCAGGGCACGATCGACAAGTCACAGGGCTCGGTCGATACCGAAGGCGACGAGATTCACCTCCGGCTCGTCGACAAGGTGTTGTTCGCGGTCGGCGACGATCAGTTGACCGACAAGGGCAAGACCGTCCTCGACAAGGTCGCGGCGGCGCTCAAGACGCTCCCCGACAAGCAGGTGTGGGTCCAGGGCCACACCGACGATCAGCCGATCTACGTCGCGCCGAAGAAGGTCGATCCGAAGGCGAAACCGGTGAAGGGTGCGAAGCCGCCGGGACCGGCGCCGGTGAGGTTCATCACCAACTGGGAGCTGTCCGCGGCGCGCGCACTGCAGGTCGTGCACTACCTTCAGGACACCGCGAAGATCGATCCGACGCGGCTCGCCGCGCTCGCGTTCGGTCAGTACCGGCCGGTGTCGCGCTCGAACCGGGCGGCGAATCGCCGGATCGAGATCGTGCTGTATCCCAAGCGTGCCGTGCTCGAGAAAGTGCCGCTCGCGAAGTGAAGACACTCGCGCTGATCGTCGTCGCGGTCGCGCTGACGCTCGCGTACACGCAGGCCTACGGCGCGCTGAACCAGGCGACGTACCTGCTCGATCCGCTGCACCGCGCGATGCCGGAGCTGTATCACCGCGACTGGTTCGTCAACACGCCGCCGTACCTGCCGGTGTTCGGGTGGCTCGTGCGCTGGCTCTACGCGCTCGATCCCGCGGGCTCGGTCGCGATCCTCGTCGTCCACGTGATCGTCACGGTCGCGACCTACGCGGGCCTCTATCGGATCACCACCGCGGTGTCGCCGGGTGCGCGGACCGCGCTGATCGTCGCCGGGTTCATGACGCTCACGATGGGGCTGTCGATGGGCGGCAGCTACATCCTCGGCAACTACTTTCAACCGTCGTCGCTCGCGACCGTCGGGTGGATGTTCGCGATCGCGGCCCTCGTGCGGCGGCGCTGGATCGCGTGCGGGATCGCGGCGGCGCTCGCCGGTGTGGTCCACGCGAACTTCCTCGTCCTCGGGATCGGGCTGTTTCCGGTCGCGGCGATCGCGATCCAGCGGATCTCGCTGCGCGACCTCGCGTCGGTGCTCGCGCCGCAGTTGGTCGTGCTCGCGTTCTTCCTGCCGCAGCTGATCGGTGCGGCGGGACCGAGCCACCAGGCGGTCGAGCTGTTGATCAACTTCCACGCGCCGATCCACTACGCCCCGCATCGTCAGGTCTGGGCGATTCCCGAATTGCTCGCGTGGGAGCTCGCCGCGCTCGCGGCGCTCGGCTCGATCGACGACACCGCTCGCGAGGCGCGTGCGCTGTGGCGATTCTCGGTCGTCGCGTTCGCGATCGTCGCGGCCGCGGCGCTGATCGCGAACTCGACGCCGTGGCACGCGCTCGTCCAGGTCCGGGTGTCGCGGATCGCGCCGTTCGGGCAGCTCGCGGCGCAGATCGTGGTCGCGGCGGCGGTGATGTCACCCGCGCGGCGGCGGATCGGCTTCGAGCTCCTCGCGATCTGCGCGCTGCTGATGACGTGCCGCCAGTGGCACTTCGGCGTCCCGACGATGGTGCTCCTCGCGGCATGTGTCCTGCTCGCGCGCTATCTCCGCGCGGGGGTCGCGGTGATCGCGATCGTGGTCGCGCTGTGGTTCAGTCAGCGCGGCGCCGGTGTCCGGCTCGAGCCGTTCGGAGCGCCGACCGAGCTCGCGCTCGAGACCTGGGCGCGCGAGCACACCGCGACCGATGCGCTGTTCGTGATTCCACCCGAGCTCGGGAGGTTTCGGCTGTTGTCGCGACGCGCGATCGTCGTCGACACCAAGTCGCCGCCGCTGCGCCCCGATCTGTTGGTCGCCTGGTACCACCGGTTGTGCGCGCTCGTGCTCGTCGAGGACGCGCCGACGTTTCAGGCGATCGAGCAGCGCTATGGTGAGCTCGCGCCAGACCAGCTCGCGCAGGTCGCGCGCTCGTTCGACGCCGACTACATCGTGGTGTCGACGCGCGCGCCGCAGCCGGCGGGCTTGGCCGCGTTCACGAACGCGGACTACGCGGTGTATCGCGCTAGATGAATTGCCAGTGCGCCTGGAGATGCGCGCCGCACACTGGAGCGCCGGTCATCGTCAAACACCGCACGTGATCGAACGTCATGTCGCCCGCGGCCGGCGGCACCGCGCCGTTCCACAGCGAGCCCTCGCTATCGAGCACCCACGCCTGCGCGGGATCGGCGGCGCACGGCACGAACGTGGTGCCGCCGTCGGTGGTGCTCGCGAGACACTGCCCGTTCGCGGTGAGATGGCCGCTCGGTTCGAGCGTGAACGTCGAGCAATCGGCGAAGCACGACGTGCCGTCGCCGAGCATGCCGGTCGCGGTCGGCACGCGTGTCAGCGAGTACTGCCGGCTGAGCCAGGTGTCGTGGGCCGGGCTCACCGTCGGGCACGACCGACCGCACGGCCCGCACGTGTCCGCGCACGCTTCGTAGTAGCCGAGCATGTCGACCGCACCGGCGCGGTCGTCGAGCGTGACCGCCTCGGTCTCGACGTTGTAGCCGCGATGCCACGTGATCGGCCCGGGATAGCCGAGCGTCGCGACGGCCCACCAGGTGAACGCCGACGAGAACATGTGACTCGAGTGATCGTAGCCGTGGGTGCCCGCGAGCTCGAGCGCGTGGATCTCGAGCGGTGCGGTCGCGGTGATGATCGCCGCGAGCTCGGCGATGATCGAGGTCGTCGTCGCGCGGCCACCCATCGCGCCGATGATCGGCACGTCGGCGTCGCTGCCGTCGACGAGATCGAGCAGGCTCACCGGACCGGTCCCGGGGATGCCACCGTCGGGCAGATCGAGCCCGATCAGCGACACCGGGCGATCGCGCAACCGACAGTGATGGATCGGCGCGTCCGCGATCGCGAGGTAGCCGCAGTCCCAGTCCTGCGATCCGGCGATCGCGCCGTAGGCGACCAGCGAGGCGTCGAACAGCGCGAGCGCGTGCGCATCGCCGTGGATCGGATCGCCGGTCGTGACGAACACGGTGGTCAGCGAGCCACCGGCACGCAGCGCGTGCACGAGCTCGGGCTGCATGAAGATCTCGTCGTCGTCGGTGTGCGCGGCGACGAGCAGCGTGTCGGCCTGCGCCAGCGGTGGACCGATCGCGGGCGTGTTGTCGCCACACGCGGCGAGGCAGACCAGCACGAGCGCCTTCACGGCTGGAGATCGACGAACTCGACGAGCTCTGCATCCGTCACCGAGGTGATCACGTCGGGACGGGCTGGGGTGATCACGTGTTCGCGCGAGTACAACAGGATCCCGAGCACTCCGCTGATCTCGCGGAGCTCGCGCGCCACGTCGAACGCACCATCGCTGGCCGATTCGAGCAGGATCGCGCGCGGCTTCAGCGCACGCGCCAGCCGCGGCAACTGGCCGCCGGCGCGCGTCATCGACACGACGGTGTAGCCGCGCTGGCTGAGCAAGACATCGACGCGTTGGAGGCGGGCGCGATCGCGGTCGACGACGAGCACCACGCCGCGATCGACCTCGGGTGGCTCGGGCTCGACGGGAAGCGGCAGCGGGACCGACGCGTTCGCGTCGCGCGAGCGATACACCGACAGCGCGACCTTGTTGAGCAGGTCGTCGATATCGAACGGCTTCTCGACGACCTCGCTCGCACCGATCGCGGTGAGGTTGATCTCGAGGCCGTGGACCGCGGTCATGATCAGGACCGGCACTTCGCCGTAGGCCTTGTCATCGCGCAGCGCGTGCAAGAACTGGCGACCGTTCATGCCGGGCATCATGAGATCCAACAGGATCACGTCGGGCCGCGCGGCGTGGACGCGGTCGAGCGCGTCGGCACCATCGCAGGCGACGTCGACGACGTAGCCTTCGTCCGCCAGCACCTGGCCGAGCGTGTCCCGCACCATCGGCTCGTCGTCGACAACGAGGATGCGGCCACCTTTCACGACAGCGGATGGAGCGGCCATTCGTCGCGTGGAGCGTACCACCCGCATGGCATCGCGGTGTATGTTCCATTTGATGTCGTCGACGGTGCCACCGCTGGCTCGGACCTACGACACACTTCGTCACAAGGTCCTCCAGCGTTTGCTCGACATGCGCGCGACACTGGACCCCTCGTTGGGGCGTTTAGACGAGGTGACCGCCCGCGCGCAGATCAGCGCGGTGCTCGACCACCTGGGTAACTTCCTCGCGACCGGCGACCTCGGCATGCACCGCGCGTTCTTGCAGACGTTCCTCGCGATGCGCGCGGCCGAAGCGCAGGGCCCGGCCGCGGTGCTCGCCATGCTGGTCGCCGTCGGGGACACCGCTGCGCAAGTCGCGCAGGACGAGCTCGCCGGTACGACCGATGGCGCCGAGCTCACGCTGCTCCTGACCCGCGTCACCGCGACGACCGCGCGCGCGGTCAACGACCTGGTCGCCGAAGAGCTCGAGCGCCGGCTCGCGCAGTGGACCGACCTGTCGACGCGCGAGCGCGAGGGCCTGCCGTCGTGACCCAGACCGTCTCGCAACAGGGCATTCGCGTCGCCGGCGATACCAACGTCGGCAAGGTTCGCACGACGAACGAAGACTCGATGATCGTCGATCCGGTGCGCGGCCTGTACGTCGTGCTCGACGGGATGGGTGGCGCGAACGCCGGTGACGTCGCGTCGCAGACCGCGCGCGATGCGATCCGCGAGTTCGTGATGCAGCGCCGCCTGAACATGGATCCGAAGTCGCTGCTCGAAGCGGCGATCGTCCACGGCTCGACCGTGGTGTTCAACGCCGCGCAGGAATCGCGCGAGCGTCACGGCATGGGGACGACCGTCGTCGGCTGCATCGTGATCGACCCGACCCGCGCGGTGGTCGCGCACGTCGGCGATAGCCGTGCGTACCTGCTGCGCAACGGCCGGATCCAGACGCTGACCCGCGATCACACGATCGTCGAAGAGCTCGTCGATCGCGGCCTGTTGTCGCCGGAAGAAGCCGAGCGCCATCCGTACAAGAACGTGCTGTCGCGCAACCTCGGCGCGAAGCCCGATGCCAAGGTCGATCTGTCCGAGGTCGAGCTCGTCCCGGGCGACCGCCTGATGCTGTGCTCCGACGGCCTCTACGGCTACGCCTCGAACGAGGCGATCCAGTACCTGCTCGGCTCCGGCGATGATCCCGAGCACGTCGCGCGCGACCTCGTCGACCTCGCGCTGCGCGGCGGCGGTGGCGACAACGTCACGGTGATCGTGATCGAGGCACCGCAACCACCGCCGTCGTCGACGCAGCTCGTGCGCACCAACGGCGCGATGGCGTGGTGGCAGCGCCGCGAGCGGTTCATGCAGATCGCGAAGGATCGCGGGCTGCCCAAGAATCCGATCGCGCGTGGGCTCGCACCCGACGAGGCGCTCGAGCTGATCGCGCAGTCGTTGTGCCAGGCGATCTTTCACGATCTCGAGAAGTCGACCGGCGTCAACGTGTGGACGTTCGCGCAGAACCTCGCCGGCGGCTGGTTCGAACGCTCGGGCGAGTGGGCGCCGTTGCGCGCGCTGATGGACATCCTCGCGACCAGCGCACGGGCCGTCGTCGACGAGGTCACGACCCAGGATCCGAACCTCGGCTTTCTGCTCTCGGTCGCGGTGTCGCGCGCGCTCGTCGTCGCCGAGCTCGCGATCGGTGGGCTGCTCGCCGAGCGGCTCGATCGCGTCGACGGCGAGCTGATCAAGGTCCACGCGGCGATGCAGGAGACCCTGCACGAGAGCATCAGCACCGACACCGAGCTCGGTGATACCGACGATCGGTTTATCGATCGCCCGACCGTGCCGTTCCTGCGCGCCGAGCGCCAACTGACGAATCCCGGCGAGATCAACGCGGAGCTGATCGGCGCGATCGAGAAGACGATCACGATCGCGCGGGCCCGCACCTCGCCGCGCGCCGAGCTCGTGAAGCTGATCCTCGGCTCGCTCGAGACGGTCGCCGTCGATGCCACCGGCAACTTCGCGAGCGCCGTGCTCGCGGCTCGCGAGATCTACGGCGTGCGCCCGGTCGACGACACCGGGGTGATGCCGCTGTTCGAGGCGCTCGACCAGGCGCGGATCATCATCGCCGCGAGCGTGCACCAGATCACCGCGAGCGATGCGCTGCGCGCGAAGGTCCTGCGCTCGCTGTCGAGCGCGCACCAGCGGCTCGTCGGTGCGACGACCGGACTCGTGCTCGAAGCGGTCGCCCCATACTCCGATCGCTTGCGCGAGGCGCAGGCCAAGACGTCCCAGATGCGGGATGCCGTCGCGCACGCGGAGCGCAAGCGCGCCGACCTCGAGCGCAAGTTCGCGGCGACGATCGATCACAGCCAGCCGTGGGAAAAACGCGGCAACACGGAGTGGTGAGATGAGCGACGTCGACCTCGTCGAAGCGATCAGCGTGCTGCGCGATGAAGTGTTGGATACCGTCGAGCACGGCGATCGCGATCCGCCGGGCGGCGAGGTGTTCGACGCGATCGTCAGCGCGTTGACGATCGGCGGCGAATCGATTCCGGGCCTCGACCTCGCGCTTCACGAATCGGTCGCGCGCCGCCTCGCGTGGGGCGATAGCGAAGAGGCCGTGCTGTCCGATGCCGAGATGGTGTTCGATCGGCTGCTGACCGCGATCGATCGCGCGCTTCGCGATCCGCCGGATCGCATGGTCGTGATCGAAGCGGCGACCCAGGTCGCGGTGACGGTCGCGCGCGTGGTCTCGCTCGCCGCGGTGGCGCGCGCCGCCCGCGATCGCGCGGCGCGGTTGCGCGAGGAGATGGCGCAGAAGCAGCTCGAGGTCGTGCTCGAGAAGCAGCGCGCGAGCATCGTCCGGATGGAGCTCGACAGCGAGCAGATCACCGAGCGTTAGCCTGATCCGAGGGTCGACTCGTAGGCGTAAGCGTCGAGCGTAAGCGTAAGCGATCCGGGCGCGAGCAAACCTCCGCGGCCGATCGTCGTCGAGAACCGGCGAGGAAGGTCGCCGCCGTCGGAGACCGCTCGCTTCGCTCGCTCCAAGTCGCGCTTACGCTTACGCTTGGTCGCTTACGCCTACGAACGGTTGATGTTCGCGGTGATCGCGTCGACCAGGGCCTCGAGCCCCGAGTCGCGCGCGACGTAGCGATGCACGAGGTCGCCTTCGCCGCGACCGTTGCCGCGCACGATCCGGCGAGCCTCGGGCTGGGCCTTGCGCACGTCATTCATGATCGGCTCGATCCGCGGGTCCGCGGCATCGAGCTCGGCGATCACGGCATCGAGCTTGATGTTCTCGAGCGCCTCGTGGACCGCGAAGTCATCGCTCGCGAACAGGATGTCCCAGCCACTCGAGACGTACAGCGCCATCGCACCGCGCTGGCGATGATCGTCGCCGACGACGAGCACGCGCATCCGGCGACCGGGCCGCTCGGTGTGACCGGTCGTGCGCGCAGCTTGCGCGACGAGGACCTTCCATTCGGCGGGCGGCTCGACGAGCAACACGCCGAGCGCCGGGTTGACGCCGTTGATCTCGCGCACGACATCGCCGATCACTTCCACCGCGCTGCCCGAGCGCGGATCGACGAGCGCGAGCGAGACCCGGGTCCCGACCGGCAACCACTCGGCAGTGTCGAGGCACATCCCGACGTCGCTGATGTCACGCGTGTGGCAAACCACGAGCTGGCCGCCGAGGAGAGGTGACACGGTCACCTTGAGCTCGATGCGGAAGCGGGGTGCGCGTCGGGACACTCGCTTGGAAGCATATCAGCCGTGCGGCACGCTAGCGATGTCAGGGCCGCGCCATGACAGGTACCGTTGGGCATTCCGATTGACCCGGTGGGGCGGGCCTGGGAACGTCGGCCATATGCGACTCGCCTGGATCGCGCTCGGCCTACTTGCGGCATCGCCCGCATTCGCCGACGAGCCTGCTCCTCCACCGCTCCCCGATCCGGCCGCGGCGCCCGCCCTGCCTCCCGCGCCAGCACCCCCCATTCAGCCACCCTCGGCCGCGCCGGACTATCGCCCGCAGCCGATGAAGCAGCCGATCGTGATCACGGTCGACAACGATCGCGATGCGAAGAACATCGGGATGATCGCGGGGATCGCAGGGGCCGGAGTCATCCTCGGCGCGATCGGCGTGTACTACAACCTGGACTCGCGCGACGCGGCGAACGCGGTGTCGCCGCACATGGCCACGAACGAGCCCTGGACCTCGGTGCAGCAAGCCGACTACGACCGCGCCCACAACTCCGCGGTCAAGGCCGGCATCTTCTACGGGATCGGCGGCGCGGCGCTGATCAGTGCGGTCGTCGTCCTGATCGTGACGGCACCCGGCAGCGAGCAGACGGTGATCCACGCCCACTACGCGGCGTTGCCCACGATCGCACCGGCACCCGGTGGCGCCGTGCTCGGCGGAGCGTGGAGCTTCTGATGCGCGCGCTGATCTTCCTGGCGTTCGCGGCGTGCAGTCCGGATATCGGCAGCGGCCTGTACTTGTGCGGTCCCGAGCAGCAATGCCCGAACGGGCAGGCGTGCGACGGACTGACCAATGCGTGCCTGTCGCCGGCGTCGACCGTGCCGTTCGCGTGCGATCCGATGATCGTGAAGGCCGACGACACGGCGGCCACCGGGACCGTGATCGCCGCGAATCTGTCCTGCGTCTCGCCGGTCGCGACCACGGAGGGCTGCCTCGCGAAGGGCGATAACCACAACTGGTACAAGTTCACCGCGCCGAGCGGCTGCACCGCCGTCGAGGTCGAGATCAAGGTCTCGTATCCGGACGCGTTCGAACCGCTCGGCCTCGTGCTCGCGGATGCCACCGGGACCGAGCTCGCGACCGATACGGCGTGCAAAGCGCAGCAGGGGAACACCGGCGATAGCGTGCGTTGCCTGACCATGACGATCACGCCGGGGCAGGCCTACACCGTGGACGTGACCCCGGCCGGCGGGCTCGATTGCGGTGGCGACTGTGCCTTCAACCGCTACACGTTGAACGTCCAGGTCGCGACGCCGAACTAAAACGTCGTACTCTGGTACTCCGTGGAGGGCCTGAGCTGGAGCTGGCTCGCAGCACCGTACGTGTTGTGCGCGCTCGCGTTCATCGCCGTCGGTATCGCGGCGGCGCTGACGCGCGGCGATCGCGTGATGCGGATCGGGATGATCGGCGCGGTCGTCAGCTCGCTGCCGTGGGCGTTGTGCCAGGCCCTCGCCGCGATGGCGCCCGATGCGGCGACCGCGACCCACCTGTTGCGGCTCGGCCAAGGCCCGGTCGCGCTGGTCGGCCCCAACTTGTTGTTGCTGCTGCTCGCGGTCGGTGGCCAGCTCGAGCGCTTCCGCTGGATCGCGCGACTGTCCGGAATCCTCGGCGCGGGCTTCCTGATCGTCGCGTGGGCGACCGACCTGGTGGTGCCGAGCGTGCAGATGTTGTCGTCGGGGATGTACTACATGAGTCCGGGGCCGCTGACCGGCGTCCAGCTCATGCAGCTCGTGGTGTGGCTGCTGATCGGCGTCGCGATCGTGCGGCGCTCGACGCCGCGCGCCGAGCATCGCAACACGCTGCGCCTCCTGCTCGGGATCCTGGTCCTGGGCGCGGTCGGATCGATCGACGCGCTGCTGCTGTACGGCGTGTGGGGCTTCTACCCGATCGCGTGGCTGCCCGCGCTCGCCGCTGCGCTGGTCGCGCTCTATCTGGTGCTGCGCACCGACCTCGTGCGACCGCAGGGGCTCGATCGCCGCCTCGCGATCGAGCTCGTGACGTTCGTCGCCGCCGGCGGTGCGGCCGTGGTGCTCGCGCTGTTCTTCGTCGGATCGCCGCTCACCCTCGCGGTGGCGGCGAGCATCGCGTGGGCCGCGCTGTCGGGGCTGGCGTGGGGCATCGATCGCGCGCGGCCGACCGAGGTCGCCGAGCAGCGCGAGCTCGAGAAGTTTGTCGCGCGCGTCGCGACGTTCGAGGACGGGACGAGGATCGCCGATCGGCTCGCGTCGTTGTGGAAGCGCGCGATCGGCATCGAGGTTCGAGCGACGCGCTGGGGGGCGACCCTCGATCTCGCACCGGAGCTCGCCGAGTGGTTCGCGCACGATCCGCAACCGCTCGCCGTGGTCGACCTCGCGACGATGCAGCTCCGCGCGCTCCGCGCACCGCTCGAAGCTCTTTGTGGCAGCGATCCGGCGGGCTTGATCGTGCCGCTCGTCGATCGCGATGAAGTCGTCGGCCTCGTCGAAGCGCGCTATCCGAAAGCGTTGCGCGATGCGGAGCGCCAGCTCGTGCTCGAATCCGCGCGAGCCGCCGCGCGCGCGTTCACGTTCGTCGGGCTCGCGCACACCGCCGGACTCGAGCGCGAGACCGCACGCGAGGTCGAGGTCGCCGACGCGTTGCGCCTGCAAGCCTCCGCGAGTCGCGATGCCGAGCTCGGGCGCTGGGCGGTCGCCGCGGAGTATCGGACCGCGGCGCGCACGACCGGCGCGGGATGGTCGGCGACCGAGCTCGCGGACGGTCGCCTCGCGCTGCTCGTCACCGAAGCGCAGGCGCACGGCGTCGCGGCAGCACTCGCGACCGCTGCACTGACCGGTGCGTTCGCCGCGGCCACCACGCCGGGCACCCGGCCGGTCACGCTCGACGAGCTGGTCTCGACGATGCGCGCGAGCTCCGACGGCGTGATCCGCGGCGGTGAGCCGGTCTCGGCATTCCTCGCGATCCTCGATCTCAAGTCGCTCACGATCGAGTGGGCGTGCGCCGGTCATCCGGGAGCGTTTCTCGTCGGGGCGCGGACGGTCGCGCTCGGCGGTGGCGAACGCGTGCCCGGTGCGAGTCTCACGGTCGCGACGCGCGGTGCGACGCCGCTGCCGGTCGATTCGTTGCTGGTGGTCGCCTCGAGCGCCTTGCGCGGGACCGATGACGAGCGCTGGCGCGAGTTGTTGCGAGACAGCGCACCGAGTGGCCGGCTGGCGACCGTCCTCGTCGAGCACGCGCTGCGCGCCGGTGTTCCGTCGGAGGACCTGCTCGCCGTGGTGGTGCGGGCGCGGTAGCTAGCCTGGCGCCTCGCCGCAACAACGCGTGTGAGGTCGCCGTCGTTGCCGCTCGAGGGAGTGGCAAGGATGCTGCCCGGATGAGACTCGTCCTCGTGTGGATCGCGGTGGCGGCGTGCGGCGATGGGATTCATCCGGCGACGCCCGACGCCGGCGACTCGCTCGTCCCGGCGTTCACGCCGGCGTGCACGAGCGTCGCGTCGGCCGCGACCTACGACGACGCCTCGGCGTTCGGCGACCTCGTGCCGGGCACGCTCGCCGGTTGGGATCCGAGCGGCCGCTGGTTTCTCACCGGCGCTTCGCTCGGCGACGTGTCGAGCGTGCAACTCGACAAGCTCGGCGATGGCAGCTACGCGGTCGATCGATCGACGGTGAGCGCGACGCTCACGAACGACACGCTGTTCGCGCGCCAGCAGACGTCCTACAACGGCCACGTCTACATCGAGGCCCACCGCGTCGCGAACCTCGCCGCCGATGGCTCGCTGCGGATGGATCGCGCGCAGTGCTACCAGGGGACGTGCGACGTCTGCACCGTGAAGATGATCCGCGCGACCCACAACGCGACGCACGGCGTCGTCGAAGGCGAGGGCGATCACCTCACGCTCCTCGGCACGCTGTTCGGCGCCGACTGGGGACCGGGCTACACGTTCAACGTGCGCGTCGCCGGCACGACCGCATATCTGATCCGCCAGGACGGCCTGCACATCATCGACACGAGCGATCCGGCGAACCCGGTCCAGCTCGGCCTGTATCGCCGCGCGCATCTCGGCTACTCGAACGACGTCAAGCTCGTCGACGCGAACGGCAAGCACTACGCGGTGATCGCGGACTACGATGTCGATGTCGTCGATGTCACCAACCCCGCGAATCCGGTGCTGGTCGCGACGATCCACGAGAGCGCACACACCGACTTCGTCGAGCAGCGCGACGGCAAGATCTACGGCTACTTCGGCACGTACGACGGCACGTGCCCGATCTACGACCTCACGAACCCCGAGGCGCCGGTCAAGCTCGGTACGTTCTCGGTCAACGGCATGCTCGTGCACGATCTCTCGATCGAGCACGGCATCGCGTATCTCAACGCGTGGGACCAGGGGTTCTTCGTCGTCGACTACACGAACCCGGCGGCGCCGGTGCAGCTCGGCAACTGGCCGAAGACGCCGACCCGCACGAGCCACTCGAACTGGACGACCACGATCAACGGGCGGCACATCGCGCTGCACGGCGAGGAGAACTACGACGCGAAGCTCGATCTCGTCGACGTCGATCCGCAATCGGCGATGTTCATGCAGTCGTTCGCGACCTGGCAGACGCGGTCGTACATCTCGATCCATAATCTGATGGCGTTCGGCAGCAAGGCGTACTTCACGTACTACCAGGATGGCGTGCGCGTGCTCGACCTCTCGGATCCGGAGCACCCGAAGCCGCTCGGCTACTACAACACGTGGGATCCGCAGGCGAGCTACACCTCGAGCGACTTCTTCGAAGGCTCGGTCGGGCTCGATGTCGACCTGACGCGCCACCTGGTGTTCGTCGCAGACAGCCCGCGTGGCTTGTTGATCCTGCAAGACACGACCGAGTGACGCGCGACGTGCTACGACGTTACTAAGTGGCATATCAACACGCGGTCTTCGCGATCGATCTCAAGGCGTTCCGCGACGTCTGGGGCCGCGAAAATCCCGCGCTCGGCGACGACATCCGCGACGATCAGGCCGAAGCGATCGCGAGCAACTACGAGCAATTCGAAGAGGACATCGTCCAGCACGGTGCGCCGGTCGTCGCGCGCGCGATGTACGAGATCTTCGCCGGTCGACCCGAGAAGAGCCGCCACGGCTTCCAGTACGGCTACGCGCTCAAGCTGATCGCGTGCCAGCTCGGCGAGCAAGTCGGCGGCGGCGAGTTGGCGTGGTTCGACGAGCTGCTCGATCCACTGCTCGCGCAAGCGCGCTGTCCGTCGGTCGAGCACATGATGGGGCGCGGCGTGTTGCCGCTCGAGATTCCACGGCCGACCGACTTCCCCGAGATCGGAACGGTCGAGCTCGGCGGCTGCGCCAACGGGATCGAAGCGCTCGCGCTGATCCGGCCGCTG
The DNA here is from genome assembly GCA_039935615.1 of Kofleriaceae bacterium. Classification (GTDB taxonomy): domain Bacteria; phylum Myxococcota_A; class Polyangia; order Haliangiales; family Haliangiaceae; genus JABFXX01. The sequence goes on from JBDTJY010000251.1 coordinate 13,148, forward strand.
ACCACCGACCCGACGACGCTGCGCGTGATCGACGAGGTGCGCGGCTGGTTCGAGACCGCGGCGAAGTCCAAGCGCGGCCTGATCTGGTTCGTCTACTAGGAGTCGGCGTCGTCCGGCACCATGCGCAGCCCGGCCGGCAGCGTATCGCCGAGCGCGACGCGCTCTTCGCGCGCCTCGAGGGTGACGACGTGCTCGACGAGCACGACCGCACGCTCGCCGCCCGGCATCAGGCGGAGTTGCTCGGCGAGCTGCGCGCGGGTGGTGTCGTCGAGATCGCGCGTGCGATCGCCGGTGCGCCGCGCGAGCTGCGCGAGGGGGAACGCCGCCTTGTCGGGCTCGGGCCAATCCCACGTCAGGATCGACTTCATCCAGGTTTGGACCTGCGCCGGCGGCACGACCGCATCGAGCGGACCGTAGAGCGGCACGCGCGCGCCGAGCCGCGATAACGCCCACAGATGCACGCCGTCCTCGCGACCCTTGCGCGACACCATGCGGGTGATCAATTCGTCGCCGAGCTTCGCTTTGATCGAGATCTGCAAGCGCTCCATGCTCGCGACGGCGCGCCACATCTCGGCGAGCTCCTGCTTGCTCGGCTTGGCTTCGGCGAGCTTCTTCGCCTGCTTGGTGCTCGGTAGCAGCAACTGCGCGAGCCGGTCGTAGATCTGCTCTTGCTGGCCCTTTTGTAGGCCGCCGGCGATCCGCCGCCACGTGATCCACCACGCCAGCCGATTCGGTTCTTGTTTCGGAAACGCGAGGTTCTCGTTGAACACGCCCCACATGACGCGCGAGCGCCATGCATCGAGCGGCGCACCGGTGCCGGGCCGGACCAGGAAGCCGGCGAGGTTGAGCCAGCGCTGCTCGTGATCGGCGGACTTCTTGCGATGCTCGGCGACCTCGGCGAGGCCGTCGAACAAGGCACGCGCGGTCTGGATCGGCCACTCGTCGCGGCGGGCACCGAGCAGCGTCTCGAGATCACGGGTCGTCGTCGCGAGGCCGGCGCCGGTCGTGAACGCGGCCGCGACGATCGCCTTGGCCTCGTCGGTCTTCGGATGCGGTGCGCCGTCGCCACCGGTTTCGGCGACCGGTGCGTGACCGCCCGAGCGCATGTCGAACGCGAGCTTCCAGTGCTCGTCGGATGCTCGGTCGACGCAGCGAATCTCGAGCGAGCCGAGCTCGGTGATCGCGACCTCGAGTCGTACGGTGACCTCGCTACGACCGCGTGCGCGCAACACCGTGACGATCGGCGGCAGCTCGAGCAGGTCGCTGCCGTCGTCGAGGGTCTCGGCCTTGCCATCGCCGACCGGCACGATCGCGCCGGCCTGATCGTCGCGCGTCGTCGACGAATACAACCGGAAGCTGACCGGCCGATTCGTCACGAGCTTGAAGTCGCGCGCGAGCTGGACGTGCGCGCCATCCTCGAGCCCCGGCGGAGCGAGGCACACCGCCATGCGATTCTCGACGCCATCGGGACCGAACCCGACGTTGTTGGTCTCGCGCTTCGGCCGACCGTGCGCCTCGACGCCGATGTAGAACGCGCGCGGCGTGCCGCCCTTGATCCGCATCGCGAGGCCGCGGCGAACCAGGCCGTAGTACGCGGCGCCTTGCGCGACGGCGAGCTCCGGCATCGCCGAGGGCAGCTCGTGCGGTCGCGGGCCCTGCCACTGCGCGAGCTGATCGAGGACGCGCGCGCGGAGCGCCGTCGGAAACATCGCACCGCCGTTGAACAGCACGTGGTGAATCTGCGCCGCGCCGTGGCGCGACAAGAACGCCGCGAGGTGTCGCGTCACCGCCGGATCGGCCGCGTACGGCAGGCCGAACTCTTGGAGCCCGCCGCGACCGCGGACGAGCGGTGCGTCGACGGCGACCAGCGGAAAGAACCCGTCGAACAACACCTGGTCGAGCTCGACGCGCGAGACCTCGTCGCGCAGCGTGCCCGCGATCAGCTTCGAGCCGCGCGCCTGCACCACGATCGGCGCCTTGGCGGGTGCGTCATCGCCGAGCAGCACCTCCTTCGCGAGCCGGCACGCGTGGACCAGGCCGTGCCACTGCAGCGCGTCGAGCTTCTTCTGCGACTTCGCGACCACGCGCTGCTCGACGATCTTCGCGAGCGTGAGATCCAGGTTGTCGCCGCCGAGCAGCAGGTGATCGCCGACCGCGGTGCGCGTGAAGCCATCGCCGTTGTCGTCGACCTCGATCAGCGTGAAGTCGGTCGTGCCGCCGCCGACGTCGAACACCAGGACGCGTTCGTTCGGCGCGAGCTTCTGCCGCGCGTTGTCGATCCAAGCGTAGAACGCGGCTTGCGGCTCTTCGAGCAGCACGACCGGCGGATAGCCGGCCGCGGTCGCCGCTTGCAGCGTGAGCTCGCGCGCGGCTTCGTCGAAGCTCGCCGGCACCGTGACGAGCACCTCTTGCTCGGCGAAATCCGCGTCGGGAAACGTGAAGTCCCACGCCTCGCGGATGTGGCGCAGCACCTGCGCCTGCGCGTTGACCGGCGACAGCTTCGGGCCATCGCTGTCGCCCCACGGCAGGATCGCGGCATTGCGATCGACGCCGGGATGACACAGCCACGACTTCGCCGACGAGATCATCCGCGACGCCATCCGCGCGCCCTGATTGCGCGCGAGCTCGCCGACGACGATCCGCAACGCCGCGTTCGGATCCGCCGGCTTCCACGGCAGCGAGGTCTCGTGCGGCGCGAGATCGATCTCGCTCGCGAGGTAGACGAACGAGGGCAACTGGCGGCGCG
>JBDTJY010000252.1:0-43521 GCA_039935615.1 Kofleriaceae bacterium
TGACGTGGACCTTGCCGGGCAGACCCTTGGTCGACTCGGCGAGCTCGGCGAGGAGATCCTCTTTGACGTCGCCCGCGGCGACCTGAGCACCGGCCTCGGCGAGGCGGCGAGCGAAGTGCGCACCCATACCTTGGGCCGCACCGGTGACGATGATCTTCATCTGGGACAGCTGCATGCTGCCCCTATATCACGAGGCTACGTGCAGTGACCGGTGCCATCACACGTGCCGCTGTGGCAATCGGTGCTCGCCGCGCACGTCGCCCCGGCACATGCGCCACACGCTGCGTTGCCACAATCGACGCCGGTCTCGGTGCCGTTCTTGACGGTATCGCTGCACGTCGGCGCCATACAGACCGTGGCCGTGCACACGCCGCTCGTGCAGTCGGTCGCAGCGCTGCAGTGGAGGTTGTCGGCGCAGGCCGGGCACGTCCCGCCGCCGCAATCGACATCGGTCTCGGCGCCGTTCTTGATGGTGTCGGTGCACGTCGGCGCGGCAATGCAGAAGCCGCCGCTGCAATTGCCGCTCTGGCAGTCGTTCGCGATGATGCAGTGCTTCGTATTGGCGCACTTGTGGCCTGCGATGGCGGAGCAGTCTGCACCGCCGCAATCCAGATCGGTCTCGAGCCCGTCCGTGAACGCGTCGGTGCACGTCGGCGCCTGACACGTCGGGCCGCACGTCGAGGTGCTCGGTGGCTCGCACGTCTCGTGGCCGGCCTGGACCGTGCCGTCACCGCACTTCTGCGGCGCGTACACCACGTCCTGACACGCGTGACACGCTTCGCACGCCAGCGTCGACGGGTACGCGCACTCCGTGATGCCGTTCGTCGCACCGTTGTCGTCGCAGGTCTCGTGCGGGCTATCGATGATGCTGTCGCCACACTGCGGCGTGCGCGGCGTGAACAACTGGCAGTTCGTGCTGCACTGCTGTGCGCACGTCGCCGCCCCGTACGCGCAGTCGGCGTCGCTGTTGTTGATGCCGTTGTCGCACTGCTCCGGGTTCGTGCCGTCGGGCTTGAACAGAGTGTTCGTGTGGCCGTCGCCGCAGATCGGCTTCGAACAGTCAGAGTCACACGTCGTGCTATCGCCGCCGGTGTCGCATTGCTCGCCGGTCTCGACGGTGCTGTTGCCGCAGGTCGGCACGCACGGGCGGACGTCGTATTGACACTGACTCGGGGTGCCCGGCGCGTAGCACGCCGGCGTGCCGCTCGCGTAGCCGAGCTGTGCGCACGTCTTGGGGATCATCGTGCCGTCGCACTGCTCGTTGTTGACGGTGGTGATGACGTTGTCGCCGCAGCTCGGACCACTCTGCGTGGTGAGCGAGGCGCACGTCGCATTGCAGCGCTGGCACGACGTGCCGTACGGGCAGGGCGTGCCGTTGGCGGCGCCTTGATCGCAGACCTCGTTGCCGACGTCGGTCAAGCCGTCGCCGCAGAACGGCGCGGTCTTGGTGTTGTTCACGGTCCTGCAGTCCGAGGCGCAGCGCACGCACGTCGTCGCGTTCAACGACCACGGGCACGCGGTGCCGTTGTTCGTGCCTTGATCGCAGACCTCGAGCGCCGCCGCGTTGGTCTTCGAGTCGCCGCAGAACGCCGCGGTGCAGTCGTTGTCGCACGTCGCGGATTCGGTGTTGACCGGGGGATCGATGAAGCCGGCATGCGGATCGCACTGCTCGCCAAAGTCGACGATGCCGTTGCCGCAATGGACGACCTTGCATTGGACGTCGCAGGTGTCATTGAGCGTGCCGTTCATCGCACCGTGATCGCATGCCTCGGTCGCCGCGACCTTGCCGTCGCCACAGACGTTGACCTGACACGCGGCGGTGCACGCCGCAGCGTCGGTGTTGTTGTTGGTCGCGCCCGTCGAGCCGAGGTCGCACTGTTCGGCGTGCGTGCCGTCGGGCTTGTAGTGCGTGTTGACCTTGCCGTCGCCACAGGTCGGTGTCGAGCAGTCGATGTTGCAGTCGGCGGTCTCGACGGCGATGCCGTTCGCGCCGCGATCGCAGGTCTCGTGGTGGGTGATGCCGGTCAGGTCGAGGACGCCGTCGCCGCACACGTTGATCGTGCAGCCCGAGGTGCAGTCGTCGGTGTCGGTCAGGTTGCCGTCGTCGCACTGTTCGCCCGGATCGAGCACGCCGTTGCCGCAGCCGACGCCGTGCTGACAATCGTCCTCGCAGCCGCCGGCGGCGCCGCCGTCGTCGCAGACCTCGCCGAGGTCCTTGATGCCGTTGCCACAGGTCTCGTTCGACTTGCAGTCGCTCGAGCAGCCGTCGGGCGCGCACCGCGTGCCGTCGGTGCAGTCCGCGGTCGTCTCGCAGCCGTGGCCATCGCCGCACTTGCCGGCGTGGGTGTTGCCGTCGTCGCAGACCTCGCCCTTGGCCGTGTCGATGATGCCGTTGCCACAGGTCTCGAGCGACTTGCAGTCGGCCGAGCAGCCATCGCCGTCGACGGTGTTGCCGTCGTCGCAGACCTCGCCGGCATCGGCGTTGAGCACGCCGTCGCCACAGCTCTCTTTCGACTTGCAGTCGGCGGCGCAGCCGTCGCCGTTGACGATGTTGCCGTCGTCGCAGACTTCGCCCGGATCGACGACGCCGTTGCCACAACTGTTGCTGATGCACACCGGCTGAACCGCGGCGCACTGGAGCGGGTCGGGGCATACGATGCCACTCGCGCATTCATGGGCCGCCGGCTTGTTCGCGCACGCGGCAACGAAGATCGCGAATCCAACGATGACTGACTTCACTTAGAACCTCCCCGTGAGTGCCGCACCGGCGAACGTCGGTGACACCACCGGTTGGAAGCTGACCGGGCTGTTGAGGTCCTCGGGGCGAACCTCGTAGCTCTCGGGTCGATTGATGATCCACAACACCGCACCGGTGATCACGGCGGCGGCGGCGACGCCATACAGCACGTAGCCGACGTCCTTCTTGGAATCGCCGCTGTCGCGCAGGCTCTTGAGCGAGCTCGACTGCGCGCAGCCCAGGTTGCCGACCGTCATCGCGTTACAGGCTTTGACCTGGTCGTCGTAGTTCTTGTAGTCGTTGCTCGCGAGGCCTTCCATCAGGCCACCGGCGAGCCCGACCAGCACGCCACCGCCCATCACGACGTAGGGCATCCACGTCGCGTCCCACTTGCGGCGATACCGCGTGAGCTCCGCGGTGGTGTAGAGCTTGAGCTCGATCCGGAACGGCGAACCCGGCTCGATGTACGGCGCGTCGACGCGCGACGGATGACCCTCGAGCGTGCCGACGATCGAGTGCTTGCCCGCGCGGACCTTGCCCTTCCACGTGCCGGGGGCGGTGAACACCTCTTTACCGTCGAGCGAGACCTTGGTGCCGGGCTTGTTGCACGTGACCTCGACCTCGCCGATCTGCTTGTCGAGCAACAGGATGTAGTCCTTCGCGTGGTCGAACTTGTCCTTCGATTGCAGCGGCGCTTCGCCGAACTTGATCGCGAGCTGGAAGTTCTCCTGCGACTCGATCGGGTTATCGAGGTTCATCTCGGCGAGCGCGAGGTTGTAGTGGATCGCCGGGTGGTTCCAGTGCGTGAGCGCGGCGCGGTAGGCCTCGGACGCCTTCGCGAACAAGCCGTCGTTGAGCTGGAGATTGCCGTCGTGAAACAACTTGAGCGCCACCTGTTGCTCGCTCTGTTTGACGCCGGCCGCCCACGGGCGGTCACCTTCGCCTTTTTGCAGCGACTCGTCGGTGCCAGCCTTTTCCTGGGTGGTTCCCGACGCGGATCCCGATCCGGATCCCGACCCGGATCCGGATCCAGTTCCGGAACCGCCCGCCGACACAATTCCGATCGAGACCAGCACGAGGCCGAGCCCAAGCCACAACGAACGAATCGCTTTGGTCATCATACCCTCTGTAATCGCTGCTATTTGAGATCGTCGACGATCGAGCTACCGATCTGAGCCTGCATCTTCTTGATGCGTTCCTGCTCCTGCTTGAGCAGATTCTCAGCTTGTGACTTCGCCGCCATAGCATCGGCCTTCGCCTTTTCGGCCGCCGTGGCGTTTTCCTTCGCGCGTTCTTCGGACTTCTGACTCTCGTCGAGCGCCTTGGACAGCTCCATGTTCTTCTTCGCGAGGTCCTCGGCCGATTGATGCTTCACGTCGACGACCTCGGTCAGCGCGGCCTGACGCTCGCGCTCTTTCTCCTGCATCGCGTGCAGCGCGTCCTCGGCCTCTTTCTGCTTCTGGACGATCACGCCGTTCGCATCTTCGGCGGCCTTCTTCGCATCGACCGCGATCTTGCGATCACCTTCCGCCGAGGTCTGCGCCTCGACCGCGATCACGGCTTGCCGCTTCGCCTCGGTGCGCGACTTCTGGATGAACACGAGCGCGACCATCGCCGCGACGACGAGCACGCCCAGGCCGATGAATCCCGCGATCACCGCGGAGCGCCGGCGCTTCTGCACCGCGACCTCGTAGTTGACGATCTCGTCGATGAACGCGCGCTCGACGTCCGAGAGCGGCCCCTTGTAGCGCTTCTTGAACTTCTTCGCTTCCTCGGCGGTGTCGCCGCGCCAGAGTAGATCCGGCGAGCGGCCCTTCGCCGACCACTGCCGCGCCGCGGTGCGCAGCTGATCGACGAGCGCCGAATCTTCCTGCGTCTCGTCGAGCCAGCGCCGCAGCGCCGGCCAGCCGTGGATCAACGACTCGTGCACGAGCTCGACCGTCGAGCCCTTGCCACCTTCGAGCGTCTGAACGACGAGGAGGCGCGCATCGACCATCTGATCGACGAGCCTCTGGACCTCACCGACTTCGCGCGACATCTCGCGGAGCTCCTCGAGCGGCACGATCGCGCGCGTGCGTTCGGGCGTGACGAGGCGCAACAGCACCGCGCGCACGAGCCAGTTCTTCTGTGGCCCGATCTCCTGGATCACGCGATCGGCATGACTCGCGAGCGCACCAGCGACACCGCCCATCGCCGCGTACGACTGATGTGTCAGGACGCGCCGCGCGATGTCACGGCTCTCCCACAGCTTGCTCGCGGCGAACTGCAACAGCGGCAGCGCGCCGGGTGTGGTCTCGAGGTGATCGAGCATGTCGTCGACGGTCGCGGCGAGCTCGAACTTGAAACCGGCGAGCTCGGCCGGCGACAAGATCGCATCGCGCAGACCCTCGCGATTCGGTGGGCCCAAGAAGAACAAGCCTTGGGTCAGCTCGGTGACGAACTGCTGATCCTCGGCGACGCGATCCAAGAAGTCGGAGCGAATCGACAGCACCACACGCAGCGGCGAGGTCGCATCATCCGCGACGGCCGACAGACATGCGGTGAACGCGGCGCGCTCCTCGGCATCTGCGACCTGCGTGTAGAGCTCCTCGAACTGATCGACGAACAGCATGATCCGCCGCGAGTCACGGCGCGCGCGACCGCGCAGCAGGTGACCGAGGTGGCCGGGCTCTTTACGCAACTTCTCGACGAGCTTCTTCTGCTCGTCCATCTCGTCGGCGAGGTTCGCCGAGGTCGCGACCATCGGCGAGATGATCGCGCCGAGCGCTTCCATCGGCTTGCGGCCGGGGCGGATGACCAGCGTCTCCCACTGCTCGCCCGAGCGCTTCAACGCCGGCACGAGACCGGCGCGCACGAACGACGACTTGCCGACGCCCGAGCTACCGACCACCGCCATCAGCGGTTGATCGCGGATCCGGGTGACCATCGCCGCGATCTCGCGGTTGCGGCCGAAGAACTTGCCGGCATCGGCTTCCTGGAATGACGACAGGCCGGCGTACGGACTCTCGTCGAGCTGGAGCTCCGCGCTCCGCCCGCGACCGGGCATGAACGGCTCGAGCGCGCGCATGAGCTCGGCGACGCTCTGCCAGCGCTGCTCCTTGTTCTTGAGCAGGCAGCGATCGACGATCTGGATCAGCTCGCGCGGCACATCCGGCGGCGCGGCCTCGGTCATCGACGGCATCGGCAGCTCGAGCATCGCGGTCACGACGAGCTGATTGCCGTCGAGCGGATGCAGCGGGTGACGACCGCAGATCATGCGGTGCAACAGCACGCCGCACGCCCAGATGTCGCTCAGGTGATCGATCTCGACGCCGATGCCCCATTGCTCGGGGGACATGTACTTCAGCGTCCCCATGATCGTGCCGTGGCGCGTGAGCGCGTTGTTCGATCCGGTCGCGAGCTCGAGCGGGCTCGGCATCCGGATCGCGCCGGAGCTGACTGCACCACCGACGGTCTGCGCCTCGAGCACCTTCGCGATGCCGAAGTCGAGGACCTTCACGGTGCCCGAGTCCATCATGAAGATGTTGTCGGGTTTGAGATCGCGGTGAACGATGCCTTGGCCGTGCGCGCATTCGAGCGCCTTCAGCACCTGCATCATGATCTCGACGACGCGCGAGTACGGGACGCGCTGCCCTTCCTTGATGGTCTCGGTCAACGGCTTGCCGTTGAGGAACTCGAGCACCATGTACGGCGAGGTCGCGTGCTCGCCGACCTCGTAGATCACGACGATGTTGTCGTGCTGGCAACGCGCCGTCGCACGCGCCTCGACGAGGAAGCGCTGTGTGAGCTCCGGTTGGTTCGACTGGAGAAACTTGATCGCGACGCGACGACCGAGACGAAGATCGCGCGCGAGGTAGACGGTCCCCATGCCGCCTTCGCCGATGATCTTGATCATCTCGTACTGGTTGATGCGCACGCCGGGATGCGGCATCGCCGACACCGCGTGGACACCGGTCGAGTCACCCTCGAAGTCGGGATTGCTATCCGAGTGCTTGTCCCACTGGTTCGACTTGCCGCCGACCGACGGAGCTTGCGAACCACGACGCGCGCGCGGCTGACCGGCGAGCGTCTGGTTGATCGGCGCCGGCGTGCCTTGCGGCATCGTGTTCGGATTCGCCGGCAGCGCTGCCGCTGCGTTCGGCAAGATCGTCGTCGCGACCGGTGGCGTGCTCGGACGCTGCGTCCGTTCGTTGGGTCCCGATGGTGTTGGAGCCGGTGCACCGGCTCCACCGGCATTCGGGCGCAACAGTCCGCTCTGTTCGAAGCGCCCCGTCGGCTTGTGCATGCTGTATTCACTCGGCGCGAGTGGTCGCCGATGCGCACCACTTCCATCCGTACCGAGGATCGTCTTCGCGTCCGTGGAAGACGGTTTGTCGTCACTCATCTTGTTGGTCCCCGCGACCAATAATTCTACGCGCGTCGATAGATTAGATCACTCCCACAGTGGGGTACGTGTGGGATTTCCCTATAGAAGTGCCGCGCTCAGAACAGCCAGAGCGGCTTCCCGCCGGCGAACAAAACGTTGTTGCCTTCAGCAGATGGCGTCGTCAGCTCGATCTCGACCATGACGCCGCGCTGAATTGTTTCGTCATGTGGATGGATGTCCTGGACCTCGCCGTCGATGGTCGCCGTGACTTTCCCGACGCGGGAGCACATCACCAGGCCCCACGAGCAGCCGTACAGCTTGGTCCCGAGCTTGACGTTCTTGAGGTTCGAGTACGGCACGAACGCGAGGACGACGTTGTGCGCGGTTGCACGCAGATACGGCGACTGCTCGAGGCGATGGACGACGCCGTCCTGCGTGGTCCGCAACAGCGAGAGGCTCTCGAGCCGCTTGTTGAGCGGCGCCTTCTTGCCGATCTGATTCGCCATGTCGAGCTGCGTATTCTCGACGTCGTGGTGCAGCGTCCACTGCTCGGGCGTCTTCGGCGCATCCGCCGTCGTGCCGACCTCTTTCAAGAACCTGTCGTCGACCTTGATCGTGCGATCGATCTGCTCGACCTGCGCCTTGATATCGAGCTCCTCGCTCGCGAGCTGGCTCGAACGCAGCCGCGCATCGGCGAGCTGCCCCGTCGCTTCGACGACCTTCTGATGGGTCGGCGACAGCGCGACCGGGCGGACCCAGGTGTGGTCGAAGAAGTAAAAGACGTTGATGACCAGGAACCCGATCAACCCGATCAGGATCGCCGTCAGCGCGAGCAGCCCAGCCACTTTGTAGAGGCGGACGATCGCGGGCTGCGCGGCCTCCCAAAATCCCCGGCTCTGCTTGCGAGACGCTTCCATGCCGATGGAGTCCTACTCCAAAAATCGGGCCTACGCAGCAGGTAGTTGAGCTTGTTGCCCGGTCGCGTGACCCACGCGGGATCGTTCGGCAGCGGCGAGCGCGACGGGCGCGGACAGCTCGACAATCGCCTCGACGGGCACGGCGTCGGGGGTGTCGTGGCCGCGGGTCTCCCAGCTGCCGGAATCGAGGGTGAACAGGGCGAGCGGGGCCAGGAGAGCGTAGGCGACCGGCATCAGGATCGCGAGGGGTAGGAAGTCGAACGCCCCGACGCGCTCGGCCTTGGGCAGCCTGCGGACCTTCCAGCGGTAGTACACGCCGAACACCGCCATCACGCCGATGTGGATCTCGAGCGCCTCGAAGAACTTGTGCGATGCGAGCGCGCGGATGATCGCGAGCGGGTAGGCGAACTGCAGCGCGAACAGCGAGAAGTAGTGGATCGCGATGATCGGGTTGAGCCGCCAGACGTGGGTGAAGCCACCGGCGTAGTCGATCGTGTTCGAGCGGCGCCAGCGCAGTTGCTGCGAGAAGTAGCCCGACAGCGTGGCGGGCACGGTGGTCGCGCAGCGCGCGGTCAGCGTCATCGTGGTGAGGTAGCCGGCCTTGACGACCTGGCGGGTCAGGAAGCGATCCTCGCCGTACTTGATCGGCACGCCGCAGATCGCGCGATTCTCGAGGACGGGCTCGAGCTCGACGAGGACGTCGCGGCGATACGCGGTGAGGCAGCCCGAGAGGCACATCACGCGGCGGAAGCCCCACTCGAGGTTCTTCGAGAAGTTGTAGGCGAACCAGTAGCGGACGACCTGCATCCGCGTCAGCCAGTTCTCCTGCTTGTTGCGGACGTCGATCCAGCCGCCGACCGCCGCGATCCGCGGGCTGGTGAACCGGCGGCAGAGCTGGCGAACGGCGTCTTTGTCGACGACGACGTCGGAGTCGACCGAGAGGATGATGTCGGCGTCGGTCTGGCGCACGGCGCGAATGATCGAGCGACGCTTGCCCATGTTCTGCGCGTTGCGCATCACCTTGAGCCGGCCGTTCGACGTCCGCGCGACCTCGCGGGCGAGCTCGTAGCTGTTATCGGTCGAGCAATCGTCGACGCAGATGATCCTCAGCTTCGAGGCGGGATAGTCCGAATCGAGGATGCTGTGCAGGGTCTCGATGACCGTGCGGCCTTCGTTGAACATCGGAATCACGGCCGTCACGGTCGGCTCGTAATCGATGACTTCGTCCCACTTCGCTCCTCGGACGGTGCGCAGCAACAGGCCGGCGACGTACCGATTGATGAAGACCACTAGCGCGAGCGAGTGGACCAGGACCCAGAGTACGTGCGTGGTCATAAGGAGAACTAAGAAAACCTGACTGACGGGGAGGGTTTTTAGTGGCCCGGCCCAGCAGCCAAGTTCAACGAGATGCAAGCAAACTAGTATGGTTCACAGGCCAACTCAAGTTGGTTGACGCACGTTGCCACAATGTCCGTGACGGATGCACCGACCCTCAGGAACCTGAGGGGGCTGGTTGTTTTTAGAAAACGAGGGTGAGATACGGACCCGTGTTTCGAGCCCTCAGCCTGATCGCGGTGTTGGAGGGCATTTCGTGGGCCGGATCGGCCGCTCCCGTACCGGCTACTACAGTGGCCCCTGATCAGAATGGCGCACCTGTTGCCACGCCGTGGATCGATCTCGCGCCCAATAATATTCTCGCGAAACATTCACAGGCGATCGGCAACGCCGACCTCGAGGACCACCGGCTGCGCGCTGCGATCGAGCTCGGCACGTTCTACACGGGGTTCGCGGTGTGGGCGTACTTCGCTTGGTACCGCAACCATCCGCCGCTCTCGAACTACAAGTTCGGCGGCGACGGCATGTTCGGCGTCGAGACCTACGCCGGCGGCGCGGACAAGCTCGGGCACGCGTGGGCGACGATGTCGCTCGCTCGGATGGGCACCGCGATCCTCACCGACGGTGGCTGGGACCACACGCGCTCGACGTTCGTGTCGGCCGCGCTGTCCGAGCTGCTGTTCTTGAACGTCGAGATCCGCGACGGCTTCTACTTCGAGTTCTCGTACGGCGACCTGGCGATGGACACGGTCGGGATGGTCGCGGCGATCCTCCTCGATCTGTCGCCGCGGCTCGACGAGATGTTCGACTTCCGGGTCCAATATTTCCCCAGCCCGCGCTACATCGACAACCTCGACGGCTCGCCCAACAAGGACGGCTCGGCGTCGTGCCCGAAGACCGCGTGCTCGAAGTGGAACATCGCCGAGGACTACTCGGGGCAGACCTACTTCCTGGCGTTCCACCTGGCGTCGATCCACTCGCTGCGCGACTCCGAGTACGGTGTGTGGTCGCGGTTCGTCGACGTCGGCGTCGGGTTCCAGACCCGCGACTACAAGCCGCCGCCGGATCCGGGCGACAAGCTCAACGCGCACCAGGCGCTGTTCGTCGGCGCGTCGCTCAACGTCCAGGGCGTGATCGACTACGTCTGGCGCGACGGCCACCACGAGGGACTGCGCAAGGTCGGCCACGCGCTGTTCGAGGTGTTCAACCTGCCGTACACGATCGGCGGTGTGGGCGTGACGCGCTACGCGCCCGCCAAGCCGCACTCCGGCGGTGCGTAGCACGCGGTCGCGAAGCTCGCGAAGCTGTGATGTAGTGCCGGCTGCTTGAAGCCGGCCCTGGCCATCTGGATCGCGGTGTTCAGCCTGTACCTGCTGACCTCGAGCCGCGAGCCCGCGTGGGGCGATGCGCATCCGATGTGGGCCGTGGCGGAGCGCCTCGTCGATCACGGCCACATCGACATCAAGACGCGCTGGCCCGACGACATTCCGCTCGGTCGTGACAACAAGATCTATGGCATCGCGCCGATCGGTCCGGCGGTGATGCACGTGCCGGGCGCGGCGCTGATGGCGGTGACCCATCGCTTCGCGCCGGCGCAGGACCCGCTGGTCAAGCCGCTCGCGACGCACCTCGGCCCGTCGGCGCTCGGTGCGCTCGCGGCGGTGGTGTTCTTCCTGTTGCTCGGCGATCTCGGAATTCGCCGGCGCACGGCGAGCGCGTGCACCGCGATCCTCGTGCTCGCGACGACCACGTGGGTGTACGCGCACTATCCGTATAGCGAGATCCTCCAGCTCGCGACGTTTCTCGGGCTGTTCCGCGCGACGCTGCGCGTGGCGAACGATCCGAGCCGGCGCGAGGCGCTGTGGTGGGGCGCGTGGGCGGGGATGGCGTTCAACAGCAAGTACGTGGTCGCGCTCGCGGTGATCGGTGCCGCGATCGTCATCGCCTGGACGCTGCGCGCGCGGCGCGACGAGCTCAAGCGCGCGGCGCTGTGGGCCGCGGTCTCGGGCGCGCCGTTCCTGATCGTCGCGCTGGCCTACAACTACGCGCGGTGGGGCGACGTCACCGCGACCGGCTACGGCCCCTACCTCGGCGCGTTCTTCGGCGGCAGCGTGTTCGACGGTGCGTGGGGCATGCTCGCGTCCCCGAACAAGAGCGCGTTCCTGTACTCGCCGCCGCTCGTGCTCGCACTGCTCGGTGCGCCCGCGGCGTTTCGCGCGGTGCCGCGGCTCGGGCTCGCGATGCTCGCGATGTGCGTGCCGACGTTCGTCGTGTACTGCACGTACCGCTCGTGGAGCGGCGACTACGCGTGGGGACCGCGGTTCTTCGTCTGGCTCGTCCCGGTCCTGCTCGTCCCGATGGCGTGGTGTGTCGATCGCTTCGTGTCGCGATGGCAGCGCGGGTTCGTCGCGGCGGTCGTCGCCGCCGGCCTCTGCGTCCAGCTGCTCGGCATCTCGCTGTACTGGGATCACTACATCCGCGTCGCGATCGCGGCGAAGAATCAGTGGCTCGGCAATCCCAACCGCAAGGGTTCGTACATCGCCGAACGCGGGCGCGGGCATTGCGACTCGTGCTTCGAAGATACCTACGAGCTGACCTGGACGCCGGCGTTTCAGCCGATCCGCGGCCAGTGGTGGTTGTTGAAGTCGCTCGTGCGTGACGACGACGCGGTCGCCGCGCAGGCCGACGCGCCGTGGCGCACCTACACCTCGCTCGACCTCGACCTCGCGCGCGACTGGGGCCGCACGCGCCTCGATTGGTGGGTGATGCTGTGGTGGAAGGACGCGCCGGCGACGCAGGCGCTCGGCCTCGTGATGTTGATCCTGCTGCTCGGCGGCACGGGATTCGGCGCGAGCCGATGGGTGCGGTACCATCGACGAGCGAATCATGACGCTGCGCTCGGTCCCGAACCCGCCTAACGAACCCGCTCGAGAGCTCACCGACGACGAGATCCTGCGGTGGGCGCTCGCCTATCTCCGCCACGCGCCGCTGTCGTTGTCGCTGCGCGAGATCAATCGGCTCGTCGCATTTCAATCGTTTCAGGCGCGCCAGCCCAAGCCCGGGCCGGTGCTCGATGTCGGCTGTGGCGATGGCTTCTGGTGGACCGTTCGCGAGGACGATCGCGAGATCTACGGCATCGATATCTCGGCGTCGGAGATCGCGCAGGCGCGCGAGCGGATCCACGCCGAGCTCACCGACGTCTCGCAAGAGCAGCCGTTCCGCGGCACCAAGTTCGAGGAGATCATCGGCAACTGCTCGCTCGAGCACGTGCCCGACATCGACGCGGCGCTGTCGAACCTGCGCCGCGCTGCGAGCCCGACCGCGCGGCTCCTGATGTTCGTCCCGACGCCGCGCTGGGCCTATCAAGGCAACACCCAGAAGCTGCTGTTGAAGCACGCGCCGCGCGTCGCGATGGCGCTGTCGGGTGCGCTCAACGGCTTCTTCCAGCACTGGCATCTCTACGATGCGAAGGTCTGGCAGCGCCTGCTCGAGCAGAATGGCTGGCGCGTCGAGACCACGGTCGGCCTTGGCTCGGCGCGATCCGAGTTCCTGTTCCGCGCGTTCTTGCCGCCGGCGTTCCTCGAGTTCGTGATCAAGAAGCTCACCGGCTTCTATCCGTCGCGGCTCGCGCGGCTCGTCCCGGATGCGGCGCTCGGCCCGCTCGCGCGGCTCGTGCGCTGGGCGGTCAGCGATCCGATCGTGCCGGCCGATTCGCCGCACGCCTACGAATATCTGATCGTCGCCCATGCAGCCTGACTACTTCGTCAATCACGCGAAGGCGCGGAAGTTCCCGTGGACGCTGTATCACCGCCCGCTCGAAGCTGACCTCGCGCGGTTCCTCGCAGACGTGCGCGGCACGGTGCTCGTCGTCGGCTGCGGCCTGTTGCACGAGCTCGACGTCGCGCCACCCGGTGTCGAGTTCGTGGTCGCCGATGTCGACGAGCGCGCGGTCGAGGCCGTGCTCGAGCGCAACGACAAGCGGATCGTCGACGGTATCGTCGTCGCGCCGGAGCAGGCGCTCGGGTTCCGCAACAAGTTCGACGCGATCTACGCGAAGGAGGTCGTCGAGCACGTGCTCGCGTGGCCGAGCTGGCTCGCCGGCCTGCGCCGCTCGCTGGTCCACGGCGGCAAGCTGTGGCTGTCGACCCCGAACTACGGCGAGCCCTGGTTGCCGGCGCTCGAGTCCACCGTGCTCGAGCTCGTCGCGCGTCGCGACGGCTTCTCGCGCCGCGAGATCCACCCGACGCGGTTCTCGCGCCGGTCGTTAGATCGCGGGCTGCGCTCGGCCGGCTTCGTCGACGTCGACGTCCAGGTCACGACGACCCGGCTCGCGATCACCGCGTGGGCGGTCGCTCCGTAGCAGCGGCGTGGGTGCGCGTCGGCGGGCGGTCGCGACGGTCGCGACGATTGATGCGTCGACGTCCGCGCACGCGTCGGATCGATCGGATCGGTTCGGATCGGACGCTTTGTCACCGCCATGGCGCCACGGCGCCGGGGGCCGGAGCCGAACCTTCGATCGCGGGCCTCACGTTGTCTTCGCAATCACACCACCGTGGCGACACTGAGCGCGCTGGCGCCACGGATGGGTCGAGGCGCCGTTCGTGTCTGATCTGCATCCGGCTCTCGCGCCTCGACCCAATCCCTGGCGACGGAGATCTCGACTCTCGATCGATCGAGCCGATCGAGCTCAGAACCAGCGGCCCGCGTCCAAGCCTCTCCTCCGGCCCTCTGGCGCCGTTGCGCCGTGGCGGTTGATCACCGGGAGTTGTCAGATGCACGTACGCGACGGCGCGACGGCGTAGATGCGAGGCGGCGTGGACGCGAGGTTGCGCGAAGGCGCGGCGGCGCGAAGGCGCGACGGCGCGAAGCCACGCCGCCGCGTCAGCTCGGCTGCTGATTGCGCTCTTGGAAGATGCGCAGGATGTCGGCGGCGGTCTCTTCGATCGCGCGGTTGGTCACGTCGATCACGGGCCAGTTGGGATGCTTGCGGAAGATCTCGCGGCAGTACGCGATCTCGTTGTCGATGTGCGCGCGCTGGCCGTAGCTCGAATCGTTCGGCATGCCGAGGTGCGAGAGCCGCGCTTGCCGGATCCGCATCAGCATGTCGGGCTGCACGATCAGGCCGAACACCTTGCGGTCGTCGACCTGCGTGAGCTCCTCCGGCGGATCGACGCCGAGCACGAGCGGCACGTTCGCGACCTTGAGACCGCGCTGCGCGAGGTAGGTCGAGAGCGGCGTCTTCGAGGTGCGCGAGATCCCGACCAGCACGAGGTCGGCCTTCGGCAGGTTGCGCGGCTCGGCACCGTCGTCGTTCTTGACCGCGAACTCGACCGCCTCGATCCGGCGGAAGTAGTCCTCGGTGATCATGTGCAACAGGCCGGGCACGCCGGCCGGCGGTGCCTGGAGGTAGAGCGCGAGCTTCGAGATCAGCGCGCCCATGAGGTCGACGGTCTCGATGCTGTGGCGCTCGACGAGCTTCGCGATCAGGTCGCGCTCTTCTTGATTGACCACCGTGAACACGACGAGCGCTTTGAGCTCGGCCGCCTTCTCGAGAATTTGTTCGAGCTCGCTCTCGAGCCGCACCCGCGAGAACAACCGGATCTGCACCGGTTCGTTGAACTGCAGCGTCGCCGCGCGCACCATGCGCTCGGCGGTCTCGCCGGTGGCATCACTGATGATCATCACCGTCTTCATGGAGGGTGCTCTATAGCACGCACGCGCGGGCATTCGGGATCGGGAGCCGAGGCATCGCCGCGGACGTGCGCGCTCACGACCTTGCAGCCGCCGCGACACAGCGAATGGTACTCGCACGACGAACACGGCTCGGCGGCGTCGCGCCACGTACGAAACGCACCGAACGCGCCGGGCTGGTCCCAATAGCTCGCGAGCTCGGTGACGGTCGGCCGCTTGCCGAGTTGCACGAGCTCGGGTGGTGGCGCCGCGAAGCTGCACGCGGTGATCCGGCCATCCGGTTTCGCGCCGATCAAGAAGTCGCCGCCGGTGCACCCGTAGACGCAGAGCTCGGCGAGCAGCTCGCGATCGGGGCGATGGTGCACGAGCATCGGCGTGTACGAGCAGTCGACCTTGACGCGCACGCGATGGCGCTTCGCGGCGGCGAGGATCGTCGGTAGGAAGCTCTCGTGTTGCTCGCTCGTGCAGCGCATCGCTTTGTACGCGCTCGCGCCGCGGCCCGAGGGCTTGAATCGCAGCAGCTCGACCTCGGACAGCCGGCGTTCGCGCGCGTACGCGAAGATGCCGTCGAGCTCGGCGAAGTTGTGGCGCGTCACGACGACGTTGATCCCGACCTCGCGCTTGACGGCGCGCAGCCGGCGGATCGCGGCATCGGCGCGCGCGAAGCCGTCGAAGCCACGCACCGCGGCGTAGGTCGCGTGCAGGCCGTCGAGCGAGACGTTGATCTGGCCGAACCGATCGGCGATGCCGATCAGCGCGTCGAGGCCTTCCAACCCGGACGTGGTCAGGTTCGGCACGAGGCCACGCTCGCGCGCGTAGGTCGCGAGCTCGCCCAACCACGGCAACACCGCACTCTCGCCGCCGCCGAGCGCGAGATGAAACACGCCCGCCTCGGCGAGCGCGTCGATCGCGCGCTTCCACTCGACGAGCCCCCACTCGTTCGACGCGCCTTGCGGCGACGCGCCGGTGTAGCAGCCGACGCAGCCCGCGCCGCACTTGTTCGTCAGTTGGAGATGCGCCTCGAGCGGCGCCGACAGCACGTGATCGCCGAGCTCGGCTTCGCGTCCACGCCACACCACCGGCTCGCCGGCGATGTGGGCCATCCGTCGCGCCATCGTGCGATCGACGAAGATCAACGCGCGCGGGACGGCGAGCTGGAGGATCGCGCCGAACTTCTCGAGCCGCACCCGCTTCATCGGCCGCGCCGCTTCGATCCGGTCGCGCACCGCACCGACGAGCTCGCGCGCGGCGCCGAGCCAGCTCACTTGGGCGCGACCGGTTTGTTCGAACGCCAGCGCAGCAGCGCGCCGATCATCGGCGTCACGATCGCGAGCGCGGTCGCACCGACGAGCAGGAACGTGACATCGACGCCGAGACTCGACGAGTTGGGGTTCATGCCCCACTTGATCGCGAGGATTCGTCCGCGCCGCGCCATGCTAGGTGCGCGCGGCGGTGACGACGATCCGCTCGCGCTTCGAGACGACCACGCCGCCGGGCTTCTCGACCGTCACCGCGAACAGCGCGAGGTCGTTGACGTGAAGCTTCGGGCTGATCGGCACGATGACCTCGCCGTCCGACGCCACGTCGAACACGCCACCGTCGACGGGGAACGCTTGATCGCGCGTCTTGTCGAAGATCCACAGCTGGTACTGGTACTGGGCCGGATCGTTCGGCTTGAGGCCGACGAACCGCAGGTAGCCCTTCTGCTGGGCCGCGCTCCACACGACGTCACCGGTCGCGCCATGTGCGTTCGGATCCGGCGTCACGGTCCACGTGATCTTCGCGAGGTCGGTCGCACTCGCGACGAGCGCCGCGCGATCGCTCGCCGGCGTCGACGCGGTGGTCGCTACGATCGGCTGCTGGTCATTGCGCTGCTGCATCCCCCACCACACGGCGCCACCGGCGACGAGCAGGCAGGCGGCCGCTGCGAGCCACGGGACGACATCGCGCGTGGGCCGGCGCAGCGGGACGGTGTCGGCCGCTCGACGGTGCGCGGCGCGGCGCGCGGCGAGCTCGTCTTGTGGCGGCAGGATGCTCGGCGCGACGGGCTGGCGATCGCGGCTGATCGGCACGGCCATCGGCGGCGTCTCGACGGAGAACGGCTGCGAATCTTGCGGTAGCGGCGTGCGGCCGTCCGGCGGTGGCGCCGGCGCGATCGGCATCACCGGCGCGCGGGGGACCAGCGCTTGTAGCGGCGCCTGAACGGCAGCCTGCGGCTGCGGCGTCAACACCGACGCGAAGCGGACGTGCGGCTCGACCGGCTCCTGCGAGACGAACGGCTCGGGCGACAGCGTCGCCGCCTTCAGGTCGACCTCGGGCGTGGCCCCGCTCGCGGCGACGCCGTCGACGAGCGACGGCGCGACGAACGCGGGTGCGCGACCGCGCATCGGCGGCGGTAGCGTATCGAGCGCGGCCGAGGGCACGTTCATCGCCTTGGTCGCGACCGGCGGCTTTTGCGCGAGCAACGGCTCGGTCGCCTTCTCGAGCTCGCGGCGCTCGAGCTCGAGCCTCTCGATCTCGAGCCTCTCGATCTCGGGCTGGAGGTCCGAGAGGTTGACGCTGACCATCGTGTCGCGCGCCTGGTCGGGCGGCGGTGGCATCGCGACACCCGGCAGCGTGCGGCGCCAATCGAGCCCGACGCCCGGTGCGCCGGCGAGGATCTTGTCGGCGAGCGCCTGCGGCATCGGCTCGATCACCGTGGTCGCGACGACGACCGCCGCCGCTGCGATGTCGAACGACTCGTCATCGGTCGCGCCGAGCTGCTGGAGCTCCCAGTGCTCCTTGTCGTCGAGCGGGCGCTGGGCGCGCTCGGCGAGCAGCTCTTCGACACGCGGGTTCATGATCGGGTCACCCTTCACGACTCACCCTCTTGTACGCCCAAAAGCGCCGCTCGGATCGAGATCAAACCGCGGCGGGCGTGGGCTTTGACGGTGCCGAGCGGCATGCCGGTCTGCGCGGCGATCTCGCCATGCGACAAGCCATGACACGTCGAGAGAACGAGCACTTGGCGCTGTTCGGGGCGGAGCTTGTCGAGGGCCATTGCGGCCTTCGAGGCCTCGGCCGAGGTCGCCGGCGAGGTGCCATCCGACGCGACCTCCTCGAGCACGACATCCGCGACTTGTCCGGTGTCCTGGGGACGACGGCGGCGGGTGCGGCGGCGATCGATCAACCGGCGGCGTGCGATCGTCGCGATGAACGTGGCTTCGGAGCCGAGCGCGGCATCGTAGCGAGCGGCGCTCTTCCACAGGTCGAGGAAGATCTCCTGCACCGCGTCCTCGGCCTCACTCGGTTCGAACCGCTTCGCGATCGACCACACGAGGCCGCCGAAACGCGCGAGCACCTCGCGCACCGCACCGGCATCGCCGGCCCCGACGCGCGCGAGCAGCGACGGCACTGCCAGCGGGCGGTCGTCGATCACCATGGTGCGGATCCAAGCTAACACAGCGCGTTGTCAGGGCTCGGCGCTGCGGCAGCCCGGTGACGAAGCGCTATTCGGGGCCGAAGCGCACGGTTTCGGCGATCAGGTCGAGCAGGCCCGAGCCGGCGAGCGCGAGGTACGCGACCGCGAGCACGCCGCAGGCGCACAGCGCGATGTGACCGAGCGAGCGCAGCCGGGTCTTGCGCCCGCGCGCGCTCAACAGGTCCAACGTCGCACCGGAGATCCACGCGAGCACGATGCCGATGATCGAGATCCGCAGCACCGCCGGTGCGATCGCTTGGTTCGCGGTGAACGACGCGCCCGCGAGCACGAGCGCGATCGGGCCGAGGAACCAGATCTCGACCGGTGGCCGCGCGCGAGGCCACCGCCACCCGCCGCGCGCGCTCGCTTCGAGCAGCGAGCCGAGCAACAAGGCGAGCGCGAGCGCGAGCGCGAGCCACGCGACGATCAAGAGGTGCGCGCGAAACCTCCCGCGCGCGAGGGCGCGCACGAGATCGTCGCGCACCGCGATCGCCTCGGGCGTGGTCGCCGGCAGCGCGGCGACCAACGCGCCGGCGCGCGCCCATTCGGTGGCATCGATCGCGGCACCGGCACGTCCGGTGGCCGCGAGCGTCGCCTGCGGCGAGCTCGGCCACGTCGCGATCACGAACGCATAACGCGCGTCCGCATCCGCGAACTGCGCCGCGTGGCGTAACCACTCGGCGAGCCACAGCGCCGCTTCGGGCGCACCCGGCCAGGGTCCGTGCGCGAGCACGTCGCCGCGCCGGCGCACGTCGCCGACCGTCAGGCGATCGGCCGCCGCGATCAGCCTCGCGAAGTCGGTGGCCTCGCGCTCGTGCCCGGTGCCGATCTGCGTCCGCAGGTGGGCCGCGCGACTCTCGGCGGCGCGCGCGACGCTCGCATCGGGCCACTCGCGCAACACGCGGTCGTACAGCGCCAGCGCACGCGACGGCTCGGCCAGCTTGTCCTCGCACGCGCGGCCGGCGGCGTAGGTCTCGTCGGCGAGGTCGCCATGCGCCTGCGAGATCGCGGTGACCGCGGCGTCGAGCGCGTGCGGATCGTCGGTCGCGAGCCGATCGCCGAGCTCGCTCGCGTGCGCCACGCCGAGCAGCATCAGGACGATCAGCGCGCTATTCGTGATCGCCGGTCGAACCCTCGCCACGGTGGATGCCGAGCGCGCGCAGTTTCTTGTGCAGGTTCGTGCGCTCGATCCCGAGCGCCTGCGCGGTGCGCGAGATGTTCCACTCGAACTCGGCGAGCCGGATCCGGATGAACTCCGATTCGACCTCCTCGCGGAACTCGCGCAAGCTCTTGCCGGCGTAGCGGCCGAGATCGATCGACGTGATCGGGCCGGACTTGTCGCGCGCTTGCTGACTCGCGCTGCGCGGTCCGCCGAGGTAGGGCGGCAGATCCTTCTCCTGGATCATCTCGTCGCTCATGATCACGAGCCGCTCGACGACGTTGCGCAGCTCGCGCACGTTGCCGGGCCACTCGTATTGCTTGAGCCGCTCGAGCACCTGTTCGTCGACGGGCTTGTAGCCGAGGCCGTTCTCGTCGCAGCACTCGCGCACGAACGACTCGACGAGCAGCGGGATGTCATCCGCGCGCTCCTTGAGCTCGGGCGAGCGGATCGGCACGACGTTCAAGCGGAAGAATAGATCCTCGCGGAACGAGCCGGTCTTGACCATCTCCTCGAGGTCGCGGTTGGTCGCCGCGACGACGCGGCAATCGGTGCGCATGCTCTTCTCGCCGCCGACCCGCGTGAACTCGCCGGTCTGCAGCACGCGCAGCACCTTCGCTTGCGCGGGCAGGGCCATGTCGCCGATCTCGTCGAGGAAGATCGTGCCGCCGTCGGCGACCTCGAACAAGCCGCGCTTCTTCGCGACCGCGCCGGTGAACGCACCGCGCTCGTGACCGAACAGCTCGCTCTCGATCAGCTCGGGCGGAATCGCCGCGCAGTTGACCTTCACGAACGTACCGTTCGAGACGCTCGAGTTGCGGTGGATCGCGCGCGCGATCAACTCCTTGCCGGTGCCGCTCTCGCCGGTGATCAAGATCCGGCTGCGGGTCGGCGCGACCTTCGCGATCTGGCGGCGGAGCTCGTGCATGATCGGCGTGCCGCCGAGCAGCTCGAACCGCGCATCGACCGCGCGGCGCAGATCGTGGACCTCGCGCCACATCCGGCGGCGCTCGAGCGCGTTGCGCACGGTCACCATCACGCGATTACGATCGAGCGGCTTCTCCATGAAGTCGAACGCACCGAGGCGCGTCGCCGACACGGCATCTTCGATCGTCGCGTGGCCCGAGATCATGACGACCGGGATCTCCGACGTCCGGCTCGCCATGCCGTCTTCGCCGCGGCCCTTGAGCGAGCGCAGCAGGTCGAGCCCGTTGTCGTCGCCGAGCTTGACGTCGAGCAGGATCACGTCGACCGGTTCCTTCGCGAGCACGGCATCGGCCTCGACGATCGAGCCGGCCTCGTGGACGACGTGGCCCTCGCCCTCGAGCACCATCCGCAGCGTGCGGCGGATGTTCTTCTCGTCGTCGACGATCAGGACCGGGTCGCCCGTCGGCGTCGCTACAACTTCATCGCTCATGATTGGTCCTCGTCCTCTTCATCGCGCGCGCGCCGCCGCAGGTTCCACCACAGCACGCCGGCGAGCAGCACGATGCCGGCGCCGATGAACATCGGGCGGCGATCGACCTCCGGCTGCGCATCGGGGTGGATCGTGATCGGCGCGATCGGCAGGTGCGAGCCGTCCGAGATCGTCGGGCCGGTCGGATGCGGATCCGAGGGCGCCGGTGTCCCCGACGGTGCGAGCGCGATCGCGACGCGCGGCCCACTCCCAGCCGACCCACTCGGCCCACTCGGATCGAGCGATGCCAACGCGCTCCGGCACACCGCGACCAACTTCGGGTCGGCGTCGTCGCGCGTCATGCACTCGCCGCTGACCGAGATCAGCGTCTCGGCGGTCGCCGCGATCACGATCCGCGAGGTCACGGTGACGCTGTTCGTGGTGTCGTGAAATCCGAGCGTCGCCTCGACCTGCTTCGCCGTATCGTCGGCGTGCTCGGCCCAGCCTTGCTCGACGACCTTGCTGCCGGCGAGCTGCGCGCGCTGCGCGGCGCCGTGAAACGTATCGATCTCGGCGCGGACGGCCGCCGGATCGTTCGCGACCTTCATCTCGATCCGGGTCGCGAACAGCGTGACGCCGGCGTTCGGATCGGGTGGCGTGATCTGCATCGCCGCGATCTTCGTCCCGACCACGTCGTGGACGCCGAAGTGCGTCAGGCTCGCAGCGCCGTCGGCGAGCTCCTTCGAATCGGTCGCGGTCCACCCGTCGGGCTTGGTCAGCGTGCCGCCAAACGCAGGCGCCGCGGTCGTCGCGAACACCAAGATCCACAGCGCCTTCATTTTACCTCTCCCGGCAGGGTGTCCGCTCCCGGCAGGGTGACCGCTCCGAGCATGGTGGTGCAGCCGGCCTCGCACGTCTTGGGCTCGCGTTGGTTCCACATGCACGCGAGCGCGCGAATCTCGCCGGTCTTCGTCAGCTCGGCGCGCAGCTTGCCGTGATAGGGAGCCTTCTCGAACGCGAACGCCAACGTGCCGGTCTCGCCGACGACGGGCATCTGACGATCGTGGATCTTCACGCCGGTGAGCTCCTTGGTCAGCGCCGCGATCAGTCCGTCGGCGGCGTCGTCGATGGGACCCGCGCCACCAGAGAGATCCAGCCAGATCGCATAGCAACCGCGGCTGCCATCCGTCCAGGCCTCGCTGCCGAGCACGCTGATTCTGTCCCCCGTCGCGGCCGCGGCCGCCGTCTTCGCGAGCGCCGGATCGGCGGTCCACGCTTTGGGCGGCGTGATGTTCGATGCCGCCGGCGACGGCGCGGCCTCGCTCGCCGCGCAGCTCGCCAGCGCGATCAACATCAGCCGTAGCTCAGCCATACCTTCTGGCCGTCCTCGATCCCGAGGCGGCGACGCGCATCTTCGGTCAACCCGACGACGCCCGGCTCGAGCGCCGTCACGCGTGTTCCGATCGCGCGAAATCCCGGGCGCATCGCGGGCAGCTCGACCGCGAGGATCGCCCAGCGCTTGCCTTCGGCCTCGTGGGCGCGCACGGTCGCTTCCTTCGCGTCGCGCACGATCGTGATGTCGTTGGTGGTCGCCGTGAAGTGCGGACCGCCGTCGAACGGATCGATCTGCTCGGCGTAGTCGAAGCCGATCCGGCGCAGCATCTTCTCGACGCCGCGGGTCTCTTCGCCGACCTGGCCGATGATCGCGCGGACGTCCTCGGGCAGCAGCTCGGTGTGGATCGGATCGTCGGGGAACAACGCGTGGATGAACTCCTTGTTGTCCTTCGACAGCCGATCGGCCTCTTGATACGTGAGGCCCGTGAAGTGACGGCCGAGCGCTTCCCACAGCTTCGACGTGCCGTCGTCACCGAGCGGCGGCAGCAGCTCCGACAGCACGTGATCGCGGAACAGATCGCGATGCATGCGCATGAACAAGAACCGCACGTACGAGAGCGCCTTGCCGAGCGCATCGGTGTTGCCCCGATACTCCGGCAACAAGATCAGCCCACCGATCTCCGTCGGGCCGTTGTAGTTGTAGCCGATGCGCAGGGTCCGATGGACCATGTAGCGATCGAGCGTGACCGAGTAACGCTCGTCGTTCTCGACGCGAAAGAAGATGTGGGGCGCGCGCTTGGTGCCGTGCTGCGCGTAGATCATCGAGGTGCCGATGATCCGCTTCGCGGCGAGGTCTTCGAGCACGAACAAGAACTCGCGATCGACGACCGCGGACTCCCCGGTGAACGAGCGTTCCGATCGATCGAGAAGGCCCTCGATGCTCGTGCGATCTGCGGGTAGATTGACGGTATCGAGGTGCTCGGCCACCGCCAGCACTTGCTCGACATCCTCACGATAAGATTGACGAATCCGAAACATGCGCGCTCGCTTCGCGGTCACCCTACCACTGATCCTCGCAGCTTGTGGCGACAACACCCCTGCTGGCCGGCGCTCGTTCCGGTGACCGTCTGAGGCAGGCTCGTGCAGCCCGCGATCACGACCCGCTTCACGGCGAGGCCTGATCGACAGACACCTTCGCGATCGCTTTGCCGCGCAGCCGGAACAAGCATTCGCGCGCGTGCATCAGCGCGGCGGTCGCTTGATCGTCGGCGCGGACGTCATCGGTCGGGCGAGTCTCGAGCTCGTCGAGCGCGACGTCCATCGAGTCGACGCACAGGATCGTGCGGCACGCACACGCGCGGCCGTGGAGCTCGGTCGTCATCGCCTGCCAATCGGCGAGATCGAAGCGCAGCGGTGTGTCGAGCGCCGGCTTCGCACCGTCGGTCGCGTAGTCGTACGTCCACGGCGGATCGTCGAGCCGCGGCGGGCAGAGTCGGCCGGTTTGCTGGCACGCCTCGAGCGAGGCGATGAAGCGCCGGCGCACCGCGAGGTCCGCGGTCGCGGTCCGCAGCCCCTCGTCGTCGCCCTTGGCCTCGGCATCTTCGACGCGGCGCTCGTTCGTCGCCTCGGCGCCGCGCTCGGTGATCAGGGCTCTTTCGAGGTCGCGCGGGCCATAGCTCGGGTGGACGTCATCGCTCGCGGCGAGCTGGCTATGCGTGAGGTCGGTCGCAGACGTTTCGAAGTGCGAACGCGGTGGCGCACCGCAGGCGGCAAGCGTCATAACCACGAAGAGCTTCACGTCAAGTCATGCTACCACCCTGCAACCGCCAGAGACTGTTCGGGTCTCCTGGTTGAATCCACCGCCGAAGGACGCGTCCAAACGCCATGTTGATCGACATCATCGGGTTCCTCTTCACCGCGCAGCTGGGCTCGGCCGCCCCTGCCAAGGTGGCGCCTCCGGTGCCGCCCCCGACGACCAGCCCCGCGAAGCTGTCCGCCATCGATGTCGTCGATCACGTGCAGAAGTTCTACGGCGGCATCAAGCATGTCACCGCGCAGTTCCAGCAGACCGTGCACATCGCGACGTTCGGCTCGGACAAGACCAGCGGTGGTCAGGTGTGGATCGAGAAGCCCGGCAAGATGCGATGGGACTACCTCGAGAAGAAGGGCACCACGGTCAGCGTCAAGAAGAGCTTCATCTCGAACGGCACCAAGCTGTGGGTCGTCGAGCACGACAACAAGCAGGTGATGAAGAAAAATCTCGCGGCGGATCTGATGCCGGTCGCCGTGACGTTTCTCTACGGCACCGGCGATCTCAAGGGCGAGTTCAACGCGGAGCTCGATCCCAAGTCGAGCTACGGCGGCAAGGGCGACTACGTGCTGAAGCTGACGCCGAAGAAGCCGTCGGCGCAGTACAAGACGCTGTACCTCGTCGCGGATCCGACGCAGTTCCGGGTCAAGGAGTCGGTGATCATCGACTCGTCGAACAACATCAACCACTTTCAGTTCTACGCGCCGGACTTCGCGAAGCCGATCGACTCGCAGAAGACGTTCGAGTTCGACGACAAGAGCGTGCCGACGTATCGGATCATCGATGGTGATGCGCCGCAGAAGCCCGCCGACGCTGCGCAGCCCGCACCCGTCGCTCCTGCCGCTGCCTCGAAGAAGTAGTGCCTTCCCTCACCGCGAACGGGCTCGAGATCGCGTACCTCGAGCAAGGCACCGGTCCGTTGGTCGTGCTGCTGCACGGGTTTCCGGATACCGCGCACACCTGGGAACCGACGATGGCGGCCCTCGCCGCGGCGGGGTTTCGCACGGTCGCGCCGTTCATGCGCGGGTATTTCCCGACGACGATTCCCGCCGATGGTGCGTACGATAGCGACACGCTCGGCCGCGATGCGCTCGCGTTGATCGCGGCGCTCGGCGAATCGGCGATCCTCGTCGGGCACGACTGGGGCGCGAGCGCCGCGTTCTCGGCCGCCGGGTTGGAGCCCGCGCGGATCACGAAGCTCGTCACGATCGCGATCCCGCATCCCAAGTCGATCCGGCCGACGCCGGCGCTGGTGTGGAAGCTGCGCCACTTCCTCGCGCTGCGCGGCGCGAACATCGCCGCGAAGATCCGCGCCGGCAACTTCGAGTACATCGACGAGCTGTGGCGGCGCTGGTCGCCGGCGTGGACCGAGGTTCCGGCGAGCGAGACCGCCGCGGTCAAGGCCGCGTTCGCGCACCCCGGTTGCCTCGAGGCCGCGTGCGCGTACTACCGCGCGCAGGCGATCCGGTTGCCGTCCGGCCATCGCAGCAACATCACGATGCCGGCGGTCGCGTTCGCCGGCGAGCACGATTCGATCATGAAGCCGCGGCAGTTCGAGAAGGCACGGCACTGCTACGACGCGTCGTACGAGGTCGTCCAGGTCCCGGGCGGCCACTTCATGCACCGCGAACATCCCGACGTCTTCATCCCCGAGCTCGTGCAGGTTCTGCGACACTGAACCGTGATGGGTGAACGGCCACTGCTGATCTTCGTCAGCGACCTTCACCTCACCGACAGCCTTCACGGTAACGCCGTCTCGAAGGAGGTCCAGTTCAAGCGGTTCTGGGACCGCATCGCCGCGGTCAAAGGCAAGCGCCCCGCCGAGCTGTGCGTCGTCGGCGATCTGTTCGATCTGGTGCGATCGCCGTCGTGGTTCGACGGTCGTCATCGCCCGTATCACGGCGCGCACCAGCACGGCGTCGTCAAGCAGGTCGAGACCATCGTCGACCAGACGATCAAGCGCGAGCAGGGCTTCTTCGACGCGATCAAGGCCAAGCTCGCGACCGGCGAGCTCGTGTTCCACTACATCGCCGGCAATCACGATCGGCTGTTGCTCACCGCGCCCGCCGCGCAGCAACGGATCGCCGACGCGCTCGGCCTGCCGAAGCTCGTGCTCCACGAGGAGATGGAGTTTCGCGATCACGGCGTGCTCGCCTATCACGGCAACGCCGGCGACGCGATCAACGCGAGCCCCGACGGCGAATCGACGATCGGCGATGCGATCGGCTCGGAGCTGATCCTGCGGTTTCCGACCAAGCTGCGCGCGCTGGTCGGTGCCGACCATCCCGGCATCGAGGAGATCGACGACATCGACGACGTCCGCCCGGTCTACGCGGTCCCGGCGTGGGTGCGGCAGCAGAGCTCGATCCGGCCCGAGCTGTTCAAGCCGATCCGGCAGGTCTGGAGCGAGGTCGTCGACGAGTTCCTCGCGAACGACTTCGTCAGCCGCTGGTTGAAGACCCAGCACAAGACGTTCTCGCTCGACCTCGGCAAGAAGCTGCGCTTGCTGCTCGAGCTGTCGCGCAATCGCGTGATCCAGCACGGCAGCGACGAGCGGATGACCCAGCTCTATCGCTTCATCCAGCACGGCTTCGACGGCAAGATGGCGGCGCTCGCCGCGACCGAGCTGTCACGCCGGCGTGGCCTGCGCTACGTCGTCAACGGTCACTCGCATTTTCCGTCGATGCAGCCGCTCGGCCGGATCGACGGTCGACCGGCGGCGTACTTCAACACCGGCACGTGGCGCGCGGTGCACCAGATCGGTCACGACCTCGGAGGTCGCCCGAGCTTTCTGCCGTACGACGCGATGAGCTACCTGGTGTTCTTTCCCACCGACGACAAGCTCGAGCGCGACTACGAGTGGTGGACCGGCGCGATGGTCAGTAGGAAGTAGGCGTGGTCTGCGGCGTGCTCTGGGGCGTGAGCTTGCGCATCCACGTGGTGTCCTCGGCGATCTGAGCCGGCGTGCGGCGATCCTGGATATGGGTCGACGTGGCGAAGCCGGTCGTGTTCATCCCGCCGGTCGCGGTGACGAGCGTTTCGGTGGCAATGGTCTCCAAGAGCTGGTTCATGACCGCTTGCGATTGCGACCCGCGGGCCACGTTCAAGTAGCGAGGATCGCTCGCGCATCGGGCGCGGCAACGAAGCACGTGGTCTGCACTCGTATCGCATGGGATACGGGTAAGGTCCCGACATGCTTCGCAGTCATGCACGTCAGCCCGCGCCCAAAGGACCGGTCGTCCTGGTGGTGATGGATGGGATCGGGCGCGGCGCCGGCGATGAAGCCGACGCCGTGAAGATGGCGGCGACGCCGACGCTCGACCGGTTGTGGATCCCCGGCGTGCGCACCGAGCTTCGCGCCCACGGCAAGGCCGTCGGGTTGCCGAGCGATGACGACATGGGCAACAGCGAGGTCGGCCACAACGCGCTCGGCGCGGGCAAGGTCTACGCGCAGGGTGCGGTCCTGGTCGGCCGCGCGATCCGCTCGGGCGCGCTGTTCGAGGGCGCGGCGTGGCAGCAGGTGATCGCTCGCGGTGTGCGCGGCGGCGCGGTGCACTTTCTCGGCCTGACGTCCGATGGCAACGTCCACTCGCACCTCGATCACCTCGAGGCGATGCTCGACGCCGCGGCGAAGGCCGGCTGCAAGAAACTCTACGTCCACGCGCTACTCGATGGCCGCGATGTCTCGCCGACCTCGGCGCTGGAATACATCGACCGCATGGAGCGGTATCTCGCGGGTCTGCGGCCCTCCGGCATCGACGCCCGGATCGTCTCGGGCGGTGGCCGCATGAACATCACGATGGACCGCTACGAGGCCGATTGGCCGATGGTCGAGCGTGGCTGGCACACCCACGTGCTCGGCGATGCGCGCGCGTTCGCGTCGGCCACGCAGGCGGTCGAGACGCTGCGCGGCGAGACACCGGGCATCATCGATCAGGATCTCCCGCCGTTCACGGTCGAGCCGCGCGCAGCGATGCAGGACGGCGACGCGTGCGTGATGTTCAACTTCCGCGGCGACCGCGCGATCGAGATCTCGCGCGCGTTCGACGACGCCGAGCTCGACACGTTCGATCGCGTGCGCCACCCCGACGTGTTCTACGCCGGGATGATGGAGTACGACGGCGACCTCCACATCCCGAAGCACTACCTGGTGTCGCCGCCCGAGATCGAGCGACCGATGGGCGAGCTCCTCGCGACGTCGCACATCTCGCAGCTCGCGATCTCGGAGACCCAGAAGTACGGCCACGTGACGTACTTCTGGAACGGCAACCGCAGCGGCAAGTTCGACGGCGAGACCTACGTCGAGATCCCATCGGACCGGGTGCCGTTCGAGCAGCGGCCATGGATGAAGGCTGCGGAGATCACCGATCGGCTGATCGCGGAGCTCCGGACCGGCAAGCACCGGTTCGCCCGCGTCAACTACGCGAACGGCGACATGGTCGGCCACACCGGCTCGTTCGACGCGACCGTGATCGCGGTCGCGGCGGTCGACCTCGAGCTCGCGCGGCTCGCGAAGGTGGTCGAGGAACTACAAGGAATTCTCGTAATTACGGCCGATCACGGCAACGCCGACGAGATGTTCCAGCGCGACAAGAAGGGCAAGATCCTCCGCGACGCGGCGGGTCAACCCACCGCAAAGACCAGCCACACGCTGTCGCCCGTGCCATTCTTGATTCACGACCCCATGCGCGGCGACCGCTACGAGATCGACCCAGGACGCGCGCAAGCCGCTGGGATCGCGCATGTCACCGCGACCTGTATCGAGTTGCTCGGCTTTGTCCCCCCGGATGATCTAGAGTTGTCCCTGTTGAGGTTTCGATGAGTACGAAGGCATTGATCGGTATTTTGCTGGCCGGCACGGTCGGCATCCTGGTGTTCCTGTTCGTGCACCTGTCGGGTGGCTCGAACAAGATCACGGTCGGCACCCAGCAGGCAAAGGCGTGCGCGCGCTCGGCGAGCGGGCAAGACGATTGCCTACCCGACGTGAAGTACATCGACACGACCGGCCACGCGTACACCGCGGAGTCGCTCGCCGGCAAAGTCGTCGTCGTCAACTTCTGGGCGACCTGGTGCCATCCCTGCCAGAAAGAGATTCCGGATCTGTCGAAGCTCTACGATCAGTACAAGGCGAAGGGCGTGATGATCATCGGCGTGATGGCCGACAACCCGGCCGATAGCGACCTGTTGAACTTCCAGTCGGACTACATGATGTCGTACCCGGTGGTGCGCTCGAACAGCGACCTCAACGTCGCGTTCAACTATCCGCAGTCGCTGCCGACGACGTTCGTGTTCGACAAGACCGGCCACCGCGTCGGTCATCCGCGGATCGGGGCGATTTCACCGTCCGACCTATCGGCGCAGCTCGACGAGCTCGTCGCCCAGAACTAGGTCGTGATCGACCCGGCCATGTTCGCTGCGCCGTAGTGGCCGTACGCGTAAAACGCCAGACCATGCGTTGCTACCACTGGCCGACGACCGAGAGTCCGGGCGCCGGACCATCGGTTGCGGGCACGACCGTCGGCGCCACCATGAAGCCATGGTGCTCGTTCCAGCGCTGCACGGCACTCGACGCGTCGGCCACGTCGTAGGCCATGCCGCCGACGAAGGCGATCGCGGCGAGTCCGAGGAACGGAATCGCGCCCGAGTCGATGTGGCGGCAGGTGTCGGTCGCGGCATGACCCGGATCGCACGGCGTGACCTGCGTGTAGTGCGTGAGGCCGTACGTCCCGATGCCGATCCCGAGGACCCGCGCCGCCATGCCGAGCGTGAGGTACTCGCCGGCGTAGAGCTGGCCGAGCGACGGCGTGATCAACGCACTCGCCAGGCCGGTGTACATCAGCGGCCGGTTGTACGGATAGCTCGAGTCACCGGCGAGAAAGCCGGCGAGGATCAGGCCGCTCGACACCCCGGTGCCGAGACCGGCCGCGAGCTGCGCGGTCGATTCGCTCTTGGGCCCGTCGGCATGTGCGGGGACGGCGACCAACAGCACGAGTAGGATCACGAGGCTGCGCACCCCGTTGCTATAGCACCGAGGCGATGGTCTCCGGGGAGGCAAAGAGTCCGTACATGCCACCGGTGTGGATGAACGCGACCGCTTCGCCGAACCGCTTCGGATTGCGGCGGAGCTCCTGGACCATGCCGTGGAACGCCTTGCCGGTGTAGACCGGGTCGAGCACGATGCCGTCGCTGCGGCACACGTCGCGCAGCGTCTCGAGCTCGTCCTTGCGGCTCTTCGCGTAGCCGGCGCCGACGTGGCCGTCGACGATGTCGATGTCGTCCTCGGTGATCTGGATCGGAAGCTTCCAGCGCGCGATGGCCTCGGCGCAGATCCGGCCGATCGCTGCCAGGAAGTACGCGCGATCGTCGCAGACGTTGACGCCGGCGACGCGGATGCCGCGCTTGGCGAGGCCGAGCAGCTTCGCGGCGAGGATCAGGCCCGCGCCGGTGCCACCCGAGCCGATCGCGTAGACGATCGTGACCGGGTGATCGGGCGCCGCGATGCCCTCGAGATCAGCGACGAGCTCGGTCATCGCGCGGATGTAGCCCCAACTGCCGAGCGCGTTCGAGCCACCCTCGGGCACGATGTACGGGCGCCCGCCGGCGGCGGTGATCCGCGCCGCGGCTTCGGCGAGGAGCTTGGTGCGCTCGCGCCACGCGGGGCGCGAGATCCATTGGATGTCGGCGCCGACCAGGCGGTCGAGCAGGATGTTGCCGGTCGGTGCCGGCGGCACGGCCGGATCGTCGGTGCGCAGGATCAACACGCTCTTCATGCCGAGCTGGGCGGCGGCCAGCGCGGTCGCGCGCGCGTGATTCGATTGCTCGCCGCCACACGTGATCACGTGCGTGGCACGTTGGGCCTCGGCTTCGGCCAGCAGATATTCCAGCTTTCGGATCTTGTTGCCTGACAGCTCGCTACCGGTCAGGTCATCGCGCTTGACCCAGATCTTCGTACCCTCGACGGCGTAGCGCAGCCAGTGACCGCGCGTCGGCAGGTTCGCGAGGCGGACGCGCGGTGGTTCGACATCGAGCAGCTTCTCGAGCATGGCGAAAACAATGCCACGAGCGCAGCGCGTGATATCTGATGATCGTGAAGCTTCTTGTAGTATGCGCGGTCCTCGCCGCGGCGCCCGCGTCGGCCAAGCCGCACCACAAGAAGCAGCCCGGGCCCACCACGACCACGACCACCAACGCCGACGGCACGCCGAAGAAGAAGCACCACAAGGGCTGGCCGTCGCCGGCCGCCGGGCCGACCGAGTCCGGCGACCCCGAGCTGATCTTCACGTTCGACGACGGCCCGAATCCCAAGACCACGCCGTTCGTGCTCGACACGCTCGCCAAGCATCACATCCACGCCACGTTCTTCCTGGTCGGCGAGATGGCCGCGCATCCGCGCTCCGCACCGATCATCGAGCGCATGCTGCGCGAGGGGCACATCGTCGCGAACCACACGATGACGCACCAGGATCTGTGCCGGAAGGGCGAGGTCACCGCCGCGCGAGAGATCGATGACGGCAAGGCCGCGATCGAGAAGGCCGCGCCGGGATGGACCACGGTGTGGTTTCGCACGCCGTACGGCGTTCGCTGCGAGCAGGTCGAGCAGTTGCTCGAGGCGCGCCACCTGACCCACTTCCACTGGGATCTCGATCCGCAGGAGTGGAAGCACAACAACACGCAGAAGGCGGTCGACTACGTCGAGAAAGAGGTCGGGCGGATGACCGGCCGGAACGTCCTCCTGATGCACGACATCAAGAAGGCGACGGTCGAGGCCCTGCCGATCATCCTCGACTGGATCGAGACCGAGAACGCGCAGCGCAAGATCGATCACAAGCGCCAGATCCGGATCATCCAGGGCTACGAGCTCGCCGCGTCGCGGTTGCCGGCCGGGCTGCTCGCGTGGATGGCCGATGCGACACCGGATCCGATCGCGTGGGGTACGGCGGTCGCGAACGCGCTGCCGTAGACGTCACGGCAAGAAAGCGATTTCGGTACAGTTCGCCGACTCTGGGAGCGTGAATGCGTTGCCACCTTGCACGGTCACGCACACGAGGTTGTAGCCGGCCTTCAGGGTGAGTGATGGCATCGCGACGCCGGTGCCGTTGAACGCCGGTGTGAAGTTACCGTGATCGATCGCGTTGCCATCGCGATCGAAAGCCTGACCGACCATCGTGGTATCGCCGATCTCTCCGTGAAGCATCAGCGTGACCATCGGGTCCGGCGATGTGGCCGGCGGTGCGATGAACGTCGGGCCGAAATACCCAGCGCCCGCGAGGATGTTTGGGGCGTCGATTCGCGTGCGGCCGACCGATCCGGCTCCGCCTGCGGTACCGAGCGACCCGCTCGTACCACCATCGCCATGCGTCACGCTGAGAGGACCGATCGTCGCGGTGCCACCGGCACGCACCAGGATCGCTCCGCCGGCACCACCACCACCACCACCACCGGAATTCGCGTTCGCTCCTGAAGCGCCGTTTGCGCTGACGGCGCCGATCGAGACGTCGCCGCCGGCGGTGATCTCGATACTGCCGCCACCACCACCACCGGCGGCACCGCCGCCACCGACGGCCGTCGCGCCACCACCGCCGCCCGCGGCGGCGTTCAGCGTCGCGTCGGCGAGCTGAATGGTGCCGCTGATGTCACCACCCGGTCCACCACCGCCCGAGCCGGGGTCGCCGTGATCGTGAAACCCGGCGCCGCCGCCACCACCACCGCTGAGCCCTCCGGGCGCGACCGTGAAGCCGCGGCCCGTGCACGAGAGGCCATCCGCGTTCGCGCTCGGCGCGTCGGCTCCGATGGCACCGCCCGGGCAGCCTCCGGGACCGGGTGCGGTCAGACTGGCATTGGCAGCGATCGCTTGAGCGAGCTGGATCGATCCGACGGCGCGCAGGATCACGTGGCTCTTCCCGGTCGCGAACGTGATCGGATCGGAGATCGCGATCGTCGCGTACAGCTGCTTCGGTGGCGTCTCGGTCGGCGCGACCGACAACCGGTTCAGGTGCATCAACATCACCGAGCTCGGCAGCTCCGCGTGGTACGCGCCCGCCGATTGCGACACGGCGATCGAGAGCGGCACGTTCAGGTTGTCGTCATCGATCAGGTCATCTTCGACGCGCACCGTGAGTGCGATGAAGTCGTGATCGCGCGCGACCACGGTGCTGGTGATCGTGACCGTGCTCGGATCGGGGTTCACCGGCATGATCGTGACGGTCGCGTCGGGTGCGATCTGGTGGCCGTACACCACGAGCAGGCTCGCTCGAGAATTTCCGGTTCCAGCACCTTCGTAGACGTGCGCTGGATACACGTCGGTCAGCGTCAGCATCGTCGGATCGACATCCGCGATCGAGTCCGCATCGACGGCGCCGCCGAGATTGGTCGGGTTGTAGACGAACGAGCAACCGCCGAGGACCAGGGCCACGACCACGGCGTTGGATCCCATCCGCCCATGTTACACGCGAGCCTCGCCGTCCGTCCGTAAGGCGACCGTGAGCGCTAGACCTCGATGGTCTGCTGCACGATCGGGTTGCCGTAGTCGGCGACGCCGGCCGGCCAACCCCCCGTGCGGACCTCGAGATTCGGCAGTGGCCGAAAACTCCCTGCACCATGTGAGTGACCGCACAGCACGAGGATCTGCTGGTCGGGATGTGCGGCGGCGTGACCGTGCAACACCTCGCCCGTCGAGATGCACGTGAACCACGGCAACCACGGCGGTGTCGACGGCTCGCCGCCGTAGACGCACGCTTCGGGAAACGGCGGCACGTGCGTGAGCACCAGCAGTTGCTTCGCCTCGCTCGTCAGCGCGAGCTTCTCGCGCATCGCACGCGCTTCGTTGCCGCCGAGTCGCTTGCAGATCTCGATGCGGAGCTCGCGATCGTCTTTCGCGCGCTTGAAGTCGTCGATCAACTTCCAGTCGCTGAGCTGCACGGTCGATTCGAGATCACCGCAGCGCGCGTCGCCCCAGCCGTCGATCCCGAGCATCATGGTGTGCGGCGTGAGCCGCAGCGGATCGTGCGCGGGGAGCCACGTCGCCGAATCACCGGCGGGCGAGCTGGCCAGGCGCTCCATCGCCCCACGCACCGCCGTGATGCTCGAGCGGTAGTAGTCGTGGTTGCCGAGCACGAAGTAGATCGGCGCGATCTGGCCGAGCTCGGTCACGAACCGCACCACGGAGTCCGATTCGCCGATATCGCCGGTCACGAGCAGCACCTGCGGTTGCTCGGCCTCGATCCGATCGTAGAACGCCCGGAGCGCGAGGGGGCGCAGGAAGTTGAGGTGGATGTCGGTCAGCCACGTCGCGCGCACGAGCCGCGAGCGTACCGTAGTATCGTCGCGGCCGCGCATGCTCACGACTCGCACCTACGGTAGCCGGATCGCCCTCGAGGGCTCGATCGACGACACCGCGAACGTCCTCGCGGTCCTCGATCACGCGAAGAATCACCAGCTCGCCCTCGATCTCGGGGGCGTGCGCTTCATCAACTCGATCGGCGTGCGCGAGTGGATCCGGATGCTCGCGGCCGCCGCGAAGCAGAAGACGGCGATCGCGCTGCATCGCGTCGCGGTCGTGGTCGTCCACCAGATGAACCTCGTGCCGGCCGCCCGCGGTGGCCAGGTCAACTCGTTCATGGCGCCGTACATCTGCGAAGAGTGCGACGCCGAGCGCGAATTCGAGCTCACGCCCGCCGAGGCCAAGGCTGGACCGAAAGAACCCCCGCAGCAGTGCGTCGAGTGCAAGAGCGGGATGGTGCTGCGCGATCCGTGCGCGATCTACTT
This sequence comes from Kofleriaceae bacterium, assembly GCA_039935615.1. Classification (GTDB taxonomy): domain Bacteria; phylum Myxococcota_A; class Polyangia; order Haliangiales; family Haliangiaceae; genus JABFXX01. The sequence continues at coordinate 34,971 of JBDTJY010000252.1, forward strand.
CGCGTTTCTTCAGGCCTGAGCGGTCAGCACTTCGCGCTTGTTGGTGTGGTCGGGGCCCGACACCACGCCTTGCTTCTCCATCTCCTCGACGAGCCGCGCGGCGCGGTTGTAGCCAATGCGGAGCTGGCGCTGGACCCACGAGATCGACGCGTTACGGGTCGTCGTGACGATGTACACGGCCTTGTCGTACATGTCGTCGTCGCCCTTGCCGCTGGGCATCGCGAACTCGCCGCCCTCGGCGTCTTCCTCGCGCGGCTTGACGATGTCGAGGTTGTAGACCGGGCGGCCCTGGGTCTTGAGGAACTCGACGACCCTGTGGATCTCGTGCTCGTCGACGTAGCAGCCGTGGAGGCGCTGCGGCGCGCCGCCGCGATCGGAGAACAGCATGTCGCCGGCGCCGAGCAGGGCCTCGGCACCGTTCTGATCGAGGATCGTGCGCGAGTCGATCTTCGAGGTCACGTGGAACGCGATGCGCGACGGGAAGTTGGCCTTGATCAGGCCGGTGATGACGTCGACCGAGGGGCGCTGGGTCGCGAGGATCAGGTGGATGCCGGCGGCGCGGGCCTTCTGCGCGATCCGGGCGACCGAGGTCTCGACCTCCTTCGGCGCACACATCATGAGATCGGCGAACTCGTCGATCACGACGACGATGTACGGCAGCTTGTGCTGGGTCACCGCGATCACCTTCTCGCGCGCGTCCGCGGCTTCGGGCGAGTCGGCCGAGACCGCCTTCTCGATGTCGTCCTCGAGCGCGGCGGCGGCGGCGTCGGCGGCGTCGCGAAGCTTGTCGGCGGCGTGCTTGGCCGCTTGCTTCTCGACCTTCTCGTTGAACGAGGCGATGTCGCGCACGCCCATCTGCGCGAGCAGGTCGTAGCGGCGCTCCATCTCCTCGACCGCCCAGCGCAGCGCGAGGTTCGCCTTCTTCGGATCGGTGACGACCGGCAACAGCAAGTGCGGTACGCCCTCGTAGATCGAGAGCTCGAGCATCTTGGGGTCGACCATGATCATCCGGACTTCCTCCGGAGAGCAGTTGTAGAGCAGCGAGGTGATCATCGCGTTGACCGCGACCGACTTGCCCGAGCCGGTGGTGCCGGCGACGAGCAGGTGAGGCATGCGCGCGAGGTCGACCACGGCGGGCCCGCCCTCGATGTCCTTGCCGAGCGCCATCGGCAGCTTCGCGCGGCCCTTGCGGAACGATTCGTCCGCGATGATCTCCTTGAGGAACACCTTCTCGCGGGTCTTGTTCGGGACCTCGATGCCGACCGCGGCCTTGCCGGGGATCGGTGCGACGATGCGCACGCGCAGCGCCTCGAGCGCGAGCGCGAGGTCGTCGGTGAGGTTGACGATCTTGTTGACGCGCGTGCCGGGCGCGGGCGCGAACTCGTACATCGTGACGACCGGACCCGGACGGATCGCGACGACATCACCCTTGACGCCGTAGTTCTCGAGCGTCTGGGTCAACTTCGCCGACAGCTCGAGCATCGCGGTCTTGTCGATGCCGCTGCTCGAGGCCGCGTCGTAGTTGAGCAGCTGGATCGACGGTAGCTGGTAGTCGCCGTCGCCGAGCTTGATGAACGATTGCTGGCGCTCTTGCTCGGCGGCCTTCTCCTTGGCCGCCATCGCCGCCTTGTCGGCGTGCTGGAACTTGGGCTCGAAGATCACCGGACCGGCATGATCGGTGGGGGCATCGGATGGCATCGCGACCGGGCTCAACGCACCGGCACCGGCGCTCGGGTTCGTGATCGGCGGCGCTTCGGTGCCGGCGGCCATGCGCGGCTTCTTCTTCGGCGTGGCCTCGGCGGCGACGGCCGCGCCGACCTCGGTGGGGGCCGGGCCGGGCGCGACCAGATCGATCTCGGTTTTCTGAGCTTCCTTCTTGGGCTTCTTCTTCTTCTCGGGCAACAGCTCGACCACCTCGATCGGGTTGGGCTGGGTGCGCTCGAAGATCTCGGGCTCGTCGCCGTGCTCGTCGTCGCGCGCCTCGAGCACGTCGTCGTCCTCGACATCCTCGTCGTCCTCTTCGTCATCGCGCTGGCGGTCCGGCAGGATCGCGCGGAACACGTCGCCCCAGAACCGCGCGAACGCGAGCGCCGCGGCCTTCATCACGCGGCCGAACGCGGACAGCCCGTGCCAGATCGCGTGCAACACGTCGCGCATGCGCAGCGGCGTCGCGATCACGATGGCGACGACCAGGCCGACCAGCGCGAGCAGCGCGGTGCCGGCGGTCGAGATCATCGCGCGCAGGATCTCGGCGAGGTGCTCGCCGAGCGCGCCGCCGGGACCGTGGCCCGCGACCCGATAGCTCGGGGCGATCAGGTGGATCAGCGTCGCGAGCGCGACCACGCCGAGCGCGGCGCCGATCGCGATCATCGGCGGCAGCGCCTGGTCGCGATCGAGCAGCATGCGGATCGCGGCGATCGCTCCGAGCAGCACGAACGCGTAGCCCGGGATGCCGGCGATCCCGTAGAAGAACCCGGCGACCGAGCGGCCGAACGGGCCCATCACCATGTGGCCCGCCTGGAGCGACATCATCGCGATCAGCAGGAACAGCGCGGCGCCCAGTCCCACCACCCCCGCGACCTCTCGGCGCCGGTCGTGTGGCGGGCTGCCCTTGGAACTACTCGAAACTCGTGCGTTTTTGGACATAGGGCACTCCAGCGACTGGAGCACCTTATCCTACATGGCATCACATGACCGGCAAACTTTTGGCGGTGAAGTCGGCGATCGCGCCTGCGGCGAGCTCGGGATCCTCGACCATCAGCCAGTGGCCGTGCGGCAGGTGGCGAGCGGGGACCCCGAAGCCATCGGCGAACGTCGCCGGAATGAACGGATCCTGGTCGCCCCAGATCACCTGGGTCGGCAGCTTCGCGGCCCGCAGCTTGGTATCCCAGCCCTGCCACTCCGCCGGGCTCATCGCGCGGTAGTAGCGCAGCACGTGGCGCCTGGTCGCCGGGGTGAGCTCGCCGTAGGCATGCACCGCGTAGTCGCGCGGCATCGCCGGCGATCCACGCCGGATCTGATTGATGAACAGCGGCCGGATCGTGAGCTTCATCGCGACCTCGCCGAGCCCGCGGGTCCGCCACACGCGGCCCCAGAAGTGCCAGCGGTAGTTTGGGCTCCAGATCGTGTTGAAGATCGTCAGCGAGGCGACGCGCTGCGGGTGCAGCGAAGCGAACGCGAGCCCGTAGTTGCCGCCGATGTCGTGGACAACGACGTGGACGCGCTCGAGCTCCAGGGCGTCGGCGATGCCGAGCACGAACGCACCTTGCGCCTCGAGCGAGAGGTCGTGATCGACGGGCGCGGACGATTTGCCGAACCCCGGCAGGTCCGGCGCGAGGCAACGGAGATGGGGCAGCGCCGCGATCGTCGTGTTCCACACCGCGTGCGTGTCGGGGTTGCCGTGCAGGAAGATTGCGGGCGCGCCGGTGCCCGCCTCGGCGACGTGTGCGGTGATCGTGCCGAGCGCGAGCGTGTGGTGCTTCGTGTATGGGCTCGGCCACGGCATGCCCGGCAGCCTAGCTCAGGTGGTCTCGCCGGCCGGCGCGTCGTCCTCGTAATCGGCGGACGGCGTGGTTCCGACGGCGGTCTCGAAGTACTTCACGATCGCCTCGGCGGCCTTCCGCGTCATGCCGGGTGCCTTGGCGAGGTCTTCGACCGTGGCCTGGCGGACCGCGCGGACGCTGCCGAAGTGCTTGAGCAGGCGCTGGCGCCGGGTCGCGCCGATGCCGGGGATGACGTCGAGCTCCGAGCGCAGCGTGGCCTTGCCCCGGCGATCGCGGTGGAACGTGTTCGCGAAGCGATGCGCTTCGTCGCGGATCCGCGCGAGCATGTAGAGCTCGGGCGAGTTCGAGCGCAGCGCGATCGAATCCTTGACGCCGCGGCGATAGATCCGATCCGGCGCACTGCCGGTCTCGAGGTCGCGCTCCTTCGCGAGCCCGATCACCTCGACGCCGTGGTCGCCGCCGAGCGGCACACCCAGATCGGTGAGCGCCGCGACCGCCATGCCGAGCTGGCCCTTACCGCCATCGATGACCAGCAGGTCGGGGCGCGCCCACGCCGGATCTTCGCCCTCGGCTGGCACCGGGACAGCCGCCTTGCCGGCGCGGCGGAACCGGCGCGTCAGCACCTCGTACATCGCGGCGAAGTCGTTATTGTCGACCGAGCGGATCTTGAACTTGCGATACAACCCGCGCGCCGGGACGCCGTCGACGAACGTCACCATCGACGCGACGGTCTCGGTGCCCTGGATGTGGGCGATGTCGAAGCACTCGATCCGCTTCGGAGGGCGCGCCAGCCCGAGCCGGTCGGCGATCTTGCGCAGCATCGCCTCGGCATCCGCATCCTGGTTGCGGCGCGACGTCGCCGACGCCGCCGCGTTGCGATCCGCGAGCTCGACGAGGCGGGCGCGGATCCCGCGCCGCGGCTCGACCAGCTTGGTCTTCTTGCCGCGCTGCGCCGACAACCACTCGGCGAGCACCTCGCTGGCTTCGAGCTCCACGCCGACGACGATCTCGTCGGGGATCAGCGTGCCGGTCGCGTAGTACTGCTGCACGTACTCCGCGATCACCAGCGCGTCGGGCAGCTCCTGATCCTTCTGCTGGAACGTGCGCCGGCCGACCAGCTTGCCGCCGCGCACGAACAGCACCGCGACCTCGACGAGGTCGGCCTCGCGATACAGCCCCCACACGTCCTGATCGACGAACTCGTCCTGGACGACGTGCTGGCGGGCCAGCGAGCGCTCGACCGCAGCTAACGAGTCGCGGAGTGCCGCCGCGACCTCGAAGTCCTCGGCGTCGCTGCGTGCCTGCATCCGGGCGCGCAGGCGCTGCACGAGCTCGGCGGACTTGCCCGCCAGGAACATCTTCACGTCGGTGACCTGCTCGGCGTACGCCTCGGGCGCGACCGGCACCGCGCACGGTCCCGAGCAGCGCTTGATCTGATACTGCAGGCACGGCCGGCCGCGGGTCTCGAGCACGTGATCGGTGCACGTGCGCAGCTGGAAGTGGCGGTTGAGCGTGCGCAACGTCTCGCGCGCGCTGGTCGCGGAGTGATACGGACCGAAGTAGTTCGCGTTGTCGTCGCGGATGTTGCGCACGACCTCGACGCGCGGGAACAGGTGGCGCTTGTCGTGCGCTTCGTCGCCCACCGCGGCGGGCGTGGGATCGAGCAGGCGCAGCACGAGGTACTGCTTGTCGTCGCGCAGCTTGACGTTGAACTTCGGCTGATGCTGCTTGATCAGGTGGTTCTCGAGGAGCAGGGCCTCCTTGGCCGAGGACACCACGATGGTCTCGACGTCGGCCGCGGTGCGCGCGAGGAAGCCCGCGGCCACGAAGAACCGCTCGTCGCCGCCCTCGCGGAAGTACTGGCGCACGCGGGTGCGCAGGTGCTGCGCCTTGCCGACGTAGACCACCACGCCGTCGGCGTCCTTGAACAGATACACGCCGGCGTCGGTCGGAATCCGCGCGAGGACCTCCTCGGTGACCACGACGTGAGTCTAGCGCTAAGTGAACAGGACGCCGCAGTCGCGGAGCGTCACCAGGATCATCACCACGCCCAGCACCATGATCCCGCCCATATGGACCATGGCCTCGATCCGCGGGTTGGCCCGGCGGCGGGTCACCATCTCGTAGATCAGGAACACCAGCCGGCCGCCATCGAGCGCGGGCAGCGGGAACAGGTTGAACAGGCCGAGGTACACGGACAGCGCGATCAGCAGCTCGATCCCCCTGCGCCAGCCCAGCTTCCAGGCCTTCGAGAACTCGTCGTAGATCCGCTTGGGGCCGCCGGGATCGGCGTGCTCGTGGCCAAACACGATCCCGTACAGCCCCGCGCCGATCGCCTTGGTCTCCACCACGGGGTAATCGAGCGCCAACCAGCCAGCCTCGAAGATGTTGACGCGGACGAAGTCGTCGTCGAGCGAAGGCGTGATGCCCATGATCCGAAACGGCAGCTGCAGGTGGCGCGTCACGTGCTGGCCGCGGCCGTCGACCAGGTCGTACGACGGCGTGCAATCGAACACGAGCCTCGGGACGTACGCGCGCAGCCAGGTCGGGTTCGGCCCGACGCAGCCGACGAACGGAACGTCCTCGGTCTGCAGCACGCCGAGCGCATCACGTGCGAACTGCGGCGAGATCGTCACGTCGTGATGGATGCCGTCACGCACGACGGTGATCGTGACCTCGTGGTCGACGTTGACCCGGCCGCGCAGCGTATCGCGATCGTCGGCGAGGTAATGCGTGCCGTCGGCGGCGGTGTACTCGCCGACCGCGATGATCGGCTTGTGGTCGACCGCGAGGATGCGATCTCCGACCTCGAGCTTGCCGTGGGCGCCGTATGCCGGCTGGACCGCGGCGACGCCGAAGAACCGGTAGCTGCTGTGCACGCCGTGGAGCGTGAACAACAAGAACACGAGCACGATCGCCGAGATGTAGTTGGTCGCCGGTCCGGCGAAGATCGTGATGAAGCGTTGCCACGCGGGGCGGTTCGGATACGCGAACCGATCGTCGGGATCGACCTCCTCGGCGATGTTCATGCCGCGGATCTCGACGAAGCCGCCGAACGGGATCGGCGCGAGCTGGAACACCGTGCCGGTCTTCTTCGAGACCCGCTTGAAGATGCCGGGGCCAAACCCGATGCTGAAGCGATCGATCCGCATCCCGCACCAGCGCGCGACGAAGTAGTGGCCGCCTTCGTGAACGACGATCAAGAACGCGAGCGACAGGATCGCGAGGACCGGATACATGCCCGCCCGGAGTGTAGCAGCACCGGCGCGTGGTGCCGGTCCGCGAGCGTGGCAAGCTCGTACCTCGGAGAAATTCCCGTGAGCTAGCGCGAGCGCGAGCTGCGTGCCGCGAACGCACGGAGCCGGCCGACCGCGGACTTCGCGACGACGCCGTTGGGTCCGGACACGCGCACCGCGAGGTTGCGGACCTGGAGGCGCTTCGCGAGCCGGCGATGCATCGCCGCGCCGATCAAGCGCGCGCCGCGGAACGCGACGAGGGCACGGACGCGATGCGCGACAGTGAACCGGCCGAGCGCGACCTCGGCATCGCCGTCCTGGGCGAGCAACCGGCGCAGCGCCTCGCCGGCACCATCGAGCGAGGCCGACGCGACATCCGGCGTCGTGACGAGCAACAGCGTGCCTTGCGCGCGCGCGGCGCCGACGTCGACGCCACGGCCGCGGCCCGATGCGTGGGTCACGCGGAGCTCGGGGACGTCCGCGCGGAGCAGCGCGAGCACCGCGTGCGAGTTGTCTCCCGAGTCTTCGTCGATCGCGAGCAGCTCGAACGCGACCCCGAGCTCGCGCAGATACTCGGCCGTGCGCCGGACCGCGAGCCCGACCGCCTCCTCGTCATCACCGAACGGCAGAATGACGGAAACGTCGAACCGGGGGGTCTCGGGCATCAAGCCTGGAGATAAAGCAGCAACCGTGCCGCGAGTCACCAGCGTTCGGGAGGGTGGCTCACCACCAGGTTGCGGCACGTTAGCCATCGAGCACACCTCAATGGTCCGACCGGAGCGCGGTCATGGTGCGAACTGGGTTACGCGCGTGCGCACCAGCGCATGCGTTAACAGTCGTTGTGCGACCACCGGCCACGCGAACCGGGCCATGTCGACGCGCGCGGGTGGATCCGCGAGCACGCGATCGATCGCGGCGGCGAGCGCGGAGGGATCCTCCGGCGGGACATGAATGACCGGGAGCTCCACGAGCCCGCCGGTGCGCGAGGCGATCACGGGGACGCCGGCGGCGAGGGCCTCGAGCGCGACCAGCGGCGTGCCCTCGCCGCGGCCGTTCGCGAGCACGCGCGATGGCACGACGACGACCGAGGCCGTGGCGAGTAGCTCGTCGCGGCGCGCGGCGTCGACCGCGCCGAGGAACGTGACACCCGGGCCGTGCGGGTAGGTCTCCGGGCCGGCGCCCGCGATCACGAGGTGATGGTCGCGGGCCGCCGCGATCGCGATGTCGACGCCCTTGATCGGCACCAGCCGCGCGAGCATGACGATCGAGCCGTTCGGGGCGCGGCGCAGGCGGGAGAAGTGTTCGACGTCGATCCCCATCGGCTGGACCAGCGCGTCGGGGGCGTTCGCGCGCGCGCGCAGCTCGGCACTGACGAACGCGAGACGAGCACCCCGCGCGCGGAGGGCGGCGATCACGGGTCCCAACAGGTGAAGGCGCGCGAGCGTGTGGACGTCGCCGCCGTGGGCGATCGCGAGCAGCGGGACGCGGGCCGGGAGCGCGGCGAGCGCGGACGGCGCGAGCCAGTGGGCGATCGCGAGATCCCAGTGCCGCGCGCGGCGCGCGACCGCGGCGGTGAGCCGCGCGGTGAACGAGAGCGCGGCGAGCCAGCCGCGACCGCGCTCGAGATGATCGGGTGCGCCGCCGCGGAAGAACAGGGGGCTCGGGATTCGATGCTCGGTCGCCCGACGGTCCGTCGCCGCGCCGGAACCGTCCGTCTCGCGCGTCTCGCGCGTCTCGCGCGTCTCGTCCGTCTCGTCCGTCGCCGCGATCACCTCGACGTCGTGGCCCATCGCGCGCATCGCCTCGACGTGG
>JBDTJY010000253.1:0-131715 GCA_039935615.1 Kofleriaceae bacterium
CGGTCGTGGGCGACGACGAGATGACGGCGGGGTTGGGCATCATCGAAGGCGGCATGAGCGCGGTCACGACATTGGGATCGGTCTCCGGCGAGCCGTCGAGCACGACCCGAACATCGGGCAGGGGCACCCCGTGTTCGTCGACGACGTTGCCGCGGAGCTCGAGATGATCGATCACGACCTCGATACGCAGCCCGGTGACCTCGGAACGATCATCGGCGAGATGAACCGCGACCGGGTGCGCCAGCTTGAAGGTCTGGTTGTAGACGCCGTTCTCGGGTGCGACGACGACGTTGTAGCTGCCGGCCGACAGCAGCGCACCGTGAAACGCGCCGGCGCGATCGGTCACCGCGGTCCGTTCGTGCCACCACGACTTCACCGCTGGATCGAGCTGGAACACGACATCGACATCGGGAACCGGTGCACCACTCGCATCGACGACGACGCCGCTCGCGCTGGCCATCCGGTCGATCGCGAGATCACGCACGGTCTCGCGATCCGCGAGCACCTCGACCCACGAGGTGTCGACATATTCGAGTTCGGTATGGGCCTGGATCTGCGATGGACCCGGGGTCACGTCGTCGAGCACGTAAGCACCGTTTCGATCGGTAGTCGTCGTCTTCGACGTGCGGCTGACACCGTGGCTCCACTCGTTGTGCCAGTACTCGACGATCGCGCCTGCGACCGGCTGGCCACTGCTCGTGACCGTTCCACGCAGGCGGGCGCCTGGTTCGACCTCGAGGACCACGCCATCGAGCCGCGCCGCGCTCACACTCGTCGAGCTCGGTGACTTGACGCGATAGCCGCGGACGGCCCAGTGGAGCAGGCCGTGCGGCACGCCATCGATCGCGAAGCTGCCATCTTCCTGCGAGAACACGGGCGCGGCATCGACGAGGTTCGCCGGTCCGAGGCTCGTGACCTCGACACCCGCGAGCGGCGCACCAGCGAGCATGACCTTGCCGAGGACACGCGCACGCTCGTCGACGGTGATCACGAGCTCGCGCGTGCTCGCCCCGAGTACATACGTCTCGACGCGTGCACTACCGAGCCCGGCGGCCGTCGCGACGACACGGTAGCGGCCGGGTGCGAGGCCACCGATCTGGAAGTGACCCTCGCCGGCGGTCTTCGTCGAGGTTGGCGTGATCCCGGTGTCATCGCCCCGAGCTGCAGCACTCGTGACGATCACATTCGCATCCGCGACCCCCGTGGCCGCGTGGACTACGCGTCCGATGATCACGCCCTCGGGCGCGAGTACGAGATCGCGGTGAATCGTGCCGATACCCTCGAACTCCGTCGTGACGGTACCGAAGCCGTTCGCCGCAAAGGTCACGACGATCGAGGTGAGCGGGCGACACAGCTCGTAGTGACCGCTCGGATCGCTCGTCGTTCCCACGAGGCCGACTCGCGCGATGATCGGGGAGCCCTCGGCATCGGTGACTCGGCCGGTCGCTCGCGCGTCGCAGCCACCGAGCTCGAGCTCGAGCTGATCGGGTCGGGTGTGCGGATCATGGGTGTCGAGTTCGGTGATCGCGGAGGTGCGCTCGGGTGCGTATGCGATCACGACATACTCCGCTGGCGGTGGCGTGCCGAGATCGAACGAACCATCATCGGCGCTGACAACGTCGACGATCGCGAGATCTGGTTGCCGACCGATTCGTAGCGCGACGCGAACGCCGGCGGCCGGAGCGCCGTGATAGCGCACGTGGCCGGCGATCCGTCGCGCCGGCACGTTCGGCTGGATTACCCACCTCGGCACGCGCGCCGCGAGGACTTCGTTCGTCCTCGGGCGCGCGATGCCCTCGCCCGGCCCCTGCCCCCGCCACCTTCGCGCCGACACGACCACGATGGTCATGACGAGCACCACCACCAACAACACCACGAGTTTCTTCACGACGACCCCTCCCACGATTGGCCCGCGCGCGAACGCGCCGAGCGACATCATCCATGCTGCGCGATGTTCACGTTTCTCGTCGAGCTTCGCGCGGAGCTCGTCGAGGGCGCGCTTCAAGCGCCAGCGGATCGTTCCGTCGGGCACGCCATGCCGGCGCGCGATCTCGGCGGACGTCAGGCCTTCGAAGAAGTGCAACAGGATCACGTCGCGATACGGCGCCTCGAGTGCGAGCACGAGCTCGGTCAGGAGGCGTTGGGTTTCGACGCGCTCGAGCACGTCCGGCGCGGACGGCAGTGGTTCCGCTTCAGGGCTTCGAGCTTCGCGTGCGGTTTGGCGTGCACTACTCCGGTGGCGCATCCGCGCGATGTTCGTTGCGACGCGCGCGAGCCACGGCCGCAACGGGCGGTCGGCCGGAGGCCCGTGCTCGGCCGCGACCAGCAGCGTGTCGTGCAGAACGTCATCGGCAGCCGCTGGATCGCGGACCAGCGACAGCGCGAGCTTCCGCAGCCAACCGGTCTCGCCGACCAGCTGCTCGAGGCGTGAAGCCGTCGACTCGTCCATCCACCCTAGAATGCCGCCGACCCCACGATCGTTGGAGTATATCGGCGGTCATCGCCGGTGTGGTCGGGTCTTCGGGCACGGGCAGCTGGATAGAACCGCCGATCGTCGCGTACGTCGCATCCGCAAAGTTGGGGCGGCCGAGCACGCGCGATGTTCACTACGCGGACGGCCAGGCGCCTTGTAACTGATGCAGGATCTCATGCCGACGCGCCGCGTATGGCGACGTGCGCGGTCGAGCGCGGATGGTCACGTCGCAGACGACGAGGCAGATGGGGGCGGCCAGAACTGCGGTGCTGCTGCAGGCACGGTCGCTCACCGGCGCTAAGCCGAACGGCGGCTGCTCTTGCGCAAAGAATACCCACACTGCGTCGGCGGGCGACGGCCTCGCCACGGGACGACGACTTGAAACGCGAAGCTCGGCGGTAGCGAGGCGCGGAGTGATTTCGGCGCATGCGGGTGCGAGCACGCGACGGCGAGGAGGACGAACGCCGCGCGTTTCACTCGGACGTCCCCTTTGCGGCGGTGTGGCTGCCCCACTGCTTGACCACACCCCACAACGAGTTGCTCGTGGCCTCGGCCGAGAACCCCATGCGCGTGCGCGATCCGGCACGACACTTCGACAACACTCTTGCGCGTCGGCTCAGTACGCGTACGCCATGCCGAGCGTCACCGATTCGATTTCGAGGGAGACCGAGCTCGTCGGATCGGTCGGCAGAGCGAAGCCACCGGCGCCGCCCCAGCCACCTGGAGGCGCGCCGCTGGCCGACTCGAGCTGCGCGCTGAGCACGAGCTTGATGTTGGGCCGCACCAGCGCGGCGGCCCCGATCGACAGCCGGACGTCGCTCACCGACGCTCCGCCGTCGGGCGCCACGTGGGTGTACTCGAAGCGGGCCGCGGGCACGAGCCACGGGAAGATCACGTACGACAGCTCGTCGTACTGCGACAGCGCGTTCGCCTTGCCGCCGGTCGACGGGTTGCTGTGCATCTCGTAGCCGGCGCCGGCATCGAGCTCGAGCGACTCGTACTGCGCGCGCAGTGATCCGCCGATCACGTTGGCGACATCATCGCGCACGAGGTCCGGCGCCGGCATGTCGGGGGTCCCGGTGGGATCGCCGATCGTGAACCGCGACTTGGCGTGGTAGTAGAACGCGTCGAGCGTGACGGCGGTCTCCTCCCACGGCTTCTTCGGATCCGGCACGCTGCTGTTGTCCTCGCCGTCGAGCCGAACGCCGCCGAGCTTCGTCCCGACGTGCACGTACGCGTTGGTCGGCGTACGGAGCTCGGAGTTCGCGCCGTTGGTCGCGCCCGCGGAGTAGTCGAACATACCCTCGATCACGCCGTTCACCTCGGCGGTCTGGAAGTTGTCCGTCGCGTTCCACGACGAGCTGGTCGCGCCGAACAGCGCGGTCACCGCCAGCGGCGTGATGCCGCTGTCCCCGATGTACGTCGAGTGTGGGCCGAAGCTGTTCAGCGTACCGCTGCCTTTTCCCACCCAGACGTTCACCGCATGGTTTGGGCCGACGAGGTCGTTGAAGCTGACCATCGCGCGCTCGACCTCGATGCCATCCGCTGATGCGGTCAGCTCGCTGAAGTATGTGATCGAGTCATCGAAGCTACCGCCCGCCCACAGGTGTCCCTCCTCGACGAGTCCATCGGCGTTCACGCCGGCGCCGTTGTCGGCGAGAGCGCTGCCACTCGTGGTCGTCGGGTGAAATACCACCTGGCCATTGAACCCGATGCTGAGCGGGATCGAGCCGGGCAGCGTGCCGGGCCACACCGCATCAGGGAATATGTTCTTGTACGCGTCGGCGCCGAGCGCCACCACCGGCTGCTTCACGACGTCGCTATCGGTGCCCGGGAACCGGAAGCCGTTGCGGCGAAACGCTTCGCCGAACGGATTCAGCTTGGGGTAGATCGTGTGGCAGGTAGTGCAACTCGTGCCGTACTTCCGCGCGAACGCCGGGATCGCGGACGCGGTGCGCGGGATCGCGAGCACCAGGACGCCGACGATGACCAGTACGAGTGGGCGAAGCAGGAGTTGTAGGCGTGGTCTCGTGGTGGTGTTCATGAAGTCTTCCTTGGTTGGTCTAAGAGCTGGGCTTGCGGTGCCGGGATCGGCGCGCTCGCGAGCAAGGGGGTGGCTGCGATGCCGCGCGCGACCGACAGCGCGAACGCGCCGAGGATCCCGAGCGCGACGAGCACGTCGCGAAGGTCGAGCGCCGCGGCATCGCGCGGCGTGAGCGAGGGAACGATCAGCAAGTGGCAGACGAGCCACAGCCCGACGAGTTGCAGCACGAGCAACCCGCCGAACAGGCGTCGCGAGCGGCGACCGACTGGATGCAACAGCGTGACGAACGGCAGGGCGAAGACCAGGCCGATCACCAGCAGCATCACGACGCTCCAGCCGCCGCCGACCCGGCGCAGCGCGAACGCGACCTCGTCGGGGAGATTGCCGTACCAGATCGTGAGGTACTGCGCCCAGAACAGGTACGCCCAGAAGATCGAGAGCGCGAGGACGAGCTTGCTCGCATCGCGCCGCGGGCCGTCGGCGAGGCCACCGCGCGCCATGCCGAGGAGTGTCACCAGGCCGACGCCACCGACGAACGCGCTCACGAACACGAACACCCCGATCAGCGTGCTCTCCCACACGGCGTCGGTGCCGAGCACGAAGTCGAACGCCCAGAACGAGACGATGACTCCGTACGCCACGAGGTAGATCACCGCGAGCGCGCCGCTCGCGGGGCGCTTGCGCAGCAGATAGCCACCGCCGAACAGCGCGGCGGTGAGCACCAGCTCGCGGATCGAGAGTACGGAGACGCTCATCCAGGTCGAGCCGGGATCGGTGTGGAGCCACGGCGCCGAGCGCGCGCCGATCACGATGACGAACAGGAGCACCAGCGCGACCGGTGCGAAGCCAACCGCAGCGCCCGCGAGCTCGGTCAGCGGTCGGGCCCAGCGCGCCGAGACGATCTGGAAGAACGCGCGGAACGCGAGCACGCCCGCCGCGAGGCTCGCGAAGAACAGCCAGCTCGCGATCAGCGCGGCGTACGTGCGCGGCCGATCGCTCTCGCCGAGGCCGCTCGCGAACGCCACGATGCCGATCGCGACGGCCGCGCCTGCGATCGCGGTCGCGGTGCGGCCAAGCGTGGCCTGCACGCCGCGAAACCAGCGGATCATGGCGTCGCTACCGGGGTCGCGGTCGTGCCGGTGCAGCCCTCGCGCTGGAGCTTGCGCACGAACGCGACGAGATCCCAGCGATCGTGCGACGTCGTTCCCTCTCGCATCGTCGGCATCGCGCGACCGCCGGCGGTCAGCGTGCCGTAGAGGAAGCCGTCGGTGCGCTTGCAGATCGAGACGTGGCGTAGGTTCGGCGCCGGCGGAAACTTCGCCGACACCGGGCCATCGCCGCGCCCCTCTACGCCGTGGCACGCGATGCAGTGGATGGCGAACTGCGCGGCGCCGCGGGCGGCGGCGGTCTCGTCGAGCGGATACGGGCTCGCGAGGTCGGTGTCGTCCTCGCGATCGTCGAGCACCTCGACGCCGCCGAGCGGGATCGAGCCAATCGGCGCGGGTCGCGCCTCGGCGAGCGGGCGCACCGCCGGTTCCTGCTCCATGCTTGCCGGCCACAGATCGTTGCCACACGCGGCCGCGAGGCCGAGCGCTACTATTGCGACGGTGCGGATCACGACAGTACCTCGAGCGCGTCCCCGAGGCTGCGCGTGATCACGTCGCGACGCTCGGCGCTCTCGCCGTAGAGAGAGACCACCACGACGATCCGATCGCACGAGACCGCATCTCGCGCGCGCGGCGACAGCCCGCGCCGCGAGACCGCGGTCATCACGATGAGCGACACCAACGTCGCGACGCCGGCGAACAGCAACGTCATCTCGAACATCACGACGCCGAACGCGGTCCACGACACGGGCGGCTTGCCGCCGACGATCTGGTTCAAGTGGCGAGAGGTGATGACCTCGAGCGCCATCGCGCAGCCGAGGCCAGTGAGGCCGCCGACGAGCGCGATCCAGCCGAGCAGCCGCCACGGTCCGGGATGGCCGGTCTGCTCCACCGCGGGGTACGGCGCCGGGCTCGCGACCCGCGCGGTCGTCACGCCCGCGTCGCGGAGCGCCGTCAGTGCAGCAGAGGCGGCGTCCGGATCCTCGAAGATCGCGATGATCTCGTCACGCATTCGGCACCTCGTCGACGGGTGGCCGCGACGCCGCGTGCTGCCCCTGCATGGTCTCGGCGATCGACATCGACGGAAAGAGCTTGATGAAGATCAGGAACAGCATGACGAACCAGCCGAACCCGCCGAGGCACACGCCGAGCTCGCGCAACGTCGGCGTGTACAGCCGCCACGACGCCGGATCGAAGCTATGCGCGAGCGTGGTCACGATGAACAGGAAGCGCTCGAACCACATCCCGATCGTGACAAGGATCGAGATCACGATGAGGGTCGGGAGGCTGCGCCGGACGCGCCGCGAGAAAATCGCGAGCGGCGCGATCGTGTTGCACGCGACGACGAGCCAGAACACCCACGCGTAGCTCCCCGTGGCGCGCCAGCGGAACAACTCGGCCTCGCTGGTGCCGCCGCGGTAAAACGCCAGGTAGAACTCCGTCGCGTAGACGAACGTCATGACGATCGACATCGCGAGCAAGAGCTTCGCGAGCAGCTCGAAGTGGTCGGCCTTGATGTAGCGCTCGAGGTGATAGCCGCGGCGCAATCCGCCGAGCAGCAGCACCGCCATGGCGAGCCCCGAAAAGATCGCGCCCGCCACGAAGTACGGCGCGAAGATCGCGGAGTGCCAGCCCGGCATGAGAGTCATCGCGAAGTCCCACGACACGACGCTGTGCACCGACACGGCGAGCGGGATCACGATGCCGGCGAAGATCGGATACGCCTTCTCGAACAGGCACCACTCGCCGTCGGTGCCCGCGAAGCCGAGCGAGAGCACCTTGTAGAAGCGCTGCCGCCAGCCCGTAGTGCGGCGCGCGAGCAGCGCGAGATCCGGGAGCATCCCCATGTAAAGGAACAGCGCGCTGATCGTCACGTACGAGCAGATCGCGAACACGTCCCAGGTCAGCGGCGACCGGAAGTTCGGCCACAGTCCACGCTGGTTGGGATACGGCAGGACGAAGAAGAACAGCCACGACCGACCGATGTGGATGATCGGATACAGCCCCGCCGTGAGGATCGCGATCACGGTCATGCCTTCGGCCGAGCGGCCGATCGCGGCGCGCAGCGGCGAGCGCGTGAAGTAGAGGATCGCCGAGACCAGCGTGCCGGAGTGGCTCACGCCGATGAAGAACACGAACGTCGTGATCAGCGAGCCCCACATGATCGGCGCGTTGAGGCCGGTGACCCCGATTCCCTCGCGCAGCATCGATGCCCAGCACCAACCACCGAGCGCGGTCAGCGCGACGGCGGCTCCTAGGCCGAGCCAGTAACGCCAGGTCGTTCGCGTCAGTGTTGCGAGCGTGTCGCGCTCGATCTGCGACAACGGATTGGCTTCCCCCGCGGTCATTCATCGACCTGATCGCGCCGACGCGCGAGGTAGACCACGCCGGGCTGGGTGTTGAGCTCCTCGAGGAGCCGGTACGCGCGGCCGTCGGCGGCCAGCTTCGAGATCGCGGACGTCGGATCCTTCAGATCGCCGAACGTGATCGCCTGCGCGGGACACGTGGCGCCGCACGCGGTCACGATGTCGCCGTCCCGTACGGGGCGGCCGTCGACCTTGGCCTGCTCCTCCGCGCCGCGGATCCGCTGGATGCACATCGTGCACTTCTCCGTCACGCCGCGCTGGCGCACGGTCACGTCGGGGTTAAGGCCGAGCTTCTCGCGTGCGTCGTGGCGCCAGTCGAAGAAGTTGAACCGGCGCACGTCGTACGGGCAGTTGTTCTCGCAGTAGCGCGTGCCAATGCAGCGCGCGTAGACCTGCGCGTTGAGGCCATCCTCGGTGTGATACGTGGCCTCGGTCGGACACACCGATTCGCACGGCGCGTTCGTGCAGTGCTGGCACATGAGCGGAAGGAACGACACCTCCGGCCCCGCCGCACCGGTCTCGTTGAAGGTCTGGATGTCGAGCCAGTTCATCGTGCGGCCGAGCTCGACCTGCTCGGCGCCGACGATCGGGAGGTTGTTCTCGACGTAGCACGCGGTGACGCACGCACCACAGCCGTTGCAGCGATCGAGATCCACGGCGAGGCCCCAGCGATGGACCGGGTGTTCGACGGGTGGATACATCGACGGCAGCACGGGAGTCTTCGGCAGCTGCGGCAGTGACCGGCGAACGTTGCGCGCGAGCTTGCGACCGTGTTGCAGCGCGCCGCCACGGACGTGTGGCGGCTTCACGCGCGCGCCCGTGCGCGTCGCGGTGACGCGCGTCGAGAAGCCGAGCCCGGGGCTCTGATCGTCGAGGAGCGCGACGGCGTGACCGACGGGCACGGCGACCATCCCGGCGCGAACGCGCGCGCTGACATGCACCGGGAGCTCGGTGCGGCCGGCGGGGCTCGCGAGCGCGAGCATGTCGCCGGTCTCGACGTCGAGCGCATCAGCGGTCGTCGGATGGAGCTCGACCCAGCCCGTCCACGCGTAGCTCGTGAGTGGATCGGGGAGCTCTTGAAGGAGCTCGCTGCGCGGCGGCAGCCCGTCGAGGTGGCGGAGGGTTGGCGCGACGATCAGCGGGAAGCCATCGCTCGGCCCGCGTAGCACCGGGCTCGCGGCCGCGCTCGCGAGGACACCCGCGGCGAGGGCGAGCGGCGCGGCGGCCACCTCGGTGAACCGACCGCCGTGCTCGATCGTCGCGGCGTCGAACGCAGCGCGCACGACCTCGCCCAGCGTGCCGTCCGGAAGGCCGGTGGTCTTGCCGAGCGTGCGTGCGACGATCACGAGCTCGTCGGCGGCGGCGCGCGTATCGAGCAGCGGCGTCATCGCTGGCTGTTGCACACCGGTGACGCCCGCCCGCGGCGTGACGTCGGACCAGCTCTCGAGGAAGTGGTGATCGGGCAGCACGAGGTGGGCGTGGCGCGCGGTGTCGTCGAGCTGGTCGACGAACGCGGCGACGAACGGCACGCGCTCGACCGCATGCGCCAGGCCCGCGAAGGCTGGCCCATAGCCGTGCGGGTTCGCGTGGTGGACGATCAGCGCGCCGACCTCGCCCGCGTTCGCGCGGCGCGCGAGCTCGGCGAGTGACATCGCGGGCGCATCCCACGGTGCATCGGAGGGCGCGGCGCCGTGGAGCGTGCGGCCGAGGTTGCCGGCGACCGCGTTGAGCACCGCTACCGCCTCCGCGAGCTCGCTTGCATTGCTGCCGGCGACCGCGCGACCGGGGCCGATGCACAGGCTCGGACGCGCGTCGACGAGTTGCTTCGCGAGCCGGGCGATCGCGGCCGGCGCGAGCTTGGTGCGCGCCGCGACCGTCGCGAGATCGTAGGGCGCGAGTCGCGCCTCGAGCGTCCCCGCGGCCAGGCCCGCTTGTTCGTGGGTGTGCTCGAGCACCTGGCGTGCGAGCCCGAGTACGAGGAAGATCTCGGTGCCGGGCTCGGTGGAGAGCCACTCGTCCGCCGCCGCGGCGGTGAGTGACATCCGTGGCCCGACGTAGACGAACCGACCGCCGGTGGCACGTAGCGTTGCGAGGCCGCGAGCGCTCTCGACGGGCGAGCCATCCTCGACGAGGTCGTCGCCGATCGAGAGCAAGAGCTTCGCGGCGGGGAGATCGAGCCTGGGCAGCGTGGTCACACCGAACGCGCGCAGCGCGCCGTCGCGCAGCCAAGGCCGATCCATCGCGTCGAACGTGACGACCTGCGCGGGCGCCTGACCGAGTGCGGTCAGCCACGTGCGAAACAGCGTGCCGACGCTGCCCTGCTCGGGACGCGTGAGCACGACGACGAGCTTCTGCGCTGCGAGCGCGGCGCCGATGCCGGCGGCGAGCGCGTGCTCCGCTGCATCCCAGCCGAGCTCCGCGGTCGCATTGCGCGGCGCGCCGAGTCGCTCGGGAGAGTAGAGGCTCTCGATCGCCGATTGGCCGCGCGGGCACAGCGCACCGCGGCTCACCGGGTGATCGCTGCTGCCCTCGAGCTTGACGACGCGGCCTTCGCGAACGCGCGCGGTGGCGCCGCATCCGGCCGAGCACTCGCGACAGACCGTGCGATACATGCGCGCGATGCCGGGCACCGCGTCGTCGGGCGGCGTCGCGTAGGGCACGAGGAAGCGCGGCAACCGCTCCGAGCAACTCGCGATCAGCCCGGTGCCGGCCGCACCGATCGCCGTGCCGAGAAATCCGCGTCGACTGATCGTCATGTGGGTTGGTGCTCGCTCATTTGTGGCAGCTCAGGCAGTCGCGCGGCCCGTGGCGCTCGTCGTGGCACGCGAGACACCGGCCCATCGTGAAGTCTCGGTCCTGGACGACGCGCTTCTCCGCGGCGATGTCGCCGTGACACTCCGCGCACGCGACCTTCGCGCGCACGTGCATGCGATGAGAGAAGTAGATGAAATCGGGCACGGCGAACACGCGCAGCCACTTGAGTGGCTTGCCGGCCGCGACGCGCTCGGCGAGTTTCTGGATCGCCGGTTTGTCGGCGGCGATGAACTTGTGACACCCCATGCACTTGCGCCCCGACGGGATTCCCGCGACCGGCGACTTGTCCGCGTAGACGTGACAGTCGAGGCACGGGATGCCGTACTTGCCCGCGTGGATCGTGTGATCGAACGGCACCTCGTCGGCGACCGCCGGTTCGGCGGTCGGATCCGAACGTGCTCTCGTCGCGATCACCCCGCCAACGACAACAATAGCGACGCTCGCAGCGAGGATGGCGTGGCGGCGGCTCATGCCGTCAGAAGGTGATCGTTGCGGTTCCAGCGCCCTTGGCCACGTCGACGGCGAACTTCTTCTCCTTGTCGGGCTTCTTCAGTTTCTTCGAGAACACCCTCAACGAGTAGTGCCCGTCGGGCACGTCGTTGATCGTGAACTTCCCGTCCTTGTCCGCGATCGCGAAGTAGGGGTTCGGCAGCGAGATGACGAACGCCTCCATCTCGGGATGGATCGAGCACAGCTGCGTGTACGTGCCGGCCTTCTTGAACGTGTATGACTTCGTCGCGCCCTTGGCCCAGCTCCCGAGGTTGTAGCCCTCGTTGTCGGGCGAGAAGACGTTGTGGTTGACCGCGTCGTTGTTCGCGAAGTCGACCGTGGTGCCGACGAGGACCGGCAACAGATATGGGATGAACGTCATGCCCTTCTGGTCCATGTGCGCGTGCGCGTCGGGCGCCTTGAAGGTGCCGGGCGCGGTGTCCACAAAAACGAGCGTGGGCTGGGCGGCTCCCTTGAGCTTGACCGTGCCGGTGATCGTCCCCGCAGACGCTACGTGCGCGAGTGCGAAGGTCGCGAGCCAGGTGAAAGTACGTACGAGTGTCATGCGATTCACTCCCGAAGGTGCATTGCGCTTCAGGAGCCGCTGCGCAACGAGTCGAGCGATAGCAGCTTCCATGCCGCCGCCGCCGCGATCAAACCGCGCGGCGGCGCACCACGAAGAAACGCGCTACGCGCGCCATCCATGCGGAGCTCGCGCAAGAATTGTCCGCTAAGCGCGCATCGTTTGCGCGTTCGCTGGGTCTGTGTCAGCGCTCGCAGACGAGATCCGCACGGCTCCTTCGCGATCAGCGTGCGCTGCCGCCCCCGCGCGCCGGCAGATCCGCACTTCGGACTGCAACGAACGACTCTGCATCAGGCCCGCGTACGATCGCATCACCGGGTACGACCGCTCGAAGCTCTACAAGGATCTGGCCGGGCAGCGTTCATCCCGGCGACCGCGACCGGGCCACGTTCTTCGCGGATTCCGAGAAGGGCAGGACGAGCGAGTACCGCATGGCTCACCGCGACGGCAGCCTCCGAGTGCTGAAGTCGGTGCTCGACGACGATGCACGGCGCGATCGCCCTGTTCAAGCAGCGCGGAGCACTCCTGGTAACCGAAATCGTGATGCCGGGGATCGACGGACGCGAACTCGCAGAACAAGCGTGCCACTCGTACTCTGCGCTTCGCGTTCTGACTCAACCGACTACACCGAGGACGCGGTGATCAAGCACTGCATTCGTCGAGCGGAAGTCGCGCTGATCGAGATGCTGGACGGAAGCGTCGAAGGCAGCTTCACGGCATCGATGCGTTGTACGCCTTTTACCGAGCTCGCCAACCAGAGCGCGCGCTGACGCCGCGCACAGTCGCCGCATCATTTGCGGTGATTCGCAATCACGTCCTCGCACGACACGTGGGGTGCCAGGAACGTGCGGTCCTCGGCTGCCATGTGAGCGGCGAGCTCCTCGGCGAGGTCATCGAGCTCGAGCGCAACGACAACCGGCCGGCTGATTCAGCACCGCCCACATCGCGACGTGCTCTGCGAGATGCTCGTCGATCATTCGCTCGAGCAGGAGGTCGCCCCCGTGCTGCGTGCTCGCGAGCAGCGGGCGAATCAAATCGGTCTCGTCGACATCCCTGGTCGCATCGCGCTCGGCATCGATTCAGACGGCGCGCGCCACGATCCCGACGCCACAGAGGTTGGCGGCGTGCCTTCGAAACGTCGCTCGAACGTCGAGGATTCGCCTGGTAGCGCCGGAGGTGCGGAGCATGTTGAACGCGAACCTCGCGGACCGGGCGATGCCTTCATCGCGGACGAGCCGCGCGGGCTCGAGCAAGCGCATCGGTAACGTCGTCCACTTCTCGACCTCGAAGCCCTGGCCCTCGAACCATGCCCGCCAGCCGGCGATCGTGTTGATCCGGACGCCGACGTGGATCGCGCGCGACAGGTCCTGCTGCAGATCGGCGAGGCGTGTGGCATCGATGGTGTCGGGAACGACGCCGAGCTCGTGGATCGCGTAACGTCCGCCCGGTCGGAGGAGCCGGCGCGCTTCGCCGATGATCGCACGCTTGTGTGCGTCGGGCTGCATGCTGAGCATCGCCTCGCCGAACACCACGCTCGCGCTCCCGTCGGCCAGCGGGACCGAAGACGCATCGGCCTCGAGCACGCACGCGGCTGGGCCACCCTGGAGCAACGTCCGGATAAACCCGGCCGCCTGTCGATCGCGCTCCACCCCTGTATACGAGCGCGGCCGCCGCGTGAGGATCGCGCGCGCCGTGTGGCCGAGGCCCGGTGCGAGCTCGATGACATCGTCGGACGTCGAGATCGCGGTGGCGTCGAGCAGCCAGCGCGTCAGCTGGACCCCACCGGGCCGCAAGACGCGCTTGCCGAGTCGCGCCATCAACCAGTGTGCCGGCATCTTGGCGACCGATAGGCCCTCGCCGGGGAGCTCGCTAACCATTGCGGTTCTGGACATCGTCGCTCCTTTTGAAATTGAAATCTGTTTTCATTTATACACCACGCACGGTTCTACGCAATGGAGCTGGCGCCTTGACCCCGAGCGCGGTGCGCACAACTATCACGCCAACGTTGCTCCTCCTTTCACCGCGTCGAATCTTGAGAACGGCTAGCTAGATGACGAACTCGACGGCCACAGAAGCAGGTGCAACCGCCGAGCACCTGCGCCTCGCTGAAGACGCGCGCGGCGAGCATCCTTGGAAGCGTTGGGGGCCGTATCTGAGCGAGCGGCAGTGGGGCACCGTCCGCGAGGACTACAGCCCGCACGGATCTGCCTGGGAGTATCTGTCGCACGATGCCGCGCGCAGCCGAGCCTATCGCTGGGGCGAGGATGGCATCGCGGGCCTGAGTGATGATCGCCAGTTGCTCTGCCTCGGCGTCGCACTGTGGAACGGATGCGATCCGATCCTGAAGGAACGCCTGTTCGGCCTGACGAACAGCGAAGGCAACCACGGTGAGGACGTGAAGGAGCTCTATTACTATCTCGACGCCACGCCCACGAATTCGTACCTGAAGATGCTCTACAAGTATCCGCAGCGAGCGTTTCCATATGCCGCGCTGGTGGACGAGAACCGGCGCCGCGGGAAGGATCAGCCCGAGCTCGAGCTCGTCGACACGGGCATCTTCGACGAGAACCGCTACTTCGATGTGGTTGTCGAGTATGCCAAAGCGGCGGCGAACGACATCCTGATGCGCATCACGGTCCACAATCGTGGACCCGAGGCCGCCCGCATCGACGTCCTGCCGCAGCTCTGGTTTCGCAACACGTGGTCGTGGACTGATGCCGCCGTGAAGCCCGAGTTGCGCGCCGTGGAGGCGCGCGTCGTCGGAGCCCACCATCCAGAGCTGGGGAGTTACCTGCTGCACTGCGCTGAGGGCGCGACGCTCTTGTTCTGCGACAACGACACCAATGTTGCGCGCCTGTTCGGCTCTGGCGCCTCGGGCTACTTCAAGGACGCCTTCCACGAGTATGTCGTCGCGCATCGTGGCGACGCAGTGAATCCGCGGCGGGTCGGCACGAAGGCCGCCGCGCACTACGCGCTCACCGTACCGGCCGGCGGTGCAACGCAGCTTCGGCTGCGCCTCACGGATGCGCCGTCATCGCTGGAGCCATTCAGCGATTTCGACGCGGTCGTCGCGCTGCGACAGCGGGAAGCGGACGACTTCTATGCCGCGCTGCAATCCACGCTCGCCGATGCCGAACGGCGAAACGTGCAGCGCCAGGCGTTCGCGGGCCTGCTCTGGAGCAAGCAGTTCTACTACTACGACGTGCGGCAATGGCTGCATGGCGATCCCGCGCAACCGCCACCGCCGTCGAGGCGGCTCCACGGTCGGAATCACGACTGGCAGCATCTGAACAATGCCGACGTCATTTCGATGCCGGACACGTGGGAGTACCCCTGGTATGCGTCCTGGGATCTCGCGTTCCACTGCATCCCCCTGGCGCTGATCGACCCCGTGTTCGCCAAGTCCCAGCTCGTGCTGCTGACACGCGAGTGGTACATGCATCCCAACGGTCAGCTGCCGGCGTACGAGTGGGCGTTTGATGACGTGAATCCCCCCGTGCACGCCTGGGCGGCGTGGCGCGTCTTCGAGATCGATCGCAAACGCCACG
Source organism: Kofleriaceae bacterium (assembly GCA_039935615.1). GTDB lineage: Bacteria > Myxococcota_A > Polyangia > Haliangiales > Haliangiaceae > JABFXX01. Next base: position 15,424 of record JBDTJY010000253.1, read on the forward strand.
GCGGCGTCGGCGATCTCGCGTTTCTCGAGCGGATCCTGCACAAGTTGATGCTCAATTTCACGTGGTGGGTGAATTGTAAGGATCTCGACGACAACAGCATCTTTCAGGGCGGATTCCTGGGATTGGACAACGTCGGCGTGTTCGACCGCAGCGCGCCGCTTCCAACCGGCGGCCACATCAATCAGTCCGACGGCACGAGCTGGATGGCGATGTACAGCCTGAATCTCATGCGCATCGCCCTCGAGCTGGCTCAGCACAACCCGGTCTACGAGGACATCGCCACGAAGTTCTTCGAACACTTCCTGCAGATCGCGGCGGCGATGAGCAGTATGGCCGGCGACGGACCCGGTCTCTGGGACGAACAGGACGAGTTCTTCTATAGCGTGTTGAAGCTGCCAACTGGCGAACGCCTGCCACTAAGGCTGCGTTCGATGGTTGGACTCATTCCGCTGTTCGCGGTGGAGACGCTCGACCCCCAGCTCCTGGAGAAGCTGCCGGGGTTCCGGCAGCGGCTGGAATGGTATCTCAACTATCGGCCGGACCTGGCGCGTCTCGTATCGCGATGGTTCGAGCCGGGCCGCGGCGAGCGGCGGCTGCTCTCGCTCCTGCGTGGACATCGCATGAAGTGCCTGCTTCGGCGCATGCTCGACGAGACGGAGTTCCTGTCCCCCTATGGCGTGCGCTCGCTCTCGCGCCATTACCTCGATCATCCCTACGTCTTCAGCGATCACGGTCAGTCGTTCACCGTGAGCTACGAGCCGGCCGAGTCGACCTCTGGCGTGTTCGGCGGCAACTCCAACTGGCGCGGGCCGGTCTGGTTCCCGGTGAACTTCCTCATCATCGAGTCGTTGCAGAAGTTCCACCACTACTACGGCGACGACTTCCGCATCGAGCATCCGACCGGTTCGGGCAACTTCATGACCCTCGATGCTGTGGCCGACGAGTTGACCCATCGGCTGACGCGCATCTTCCTGCCGGGCGCCGATGGAGCACGTGGCAGCGCGCTCCATCACGGGCCGTACGCGAACGACCCACACTTCCGCGATCACGTGCTGTTCCACGAATACTTCGATGGCGACGAGGGCCATGGCCTGGGCGCGTCGCATCAGACCGGGTGGACCGGACTCGTTGCCAAGCTGCTGCAACCCCGCGGAGCCCCCCAGAGCTCGCGCCGCGATCCGTGACCTGATCGGATCACGCGCGGCTCCGCGAATTTCGATCGAGATCAAGAACCTTATCCGGAGCGAGTGGTGCTCTTCGGCGTGAAGCTCGCCGCGATCAAGCTTTCACACGCGGTCACGGAGCTTCGCCGCGCATTGGTCGCGTGCAGCTTTCGCAAGCGGATTGCTCGCGCGCAGTTCTTGCGCTACCACCGGTCGCATTCGGCCGGCGGTGGCTCGCGGTCGAGCCGCTCGCCGAGCTCTCGCTTCGGCGCGTCGTGAAGCTCACACGCTTTGATCGGGTACTCGACGAGCTCGCCGCCAACTCGCCAGTCGCCGTCGCCAGCAAGCAAGGTACGGCGGGGCCGGGCGAGCCGTTGCCGCACAGCGATCGCATTCAGGCGTCGAAGAAGCGAGTGCCTCGTCGAGGTGAAGTCCGCGCAGGCGGTAACGTGCGAACGCGATCTCCGCAACGAGGGGCGGCAACTTGCCTCTCCACCGCCTCGACAAGCAGCTGCTTGCGGCCGCTGAGCCAGAAGCGAAAGAAGATCGTGTGTCTTGATGACCGAGCCACTCGGTGCCGAGCGCATCGCTTTCCAGTTCCGCCTGCCTCTCGGAGCGGCGCGCAACGTGAACTTCGCGGTGGCTCCGTCGTTTATATGCGACCTCTGAGCCGGTCGCGGCTCGATCGGAGGACGCATGGTGCTCTCGAATCGAACGATCGCGTGGATGTGCGGTCTCGGGCTGGTCGTACTCGCGGGCCCACCGGTGATCGCGGACCAGATGGGTCCGGTGAAGTCGGGCGTCAAGCCGACCCACGAGCGCAGCATGAAGCGCGGCCGTGTCGCTTGTACCGGTGGTGATGGCGACGCGTGCGATCGACTTGGCAGCGTCTACGCCGACTCGTTCTTCAGCAGCGACGGCGACGAGCACGACGGGGACAACGCGCGCGCGCTGTTCCAAAAAGCCTGCGATCTGGGCAGCACCATGGGCTGCACCGACCTCGGCTGGGCGTTCTTGGAAGGAATCGCCGGGCGCGACAACCTGCGCGCCCTCGAGCTGTTCACGAGGACGTGTGACGCGGGTGACCCCCGCGGCTGCTCGTACCTCGCGTCGATGTACGAGCACCACCACGAGACGAAGGGCGTCAAGGCGGACCCGCAGCGAGCACGCGCGCTGTACGAGCGCGTGTGCAGCGGCAAGATCGATGGTCTCGGATGCCTTGCCGGCTGCGACACCTTGGCAATGTGGAACTACTACGGTGACCGCGAGCTCGCGATCCCGAGTGACCACGCAAAAGCGGCGGCCTTCGAGGATCGAGCGTGCGCCGCTGGCTGCATCAACAGCTGCGACAAGATGGGCGACCACTACCGCGACGGCGATGGCGTCGCGCAGGACCCGAAGACGGCAGCGACGCGGTACCAGACCGGGTGCGATGCCGGATTCGGCCCGAGCTGCAAGGAGCTCGGCAAGCTGTACCTCGCTGGTGCCGGGGTGACGGCAAGCATGACGAAGGCACGGCGGAGCTTCGACCGCGCGTGTCGGGTGAGCCGCGGCCAGGTCGAGGAGTGTCAGAGCGACGCCACCGGCGGTGCGCTTCGCAAGACGATCACCGCATGCAACCGCAAGACGCCCCCAACTGGAGATGACGCGCGACTCTGCGACGACCTCTACGCGTTCCGCAAGAACGGCTCGATCGGCGGCACCGTGACGATCGGAGGCAAGCCGGCGAGCGCATGGATCGGGACGGAGGGTGAGCCGACCTTCGGCGTGGTGGCGGACGTCCAAGGCATGTTCTCGATTCCTAACGTCCCGGCCGGGTCGTACGTGCTGCGCACGGATGACGCGAGCTCGTCCCAGCGCGTCAGGATTCCGGTCACCGTGACCGTCGGACAGCGCACGACGCTGACGATCGACGTTCCGGTGTCGTCGTCGCGCGGGGCGACGGCTCGCCCAGCGCCGTGACCAATCGGTCGTCCGGCACGAGCTCGATCCCCGACGTGCGACACGGCCGGCACGGCCTCGGGCGTCGCCGCGACGAGTGCGCCAGAGCGATCCACCAACACCCCGCCGCCTCGTCCGGAACCAACTCACGTTCGCGGTGTCGAAGACCGTGATGCTGAAGTGGCTGGGCGCGCTGGTGATCATGATCGTCCATCCGGTCGCGGCACAACCGATCCAGGTCGAGATCCCCGGAGGTGCCGTCGAGGCCGAGCCGAGCATATCGATGACGATGATGCCGCCGCTGCCGTTGCCGAGCTACGACGAGGCGACCGCCGGCGCGCGCCTCGCTGCGCTCGATAGCGGAGTCGCGAAGGCGCGAGATCCGATCGCGCACGCACAGGCGCGGCTGCTCCGCGCCGCCTTCTTCGCCGCGCATGCGCGCCAGGAAGAACGCCTCGCGCTGACCGCACTCATCGGCGCCGACGAGGCCAAGCTCGCGGCGAGGCCGCCATTCGACGCCGAGGCGAAGCGCCGGACCGCGCGGATGGAGGCCGCCCTCGATCGCTCGATCGCCGACCTCCTCGTCGTGGCGTGCGACGCCTCGGATCGATCGCGCGGGGTCGGATGCCGACCGGATCCGGCACTCACGAGCTGGGCATCGCAGGATGAAGCGCTGATCCAGCTCGCGTGGGTCCTCCAGGTCGCCAAGCGCGATGCCGATGCGGCGCAGATCTTCGAGCGGATCGTCGTGCAGCATCCCCAGTCGCGGTTCGCCGCGGACGCCGCCATCGCGGTCGGCGAGCAGGCGTTCTCGCAGGTCGATCTCGTGCGCGCCGAGAAGATGTACACGCTGGGCCTCGCCGCGCAGACGCCCGAGACGCGTGCGTTCGCGCGGTACAAGCTCGCCTGGGTGCAGTTCGACCTCGGTCGCACCGCGGAGGCGTTCGAGAGCTTCGCCGTGGTCGCCACCGTGACCGGGGGTGCGCCGCCCACCCGGATCTCACGCGAGGCACGCAAGGATCTCGTGCGTGCGTACACCGGTACTGCGGCGGCGGCCCACGCCGTGTTCGAGCGGATCGCGCCGGGCCAGGGACTCGAGCTCCTCGTTCGTCTAGGCCAGCTGTGGTTCGAGACCGGCAAGCACACAGAGGCGGCGCTGATCTTCACCGAAGCGATGAGGCTCGCGCCGCTCGATCCGCGGCAGTGTGAATGGCAGGCGATGATCACGCGGAGCGCGTTCGCGACGCTCGGACCACCGCGCATCGCGGTCGAGCTCGAACGTCTCCACGGAGCGCTCGCCAAGCTGCGCACGGTGCCAACCGCCGAGCTCGCCACGTGCCTCGATGACACGCGCGATCTCACCAGCAAGCTCATCGTTCAGCTCGAGCGCGAGGCGCGCGCCACCCGCGATCCTACGCTGCTCGATCTGGTGGACCCGCTGTATGGCGAGATGATCGCGTCGTTTCCACTCGATGCGGGGCGGGCGAGCATGCGGGGCAGGCGCGTGGAGTCGGCATGGTCGCGCGCGGAGCTCGAGCGCAAGGATCCACGGCGGTTCTGGCTGATCGTGGTCGCCCGGTGCGACGAGGCGCTCGATGCGCACCTCGAGGAGCCGGCGCGCGAGAAGGAGCTCGCGGTCGTTCGCGCTCTCGCGCGCAAGCGCGCCGCTGCGCCGCCTCGCGCCTGACGTCACGAGCCGGCTCGCCGCGGACCTGACGCAGAACGTGGTCACGGCTCTCGGTCCCGAGACCGCGGCGACCGTCGTCCCCACGCTCGAGGTCTATCCGTTCTACCTGCCCGACAACGTCGGCAAGATGTACCAGCCGATGCCGTCGTTCGCGGTGTTCCTCAGCCACGAGGGCAAGCTCGACGGGATTCCGGTCGGCAAGACCGACAAGATCAAGATCCGCGCGAGCACCGAAGAATTCAAGGCGCCGGAACCTCCGCATCCGCAGCCGCCGCACGAACCGAAAAAGAAGTCGGGTTGCGGTTGCGAGACGACCGGCACTTCGTCGACGAGCTGGCTGCTGGTCGGGGTGGTGATCGTGCTGCTGCGGCGCCGGCGCCGGCGATAAGTTATTCGGCGCGCAGGTAGCGCGCGATCGCATCGAGGAACTGCGGCGTGACGTGGGCGGCCGAGCCCAGGCCACCCCGCTGGAGTTGAAGCGCCAGGGTGAGCGGAATCGTGCCGCCCGGCGTGACGACGCCGAACGCGATCACGAACAAGCTGTCGTCGGCGGGGCGCTTGCCGCAGGCGAGGTGGAGCGGCGCGGGGTGGCTCGCGTTCCAGGCGGCACACGCGTCGGGCTGGCGCGCGACCTCGGCGAGCGAGTCGGTCGTGCCGGTCTTCGCGCCGTAGATCACGAGACGATGATCGGCGAGCGCGGCGGCGAGGCCGGTGCGAGCCGTGCCTTCGCGCACCACCGCGCACAAGCCGCCGCCGGCACCGAGCACGTGGTTGGTGCGATCGGCGGAGTCGGCACACGACCAGGTGGGCGCGGTGCCGGTCGCGGGCGCCGGGAACCAGCTCGCCGCGACGTTGCCGTAGACCACGCGCGCGAACGCATCGGCGAGCTGGGCGAGCGAGCCGATCGGGTGCGCACCGGCGCCGCGCAGGAGCTGGAAGTATTCGCGCACCGGGACGCGGGTCTGGCCCGGCGCATCGCCGTCGAACAGCTCGAGCCGGTCGGGGCCGAGCGCGACGAGGTAGCGCAGATCGCGCGACGGCGCGTCGATCGGCAACCCGCGCGCGGCGCAGACGTCGGCGCGATCGGCCGCGCGGACGCACGAGGCGCGATCGCCGAGCGTGCACAGCGGCCGGCCGAGCAGCGCCTCGACGCGCGTCCACAGCGGCGTGCGGCGCAGGCCCGCGACGACGAGGCGGTGACCTTGCACGATCGGTCCGAGCGCGTCGTCGATCGCGAGCGGCGCGGACGTGGGCCAGCTCGCGAGATCGGAGCTCGCGACATCGGCGAGCGAGAGCGGGCCGGCCTTCGTCGAGAGCCGGCCGTCCGGCAGCGCGAGCCCGACGAGGCCGAGCGCGGCCTGGAACCAGTTCGGCGAATGCGCGAGGAAGTCGTGGAGGTCGGCGGTCGTCAGATCGCCGGCGAGCGAGCTCGGCGGGCAGTGGCCGAGGAGCGGCGCGACGGAGGTGCCGCGATGCGCCTTGCAGCCGGCGCCGTGACCGGCGGCGGTGAGCGAGAGCGCGTGGAGCTGATCGGGGAACGCTTGTTCGGCCGCGCGCGCGACGATCGCCTTGAACGTCGAGCCGACCGCGATCGGCAGGTTCCATTCGACGCGCTCGCGATCGCTCTCGCAGTGCGCCTCGCGCAGCTTGACGAGCACCGCCTCGGCGTCGCGGTCGGGCGGCGCGTAGGCGAGCGGCGCGCGGCCGGGCACGCGGCTGTTCTGCGCGAGCAGCTCGCCGGTGTCGCCGCGCGACACGACGTAGGCGATCCGCGTCGGCGCCTTGTCGCCGGCCGCGGTCGCGAGCTGATCGGCGAGCGCGTCGAGCGCGATCGTGAGCTCCGGCTGGAGCGCGACCTTGCATTCGAGCACGCCGTCGAGCCGGCTCGCGGCGCACACGTGATCGCGCGCGATCGGTGGCGGCGTGAGCGTGCCGCACGCGAGAGCCTGCTTGGCAGGATGCGCGACCGCCGCGTGGATCCAACCGTCGAGGCCGAGCGAGTGCTCGAGCTCGAACGGGTTGACCCAGCCGAGCTCGGGCAGGGCGCTACCGTAGGGATACGTGCGCCGCCCGCGATCGACGTCGTCGGCGAGCAGCGGCTCGGACGCCGGCCGGACCTGCACGACGATGCGATGGTCCGGTGAGCCCACGACGACGAGCGCCATGTGATCGAGCGCGACGTCGGGCGCGTGCCAGACCCGGCGCCACGCCGAGCCGTCGATCACGAACAGGTCGGCATCACCGTGCAACATGATCTGGTGCGGCGCGACCTCGACCGTGGTCCCGCCACCGAACGCGACCGTGCCCGCGCGCACGAGGCCGGGCGCCACGGTCGCGAGCTCGAGCGCGCCCGCGCCGGCGCGAAGTCGGACGATCCGCGAGCCGACGATCAGCTCGCCTGCATCGAGCGCGGTCGCACCGAGCGCCTCGGCGACGACACGGATCCGCGGGCCGCGTCGAGCGCCGCCTCGGCCGCGCAGCGCGATCGCGGGCTCGTCGTCGCCGGCGACCGTGCACGTCGCGTGTGGGGTCGATCCTGCGGGGCGAACGATCGCGAGCCGGAGCTCCGGCCCGCCGGCGTGAAACACGGCGGTGCACGTCGTGCCGATACGCGAGAGTCGCCAGTGGCCGGCCGTGCCGTGGCACGCGTCGAGTGCGCCGAGGACCGCCGCGCGATCGATCGCATACGCGGCGCGGAGCTCGCGATCGAAGCGGGTGGTGCCGGCATCGGTGGGCGCGCCGCCGATCGTCGCGGGCACGAGCGTCGCGAGCGCGCCCGCGTGTTCGCGCCACGCGCACGCGACGGTCGGGCCGTAGTCGAGCGCGGCGGCGATCCGCGCGTCGTCGGCGGGCACGCGCGCGAGTGCAGCCGATGCCGACCGCGCGACGACGATCCCGCCGGCACATGCGGTGGTCGCGAGTGCGGCGAGCGCGATCCGGCGGGCCCGGACGACCCGCGCGGTCGTGCGGACGCGCTCGTCGTCGATGTCGTGGTCCTCGGCGCCGAGCGCACACCACGCGATCGCGATCACGAACAGCCACAGGTCCGACGGGCTGTCGATGCCGAGGCCCGGCCAGCTGATGCCGGTGAGCGGCAGTACCCCGAGCGACGCGAGCGGCTGGTACATGCAGAGCACGCCGAGCACCACCGCGATCAGCCAGCGGCTGCGCTGCGCGCGACTTGCGTGGCGATGCGCGACACTCGCGAACGCACCGGCCGCGGCGACGAGCAACAGCAGGAGCAGCGTGGTCTGCGCGATGCCGGCCATTCCGGTCTCGCGTGCGACGAGGACGGGGAGGTAGTCGTTCTCGACCGAGTGCACGACGCCGGGGTCCACGATCCGCGCGCCGAACAGGCCTTCGCCGTGCCAGCGATCGAGGGGCGTCGCGTCGGGCAGGGCCGCCTCGCGCCACGCCGAAGCGGTGGCGGCGAACCGATGGCCGTCGTGGAGCAGCGCGTAGCCGGGTTCGGTCACCGAGGCGACGCGATCCGAGATCACGCCATGGCCGGCGGTCGCGCGCTCGAGGACCTCGCCGCGCGCGGCCCACACGGCGAGCGCGGCGATCGCGGCGAGCGCGAGCGGCAACCAGGCCCGCCGATGTGCGCGCGCGAATGCGGCGCCGAAACCGAACAAGCCGACCGCGACGAGCGGCGCATGACTCGCGACATCGGCGCCGTGTTCGATCCACGCGCGATCGCTCGCGAGGTACGCGCCGGCGATCGCAGCGCCGCCGATCGCGACGGTGACGGCGCCGTGCACCGCGATCAGCCGTGCGTGCTCGCGCTCGAGGATGCCGATGCGATTCGCGCGCGACGCATCGTAGATCGCGTCGTGATACGCGACGAGCATGGCGAGCGCGAGCCCGATCGCGCCGATCGCGACGGCTACCCCGGTGTCGTACGCGGCGACCGCGACCGCCGCCCCGACGAGCGCGAGCGCGATCTGCGCGCGCCGCCGGATGGTGGTCTCGGAACCGAACGCCGCACGCAAGCCGGCGTGGCCCGCGAGCACGAGCGCGTACGCGAGCACGAGCTTGGTCAGCACGCCGTGCGGTGCGCACGCGCGCGCGGCGATGGCGGCGCCCGCGAGCACCACGAGGACGAGCTCGGGCGTGAGCTTCGGCACCCGCAGCTCGGAGGCACGTGGCGCGAACACGGCGACCAGCGAGAGGCCGATCATCGCGGCGCGCGCGGTCGTCAGGTGCGCCGGGCCGAGACCGAGTGCGAGCCACGCGATCGCGAGCCACGTCGCCCAGGCGAGCAGCGCGTAGCTCGTGCGCCGGGCTGCGATGCCTGCGAGCGTCGCGCCGATCAACGCGGCCTCGAGCTGGTTGTCGGCGACGCGTGCGCCGAGCGGTGCGAGCTCGCGCAGCACGTCGATGCGGTACGCCCACACGAGCCGCCAACAGACGAGCGCGGTGAACCCGCCCGCGACGACCGCGATCCGCAGCAGGTGTGCGAGTACGGGCGCGCGCCGTCGCGAGCGTGGGGCGATCGCGAGGAGCAGGCACGCGAGGACGAGTGGCACGCCGATCGCGAGCGCCGCGCGGGTGTTGCGATCGACGACCGCGTCGGGATCCGCGACGATCGGCACGGCGACGACGTCGAACGCACCGAGCGCGAGCTCGCACGCACCGTCGCGCGGTCGCGCCTGTGGCGACCACGCCATGCAGTCCGTGGGATCGGTCGGCACGGCGAGGATCTCGGCGCCGGCGGCGGGCAGCTCCCAGGTCGCGAGGCCGGGGACCGGTTCGTCCTCGCGGCCGATCCGCACGACGTCGCCCGCGCGCAGGGTCGTGCGCGCGGCGCGGCCCGCCGGTGCGAGCTCGATCCGCGCGCCCTCGGCACGCACGGTGAACGCCGGCGTGGTGCAATCGGTGACCGCGAGCGTGGCGTGCGGGGGCACGACGAACGTCCCCGGCGGGCACGCGACGGTGACGACGATGCCGCGCGCATCGCGCGTGACTTCGGCGAGCTTCGCGGTGCCCGCACCAGGGAGGTGGACGTCGGAGGCTGCCGCGTGGCCAATCGAGATCGGGTGATCGACCGCGAGCGAGACCGCTCGGAGCTCGAGCATGACGCGCGGGCCGCGCTGGAGCTGCGCGTCGTGCCCGAGGCTCGCGTCGGTGCCGCCCCAGACCCAGATCGCGCCCGTGACCACGACCGCGTGACCGAGTGCGACCGCGACGAACGGCGCGCGGCCGATCACGGCGTCGGGCGTGGCGCGCGCGCGGGTGGTCGCGAGCGTGGCGAGGACGACGAGTCCGCACACCATGGCGAACCACACCACGACGTCCATCAGTGCCTCTTCGCCGGCGCCTTTGCCGGTGCGGCATCGGGCGGTGGCGGTGGTGGTGCGTCGGCCGGCGGCGGGGCGGCATCGGGCGGCGGCGCGATCACCGGCACCGGCTGCGGCGTCGCGATCTGCGGCGCCGCGGGGCCGCGCACCACGAGCACGACGAGCAACGCGATCACGACGCCGACGCCGAGCGCGATGCCGGCGAGGATGCGGCGATCGGTCGTGCGCTGCTCGGCCGCGATCCGCGACGCCGCGCGGATCCGCTGTTCGAGTCGCTCGAGCTCGGTCGAGACCGCTGCGAGCCGCATCGACAGTGCGCGTTCGCTCGCGCCGTCGACGGCCTTCGCCACGATCGCTCCGACGCCAGCGGTCTCGCGCTCGACCCGCGCGCGGACGTCGGCACCGAACCGCATCCAATCGTCGAGCAGTGCATCGGCGTGGCGCAGCATCTCGGCGAGCTGGGCGCTGACATCGTCGAGTGCTCGTGCCGGTTCAGCCATCGATCAACGCTTTCAGGGTGTCGCTGCGACGCGCGACCGCGGCGAGGAGCTCGGCCCGCCGGTGCGCCGGTAACAGCGCGTGCCAGCGGGCCTCGGCGACCGCCCACGCGGGGTCGCGATCGGCGACGAGCCGCGCGAGCACGCGCAACGCGACGCGATCGGCGAGCTCGTCGACCTCGCGCGCGAGCTTGCCGCGGCCCCACGCGTTGAGCGTGTGGAGCCATTCGCCGGAGTCACTCGCGATCGCTGCGACGACGTCGTCGACGTTGCGCTCCGCGGTCGCGAGCTCGCACGCGAGCTGCCAGGCCCGCGCTGCATGCGAGCTCGGTGCGACCGCCGCGCGTGCTGCGAGCTCGGCGACGCGATCTGCGCCGCGGGTCGCGGTGCCGGCCGTCCACGTGCCGCGCCGGACCCCGCGTGCCGGCATCACGCGCTCGATCGCCGCGATCGCACGCGGCAGGCCTGGATGTCCCGGAGCGCCGACGGCCGCGCTGCCGCCGTCGAGCAGCGCTCGCGCGACGCCCGCGAGATCCGGCAGCACCGGTGGTGGCGCCGGCGCTGGGTCAGCGGTCGCCTCGGTCCACGGCGCGGCGACAGCGGGCACGAGCTGCGAGAGCGAGTCCGCGACCGCGAGGGCGAGCCCCGTGTAGCGCCGGCCGTCCGCGGCCACCGCGACGAACGGTAGTGCCCACGCAGCTTCGTCGCGCGCGAGCTCCCACAGCACGCCACCGTTGGCCGACGGCAGTCGCTCGGCGAAGCCCGCGCGGAGCTCGCGATCGCAGGCGCTCGGATACCAGTGGAATTCGCCCGCGCGCGCGGCGGGCGTCGGATGCTTCTGGAGCCAGGCGTAGCGCGTCATCGCGCACCCGACGGTCGCGCCCAGACGTCGGAGGTCGACGCCGGGGGCGTGACGGGGCTCGGCGCAACCGCCGCCGGCGCTGGCATCGGGTTCGGCGTCGGCACGTTGCGAAGCGGCGGCGTCCAGCGTGGCAAGCCGATCACCCACTCCAGAAACCTGCGATGCGCATCGCCGCTGAACGTGCCCGGACCATCGTCGTACTCGTACGCGAGCGTCGCGGCGTCGAGATCGACGTCGACCGTGCTGCGGATCGCGGTGTCGTAGCGCAGGTAGTGGATCGCGACGTGACCGTCGCGGCCGTCCTCCGCGTCGAGGCAATGCTCGCGCACGAGCTCGCGTGCGACCTTCTGCGCCGGCGGCGCGGGCTCGCCACGCGGCCGGGTCGTAACTTCGACGATCTCGTCGCGCGGTGTGCCACGCGCGCAGATTCGGTCGACGACCGTATAACGGTTGATCGCGACCAACGCACGCGCGGCATCGCGATCGATCGACGCGAACATCGGCAGCAGCGCGCGCAGTCGCACGTAGGGACTACCCTCGTCGAACGTGCCGAGTGCGATCGGATTGCAGATCAACACCGGCGCGAACGAATAGGCTCGGCCGCGCGCCTCGGCGCGGCGCCTGCGCGCACTCACGAGCCGGCCGAGCAGGGCGTGATAGTCCGCGGCGTTCGGCGAGTAGATCTGTTCGCCGGCGACATCCCAGAACACGATCTCGATCTCTCCGGCGGTCTCGATCCGCCGCCGCGCGATCAACACCGCGATCGCTCCGACCAGCGCGCCGCTGCCGCCGGCGATCACCGCCGGCGCGACCGATCCGCGCAGCGCCATCCCGAGCGCGGCGACGGTGAGCAAGCACGTCGTCGCGACGAGCCCGGTCACGCGCGCGAGCCGACACGCGAGGCGCAGCGAGCCGCGCCACCCGAGGCGCTCGAACAGCGAGGCCGCGCGTACGCGAAACGTGAAGTGCGGCACGACGCCCGGCGGAGTTGCATCGGGGCGGGGTGCGCGTGGATCGAGGACGAGCCGCATCATCGAGAGGTTGAGCTCTTGCTCGCTACCGCTGAGCGCCGGGGCGCGCCCGTGCAGTGCACGGATCGCGTGAACCAGGAACTGCGTCTTGCCATCCCCGCGGGCCCCCATCACCGCGAGGTCGATCATCGCGGCGACGTCGTCGTCGGGATCGGTCAACGCGGCGAGCCCGCGCAGCTCGGCGATCGGTTCGTCGACGAACAACGGCGTCCGTCGCGGCGTCGAGGGATCCATGCCGCTACTCGCGGTCGTTGTTGTCGTTGTTGTCGTTGTTGTCGTTGTTGTCGAAATCGAGGTCGAGGTCGACATGGAAATCGGGGAGGTCGATGTTGAGATCGGGGATGTCGACGTGGATCTCGGGGACGTCGACGTGGATCTCGGGGATATCGACGTGGATCTCGGGGATGTCGATGTGACTTCCCTGCATCGCAGACATCGGCCGCATGGCTCGCATCGCACGCATCGCTCGCATCGGTGGCGTCGGTGGCGTCGGTGGCATCGGTGGCATCGGTGGCATCGGTGGCATCGGTGGCATCGGTGGCATCGGTGGCATCGGTGGCATCGGTGGCATCGGTGGCATCGGCGCCATCGGTGGCATCGGCGCCATCGGGACCATGGGGACCATCGGGACCATCGCGTGGCGATGCCGGTGACCCCGACCGAGCTTGCGATCGAGCTTCTCGAGCGCGCGGTCGAGCTTCTCGAGCGCCCTGTCGAGCCTCTCGTGCACCTCGTCGGGGATCGCGACGTCCTGCACGTCCTCGTCGTTGTCCGAGTCGGCGGAGTCGTTGTCGTCGTCGTGACCGCGCGCGTCCGCGCGAGGAGGCTGATGGACCAAGAGCCAACAGCCGACGACGGATGACGCGAGTAGTGAGACGCGCATGGATCCTCCTGGCGGCAAAGAGCCGCGAGACGCTCCCCCGGTTGACACCGTTTCTCGCGAGGTCACCAAGTGCCCGATCCCGCAAGCGTTCCGGGTCGCGATCAGATGGACTGGCGATAGCCGAAGAACTCGTGATCGGCGTTGTAGCCGCCGTGCCCGCCGCCGGTCTCGGCGTAGTCCGCGACAAACTCGATCGCCGCGATCCACTTCACTTGCTTGAAGCCGAGCTGGACCTCGTTGCGCAGCCGCAGCGGAGCGCCGTGGCCATACGTCAGCGGCTGACCGTTCATGTCGTAGGCCAGCATCGTCAGCGCGTAGCGCATCTGCTCGATCGGGTGCGCGTCGTAGTAGAGGCCCTTGTCGGGGCCGTCGCCGAGCGAATAGAAGACCACCCCACGTTGAGCCATCGCTTGGCACCGATGCGCAACCGCGGGGCGATGCCCGACGCAGCCGGAATTCCGCCGGCCCACGCCTCGGGATCGATGACGTCCTCGCCGCGGGTTAGCTTGGCGCGGAAGTCCTGAAGTACCTGCGGCGTGAGCTCCCCCGCGCCGGGGTGGTGTTTCGTTGCCCCTGTTTTCTATGGGTGGATGTTCCCTCACCGAGCGCCGCGAGCGAGGAGCGGATAGAGAATCCATTCCTCCTTCGCGACGTGTAACAGTAACAGGCTGCGCAGCTTGCCGAGCGCGTCGAGACCACGCCGACGATCCGATCGATCGAGGGCGAAGCGAAGCGCGGCGATCAAGCGGCGCAAGCTTCCGTGTTCCAGTCGCATCCTGATCGCCGGCGCAAACGGTGTCGAAACGAGTCGCTCCAGCGCCGGGAACACCACGCGCTCTTCGTTGCGCACATAGCGGGACAGCGCCACATCGAACGCCGCGAGTTGTGCGCGCGCGGTCTCGTGGTCTCCCGATTGAAGTGAGCCTTCGAGCTCGAACAGCTTGTCGTCGAAACGCGTGTGCTCGTCGTGCATCGATCCTCCGGTCACATCGCGTGCAAAGCTCGTGCTGTGCCGCCGCGCGTCACCGGGGGCTCGGTGAGGTCGTCGTTGCATTGTCCCCCTTCGTTCTCCCAGCGTTCGAGCGAGCGCCGTCGGATCTCGGTTTCATCGGTAGCCGTGCCACGACTCGGCTGGGTGTTCACAGTGGGTGAGCTGCGAGCGTCCATGTTCTTCTCCGTGCGATCATTCAAGATGATTGTCTGATGTGCGCATCTGTCACGGTTTTGTGCCCGCTCAGGATCCAGATGCATCAGGTCTCGATGTGGTGCAAGCCGCGCACCGACTCGACCTGCGGTGGCGCGCATGGTGGTCCGCGAACAGGTTTCCGACCCCCGGGTGAGCGCGCACATTGTTCGCGCCCGCTCGACGAGGCGGTCAGTTGCGGGAGCGCGGCGGGGCAGCGTGGATGACGCCCTTGGCCAGGAGCAGCCCGCCGAGCGAACAAAAATAGAGATATCCACGGTGACCACCGAAACGCTCGAGGATCTGCAGGAACGGTGTTCCGGACGCGAGTTGCATGACCGTACCGAGTCCGCGAACCACTCCGACATCGCCGGGCGGAAATACGTCGAGCCGCCCGAGGCCGCGCAGCAGCACGACGGCGGCGCTCCACGGCCCAATTCCCGGGAGCTCGCTCAACCTCGCGAGCGCGTCCTTGGTGGCTAGCTTGAGGAGCGCCTTCTCGGTCAGCTCGTGCGAGGCGATCATGCGCGCGATCTGATGAAGCGAGTCCGCTTTGTGGCGGCTCAGACCGCAGTCGCGAAGCGCTTGTAGACGAGTTTCGGCGATGACCGCGGCCGTCGGGAACGCGTGGCGTCGGTGTCCGTCGTGGTCGAGATGGTCGCCAAATCGATCGACCAGCCGACCCACGATGGCGATACCGGAGTCGAGGCTTACTTGCTGAAACGGAACCACGTTCGCAAACGCTTCGAACAGGTCAGCGAATCGTGGCGGCCGCATGCCACGCAACTGGACCGCCGTGGAGCGGAGCTTCGGCTCGGCTTCGGTGAGGCGCTGGAGCTCACCCGGGTCGACGTCCAAGCCGAGCTTGGCTCGAAGCGTCTGGTCGACCTTCGCATGCGTCGCGGCCGAGCGGCTACCGCGGACAATCGCGTAGCGAACGTCGGGAGCATCGATCGTTCCGCGATTCGTCACTTCGACCAGCACCAGGCCAGCGCGTGTCGCCAGCACCCGTAGGTAGCGGTCCGCCTCCCAGCGCTCGACGACGTTTGTCGAACGACGCTGGAGCACACGCACGGTCGCTTCGAGATGAAAGGGCGCCGCCGTGCGGAGTCGTCGGTCGTCGTCGATCTCATCAGGGTCACGTACCGGCTGACTCGGATCGCCGGGGTAGGTCACGCGAGTACCGTCGACGTGCGCGAACGCGGTCAGCCGATGCGGGCTTGCATGGGAGGTCCCGGTGATGTGCTCGACTCGAGCTCCGCGAGCCGTCAGGGCGTCCGCGACGAGCGAACGATGACAACGCCAGGGCACGGCTTCCGCGCACATGATCGCGAGCGTTCCCTTTTCGGTCAGGGCTCGAAGCTGCGCGAGCCCGCTCGCGAACTCTGGTGTCGACATATAGTCGGCGTACCCGCGAAAGCTGGCGTTGCGCCAGGCGGTGTTGGGCGAGCCTGCGTGGGCTCGGCGCAGACCTCCAAGGCTCGCAACGTGTGCGTACTGGATCCTGCCCGAACGCAGCGCCGCTCGAAGCGTGGTGCCCTCGAACTGCGGATTGTGTCGAGAGCGCGGGACCGTGCGGATGTCGACCAGCACCGAGATGTTGAAGGCTTTCAGCGTCGTCACGAAGTCGTCGAGCGTACGAGTCGAGTGCCCGATCGTGTAGATCCTGATGTCGTCCCAGCGTTCGTCGGAAGCGCTCTCGGTCATGGCGTCGGCTTGGTCGCGGTCTTCGATTCGGCGATCTCGTCGAGCGCGATCACCGAATGCGCGTACGCGCCTCCAGCGCGCATCTCCGCCGCGACCCAGATCGCCTCCATGATCTCGCGATCGCTTGCGCCCTCACGAAGCGCTCCCTTGGTGTGGCCGCGAATGCAGTACGGACATTGGGTCACGTGGGCGACCGCGACCGCGATCAGTTGCTTCACCTTGCGAGGGAGCGCCCCGTCTGCAAACACCGTCTTGCTGAATTCTCGGAAGGCGTTCTCGATCTCGGGCGCGAGCTCGTGTCGCTGATGCGACGTGGCCGCGCTAGGTGATGGAAACAGGTCGTGCATGGTGCTCCTTGCTCGAATTGACGAGCGAGACGTGTGGCTGCATCGCGCGTGCCTCGTTGCGACCTCCGCTTGACAACCCTCCGATACTGACCATGTTGGGTGCATGGATTCCGTCATCGTGCTCGGCGAACGCCGCGTCGCATCTGCGACGCGGCTCGACGACAAACTCGCGCTTTCCGGCTGACAGTCGCTCGCCCGATCCAACGGACCGAGTTGATTGCGGCTCCTCGCATCGATCGCCCGTCGTGGGCTGGAGCTCTCATGAACACGAACATCGAACCTGACATCGTCATCACCGATCTGGACCGCCAACGCCTGCTTTCGGTGCTCGATCACTACGCTTCTGCTGCGGATGCTCTCGACTGGGAGTTGCACCGCGCGACGATCGTGCCGCACGGCCTCGTGGCTGCCGACGTGGTCACGATGAACAGTGACGTCGTGTACGAGGACTGTGCGACTGGAGCACGTCGCGCGGTTCGAGTCGTGTATCCGCAGTACGCGGACGCGAGTCACAGTCGGGTCTCGGTGCTGGCGCCTGTCGGCAGCGCACTCCTCGGACTCAAAGTGGGCCAGCAGATCGACTGGGAGCTTCCCTCAGGACGGCGAAGCGTCTTCGTGGTCGAAGTTCGCTATCAGCCTGAGGCGAACGGCGACTTCCATCTCTAGGTCCTGCGCGAATACGTTGCGCGGTCCTCGTGAAGGCTGCTGGTTGTTCGCTGTTGGCGCGGCGCTTGCTGAAGCCAGGTGCCGTGCCGACATTTAGACTTCACGACCGTGTGAGCTGGAATTCGGAAGCAGGTCGCGTGACCGGGATTATCCGGAAGAAGATCACCTCGCCGGTTCCATTCAAGGGCTACGTCGTGCGCGCGTCGATCGACGAACCTCAGTATCTCATCGAGAGCGAAACAACGACGCATCTCGCGATGCACAAGGGAACGGCGTTGCGCCTGCTGACCAAGCGACGCGCGAAAGCCGTGAAGTCGCGCTCGCGCTGATGGCAGCAACGCGGTGTCAGCTCGACCTCGGACGACGGTCGAGCTGGCGCGATGGCTGCAATGACCTCGGCCATGACCGAGGACTCGTTGCGATATGTGGTCGTACTCGCTGGTGGTGAAGGTCGTCGTCTCGCGTCGCTGACGCGGGCGTTGTATGGCACAGACCTTCCGAAGCAGTTCGCCGTGCTCGCCGGCGAGCGCTCGCTACTCCAGACCACGATCGAACGCGCCAAGACCGTCACCGCGCTCGAGCGAATCTCCGTGGTCGTGACAGCGCATCACGAAGCGATCGCGCGGGACCAGCTCGCACGGTGTCCCGAGATCGAGTTGATCGTGCAACCACGCAACCTCGACACGGGCCCGGGGATGCTGTTGCCCTTGGCCCGCATCCTCGCGCGCTCGCCGGATGCGTGCGTCGTGTTCATGCCGTCGGATCATCACATGTCGAACTCGAAGCCGGTGACCAGGGGCCTCGACCTCGCGACCGCCGGCATCCTCTCCGATCGAGTGACGCTCGTCGGCGTCGCGCCGAACGGTCCCGAGGTCGACTACGGATGGATCGTGCCGGGCGACCGGATCGCGCAAACCGAGGCCTTCGAGATCCGTCGGTTTCACGAGAAGCCGAGTCACGAGCTCGCGCGCGAATTGTGGAGAGCAGGTGGTCTGTGGAACACGTTCATCTCCGCCGGTCGCGCGTCCGTGTTCTGGGATCTGGCACGACGTCACCTCCCCGATCATGCCGCTGCGTTCGAGCGCTACGCGACCGAGCCCTCCAGCGACCGCGCACTCGACGCTGCGTATCGATCCATGGCACCGGCTAACTTCAGCCGCGACGTGCTGGCCTACGCACGATCACTCGCGGTGCTCCCGGTTTCGGGGAGTGGCTGGAGCGATTGGGGCTCTCCCGCGCGGGTCTTTGCGAGTCTTGCGGGGACCGAGAGCCACGATCGACTCGTCGATCGCATCAGGGGCGAGCTCGCACCGTGACGGCACGCCACCGCTCATACTCGGAGATCGGCGCGGAGATCGGCGCACGTCACCGTGCTAAACAAGCCGACATGGAGAGCATCTTCGATGAAATGCGACGCTACGTCGCGTTCGGAGAAGAGGACGAACAGGCGCTGCGACTGTTCGCACCGTTGGCCGTGCCGCACTTCGGGACGATCGTCGACGAATTCTACCGGCGTATCCTCGAGCACGAGGACGCGCGCCGGGTGTTGACCGATCAGGCACAAGTGGCTCGCCTCAAGATCAGCCTCCAGAGCTGGCTCTCGTTGTTGGTCAGCGGACCTTGGGATGCCGAATATCATCAGAACCGGGCCAGGGTCGGGCGGACCCACGCTCGGATCTCGTTACCCCAGCGCTACGTCTTGGGGTCGATGAACGTGATCCGGTTATCGCTGTTGAGCATCGCCGCGGCCGAGCTCGACGCGATCGATCAGCGTCGCGTCGCCGTCGCGATCGACAAGATCGTCGACCTCGAGCTCGCGATCATGCTCGAGACCGCAACCGACGGTCTGCTCGGTCGCGTCAAGGAGCTCGAAACCGCAGAGCGCGATGTGCTTGTCCAGCGGCTGAAGCTGAGCGAGGCGCGTTATCACGAGTTCGTCGAGACCGGCGAGGCCCTCGTTGTCACCTGGGAGCCGGGGGGGCGCATCGCGCAGCTCAACGGTCGATGCGAGGAGCTGATGGGCATCTCCCACGGCGACGCGAACGACAAGACCTGGAGCGAGCTGTTCGGCGGCGAACCGGCTCGATTCGTGGCTCGTGAGCGCGATCTGCTCGCGGGTACCGGAACGCCGGTCGTCGAGACCATCGTGCTCGATCGTGCCGAGCAAGAACATCGGATCCGTTGGCACCACACGATCTTTCACGAGCCGGAGCGCACGATCATCTGCGCGATCGGACTCGACGTGACGGCCGAGCACTTGCTCGGTGTTCGAACTCGTCGGGCGGAACGGCTCGCTTCGCTCGGTACGATGGCCGCTGGTCTCGCCCACGAGGTGCGCAATCCGCTCAATGCGGCCCACTTGCAGCTCAAGCTCGTCGAACGGCATCTCTCGCGACCGGTACCCGAGATCGCGAGCGCGCTCGACGCCGCTGCCCTCGCGGACACCCATGTCGAACGTCTCGCCGCACTCGTGACGGAGTTCCTCGACTTCGGACGTCCGCATGCTCTCCGGATGACTCGGAGAGACCTGCGCGGCACGGTCGAGGCGATCGTGGCCTTGCTTCATCCGGAGGCAGCCGCCGCCGGCGTAGACCTCGCTACCGAGCTCGGTATGGACCCGGTCGTCCTGAGCTACGACGACGAGAAGATCAAGCAGGTCGTGCTCAACTTGACTCGGAACGCATTGGAGGCGACGCCCGCGGGCGGAGAGGTTCGAGTCCGCGTCAGCACGCGAGGCAATGCCGCCGTCCTCGAAGTGACGGATACAGGGCCGGGGTTGTCGACACCTGACGCACCCCTGTTCGAGCCGTTCTACACGACCAAGGAAACAGGAACCGGGCTTGGCCTTCCGATCGTCTACAGGATCGTGACGGATCATGAAGGTGTCGTGGACGTGCAGAGTCGACCCGGACGAACGGTGTTTTCCGTGGCGCTTCCTCTCGATGACGGCGCGCGACGTTCGGGCGGGCGCAGCTCATGAAGCCGATCGAACCCGTCAAGCCACGTGAACGCATCCTGATCGTCGATGACGAGGCGGATGCGCGGTCGGCGCTCGCCACGCTGCTTCGCGACGAGGGCTACACGGTCGAGATGGCAGCGGACGGCTTCAAGGCGCTGCCCAAACTCGACGAGTTCGCACCCGATCTCCTCCTGACCGATCTCAAGATGCCGGGCATGGGCGGGATGGAGCTGATGAAGCGTGCGTGGGAGAAGGATCCCGAGCGAGTCGTGGTCGTGATGACCGCGTATGGATCGATCGACACGGCCGTCGCCGCGATGCGGGCGGGCGCTGCAGACTATCTGACCAAGCCGATCAACCTCGACGAGCTGCTGCTCGTGCTCGAGCGAGTCCTCGAACGACGACGCCTCCGTGCGGAAGCCGGCCAGCTTCGACAACGGCTCGCGGAGCGCCGAAGCGTCGAGAACATCATCGGCTCCAGCGCGTCGATGCAGCGTGTCTTCGATGACGTCCTTCAGTTCGCACCCGCGCGTGCATCGGTCCTGATCACGGGCGAGAGCGGGACCGGCAAGGAGCTCGTGGCCGAGGCGTTGCACCAGCTCAGCCCACGTGCGAAGGCGCCGTTCGTCAAGCTCCACTGCGCTGCGCTCGCGGAATCCATCCTCGAGAGCGAGCTGTTCGGCCATGAACGCGGTGCGTTCACCGGTGCGGCTGCGAGGCGAGACGGCCGGTTCAAACAGGCCGACGGCGGTACGCTGTTCCTCGACGAGATCGGTGACATCTCGCCCGCGATTCAGGTCAAGCTGCTTCGCTTCCTGCAGGAGCGAGAGTTCGAGCGCGTCGGTGGAAACGAGACCGTGAAGGTCGATGTCCGGGTGATCACCGCGACCAACCGCGACCTTCGGTTGATGATCAAGGACGGCACGTTTCGCGAAGATCTGTACTACCGGCTCAACGTGGTCTCGATCGAGGTGCCACCACTTCGTGCTCGCGCCACCGACGTTCCGTTGCTCGCGATGCACTTCGTCCGCAAGTTCGCCACCGAGAGTGACAAGGTGGTGACCGGCTTCAGCGCCGATGCGCTCGGCGCGCTGACCCGTTACTCGTGGCCAGGCAACGTGCGCGAGCTCGAGAACGCGATCGAGCGCGCCGTCATCGTGTGTCGCGCCGACGTGATCCGTCCGGAAGATCTTTCATTGGCCAACATGTGGAGCTCGCGCGGAGACGGCGCGCCACTGATTCCCGGCAGCACGCTCGCCGAGATCGAGCGGTACGCGATCCTTCAAACCCTCGAACAAACGGGCGGAGCGACTTCACGAGCCGCCGAGATCCTCGGCGTCTCGTCGCGGAAGATCCAGTACCGATTGCGCGAGTACCAGGGGCTCGCCCAGCGACCTCGGCGAGCCGATGATGGCGACGACCCCGATGGTGAACACACCGACGGGGATGCTCGGCAGCCCGACGCGGACGAACCTGACGCCTTCAAATAGGCGGCGTATCGAGCGCTCGTTCGGACCGAGCGCCCTTGGAATCGCGACAGCACGCTCGACCTCGCCGCAGGTTCTCGCTACAAGACACTCATGATCACGGATAGCTTGCTCCAGACGTTCGTCCGCACGCTCGGGGCGCACAAGTACGTCAAACGCAGTCCGATCACGCGGTTTGACCTGGAGCAGGGCGTTCCAGCCGATGTCGGTCGCGTGCTCAGCGCGGTCGGTGGCTGGAAATACGTGGACCTCCGGTTTGCCGAGCCCGCTCGCCTCGACGCCGATCGCCAGGTCTGGAATGGCCGCGTCGAAGAGCTCGAGGCCGGGCGCTCGGACGACTCGAATCACGCCTTCTGGAACCGAGCGTGGTACCCGCTCGCCACCTCGTCGCTCGAGGTCTTCGCGTTCGATCCGATCGGATGCTTCGGCGGAGCGCGTGACCAGGTCGTGGCGTTCGACATCGAAGGTGGCGACACCTGGCGCGTGTTCCCGGCGATCTCGGTCTGGATCACCGCGCTGACCGAGGGCTTCGAGTCCGAAGGCAAGGACGCGGTCGGCCTCGCGTATGCGTGGGCGCGGACCCACAAAGCGTGCATCGAGGTGAAGCTCCCGCAAACCCTCGACGAACAGCGCTCGAAGCAACGCTTCGAAGCGGGCATCGGTCAGTGGCTCGAGATGCAACACCCCGACGGTCGACGCTGGGCGGTTCGCGAACGCCGCGATGGCTACGAGTTGCGCATCGGTGACGGAGACGATGCCGTGATCCGCAAGCGCAGCACTCCCAATCCGACCGCCGAGGTCCGCCGTCTCGTTCGCGAGCAAAAGGCGGAAGGCTTCGTGGCGGCCACCTGACGAGATCGTCGCTCGGGCAAACGCGACGATCGTCAGCGTCGGCGAGCGTTCGCCGGTCGCAGACCTCGCGACATCGCGGTCAGGCGATCTCAGAAATCCGTGACGCGTTCGCGCTGATCCGAACGCAGCCGCGACTCGCCGCATGGCCCACGGGGTGCACAGCAGGCGCCGCACGTGGCGAGGGCGGCTCCATCGATCGCACCGAACGTGCTCGAGGCCACCGAGCCGCAGGCGTGCACGCATCCGCAGCGGACGCGGGTCTGGGTCGGCGCGATCGGTGTCGCGATCGCGATCGCACATTCATGCGGCTACGCATTCGGCGTGGCGAACCAAGTCACCTACTTCATCGAGCCGCTCCGTCGCGCGCACCCCGAGCTGTTCCAACAGGACTGGTTCGCGACGCAGACTACGATGTATCACTCGGTGTTCGCCGCGACCGCGAGCTACCTGTTTCGGATCGAGGACAGCGGCGTGATCGGCTGTGCGATCGCGCACGCGGTGTTGATGACGGCGCTCGTGACCGGCGTGTTCGTCGTCGTCAAAGGCGCGAGCAGCCGCGGCGCGTTCGCGGTGTTCGTGATCGTCGCGGCGTGGCTGACGATCAACGGTGATCGCTCGATGGCGGGATCGTACTTATGGAGCGGCTACCTCCAGCCGTCGTTGATCGCGACCGTCGCGTGGGTCTTCGCGCTCGCCGCGTTTGCACGTAGCCGCCCGTTCGTGGCGGGGCTCGCCCTCGCGGCCGGCGGCGTGTTCCACGTGAACTTCTTGGTGCTCGGGATCGGGATGTTCTCGCTCGCCGAGCTCGTCGCGAACGGCTGGAACGCGAAGCGATTCGCGTGGCTGCTCGCGCCGCAACTCGCCGCGCTCGCCGCGCTCGCACCCGAGCTCGTGACGTCGGCGAGTAGCACCGATCCGGATCTCGCGCTGTGGGTGCTCGCTCGGTTTCACGCCCCCGGTCACTATTATCCATGGACCGTCGCCCACACGTTGCCGGTGCTCGTACGGTGGGTGGCGCTCGCGATCGTCGTCGCACCGGTGGCGACCGCGTACGGCTGTCGGGGCCCGGTGCGCCGGCTCGTGAGCTGGTGCTGGATCGCCGGCGCGATCTGCGCGCTCGCGGTTCCGGTCTTGATGATGCCCCAGCTCGCGTCGCTGACCCGGCTCTACGTGTGGCGCTTGGCCCCGTTCGCGCAACTCGTCGCGATGATCGTGATCGCGATCGCCGCAGTCGCCACGATCGACGATCCGGCGCGCTGGCTCGAGCAAGCGCCGTGGCGACGGTGGACCGCGGTCGGCCTGGCGGCGTACTCGGTCTGGCTCGTACCGTCCGAGACCGCCGCGATCGGTGGCTGGGCACCGGCGGCGGTCGCGGTCGGCATCGCCGTCGCGATCCTCGTGCCGTACCTGCGCGCGACGTTGCCGATCGCCGTCGCGGTCGCCAGCTTGGTCGTGGTGATCGACGGACGGTGGTCGACGTTCGCGCATCCGCACGTGGCCGTCGCCTCGGGTGGGTTCGAGACCGATGACCTCTACGATTGGGCGCGCACGAGCACGCCGGTCGATACCCGGTTCCTCACGCCGCCGAGCCTCGCGGGCTTCCGATTACATGCGCGTCGCGCGATCGTCGTCGATCTCAAGTCGCCGCCGCTCGTGCCCGACGAGATCGTCGAGTGGTATCGCCGGCTGTGCAGCGTCACCGGTGATCCGCGGCTCGCGAACGTGCCGGAGGCGAATCGCCGGTGGAACGAGTCGACCGAGGCGCAACTGCTGGTCCGAGCGAGGCAGCTCGGCGCGCAGTATCTCGTGCTCGATCGCCCGCACGACGAAGCGCTGCTCCAGCGCTCCGTCTATGCGAACGAGCGCTACGTCGTCTTGGCCACGCCGCGATGAGAGCGATGCTGCTCCGGCTCGCGCTCGTCGCGTGCGGCGACAACGAGCTGCCCGACGCCGCGCCGCTCGCGACCGTGCACGATCTGGTGGGCGGCTCCGCGCCACACGTGTGGCGGCGACATCGCCCTGACGTGGACGGTCGCTGCGGCGACGGTCACCACGCCGCGCAGCGCGCTCGGCCTCGCGCAAACCGGTCGAGCCGTGCGGCTCGCGGATCTCACGGTGGCGGGTCCGGGCCGCGCACCACGATCTTGGAGCTCGGCTCCACACCCACCGCCCTGTGGCTTGCCGGCGGGACCGCATGTGTCGACACCGGCAGCGACGTCGTGTGCGCCGCAGAGCGTACAGTGCAGCCGTGACCTCCACTCCAGGCCTCGCCGCGCTGATCGCTCCGATGTCCATCGCCGAGCTCCAGAGCCGGGTCGCACGCAACGAGCCGGTCGTCGTCCACGGCCAGAAGGACTCGGTCGCTGCCTTGGTCGCGATCCCGTTGCTGTCGTCGCTAGAGGCGTTGCTCGGATCGTGGCCCGATCAGGTCCACGTCCATCTCCCGGACGTCGCCGACGAGGCGAGCAGTGTGGTCGCCTCGCCGCACGACGCGCGCAAGATGTTCGCGAACGGCATGGGCCTGTTGTTCGACGAGGCGCAACGCTTCGCGCCGGAGCTCGTGCCGTGGCTCGATGCGATCCGCGCCGACGTCGGCCTGTCCGCGCTCACGCAGCAGCGCTCGCTGATCTACGCGACGCCTGCAGGGAAGGGCACCGCCGCGCACTTCGATCAGAACGTGAACTTCGTGCTGCACCTCCACGGCACCAAGACGTGGTGGCTCGCGCCGAATCGCAACGTCGCGCGGCCCATGACCCGCCACACGATCGGCCAGCCGATCGATCCCGAGCTCCACACGTACGCGACGCTGCCGATGCCCGAGGGCCTGCCCGCCGATCGCACCGAGATCGTGCTCGAGCCGGGCTCGTTGTTGTTCGTACCGCGCGGCGTGTGGCACGCGACGCACGCGACGACCGATGCGATGTCGCTCAACTTCACGTTCAGTCCGCCGACCTGGATCGACGTGTTCACGACCGCGTTGCGCAGCCGGCTCGCCCTGTCGAGCGACTGGCGCGAGACCGCGGCACCACTCTCGGTCGCGACCTTCGATGCCTTGTTGAAGGAGCTCGCCGACGACGCGCCGCACTGGAACGCGACCGACATCCTCGCCACCACCGAAGCCTCGGACCGTTAAAACCCTGGGTGTGGATCTACCCGAGGGTAGATCGACGACGCACGGAGTCGTTGCGATCCAAGGACTTCGCGGTCCGACCGTTCGGCACGTGTCGTGCTTCTTCGAGGCAACGTGGAAGACTACGAGCTAGGTGGCCTACTCGGTCGTGGCGGCATGGGCGAAGTGCACATTGCCCGACATCGGTCGGGGCGCCTGGTGGCGATCAAGAAGGTCCGCAAGACCCTCTCGCTGGATCCGGTGCTGTGCGAGCGGCTCTCGCTCGAGGCGACCATCCTGCGCCGCATCGATCATCCGAACGTCGTGAGCGTGCTCGACGGCGGCGTCGATTCGAACGGCCAACCGTTCCTGGTGATGTCGCGCGCGTTCGGAACGCCGCTCGATCTCGCGATCTCGGAGGCCGGTGCGTTCTCGCGCGATCGCATCACGGCGATCATGTCGCAGCTCCTCGACGGTCTGATCGCGATCCACGAAGCCGGCGTCATCCACGCCGATCTCAAGAGCAGCAACGTCCTGATCGACGAGCTCGATCGCGTCACGATCATCGACTTCGGTCTCGCGCGCGTGGCCGCGGCCGATCCGAACGACGACGAGATCTTCGGCGGCACGCCGGCGTACATGGCTCCCGAGTTGCTCGGCGGTGGTTCGCCGAGCACGTCCGCGGACATCTATGCCGCCGGCGTCGTCGTCTACGAGATGCTGACGGGATCGGCGCCGCTCGCGCGCAACCTGTCGGCGATGGTGATGCTGCAACTGCGGCTGCACGAGCCGGCCGAGCTGGCGTCGAAGCGCGCTCCGAATCGTGGCATCACGCCGGCGATCGACGCGGTGCTCGCACGTGCGCTCGCGCGCAGGCCCGAAGAGCGGTTCGCGACGGTCCGCGACTTCGCCGATGCGATCGCGGTCGCCCTCGCGGCGTGGACGCCGGTGCTCGACGAAGCAGCGACGACGTTCAAGCTGCGCGTGGCGACGCCGGAGCACCTCGCCCAGACCCTGACCGCGTTGGTCGACGACCCGACGATTCCGGCGAATCGCTCCGAGGCCGTGATCGCGCGCGCGCTCGCAGAGATCTCCAAGTTGGTGGCCTCGCGCGACATCATCGCCGCGGTGCGTGTGCTCGAAGACGCGATCGCGAAGCTGGTCCCGGCCGACGCGACCGTGCAGATCGTCCCCGAAGCGTGGCGACTCGAGACCGTGTTGGCCGCGCTGTATCAGAGCCTCGGCAAGAAGGATCACGCGAATCGGCTGGCGCGCGTCGCGTATCAACACGCACAACGCAGCGGCAACAAGATCGCCGAAGCGCGGACCAGTGCGCTGATCCTGCAGCTCGCGTCGGAGCAGACGCGAATCGCGCGGGGCAGCCGGCAGGTCCCCCTGCGCAGTCGCAAGCGCTAGCCGATCGCGTTGCCGCGGCGAGCCGCACGGCGCTGATGCGAGGCCCTCGCGCAAGCACGAGGTTGATGCGCCGACGCCACGCGAGATGTGAAGGGTGGTTCACGCGACCGCGGATTCCTGCGGATTCACGTTCGGATCCTGTCTTGCAAAAGCAGCCGGCGATGTGGATAACGAGCTCCTTCGGGGTCGTGGTGGTCCTCTGTGGGTGCGGTGGATCGCCCTCGAAACCTGCCGAGCCGAAGCGCGATCCAGCCGACATCGCGGCCGAGGCCGAACGCAAGCAGATCGACGCCGACCGGCCGGCGTCGCCGTACGAGACCCGTGCAGTCCACGGGTTTCGGTCGCCGGTCGTATGCGGGCAGGGCCCGTATCGAGTCGCGGTCCAGGCGGTCGGTGCGAACTACGGCGAGAAGATCCAGGTCGCGATCTGCTCCAAGGAATCGCTCCACGGCGACTATCGGTTCACGCACGGCACCGAAGTCTCCGAGCCGCGCGCATTTGGATTTCCGACGGAAGCGGGCGAAAAACAGTACTGCCTCGCGAGCGCGCCCGAACGCACCGTGGAGACGACGTCGTCCACCGCAACGAGTGGCTCGGGGCACGCGGCGAAAGGCTCGACGGCGGCGGCGGCGACGGCGACGGCGGCGGCGCCGCAGCTGCTCGAGGAGGTCACGGTCTCGTCGACGGAATGCCCCAAGGGCATGAGCTACGTGTCCGTCGAGGACTACACGGTCGAGACCAGCAACGGCATCGCACTCGCCGCGAAGACGCCGCTCGTGATCGATCTCTGGTCGACCGTCCCGATGCACCTCGACAAGGCGATCGTCATCGTACAGCAGAGCGCACCACGCGCCGGCATCACGCCCGAGGCGTGGAAGACCTACCAGGACCGCTACACCTCGTGGGCCGAGCGAAGTCGTGCGTTGTCGGACCGCGACGTCGCCGCGGGGCGCAGCCACTACGTCGACTCGACGCCGTCGAGTGCCGTCGCGCCACCACCGCCTCGCGCCGAGGTCCGCCCGCCGAGTCCGAGCGCCCACGCCGAATGGATCGGCGGCTACTGGCACCGCGAGACCGCGTGGGCCTGGATCGCCGGGTTCTGGCGCGTCCCCGACGAGGACATCGTCGCCGACGTCACGACGCACGCGCCGGTCGCGCCGCCGCCACTTCGCGACGAGACGCAGGGCCGGCCGCCGGCCGTGGTCGCCGTGTGGACGCCGGGCTTTTGGGCGTGGGACGGCCGCGGCTTCATCTGGATCGATGGCGCGTGGCGCATCCCTCCGCCGAGCGGCGGCCGCTGGATCCGCTCGACGTGGCGCCCGCGGCGCACCGGCGTCGTATTCGTGCCCGGTGGCTGGCGACGCTGACGGTTTCTCGCGACCGGTTACTTCGTAAATCCGACGACCGGGCGCGGCGGGCCGCCCTCGAGCAGATCGTCGGGGCTGCACTTGTCGATGTGGCCGAGCAGCCGCTTGTACAGGCCGAAGCCGGCGAGCTTGCGCAGGCGCTCGGAGAACCCGCGCGCGACCTCGAGGGGAATCCCGAGTTGCTGATTCTCCTGCTGGCGGATCCAACCCGCGCAGTAGTTCATCGCGAGTCCGAGCCGGCGCTCGGTCGTGCGGTTCGCACCGCCGCCGTGCCAGATCGAGCCATCGAACACGAGCACGCTGCCGGCCTTCATCTCGGCATATTGAAGCTCGGCCGGCTCGCCGAACGGCAGCGGCGAGCGATCGGCGAGATGCGAGCCCGGCACGACGCGCGTCGCACCGTTCTCGATCGTGAAGTCGGTCAGCGCCCACATCGTGTTGCAGATGATGCTGACGTGCGGCTTGGGTAGCGGGATCAATTGATCGTCGGCGTGAAGCGGTTGCTCGGTCTCGCCGGGGCCGATCGCGATCGACGACAGCGACGACACGAGACAGCCGCGATCGAGCACGCCCTCGACGATCGGCAGCACGGTCGCGTGCACCGGCACTTGCTGGTAGACCGCGCCGCGCGCCAGCAAGTTGTAGATCCGATGCGTGCGCGTGCCCTCGAAGATGTTCGTCGCCGGCGCGACGGCGAGCTCGCGCTCGAGCCGGAAGATGTCGTCGCGCAGCGCCTCGACGAGACTCGGTTCGATCGCAGCCTCGACGACCGTGAAGCCGTCGCGTTTCATCCGTTCCAAATGATCCGCGAGCGTCACGCTCCGAGCTTACTGCTTCTTGAGGAACGCGACGACACCGGGCGTCTGCGCCTTGCGACCTGCCGCACACAAGCTCAGCGACTCCATCGCCTGCGCCATGACCCGCGGCCCGCCGTCGAACTTGTTGATGCGGTCGGTGAACGTCGCCGCGATCTCGGCCTTCTTGTCCTCGTCGCACACGGCCACGAACATATAGGCCATGTACGCGCGATACGGCGCCGGCAGCTTCGCCGTGATCTCGTCGAAGTGCTCGCGCGCGAACGCCAGCGCGATCGGGCGGGTTTTCGGATCCTGGAACCCCCCTTGGAGCAGGCCCGCCGATTCGCGGAGCTCGAACTCGTCGGTGAGCACGATCGCGAGCGCCTGCTTGACGATCGCCGGATCGACGAACGCGCTCAACGCGCCGAGCAGCCGGCCGCGCTCCTCGCGATCCTGGGTCTTCTTCGCATCCGCGTGGAGCCGATCGAACAGCTTCTGATCGCCGAACCGAGCCGCGACGTGCAGCACGACGCCGGCCATCTCGGGCGTGATCGCCTTGTGGTCATCGACCCACTTCCACGCGAGCGCGGTCGCTTGCTTGATCAGCTCTGGATCCTTGCCTTCACCGGCGACCAGCGCGAGCAGCTCGGGGCGAAGCTGCTTGACGTCTTCGCTGTCGGTCGGCTTGCTCAGCCAGCCGAGCTCGTGTGCGCGCGCGCGATACAGCTTGTTGATCAGGCGCTCGTAGTTCGCGCGCAGATTGTCGGGCACCATCTCGACGATGCCGGCGACGATCGCGATCGACTGATCCACGATGTGGCGATCGTTATCCTTCGAGAGCATCTGGACGAGCTGTAGCGCGACGCCGTTCTGGACCTCGCCGCTGCTCACCGCCGCGGTGACGTCACCGATCAGGCCGACCCGATCGTTGAGGGTGACTGCCTTGTGCGGCTTGAGCAGGCGCTCGAGCAGATCGCCGCGCGGGATCGAGCGGTAGTAGCCGATGCCGCCGTCGTCGGGGAGCAGCCAATCCGGGCAGCTCTTCGCGGTGAGCGGGACCTCGGCCTTGACCTCGGTCAGCGTCGTGCAGTCGGTGCCGCTGGTCTGGCCGACACCCCACTTCATGCACACCGGCACGTTCCAGGTGCGGTTCGGATCGATCTTCGAGCCGATCGGCTTGTAGCGATGCTGCTCGAGCTTGACGCTCGGCGCCGCACCTTTCGCGCACGACAACTCGAACGAGATCGAGGGTACGCCGCTCTGCAGCACGAAGCTGTCGAACAGCGGATGCAGGTCCTTGCCGACCGACTCGGTCATCGCGCCGACGAAGTCGCTGTACGTCGCGTTGCCGCGCGCGTGCTTCGCGAGATACGCGCGCACACCCTTCTGAAATGCGTCGGGGCCGATCGAGTGCTCGACCATGTTGAGCACGGCCTCGCCCTTCTCGTACGTGATGCCATCGAACGAGTTCGAGATGTCGTCGTCGGACTTCACCGTCTGGCGAATCGACCGCGCCGCGTCGAGGCTGTCCTGGCCCATGATGCCCGAGCGGGTCTCGACCGCGTCGACGTCGAGCTTCCACTCGGGTTTCCATTGCTCGACGATCTTGGTCATCATCCACTCGGCGAACGATTCGTTGAGCCACGTGTCGTCCCACCACGCCATCGTGACGTAGTCGCCGAACCACATGTGCGCCATCTCGTGCGCCGCGACGGTCGCGTACGTCTGCTGCCGACCGAGCGTGAGCTCGCCAGGTTTGACGAGGACGATCGACTGGCGGAACGTGATCAGTCCCGCGTTCTCCATCGCGCCGGCGTTGAACACCGAGACCGCGACGATGTCGAGCTTCGCGAACGGATACGGAATGCCGAAGTACTTCTCGAGGAGCTCGAGCAGCGGCTTGGTCGCCTGCGCGGGATAGGTCGCGTCGGCGCTGCGACCGTGCGGGACGACGATCCGGATCGGCGTGCCCCCGGCCGTCTTGCCGGCATCGACGAGCTCGAACGGCCCGACCGCGAACGCGACGAGGTACGACGGCAGCGCAGGCGTCTCGGCGAAGTGCACCGCCTTCATGCCGTTGGGCTCGTCGGTCTCGCCGGTCGCCGGCATGTTCGAGACCGCGACGAGGTCCTTCTTCGTGTGGATCGTGAGCTGCCACGGCACCTTGAACGAGGGCTCGTCGAAGCAGGGGAACGCCTGGCGCGCCGAGGTGTTCTCGAATTGCGTGAACGCGTACCACTCGTCGCGCTCCTTCGCGCGATAGATGCCGTCGCCATCGTCGGGGTGCGCTTTCGCGCGATATTTGATCGCGAGCGTCGCGTGACCGGAGACGTCGTGTGGGAACGCCAAGCCGACGAAGTTCTTCGGCACGCTGATCACGCGCGCGGTCACGTGGTCCGCTCCGACCGTCAGCACCGCGCTTTCGATCGTGATCTCCGTCGCGTTCAACCACAGCACGCTCGACGGGCTCGTGAACTCGATCTCCGAAGTGATCGTGCCCGCGACATCGTCGCTCGTCGGATCGATCGTGACGTCGACCTGGTAGCGCGTCGGGTGCGCGGTGGTCGGGAGACGAAACTCCGGCGGCTTCGGATCGACCGCGGCTGGTTTGGCTGCGACCGGCGGCGGAGCGGGTGGCGGCTCGGCCGGCTTGGTGGACGCAGCGCCACATCCCACAGCGACGACAACCCAAAGATGCTTCATCGAGCGCGACCATAGTCCGCGGTGCGCCGCGTGTCAGGGCGCCCGACCAGTGCTTCCTCACATGGTGACGTGCCGGGTTAGCGCGACAGGGCGCGACAGCCGCGACAGCCCGTTCGGTGTCACACTCGGGCGATTCGCACCGCACTCGTGTTGTTGTTGATGCTCGCCGCGCGATCGGCGCACGCCGACTGTGCCGTCGAAGCGGCGAGCCTGCGCCAGCAGTTGCACGACGAGTCGGTGCGCATGGATCGGTGGCGCTACGGTTGGACTGCCGCATACGGCGTGATCGCCGTCGGGCAACTCGCGCTCGCGGTGACCAAGACGAACGTGTTCGGCGCCTTCGACCGCGAGTATCGCGACAAGGACTACCTCGGCGCATCGCAAGCGACCCTCGGTGCGCTCGCGATGCTGTTGTCGCCGAGCGTCGACGTCCCGGCAGCGGTCGCGGACACCTGCGCCGACGCGACCGGGTTGCGCGCGGCGCGGGTGGAGACCGGCAAGACCGAGCGCACGCTGTTCTACGCCGGCCATCTCGGCAACTTCGTCGTCAATCTCGGTGGCAGCTTGCTGCTCGCGCGGGCGACGAGCTGGCAGGCCGGTGCGCTCGCCTTCGTGATCGGGTATCCGATCGGCCTGTTGAACAAGTACACGATGCCGCGCGCGAGCTGGCACAGCCTGGGAGTCGTGCCGGTCCCGCTCGCCGAAGGTGGCGTCGCGATCCGGCTGGTCGGATCGTTCTAGCCTACGCGGCGTTCCAGGTCGCACGGGTGACCTGGATCCCCTTGTGAAACTCGTCGCCGTTGCCGGTGACGGCGCCCTTGATCATCCGGCGCGGTCCGACGAACGGCACGTTGCGGAAGTGCTTGCCGCCGCCGATCGGCACGTTCATCACGCCCTGATGAAAGAACGCGTGATCCGCGATGAAGCTCGTGGTCTGGCCGTAGGTCTGCGCGAGCGGCACGTCGGGGGCGGACTGTGCCGCGCGGATGACCTGGCCAAACGATTCACCGCCGACGACGGTTGCGAGGAGCTCGGGATCGATGGTTTGCATGACCGGAGCTAGAGCAGTCCGCGTGCCACGGTTTTTCGACGACCACGGGTGACACTCGGGAGGCAAAGTCCGCGACTGCTCGAGGTCGCAGCCCGGCGACTCGAGCTGCCGGGAAGGAACAGCGGCCATGCTCGGTTGGAGCGCGATGAGCCTGCCGTATCTCGAACCACCGGCGCTGCCCAGCGTCATTCCCGTCCACGTCTTCGGCGTCATCGTTGCGATCGGCGTCACGATCGGTGCGGCCGTCATGCGGCGCTACGCGCGGCGCACCGGTGAATCGGAGATCGACACGCGCGTCGTCTGCGCCTGGGTGGCAGTCACCGGCATCATCGGCGCGCACGTCCTCGACGTGGTGTTCTATCAACCCGGCGAAGCGCTGCGGCATCCGCTCGTGCTGCTCGAAGTGTGGACCAGCATCTCGTCGTACGGCGGCTTCGTCGGTGGTGCGCTTGGCTTCGCGTTCGTCACGTGGCGGCGCAAGCTGCGCGTCGCGCGCTGGGCCGACATCACGATCGTCGGGCTGCTCGTCGCGTTCTCGATCGGCCGCGTCGGCTGCACGGTGGTCCACGATCACATCGGCGCCGAGACCAGCTCGGCGATCGGCTTCGACTATCCGCGCGAGGTGCTCGCCGCGCACGGCGCGTTGCCCGAGTTGACCTCGCACGCGTCGATCATCCGCGCGCACAACCTGGGCTTCGAAGAGCTGCTCTATCTGATCCCGGTCAACGTGCTGGTGCTGTGGCTCGCGTTCCGCAGGCGGTTGCCGGCGGGCGCACTCGCCGCGTTGACCGCCGCGCTCTACGCACCCGTGCGGTTCGGGCTCGAACATTGGCGGCTGGCGTCCAGCGATCCACCGTACGGTGGACTGACGTTCGCCCAGTGGTGCTCGGTCGGTGTGTTCGTGCTCGCGATCGTGATCGGCGCGCGCATCATTCGCGCGTCGAGGACCGCTACTCGATCACCGGATTGATCTGCAGCGAGAAGTTGCTGGTGCCGGTGCACGGGGTCGCGCACGCGCCGTTCGAGACCTCGACGGTCTCGACGTACTGGTAGCTCAGCATCATCACGCAGGTCGTCGGATCGAGCGTGCCGCTGAGCGTCTCGGTCGCGCGCCACGTGCAGCCATCTTCGAAGTCGTGCAGCCCGTAGTACGTCATCGTGACGTTGCTGCCCGTCACCGTGCCGGTGAACGTGATGCCGCCCGCGAACGCCATCGACAGGTCGTTTCCGGTCCGCGTCATCGTGACGTTGCCGGTCATGCTCGCGAGGCTGTTCCAGATCGCGCAGTCCTGGATGGCGGGCGTGCCCGCGACGACGTCGCCCATCACGCTCGGCTCGAAGCACACGGTCGGCCCCGCATCGACGTCAATCAGTCTCTGGTGTGCACACGCACGCGGGCAGTCAGGGCTTGTGCGCACGCACGAAGATGAACGCCGGGAGCTTCGTCAGCCGCTCGAAGCCCTTCGGATCCTTCTGGCGCAGCGCCTCGCTCGGCGTCGGCTCGTCGATCCGCTCGATCGCGAAGCCGGCCTTGGTCAGCGGTTCGGTGATGTCGCGCAGCGAGCGCTGGTAGTAGCGCATCTTCTGGTTGAGCCACGGCCACGCTTCTTCGACGAGCGTCGGGAACAACGTGCCGCGCTCGACCACGGTCGCGGTGCGTGCCGGGTTGTGAGTCGAGAACACGATCGTGCGGTTCGGCCGCAGCACGCGCGCCCACTCCGCAAACATCTGGCGCAGGTTCTCGATGTAGTGGATGACCAGCGGCGACACGATCAGATCGAACGACGCATCGCCGAGGAGCTGGAGGTCGCTCATGTCGCCGTGGATCAGCCGCGCGCGCTTGCCGAGCCGCTGGCGCGCGATGTCGACCATGCGCTCGCTGCGATCGATGCCGGTGACCCGCGCGCCGTGGTCGAGGAAGTACTCGGCGTACCAGCCGTGGCCGCAACCCGCGTCGAGGACGTCGAGGCCGGCGAGCTCCGGCAGGAGCGCGAGCGTGGCGGGGCGCTCGTAGAGCG
Organism: Kofleriaceae bacterium; assembly: GCA_039935615.1. GTDB lineage: Bacteria > Myxococcota_A > Polyangia > Haliangiales > Haliangiaceae > JABFXX01. Next base: position 50,450 of record JBDTJY010000253.1, read on the forward strand.
CATTCCACGGCCGTTCGTCGACGCCCGCCGCATAGCGGGTCGCGATCGCGTCGTATTCCGTGGGCCCTCGCATGTGGCTCGGCACTCTAGCCGATTCGCCCTGCAACCCGAGCAGCGATCTGCCGATAGGGTCGCCGGCCAGGATATCGTGCACAGATGTTTGAATCCGCGGAGCTCGGGCACGAGGTGGACAAGGAGCGTTACGAGGCCGAGGAGCCGAAGCTGCGCAACGCGCTCCTCGCGGCGCAGTACGAGCTCGTCGCGAGCAAGCAGTGCAGCGTCGTGATCCTGATCGCCGGGGTCGACGGCGCGGGCAAGGGCGAGACGCTCAACACGCTCAACGAATGGATGGACCCGCGGCACATCCAGACCAACGCGATGCGTCCGGCCTCCGACGCGCTCGAGGGGCGCCCGCCGATGTGGCGGTTCTGGCGCGCACTACCGCCGAAGGGTCGGATGGCGATCTTCGTCGGGTCCTGGTACTCGCAGCCGCTGCTAGATCGGGTCTATGGCGAGACCAACACGGCCGAGCTCGATCAAGAGATCGACGACATCGTGAGGTTCGAACGGATGCTGCACGACGAGGGCATCCTGGTGCTGAAGTTCTGGCTCCACCTCTCGAAGGCGCAACAGAAGAAGCGGTTCAAGTCGCTCGAGAAGAGCAAGCAGACGGCGTGGCGCGTCGGCGAGACCGATTGGCAGCATCTCGAGATGTACAAGCGGTTTCAGTCGACCGCCCAGCAGCTGTTGCGCGGCACGAGCACCGCGGATGCACCATGGCTGATCGTCGAGGGCGGCGACGAGCGCTATCGCAACCTCACGATCGGCACGTCGATCCTGACCGCACTGCGCGCGCGGCTCGATGCCTCGGTCGTCAAGCCGACCGAGGTCGTGCCGGTGCGCTTGCCGTCGATCGACGGCGTCACCGTGATCGATCGAATGAAGCTCGATCATGACGTCGCCAAGGACGAGTATCACGAGCAGCTCGCACTGCTGCAGGGCCGGCTCAACCTCGCGACGCGGCACAAGCGGTTCGACAAGCTGTCGGTGGTCGCGGCGTTCGAAGGCTGCGACGCGGGCGGCAAGGGCGGCGCGATCCGGCGGGTCACGCAGGCGCTCGATGCGCGCAAGTACGACGTGATTCCGATCGCCGCGCCGAGCGATGAGGAGAAGCTACGGCCGTATCTGTGGCGATTCTGGCGGCAGGTGCCGGAGTGCGGACGGATCGCGATCTTCGATCGCTCGTGGTACGGGCGCGTGCTCGTCGAGCGCGTCGAGAAGTTCTGCAGCGTCGCCGACTGGACGCGCGGGTTCGCCGAGATCAACGACTTCGAGGAACAGCTCGTGGCCAACGGCTCGGTCGTGATCAAGTTCTGGCTGCAGGTCAGCAAGGCCGAACAGTTGCGCCGGTTCGAGGAGCGCAAGGTCATCCCGTTCAAGCAGCACAAGATTACCGACGAGGATTGGCGTAATCGCGAGAAGTGGGACGACTACAACCTCGCGGTGTGCGAGATGGTCGATCGCACGAGTACCGAGCACGCGCCGTGGACGCTGGTCGAGGCGAACAACAAACACTACGCGCGTCTCGCGGTGCTGCGCACGATGGTCGAAGCGATCGAGGACGCGCTCTAGATCGACCCGAAGACTTCGTTGAGCCGCTTGCCCGATGCGCCCACCGCGAGCCCGTCGAACGAGCCGGCTTTGATCTGCTCGGCCGCCGCCATCATCGCTCCCCAGGCGACGCGGGCGAGTGCACCCCCGATGCTGATCCGGCGCACCCCGAGGTCGGCGAGCTCGGCGACGCTCATGCCCGGCGTCGCCATCAGGACGTTGATCGGCTTCGGCGCGACCGCGCGAACCATCGCGGCGATCTCGGCCTTGTCGCGGATGCCGGGCGCGAACAAGCAATCGGCGCCGGCCTCGGCGAACGCGACCAGCGAATCGATCGCGGTCGTGACGTCCTTCGCGTCGAGCAACAGCCGCTCGGTGCGCGCGACGAGGATCACGTCGTGGCCCGAACGATCGATCGCGGCGCGTGCCGCGCGGATGCGTTCGACCGCGAAGCCGCGGTCGTAGAGCCGCGACAGCTCGGCGATGTCGCGATCCTCGATCGAGAGGCCGGAGATGCCGGTCTCGATCGCGAGCCCGACGTTCGTCGCGACGTCGGCGGGTTCGCCCGCGAATCCGGATTCGAAGTCGGCGTTGACCGGGATGTCGACGGCGGCGCTGACCGCGGTCAGGTGCCGCAACACGTCGTCGCGCCCGACGCCGCCATCGGCGCGGCCGACGCTCCACGCGAAGCCGGCGCTCGTCGACGCGACGGCGGTAAACCCGAGGTGTTGCAGCATGCGCGCGCTGCCGGCGTCCCACGGGTTCGGAATCACGAAACAGCCTTGCGAATGAAGTGCGCGGAAGGCGGCGCGTTTGGCAGCGACGATCGTCATCGCAGGACAACTACCACGGCCCGTGGGATGGTCCAGCCATGCTCTACGACAACATCACTCAGACCATCGGCCGTACGCCGATCGTGCGGATCAACCGCCTCGCGCCCGCCGGGGTCACGATGTACGTGAAGGTCGAGATGTTCAACCCAGGCGGCTCCGTCAAGGATCGCCTCGCACTCGGCATCATCAACGACGCCGAACAACGCGGCGAGCTCGCGCCGGGCCAGACCGTCGTCGAAGCGACGTCGGGCAACACCGGCATCGCCCTCGCGATGGTGTGCGCCGCGCGCGGCTATCCGTTCGTCGCGACGATGGCCGAATCGTTCTCGGTCGAGCGCCGCCAGATCATGCGCGGGTACGGCGCGAAGGTGATCCTGACTCCCGCCGCGGAGCGCGCGATGGGCATGGTGCGCAAGGCGGCCGAGCTCGCGAAGGAGCACGGCTGGTTCTACGCGCGCCAGTTCGAGAACGAAGCGAATCCCGCGTTTCATCGCCAGACCACGGGGCCCGAGATTCTTCAGGACTTCGCCGGTCAACGGCTCGATGCGTTCGTCACGGGTTGGGGCACCGGCGGCACGATGACCGGGGCAGGTCAGGTCATGAAGCTCGCGCGACCGGGGTTGAAGCTCGTCGCCTGCGAACCCGCCAGTGCGCCGCTGCTCGCCGGTGGCGAATGGAAGTCGCACAAGATCCAGGGCTGGACGCCCGACTTCATTCCGGCCGTGCTCGATCGCAAGGTCTACGATCAGGTGCTGTCGGTCACCGACGACGACGCGATCGCGGTCGCGCGCCAGATCGCACACCAGGAAGGCATGTTCGTCGGCATCTCGGCCGGTGCCACGTTCGCCGCCGCGCTGCAGGTCGCGAAAGCTGCGACCAAAGGCAGCGTGATCCTCGCGATGCTGCCGGATACCGGCGAGCGCTACCTGTCGACGCCGCTGTTCGAGGGCGTCAACACCGGCAGCGACACGGTCTAGCGAACCCTCCCACGAGCTCGCGCGTCACATGGGTGGTGAAGCTGGTCGTCCTCGTCGCGCTGATCGCGATGAGTCGATCGCGGACATGTGTATCATCGTCGCGATGACGTACTTCGCCGACCTCACGCCCTACGTCTACGGGCCCGACGACGGCTGGACCGGCGATCTCAACATCGGCTGGATCGCGAAGACCATCCCGTACGCGCACGGTTCGCCGCCCGAGGGGTTGGTCACCGCGTTGATCACCTGTGCGGCGCGTCCCGTGCGGCTCTATCGCGGCGTCCACGAGTGCGAGCTCTGCGGCGAGCGCGACCTCCACTTCGATCTCGAGGGCCGCGAGGTCCACGTCGGAAACGGCGAGCTTCGAGTCCACGATGCGAACGGCCAGGCGTACACCGCACCGACCCTCGTCGTGCATTACGTCGAAGCGCACGGCTACCTGCCGCCGGCACCGTTCATCGAGGGCGTCATGCGGTGGGCGAAGGAGGCCTTCATCGTCAAGGGCCGGCTGCTCGAACAGCTCTACGACGCGAGTCCGGCCGAGCTCCACCAGCGGTGTCTGACCGTCCTGGGTGCCCTCGCGAAGCACCTCGGCGTCGCGGACAGCGAGGCGATCGTGGCAGCCGTCGTGGAGGGTCGCAGCCTCCCGAGTGACCTCGATCCGCGGATCGTCGCCGCGGCGGAGGCGATCGATCGCGGCTTCGCGAAGACCGTGCCCAAGGACCGGCGCACGCAGGTTCGCCTGTGGACGATCACTCAGTTGCTCGAAGACGCGGCCGAGCTCGGGGTCGACGTCAGAACTGACTGACGAGGCCGACGTTGATGAACGCGCCGCCGAGGTCGAGGTGGCCGAGCGAGGCCTCCGATCTCGGGATGTGCAGCGTGTCGGCGTCGTCGGTGCGCTGCTCGGTCGGCGTGAGCTCGATGCCCTGGCTGAACAGATAGCCGAGCTCCATGCGCACGCCGAACGAGAACCGCGGCAGATCGATCGCGAGCAGATCGATCTGCGACGACGCGCGCGCGACCGCCCCCCACGCGGTGTCCGACGCGGTGTGATCCATCGTGTCGGTGATCGAGAGCGACGCGTGCTGTGCGCCGACCGCGACGCCGGCGCTGGCGGCGAGGTTGCGGTAGGGGCGATAGCGGAGATGGACACCGGCGGTGATCGTGGTGTCGAACAGGTCGGTCGCGAGCACCGTGAACATCGAGCCGGTCGCGCTCGACCACGTGATGGCGGCATCGCTCCACAGCGTGAAGTGGCGGGGCAGGTCGACGCCGAGGGCGCGGCCGATGCCAACGCCACCGCCGACCAGCGAGTCACCGGTGACCGCATCGGCCGAGCTCGAGCGCAGCGCGCGCGCATTCGATCCGAACGAGACCTCGTTGTCGCCGGCGTGGGCGGTGCCCGCGAAGAGCATCAGGCAGAGCAGGGTGCGCATTTAGGGCTCCGAATCGAGGACGTCGTTGAGTAGGAAGCCGTCGAGCACGATCGCCTGGTCGCGGGTCGCGGACGCCGACGGGATGATCGTGGCGTGGCCGCGATCGTCCCCGTGGTCGACGAAGATCTTCGCGTTCGCCGTCGACAGCACGTGCGACGGTGGATCGTCGAGGCGGAAGTCGGTCGGATGCAGGTTGTCGAGCGCGACGAACCCGATCCGCGGCACGAGGTCGGTCGCGCCGATCAGGTGCGAGCCGTCGGGCGAGAAGTCGTACGAGTCGAGCTTGCCGACGCCGAGCAGCGGCGACGTCGACTGCGTGGTCATGTCGAGCAAGCCGAGGACGGTGCGCGCGTCGTCGTGGACGACCAGCGCGAGGTCGCGCGAGGGCACGGGTACGACGTCGAGCACGGGCTGATCGAGCGTGATCGTATCCATCCGCGCGATCGTCAGCGGGTCGTTGATGTGGTCGAGGTCGAGCACCGACAACGTCTTCGACTTCGCGGCGAGCGACGCGAACAGCGCCTCGTGCGGCGGCGTGTCGCCACCCTGCGGGAACAACAGGATCCGATCGATCGGATCCGCGATCGGGATCGAGCGGAACTGCGCGGTGTCGGCGTCGATCACGACGACCTCGTGCGTGTTCGGGGTCGCGGCGAGCAAGTAGCGCTTGCCGCTCGGATCGTCGTACACGGCGATGTCGCTCGGGCCACCACCGGCGCCGAGCTCGGCGAGTTGCGGGCGGAAGTCGTTCTCGCTCGTCGCGCTCGGGTTGTCGGGCACGAGCAGCACCTGCAGCACGTCGCGCGCGTTGTCGCTGCGGACGTACGCGCTCGCGGTGTTCGGCGCGAACACGACCTCGCGCGGCGTCACCGGATCGCCGCCGAGATCGAGGCGAACCGAGATCTCGTTGCGATCGGGATGCGCCGTGTCGAGCACCGTCAGGTTGTTCTCCGACAGGATGAACGCGAACGTCCGCGGGTCGGTGCCGAGCACCGTCATCGGCGGCGACATCTCGATGCCTTCGGGCACAGAGCCGAACGACCGGATCGTCTTGAGCGTCGGGTTGCCGGCGCCGGGGGCCGTCTCGAGGTCGATGATCGCGATCTCGTTCGGATTGCGAAAGAACCCCACCGCATCGGGACCGGCGGCCGAGAAGTACGCGATCGCGGTCGTGTTATCCGGCGAGATCGCGATCCGATCGAACGGCGAACCGATCGCGTAGGCCTGCGGGACCGCATCGGGGTGGTTGCTGTCGATCGACCACAGCATCGGTGCTTGATCGATGTCGCCCTCGTGCACCGCCTCTTCGCCGCGCGTGATCACGAACAGCCGGTGGTGATCGGGGCTCGGCATCGCGTAGATCGCGTTGCGGCCGATCGACGTGCGCGAGATCGCCGGCACGTCGTTGGTGAGATCGAGGAACGTCACGCGATCGAGCGCCGAGTCGACGTACGCGACCTGCGCCTTGAGCGAGATCGGGCCGAGGACGTGGCGGTCGCGCTCCCACACGCGTGGGCGACCGTCTTCGCAGCCGGCCAACACGATCGCGAGCAGTACGAGATGTTTGATCATGACCAACCTCAGTTCACGACGTGGCTGTTGAGATCGAAGCCGGTGACCGTGCGGACCGCATCGGTCGCGACATCGACGAACGTGATCCGGCCGAGCGGGTGGCGCTGCGCGGCAAACGCCGTCGCGATGCCGGGCAACACGCCGACCGAGGACGGCGGCGAGCCTAACGACTTGGTCATCACGACGCCGGTCTGCACCGTGATGACGTGGATCGCGCGCACCGCGGTCGCGGCATCGCCGCCGTCGAGCGCGACGTAGGCCTTCGAGCCGTCGACGGCGTAGGCGAGCGAGCCCGGATCGACCGGCGTCAGTTGCAGCTTGCCAAAGCCGCTCGCGAGGTCGACCAGCGTGTAGCCGTAGCTGCGCGCGATGTAATCGTCGACGCTGGTCGCGGTCGCGGGATCGCCCGGCTCCTTCGCGTTGACCACGATCGCGCTATCCGAGGTCGGAGCGATCGCGACGGCGCGCACCGACTTCCTCAGCGGCCACGTGACGTGCGGATAGCCCGGTTGGTCGAGCGCGATCATCGAGATCCGCGGGTCGAGCGTCGCGTTGGTGAACATCAGTCCCCGCTTGCCGTCGGCCGAGAGCTGCAGCGACCCGATCGCGGCGTCGGCGAGGTTCACCGTCTCGACGCCACTCGGCACGAACGCATCGCCGGGGATGTCGACGACCGCGAGCGCCTGCGCTTCGCGCTCGACCGCATAGACCCGTGCGCCATCGGGCGCGAGATCGATATCCGTCGCCGGCGACGCGAGGGGAATCGTCCACACCTGGCCCGGGTTGGTATGGCCGACCGAGACGATCCGCAGCGCCGCGACGCCGGCCTGGCGCACCGCCGCGTACTCTCCGGTCGCGACGACGTCGACCTCGAGGTCGTCGATGGAGACGCTCGGATCCGCGACCGGAATCGGCGGGATGATCGTGGCCTCGTGGGCGGTCGCGTAGCCGAGGTCGATCACCGACACACCGTCCTCGGTGATCACGTAGGCACGGTCGCCGGTCGCATCGAACTGGACCGCGCGTGGCCGGAAGCCGACGGTGAGGTTCACCGCGTGCTCTGCACCGGGCGCGAGCGCCACCACGGTGACGTCCTGGAAGCTGCCGATGCCGGTGAGCCCGCCGTCCGCGACGGCCTTCACGAGGTCGAACCAGATCACCGCGAACCGGCCCGACGGATCGAGGTCGAGCCGGTTGAGGTGTTGCAGCGTGGCGAGCACCTTCACGGTGTCGGTCTCGTTGTTGCTGACCTTCGGCCGCACGATCGTGGCGGTGCCGTTGGTCGCATCGAGCACGACCGCGCCATCGCTGTTCGGAATCGTCGCGACATCGCGCGGCGCATTGCCGACCGCGGTCGCGGTGACGGCGAGGGTGGCGCCGTCGATCCGTGCGAGCTCGTTCTCCGCCGTCATCGGCACGTAGACGAACCGCTGCGCGGTGATCGGCGTGCCGAGCGTGTACTCGGTCTCGGCCGGCGGTACGCCTCCATCGCCCATCGCCGCGGGCGGCTCGCATTGACCGAAGTCGTTGCAGGTCGTGCCGGTCGGGCATTCGTTGGAAGACAGGCAGCCGCCGCCACTGGCGCCGGCATCTCCGGAAAAGGCGCCGCCGAAGCTGGCGTCGGCACCACTGCCGCTGCACGCCGCGAGGCTGACGAGAAGGATCCACCGCATCCCCACCGACATCGCATCGGTCGTGCCGCGGCGATTCGTGCGATCCCATCGAGATAGCGTCCGCGAGTCGGCGCTCCCGCTGCAATTTCGCGACGCGCATGTCGCGGTCCGCGCGCCGAGATCTGCGCCACACGCGGGATACGGGGGCGTCGACCAAGGGCGTCGCGATGCGGTCGCCGGCACGGCGTAGGTTGAGCAAACCGGCCGTTGATCAGCGTGGCATGCCGGCTGCTCTTATGTGGTGGTCATGCCCACGCGTGCCTCGACCAAGTCCACGTTGATCTCGTACGCGTTGATCGGCTCGGCGGCCGCACCGGTGCAAAAGTTTGCGGGCTCCGCGATCGCACTGTTGTTCGCGGTCGCGTGCGTGATCGCGTTTGGCGTCGGGACTATGCGGCGCTAGCGTCTGCGGCGGCGCAGCAGGCCGATGGCGATCAGCGCGAGCACGCCGCCGCCGCCCCCGCCACTGGCGGTCGTCGAGCAGCCGCTGGACTCGGCCGAGGGGCCGGCGTCGCTGCCGCTCCCGGTCTCGACCGCGACCGGCGTCAACCGGACCGCATCGAACACGAGCTGTTGTTGGGTGGCTTCACCGGTGTTGTCGCCGAGGTTGATGAACTGGTCGCCACCCACCGCGAACGTGATGTCTCCGAGCGGTTGCCAACCATCGACCCGCGTCTGATCGAGCGTCACGCTCTGCAGCGCGCCGTTCGCCTGGATCACGTAGTCGGCGGCCTGCGACGTCGCGTAGGCGGCGGCGGTGTAGACCTCGACGTGATACATGCCCGCCGCGGCGAAGTTGAGATTCCACTGGCCGTAGTTCGCTTCGGTCGCGGCCTGCGTCGTGTGCGTCCAGTACAGGCCGTTGTGATCGCCGGCGTCGGTGACGTGGCGCATGAAGCCCGAAGGTCCGCCGGGCGTGAAGCAGGCGTCGCCGTCGTCGACGGTGCCGCCGGTCGCGTCGATCGTTCCGCACGGCGCCACGTCCGCACCGGCAAACGCCATCAACTGATCGAGCGTGCCGTTGAACACGTTGAGATCGAGCTGGCTCGAGACCACGCCGTCGACCGCGCCGGTATCGGAGTGCTGCCAGAACATCCACTTGGTCCACGGCGACGGAATGTTCGGGCACGCCGCGGTCGTGTACTGGGCGATCCACAGCGGCGACGACGTGAGGTCGGCCGAGCCGGTGAGCGTGGGCCACGAGTACAGGCCCGCGTAGACGATCGGCACGCGGCCGATCGCCGTCGTCACGTGATCGACCCAGGCGTGGACGTTCGCGGCGACCTCGGTCGTCGACAGGCTGCCGCTGACCTCGACGTCGAGCACCGGCGGGAGATCGCCGGGCTGGAGCGGGCCCATCAACGACAACATCAGGTCCGCTTGCGCGATCGGATCCTCGGCGGGCCGGAAGAATTGATACGCGCCGCGGATCACGCCGGCGGCGCGAGCACCGGCCCAGTATTCGGAGAACTTGGGGTCTTGATACTGCGTGCCGTCGGTGACGCGGATGAACGCGAAGTCGATGCCGGCGGCCTTCACCGTGGGCCAGTCGATGGACGTGTCGTAGTACGAGACGTCCATGCCGTTGACGACCGGCCCATCGCCGCACACCGTCGCGGCTTGATCGATCGTCTGCGTTGTTGGGGTCGCGTCGGTGCACGCACCGAGCACGCACAGCGCACCGAAAAGTCGGGTCCCCACGGCCCGGAACGTTACGACTCGCGCGGGGTTCTGAGAATCGTTTCCTGATGTGGCTTTTCGGCGACGACGTAGTCGCTCTGCCTACATGGAGCCCTATGATATCGGCCTGCGCGTCACCGACGAGCCCCTGACCGAGATCCTCGCCTACCTCACGCGCGAGCTGACTGGTGGCGCGCGCGCCGAGCTCGCGATCCGCGATCCGGCCGCCACCGCCGGTGCCTATGCCGGCGAACAGGGGCATCGACCGTGGCGGGTGTGGACCGAGCTCGCCGACGCGCTCGCGATGCGGCTCGCGATCCGCGCGGACGGTGACGGCTTCGTGCTGACGTTCACCGCGCTCGACCGCGAACGGACACTCGAACGCGGCGAGGGTGTCGAGGCGTACGGGGTCGACTCCGGCTTCGCGCGGATCCACAAGCTCGAGGATCCGTCGTTCGTGATCGATCTGCGCGATGCGCTCGCGCGCGCCCACCTGCCGCCGACCGCGAGCGTCCTCGACGTTGGCAGCAATCGCGGCGACGAGCTCGAGCTGATCTACGAGGCGGCGCCCGACGCACGCGTGACCGCGCTCGATCACTCGCAGAGCACGCTCGCGATCGGCCGGGCGCGCTGGCCACGCGCTACGTTCGAGCTCGCCGACGTGACGCAGCCGCTCGAGGTCGGCCGGTTCGACCTCGTGATCGCGATCGGCATGATGCAGACCGGCAACCTCGATGACCGCGCGTTGCTGCGCCGGCTCGTGCAGGATCACCTCGCGCCGACCGGGTCGGTGATCCTCGGGGTCCCGAACTGTCGGTACTTCGACGGCGAGGTCAGCTACGGCGCGCGGATGCGTAACTTCGCGCAACCCGAGCTCGGGCTGGTCGTGAAGGACATCGCGTTCTACCGGAAGTACCTCCAGCAGCACCACCGCCAGGTGTTCGTCACCGGCCGCAACTACCTGTTCGTGACCGCCGTCGGGGGCTGAGGCATTGTGCGCTACCCTCGCGGGGTGAGGCTGGGGGCCCGCTTGGACTCACCTCACGACGACCGCCCACCTGCTCGGCATCGCGGTCGGTCCGAAGCTGCGGCGGGCGGTGTTTCGCGTCCCCCACGGTGCTCGGGCGTTCGAGCCGACCGGCCGCGGTCAGCGCGTCGAGGTCGACTCCGTGATCGTCAAGAGCGACGAGACCGCGGCGTTGCGCGGGGCCCGTGACCGGCTCGGCGTACGTCGCGCCGGGTCCGTTCGAGACGACCGACCGCGACGCGTGGCGACTGCGTGGCACCGTGCGCGTCGGCACCATGTGGCGCGCGATCTTTCGCAGTCGATCGGAGTGGCGCATCGTCGACAGCGCCGAGATCACCGCCGGTGGTGCACGATCGTCGGTCGACGGGAAACCGCGCAGCTACCCGCTCGAGCGGTGACGCGTACCGTGTATGGTCCTCGTGCCGTTGAAATGAGCGAGGTGGATCGCGCGTTCTGCGGTAGAGGACCAGGGAACCATGAGGGCACTCGCGTCGTGCACGCTCGTCGCAGCGGCACTGTTATCGGCTTGTAAGTCCCACCCGTCGAAGCTCGACGATCAACCAACGGGGGCCTCGACCACGTCCGGCGGGTCAGGCGCCGGTTCGACCAAGTCGACCGACCTGCCGCCGAAGCCCGCGACGGTGACGTCGAAGCGCGCCGACCCACAGATCCACGAGCTCGGCATGGAGCACGTCGTTCCGACGGCGATCATGATCGAGCTCGCGACGCCGATCGTCGATCGCGACCACGTCGGTTCGGCGAGCTCGAAGTCGGTCGTGACGATCACGCCCGAGATCGCCGGCTCGCTGAGCTACAGCGGGGTCTCGGAGCTGACGTTCACGCCCACTCGCCCGTTCTCGTTCGGGACCGAATACACGGTCGAGATCCAGAAGCTCGAGACCCGGGATGGGCTGCTCGAGCCGCCCGCCGGCACGAAGTGGACGCACACGTTCAAGACCGAGGACTTCAAGTTCCTCGGCTGGGCACCGAGCGGGCTCGATCTCGCGCATCACAAGGTCACGACCGAGGTCACGTTCTCGGGCGCCGTGCTGCCGAACCTCGCGCGCGCGTCGATGACGTTCGCGATCGACGGTCACGCCGCCGCCGGTGTCGCGATGCTGCCGAGCCACGTGGCGAACGTCGTCGTCGTGCAGTTGACCGATCCGCGACTCGCGCTCGGTTCGAAGCTGACGATGGCCGTCAAGGCCGGCTTGCCGTCCCTGCTCAATACGAAGGCGCCGGCCGCGACCGCGGAGTACCTCGTCGCGACTGACAAGGCCGTCTCGATCAAGACCGCGTACATGGTCGAAGGCGCGAACGGCTTCTACATGGAGGTCGTGTGCGATGACGACGCGGCGCCCGACGGGCATCGCTACTCGTACGAGGCCGAGGGCTACTACGATCTCTCGCTGCGCTGCCAGCTCACCGACGAGAGCATCAGCCGGATCCACTTCAGCCCGCCGGTCAAGAAGACGTACATCACGAACGGTAAGGCCGGGTTCCGCGTGTTCGGCGACTTCAAGCGCGGCACGTACGCGGTGAAGATCGACGGCGGCGCGACGTCGGTCGACGGCGGCGTGTTGCTCGCACCGTTCTCGAAGTCGTTCTCGGTCGCCGCGCGCAAGCCGACCGTCGCGTTCCAGGGCACCGGCCGCTATCTGCCGCGCAGCGCGTGGTCGAACCTCGGGATCAAGCACCTCAACGTCGACGCCGTGAACCTCGTCGTGCGCGAGGTGCCGCCGGAGAACCTGATCTTCTGGCTCAGCAATGACTACAGCGACGTCGCGGACGAGCGGACCAGCAACGTGATCCTGAAGAAGACGATTCCGCTCAAGAGCGATCCGGATGCACCGACCACGACCTGGCTCGACGTCGCGTCGTTGTTGCCGTCGACCTCGCGCGGCGTGCTCGAGATGAAGCTGGTCGCGACCGGCACGCAGGCGACCGCGCGGCTGTTGCTGACGAACATGTCGCTGGTCGCGAAGAAGTCATCGGTCGCGGGCAAGCCGTGGAATCAGAAGGTCCAGGTCTGGGCGCTCGACATGGATACGGCGAACAACCTGAGCGGCGTCGAGGTCAGCCTCGTGCGCAAGAGCGGCAAGACCGTCGCGAAGTGCAGCACCGACGGCAAGCAGGGCTGCACGCTCGACACCAACGGCGACAACGATCCGGATCAGAGCGAGCCGTTCGCGCTGATCGCGCGCAAGGGCGATGACCTGACCTACATCCGCTATCAGGATCTCAAGGCCGACGTCGCCGAGTCGAATACGTCGGGGACGCCGTTCGTCACCGAGTCGCCGTACCACGCGGCGATGTACTCGGACCGCGGCGTGTATCGCCCGGGCGAGACCGCCCACGTCGTCGCGATCGTGCGCACCGCGAAGGACAAGGCGCCGGATCAGGCGCTACCCGTCGACGTGCAGGTGCTCGACCCGCGCGCGAAGGTCGTGAAGCGGATGGTCCTCAAGACCAACCCGGCCGGCATGATCAACGTCGATCAGGCGCTGCCGGCGTTCGCCGATACCGGTCACTGGCGCGTCGCGCTGTCGATCGCCGACAAGGCGCTCGCCGCGTACGACGTCCAGGTCGAAGAGTTCGTCCCCGAGCGGATGAAGGTCACGGCCGCGCCCAAGAAACCGAACCTCCTGATCGGCGACAAGATCGCGATCGATGTCACCGCGCAGTATCTGTTCGGCGGCACCGCGGAGAACAGCGGCGTCGAGCTCGGCTGTACGGCGGAGCCCACGCGGTTCGCACCGACCGAGAATGCCGATCTGACCTACGGCGTCGAGCCGAAGGGCAAGTCGGTCACGCTCGGCGAAGCGACCAAGGATCAGCTCGACTCGAAGGGCGCGATCTCGATCGACTGCCCCGGGGACGACACGCCGGGCAAGACCACGTTCACCCAGACCAGCGAGGTCACCGCGAGCGTCTCGGTGCTCGAGGCGGGCAGCGGGCGCGCGACCGTGAAGGCGACGACCGTGATGCTGCACCCCGAGAAGTACTATCTCGGCCTCAAGACCAAGGTGAAGGCGGCGCGCACCGGCGAGCCGTTCACCGTCGAAGGTACGGTCGTCGACTGGAACGGCAAGCCGATCGCGAACGCGATCAACGGCGTCGACATCGAGCTCGTCCACATGGAGGCCGACTACGGCTACAGCTACGACGAGGACAACGGCGAGGGCAGCTACAACCGGTGGCTGCGCCAGGTCCCCGAAGGCAAGCAACAGGCGAAGGTCAGCGGCGGCAAGTTCACGTTCGACGTGACGCCGGGGGATGCGGACGTCGGCTACATGGTGCGGGTCAAGGCGGGCAAGGCGAAGACCGAGCTCGTCCTCGACGGCGAATATCCGTACTCGTACTGGTACGGCTACAACGAAGGTCGCGTCGATCAGACGCCGCGCCCGGCGAAGCCGACGCAGTTGCAGCCGCAGCTCGCGAAGGAGATCGAGGTCGGCAAGCCCGTCGACGTGAAGGTGCTCACGCCGTACAACGGCAAGGTGTTGTGGACGGTCGAGACCGACCACGTGATCACCTCGGAGTGGAAGGACGTCACGCGCGGCGAAGCGACCTGGAGCTTCACGCTCTCGGAGTTCGCGCCGAACGTCTACATCAGCGCGTTCGTCGTCAAGGATCCGCACCTCGAGAGCAAGGACGCGTTCTTGCCGGACCGCGCGTTCGGCATCGCGTCGGCGCGCGTGTTGCCGACCGAGTTCACGCAGTCGCTGAAGATCGAGGTGCCGAAAGACGTGCGGTCGTCGAGCCCGCTCGTCGTCAAGCTCGATGCCGGCGCGGTCCAGGGCCCTGCGTTCGCGACGGTCGCCGTCGTCGACGAGGGCGTGCTGTCGCTGACCAACTTCAAGACGCCCGATCCGCTGAGCACGCTGTTCACCAAGCGCGCGCTCGGCGTCGAGACCTACGAGACGATCGGCTGGACGATGCTGCACAACCCCGCGGGTGCGTCGTCGAAGACCGGCGGCGGCGAGGACATGGCGGGTGCGGCTGAGCAGGGCGCGTACGGCAAGGGCCGCGTGCAGCCGATCAAGCCGGTCGCGCTGTGGTCCGGCGTCGTGCCGGTCGGAGCCGACGGCAAGATCACGGTGCCGTTCCAGATTCCGTCGTATCGCGGTCAGCTCCGCGTGATGGCGGTGATCTCGAGTGCGGGTCGCGTCGGGCGCGCCGAGGCGGATGTCACCGTCAAGGATCCGCTCGTCGTGCAGGTCACGTTCCCGCGGTTCATCACGCAGGGCGACGAGATCCAGATCCCGGTGTTCATCACGAACCTGTCGGGCTCGGCGCAGACGATCACCGTCAAGCTCGAGAGTCAGGATCTGCCGGTCGTCGGCCTGGTCAAGCCCAAGGCGTCGCCGGTGCCGCTGTCGTTCATGGGCAAGGACACCGGCACGTTGAAGCTCGAGAACGGCAAGAACGACACGGTGGTGTTCCAGGCCAAGGCGCAGATTCCGATCGGCGGCGCGAAGCTTCGCGTGATCGCGACCGCGGGTGGGTTGACGGCGAAGGACGAGCTCGACGTCCCGTTCTTGCCGGCGGGGCCCAAGGATCACGTGATCCAGAAGCTGCGGTTAGCGGCGGGCCCGCTCGATCTCGCGAAGCAACCAGCGCTCAAGAACTGGGTGCCGACGAGCGAGACGACGACGTTCTGGTTGACGAACAATCCGTACGGCGATTCGTTCGCGCACCTCGGCTATCTCATCCACTATCCGTACGGCTGCATCGAGCAGACGACGTCGTCGACGCGGCCGCTGCTCTACATCGCCTCGCTCGTCGAGCAGGTCGATCCGCAGCTCGCGGAGCTCAAGATCGAGGACATGGTGCTCGCCGGCATCACCCGGATCTTCTCGATGGAGACGCCGTCGGGCGGCTTCGGCTACTGGCCGGGGGCGACCGAGCCGCTCGAGTGGGCGACGGCGTACGCGACCGACATGCTGCTCGACGCGAAGAAGGCCGGCTACGCGGTGCCCGAGGATCGCTTGAAAGAAGTGCTCGGCTGGATCGACGCGCGCGTCACCGCGTACGACCGCGGCGAGAAGATCGTGCACGAGCCGTGGAATCACTACGACGAACAATCCGAGGCGTATCTGCACTACGTGCTCGCGCGCGCCGGTCGCGGCAAGAAGGGCCGGATCCAGGCGCTGATCAACGCGTCTCCGAAACAGCCCAAGGGCGAGATCGCCGAGGACCTGTATACGCTGAAGGCGGCGCTCTATCTCGCCGGCGATCGGCGCTACGCGAGTGACCTGAAGGCCGTCGACGCGACGCCGATCTCGGCGGAGCGCATCAACAGCTGGAGCTTCTACTCGGATCGCCGTCGTCGCGGCTTCATGCTCTCGGAGTTCTTCGAGCTGTTCGGCGCAGATCCTGCCGGCGAGACGCTCGCGCAGCGCGTCGCCGAGTCGCTCGCGAGCGAACCGTCGTGGGGCTACTACAACACCCAGGAGTTGGTGTGGGGCGTGACCGGCCTCGGCAAGTGGGTGACGGCGACCGCGGCGAAGGGCGTCGCCGAGGGCACGCTGACGGCCGATGGCACGATGATCAAGCCTCGGCCGACGAAGCTCAAGTCGGTCGACAAGACCTGGTCGCTGCTCCGCGCCAGCGAGTACAAGAGCCTCACGCTCGACGTGCCGCAGGCGACGGCGGGGATGTGGCTCGTGATCAACAGCGAGGGCATCCGGCCGGGCGCCGACTACAAGACCGGCGGCAACGGGATGTCGGTGTCGCGCACGTACAAGACGCTCGACTCGACCGAGGTCGACCTCTCGAAGGGCACGCTGCACCTGGGTGATTTGGTGTTCGTCGAGGTCACCATCGAGAACACCAGCGGCGCGACGATCCAGAACATCGCGCTCGTCGATCGGTTGCCGGCCGGCTTCGAGATCGAGAACCCGCGGCTCGGTCGCACGACCAAGCCGGACTGGGTCAAGGACGACGAGCAGTGGGCGACCGACTTCATGAACCTGCGCGACGATCGCCTCGAGGCGTTCGGCTCGCTGGCGCCGTACACGTCGAGGAAGCTCGTGTACACGGTGCGCGCCGTGACCGCCGGCAAGTTCACGCTGCCGCCTGTCGAGGCCGAGGCGATGTACGACGCGACGCTGTGGGCACGTGCGAAGGGCTCGATCGCCGTGATCGCGGGGCCGTGGACCGGAAAGCTCCTCTAGCGCCGCGCCTCTGGCGCGTTGCGGCACGCGCAGTCACCGTGGTCAACGCGGCGCTGCTCGTGCTGATCGCGGCGGCGTATCTCGTGCCGCTGCCGGAGCGCAGCACGGGGTATTCGGCGGTCGTCGAGTATCGCGATGGCCGGCCGGCGTACGTGTTCCTGTCGCCCGACGACAAGTGGCGATTGCACGTCGGGCTCGAGCGGATCGATCCGAAACTGGTCGACGCGTTGGTCGCGCTCGAGGACAAGCGGTTCTGGAGTCACCACGGCGTCGATCCGATCGCGATCGTGCGGGCGGCGTGGACCGACCTGGTCCATGGACGGCGGGTCTCGGGCGGCTCGACGCTGTCGATGCAGCTCGCGCGGCTGTACGAGCCTCGCGCGCGGACGTTGCCGAACAAGGCGATCGATATGTTCCGCGCGGTGCAGTTGGATCTGCGCCTGACCAAGCGCGAGATCCTCGAGGAGTATCTGTCGCGCACGCCGTACGGCGAGAACATCGAGGGCATCGAGAGCGCCGCGTGGAGTTACTTCGGGCACGGTCCACAGCACCTGACGCCGGTCGAGATCGCGACGCTGCTCGCGGTGCCGCAAGGGCCGGCCCGGTTCGCGCCGAGCCCGGCGAACCAACAGCGGCTGCGCGATCGCCGCGATGCGATCCTCGCGAAGCTGATCGAGGCAGGCGTGGTCGCCGGCGTCGACGCGACGTCGGCGACCGCCGATGCGACGATCAACGCTCCACCGGATCGGTTGCGGTCGATGCCGCGCGAAGCGCCGCACGCCGCGATCTGGTTGCGCGCCCGCCACCCGCTCGAGCTCCGCATCCGCTCGACGCTCGATGCCGGACTACAGGCGCTCGTCGAGCATCAGGTCGCGTTGCGGCTCTCCGAGCTGCACTCGAAGCAGATCCACGGCGCGTCGGTCGTCGTCGTCGATCATCGCTCGCGGGAGGTGGTCGCGCTCGTCGGCAACCTCGAGTTCGAGGATGCGAAGCACGGCGGTCAGATCGCGATGTTCGATCGCCCGCGGTCGCCGGGCTCGACCTTGAAGCCGATGCTGTACGCGCTCGCGATCGATCGTGGGCTCGCGCTCCCGGAGTACCTGGTGTCGGACGTGCCGTCGCAGTACGGCACGTATCACCCGCGCAACTTCGACGGCGACTACGCCGGGCTCGTGACGCTCGAGGATGCGCTCGCGCGGTCGTTGAACCTGCCGTTCGTCGATCTGCTCGCGCAGCTCGGCGTCGAGCAGTTCGTCGGCGAGCTCGCGCGGATGGGCGTCGCGCCGGAGCGCGCGGTGCCCGGTCAATACGGCCTGTCGATGGTCGTCGGCGGGATCGAGCTCACACCGCTAGAGCTCGCCGGGATGTACGCGACGCTCGCCGAGGACGGCCTCTATCGCTCGCTCCGCGTCGCCGCCTCCGATCCGATCGGTGCGGGCCAGCCGATCTTCGGCAAGGGCGCCGCGTTCCTCACGCGCCAGGCCCTGTCGATCAAGGACCGGCCGGATTTTCCGCGCCGCCGCGACGTCAACGGCGTGCCCGCGGAGATCCACTGGAAGACCGGGACGAGCTTCGGCTTTCGCGACGCCTGGGCGGTCGGCTCGGGCCCGGCGTTCACGGCGGTCGTGTGGACCGGCAACGTCGATCAGAAGTCGAGCGCCGATCTGGTCGGCGCCGAGGCCGCGGGACCGTTGTTGTTCGACGTGCTCGAGGGCCTCGGGAATCGGTCGCACGTCCACCGCGAGGACACGCAACCCGACGACCTCACCGAGGTCGAGGTCTGCGCGTACTCCGGTCACATCCCGACCGAGGCGTGCGACCACCGGATCAAGGTGCTCGCCCCGGTCCACGCGGTGCCGACCACGCCGTGTCCGTATCACCAGGCGTTCGACACCGATCCGTCCGGTCACGCCGTGTTGCCCGCGTGCAAACAGCCGAACGCGACCTACCAGCGCAAGAGCTACGTCGTGTTGCCGAGCGCGGTCACCGCGTGGCTCGCCGGCCGCGATCGCGCGATTCCGGAAGCGCCGGTGTTCGCCGACGGCTGCGTCCCCGAGGCCGCGATCGCGCCGCCGATCATCATCACACCGGGCGAAGGTCAGCAGATCAACCTGATCCCCGGCCTCCCGACCAAGGCGCAGGCGGTGCCGCTCCAGGCGAGCTCGCGCTCGGCGCGATTGACGTGGTTCGTCGACGGCGCGCTGCTCGCGACCGTGCCGGCGAGCGAGCGCGTGTTCTGGACGCCCTCGGCGGGCAAGCACGACTTGGTGGTCGCCGACGACGCGGGGCGAAAAGCGCGACGCATCCTCGACGTCAAGGCCGGGCTCGCGGCGAACTGAGCGCGTATACTAGCGCCGTGGCCGATCCCGAGGTGGAGCCGCTCGCGAACACCGAGCTCGGCGTCGGCGTGTCGACGATGGTCACCGCGAACGAGCGACCGTCGACGATGCACCTCGATGCGCCGGCGATCCCCGGCTATCGGATCACGGCGGTGCTCGGCGAAGGTGGCATGGGCACGGTCTACGCCGCCGAGCAGGATGCACCGCGCCGGTCGGTCGCGATCAAGGTGCTGCAGAGTCGTTCGGGGAGCGCGCTCGCGCGGTTTCAAGGCGAGGCCGAGATCATGGCGCGGCTCGATCATCCCGGCATCGCGCGCGTGCTCGAGGCGGGCGAGGCCGATGGCCATCCGTTCCTCGTGATGGAGCACGTCGATGGCAAGATGCTCGACGACTTCGCGAAGGACCTCACGCTCGATCGCAAGCTCGAGTTGTTCGGCGCGCTGTGCGAGGCGGTGCAGCACGCGCACCTGAAGGGCGTGATCCACCGCGACCTGAAACCGTCGAACGTGATGGTGCGCTCCGACGACGATCGCGTGATCGTGCTGGACTTCGGGGTCGCGCGCCTCGCGGTCGCCGACGACAACACGCCGAGCACGACCCGCGCCGGTGAGCTGATCGGCACGCCGCTGTACATGTCGCCCGAGCAAGCACGGCTGCGCGCCGACGAGGTCGACGTCCGCACGGATGTCTACACGCTCGGCGTGATGCTGTACGAATTGATCTGCGGCGAGTTGCCGTACAACGGGCGCGACGCACCGCTGCCGATCCTGACGTGCCTGATCTGCGAGGACCCGCCGATTCCGCTCTCGAAGCGCGGCGGCGTCGAGGTCGGGGGAGACCTCGACGCGATCACGCTGCAGGCGCTGCAGAAGGAGCCGGCGCAGCGCTATCAATCGGTCGCCGCGCTCGCCGAGGACGTCCGGCGGTTCCGCGAAGGCCAGCCGGTGTCGGTGCGCGTGCCGACGACGTTCGAGCGCGCGCGGGCATTCGTGCGGCGGCGGCCGGTGCTCGCCGCGAGCATCCTCGGCTCGGGCGTAGCCCTCGCCGCGTTCGCCGCGATCGTGACGGTGCTGTGGCTCGACGCGAGCCGCGCGCGCAGCACCGCCGAGGCTGCGCAGCAACGCACCGAGACCGCGCGCGCGGAGCTCGAATCGCGGTCGAATCAACTGATCCTGCGCCAGGCCCGGGTCGCCCTCGGTCGCGATCCGACCGAAGCGCTGGCGTGGCTCGCGACCTTGACCCCGCGCGATGTCGATGTCGGCACCGCGTGGGAGATCGCGCACGAGGCGCTCGCCCGCGGCGTCGCGAAGGACGTGCTGAAGGGCCACGCCGACGAGGTCCACTGGGTCGAAGCGCTTCCCGGTGGCTTCGTCAGCTCCGGCTACGACGGCCGCGTGATCGTGTGGGATCCGACGCAGCGCCCGGTCTACGCCGCGAAGACCGGGCGCGTTCACCTCGCGCGGCCCTCGCCGGATGGCGCGCAGCTCGCGGTCGGCGGCGACGACGGTGACCTTCGGATCATCTCTCGCGACGGCACGTTGCTCGCGCAGTTGCCCGGTCACGAGGGCGACGTCCAGCACCTCGCGTGGACGCGCGATGGCGCGTGGCTCGCGAGTGCCGACGACCACGGCATCGTTCTCCTGTGGCCGCACGCGCGCGGGCCTGCACGACAACTCGCCAGTGGCGGCTCGGCGATCAGCGACGTCGTGTTCTCCGCCGACGGCACGATGGTCACCGCCGGCGATCACGACGGGCATCTGTGGCAATGGGACGTCGCGACCGGCACGCGCGCCGAAGCAGCGGTCGCCGGCGACATCGTGCAGACCTGGAGCGACGGCGCGCACGCGGCGGCGGTCGACGGCAGCGGCCTCGTCCACTGGTGGAAGCGCGAGGGCAACGCGCTCGTCGTCGAGCACACCACCGCGACCGGCCTCAACTGCAAGCGCGCGGTGTGGGCGAGCGATGGCGCGTGGGCGGTGCTCGGTGGCGTCGGCGGCATCGTGACGCGCGCCGACGTCAACGGCAGCGTCGAGCAGCTCGCCCACTTTCATGCGCAGGCGCGCACCGTCGCGATCTCGAGCGATGGCCGCTGGATCGCCGCCGGCGCCGACGACGGCGAGCTCGAAGCGCGCGATCGCACGACGGGGCAGGTGATCGCGTTGCACGGTCACACCGGCCGGATCCGCCACGTCACGTTCGCCGAGGGCCTGCTGCTGTCGTCGGACAGCGATGGCGTGGTTCGGCGCTGGGACCTCGCGGCGATTCCGCCGACGGTGCTCGACACGCGCGGCGAGCCGCCGGAGCGCATGACCTCGGATGGCTCGATGCTCGCGTGGGTCGATGCGAGCGGGCAGGTCGGGACGTGGAGCTTCGGCGATGATCGCTACACCCAACTCGGCAAGATCGACGGCCGCGCGACCGCGATCGCGATCGTCGACGGGGTCGTCGTCACGGGCACGACCGAAGGCAGCGTGACCTGGTGGTCGAAGCAGCCCGTGCATCAGGTGCTGAAGGGCGCGATCGTGCGATCGATCGCGACCGCCCACGGCATCGTCGCGGTCGCGAGCTCGCTCGGGCCGCTCGCCATGTTCAGCGCGACCGGCGAGCCGCGGCCCGCACTCGCGGGGCATCCGCATGGCAGCGACGCCGTCGCGATCGATCCGACCGGGACGATCGCGGCGTCGGGCGGCCAGGATCGCGTGATCAGAGTGTGGCGGATCGCCGATGGCACCCAGCTCGCGGCGCTCGACGGTCCGAACGGCGACACCCACTTCGTGATCGTCACCGCCGACCGCATCGTCGCGGGCTCGAACGGTGGCACCGTGCTCGCGTGGCCGCGCCACGGCGACGAGGTCGATGCGAAGCGTCGCACCTTGGTGTTCCAGCACACCGGTGCGGTCACCGCGCTCGCGATCAGTCACGCCGCGATCGTCTCGGCGGGGCGCGATGCCGTGCTCGAGCGTTCGCGGCTCGGGCCGGATCGGATCGAAGCCGCCGAGACCACCGCGATTCCGAACGCCGCGCTCGCGGTCGGCGTCGACGATCGCGGGACCGTTCGCGCGGTGACGCGCAACGCCGCCGCGATCCGGTGGAACCCGGGCGAGCCACCGGTGGTCGAGATCGATCATGGTGTGCACGATGGCACCGGTGTAGGAGCACGCTGGGTCGAGGCGTTCGACGACGGCACGTTCGTGGTCGCCGACAGCGAGATTCGGTCATTTGATCAGCTGCGCGAAGTGGTCCGTGCGGCGACGAGCTTCCAGCTGCCGCACTAAGTCGCTATCCTCGCAGCGTGCGGCGGTTGGTGTTGATCGATGACAGCGTGATCACGCTGAAGATCATGGGGCCGATCCTCGTGGATGCCGGGTTCGAGGTCCGCGCGTGCAGCACGCTCCAGCACTTCGTCAACGTGCTGGTCGACTGGAAGCCGCACCTGATCGTGACCGACTTATACATGCCCGAGATGAACGGGGCCGAGCTGTGCTCGTGGCTGCGCGCCCAGATCCAGACGGCGAAGACGCCGATCATCATCTGCTCGTCGGCCGATAACGAGGAGCTCGAGCGGGTCGTGCGCGAGGTCGGGGCGGATGGCTATGTCTCGAAAGATGCAGGACCCGACGCGCTCGGGATACGATTGCAAGAGCTGTGCGAGGAGATCATCTGGTGAAGCGCATCCTGGTCGTCGACGATAGCCCGATCATTCTCGCGTCCGCGAAGCACGCGCTGGTCGACGCCGGCTACGACGTCGAGACCCGCGGCTCGGTCGAGGAGGTCGCGGCGCGCGGCGCCGATGGCTTCGATCTGATCCTGATGGACGTCCAGATGCCAGAGTTGTTCGGCGATGACGTCGCGGCGGTGCTCGTCCACGAGCGTGCGGTCGCCGGCAAGGTCTACCTGTTCTCGACGCTCGGCGATGACGAGCTCCGCGAGCGCGCCGCGAGTGCGCGGCTCGATGGCTTCATCTCGAAGCAGCAGGGCATCGAGCACCTGATCCGAGAAGTGAAGAAGATCCTGGTCTAGGTCGACCACATCGCGAGCGGGATCGAGACGGTCGCGACCACGACCCACAGGATCACGCCGAGGAAGAACGGCCTCGGGCCGACCTTGAACAGCGCCTTCGGCGACAGCGAGAGGCCGATCAGGAACAGCGCGACCAACAGCGAGCGCTTGCCGG
Organism: Kofleriaceae bacterium; assembly: GCA_039935615.1. Taxonomy (GTDB): domain Bacteria; phylum Myxococcota_A; class Polyangia; order Haliangiales; family Haliangiaceae; genus JABFXX01. The sequence continues at coordinate 73,954 of JBDTJY010000253.1, forward strand.
CGAGCGCGATCGGCGGCCCGTACACGGCGAGGCTCGGTACCCACGTCACGGTGGCGGCGATCGCGAGGAAGCCGAGGATGAACCACGGCCACTTGACGTCCTTGAGGCTGCCCGACGTCGGCCGCATCACGGCGGTCGCGAGCGTGACCGGCACGATCCAGAGCGCGCGCGCGAGCTTCGTCGTCGTCGCGACCGTGAGCGCGACCGTGCCGTACGCGAGCCCGGCACCGACGACCGAGCTGGTGTCGTGGATCGCGAGCGCGGCCCAGCGCCCGAACATCGTCTCCGACATCCCGGCGAGATGACCGATCACAGGGAACAAGATCAGGGCGACCGCGTTCAACACGAACACCACCGCGAGCGCGATCGACGTCTCGTGATCCTTGGAGCGGATCACGCTCGACACCGCGGCGATCGCGCTGCCGCCGCAGATGCCGGTACCGACCGCGACGAGCAGCGACGTGTCTTTTTCGACGCCGAGCCAGCGGCCGAGCCCGAGGCCGAGCGTCATCGCGATCGCGAGGCCGGTCGCGGTGACGAGCGCGCCGTTGACGCCGACGCGCAACACGGTGTCGAGGTTCATGCCGGCGCCGAGCGCGATCACGCCGAGCTGGAGCGTCAGCGTCGTGAGGAGCTTGCCCTCCTTGGGGCGCTCCAAGCCGGTCGTCAGCGCGATCGCGAGGCCGCAGCCGAGCGCGAGCCAGCTCGGCGCATCGAACACGACGAGCCCGACCGCGATCGCGGTGCAGCCGATCGCGTAGATCCAGAACTTCGCGGGCCGTGGCGTCACTGGGGCGAGTCCGGGGTGAAGAGCTCGAGCGTGCCGACCGGTGCGCCGGTCGCATCGACGCCGCCGGCGATCAAGACCTGGCCGTTCGGCAACGCCGTCGCGGTCGCACCGGTGCGCGGGACCGCGAGCGGCTGCGTCGCGATCAGCGCGAGCGTGCCGGTGTCGTAGATCTCGGCGGTCGTCGCGAGGTCGCCGCCGGCGTTCGTGCCGCCCGCGATCACGAGGTGGCGCGGCGTCGCGGCGACCGCGCAGCCGGTCCGCGGGGCGCTCGGAATCGGAAACGTGTCGGCGGTGCCCGTCGCGGCGTCGATCCGGACGAGGTCGCCCGCACCGCACACCACGCCGACCTTGCCGGCGGTGAGCGCGACGACGACGGCGCCATCGCGCGCCGCCGCGGCGACGTCGAGCGCATCGAACGCGTCGTTGCGATAGCGGGTGACCCCGGTCGCGCCGGCGAAGATCGCGGTCCCGACCCCATCGCTCGCGGTCAGCTCGGCCGCGCTCGGTGGCAGTCCGGCGAGATCGCCGCGGGCGGTCACGGTCCTCGCTGTCCCCGAGAGCACCGCCGCGGGCGTTCCGCTGACGAGGATGTTCTCGTTGCCGATCGACAGGGCGGTCTGACCCGTGCGCGCGAAGCCGGCGAACGCACCGAAGTCGGTGATCGCACCGGCCGGCGCGACGGAGGTGTCGAATCGCTGCACGGTCTCGCTCGGCGCTCCGGTCGCGTCGGTGCCGCCGAACACGTAGACATAGTTGCCACTGGTGCCGACGGCGAGGGCGACCGCGGACTTGGCCTCGGGCAACACGACGCCGACCTGGAACGCATGATCGAACGCGTTGTAGATCGCCGTCGCCGCACTCGGAGTCCCGTCGCCGAGCGCGCCGCCGATGTAGACCGCGCCGTACGACACCGGCACGCCCGCGAGCTGGGTCCGCGGTGGATCGAGGGTGACGAGCGCGGTCGAGATCGAGTCCGGCGCCGCGAGGAAGACCACGATGTTCGCCGCGATCCCACCGAACGGAAACGGCGGCGTGGCACCGGTCGCGATCGTCGTCCCATTCGCGGCGAGGCCGTCGACGATCAACGAACCGGTCGCGCCGGTGGCATCGAGCTCGAGATCGATCGCGAAGCCGCCGGTCGGCGAGCGCTGCGAGGTCGCGACCTGCGGCGGATTGGTCAGCGTCAACCGCACGGTCTCGACCCCGTCGAGCAGCGTCGAGCCGGGCGAAACCGCGAGCGTGACGTCGACGGTGCCGACCGTGCCTTGGCACCCGGCCACCGCCCAGACGATCAACAGCGGCTTCATCCACTGTTCGATGACCGAGCGTGGCGCCGCGATGCGCACGGTCTTGCGCCGCGACGTTTCGCCCGCGACCACCGCGACCGCTCCGCGCGCGACGCCGAGTTGCTTCGCGATCAGCTCGCTGACGGCCGCGTTCGCTTCGCCGTCGACCGGCGGCGCCGTCACCGCGATCTTCAAGCGGCCGTCGTGCTCGGGGCCGACCTTCGCGCGCGACGCTCGCGGTTGCACGAGCACGTCGAGGTCAAAGACATCTGCCCCGGCGACACGAAGCATTATTTACTGCCGCGGCCGAGCTCGCGCGAACGCTTCGTGGCGGTCTCGACCGCGTTGATCAGCGTGGTGCGCAGCCCGCCTTCTTCGAGTGTGTGCAGGCCCGCGATCGCGGTGCCGCCCGGCGACGTGACCATGTCCTTCAGCTTGCCGGGATGCTCGTCGGTCTCGAGCAGCATCTTCGCCGAGCCCATCACGGTCTGGGCGGCGAGCTTCTGCGCGTTGCGACGCGCGAGCCCGACCTTGACGCCCGCGTCCGAGAGCGCCTCGAGGATCAGGAACACGTAGGCGGGGCCGGAGCCCGACAGGCCGGTGACCGCGTCGAGGTGACTCTCGTCGAGCTCGACCGTGATCCCGACCGCATCGAACATCGCGCGCGCGGTCGCCATGTCGCTCTCGCTCGCGTACTTACCAGCCGACACGGCCGTCGCGCCCGCACCGACGAGCGCCGGCGTGTTCGGCATCGCGCGCACGACGCGCACGCCGTCGGCGACCGCCTCCTCGATCGTCGCGGTGTCGACGCCGGCGGCGATCGAGATCACGAGCGTGCCCGGCGCGAGCTGGTCACCGATCTCTCGCAGCACCTTGTCCATGATCTGGGGCTTCACGCTCAGCACGACGATGTTGCAGCGCCGCGCGACCGCCTGGTTATCGGTCAGCGTCTCGATCGCGTACTTGAGGCGGAGCTCCTCGAGACGTTCGCGGCGCGGCCCCGACGCCAGGACGCTGCCGGGTGGCACGTGGTTGCCTTTGACGAGGCCGCGGATCAGCGCCTCGGCCATGTTGCCGGCACCGATGAATCCGATCGTGTGTGACGCGAGGATCGACACGGCTCCCGTGTATCACGTCAGCCGATATTGAAGTCTTCTTTGGCGTGCGCCGCGCCGCTGCCGTCGCGAAACCGATCGAGCGTGTAGCGCTCGAAGATCTCGTGCTTCGGCCCGCCGGTCAGCCACTCACCGTAGAGCTTGCCGACGATCGGCGCCATCATGAAGCCGTGGCCGACGAAGCCACACGCCAGGAAGAAGTCGGGGTGGTCGCGCGTCGCCGAGACGATCGGATTGCCGTCGGGAGACTGGTCGTACGGGCCGGCCCATTGCCGCAGGATCTTGATGTCGCCGAGGATCGGCATCAGCTTGACCAACCGCCGCGAGTACGTCGCGAGGAACTCGAGCGTCGAGCCCTTCGCGTACGTCGAGGCGTGGCCCGGAATCGTCACGCCGCCGACGATCTCGCCGCGCATCGATTGGCTGCAGTACAGGCCGCTCGCGAGCTCGCTGACCATCGGCTTCAAGAACGGCTTCAACGGCTCCGACGAGCAGATCTCGTGGCGGATCGGGAACGTCGGGATCTCGACGCCGATCATCTTGGCCAGCTCGGGCGACCACGCGCCGCATGCGTTGATCACGCGGCGCGCTTGCACCGTGCCGCGCGCGGTCGTGACGTCGTAGCCGCCCTCGGATCGCTTCGCGAGCCCGGTCACCGGCGTCTGCGTGAAGATCCGCACGCCGTGTGCGGCAGCTTGCCGCGCGTAGCCCCACAGGAACGGCCATGGAAACAGGATGCCGTCGGTCGGGTTGTACGCGGCTCCGACGATGCCGGTGGTATCGATCTCGGGGACGATCGACCGCGCGCCCTCGGCGTCGAGCATGCGGGTCGCGACGCCGCAGCGGTTCTGGATCGCGATGTTCTTCTCGAGCCGCGCGAGCTCTTTCGCGCTGCGCGCGAGGAACAAGTAGCCGCCCTGGCGGAACCAGACGTTGACCCCGATATCGACCGCGAACCGCCGGCACAGCTCGACCGACTGCTGCATCAGCCGGATGTTGATCTCGGTCGACCACTGCTGGCGCACGCCACCGCCGTTGCGACCCGAGGCGCCTTCGGCGAGATAGCCGCGCTCGATCACGACGACATCGTCGAGCCCCGAGGTCGCGAGGTAGTACGCGATCGCGAGCCCCATCACGCCGCCGCCGACGATCACGATCTCGGCGCGCTCGGGCACCGGGCCGGAGCTGTCGAGCGTGGGCGGTAGCTTGATCTCGCCGGACCGATCGGCGCGGCTGTCGTCGTCGTCGTCGTCGATGTTGGCACCGATCACGGATCGTCCTCGAAGCGGTGCGCGTCGGGCGCGTTCGCGAGCAGCTTGATCGGCGTCGGCGCGATCGGCGGGCGCGACGTGAACGGCGGGATCTCCGCCGCGGCCTTGCCGGTCAACCGCGCGAGCTGCGTCGCCATCGGCCCCAAGCACTCCTTACCCTGACACGGGCCGGTGCCGAAGCCGGTGTAGCGCTTGACCTCCTCGATGTTGAGGTAGCCGCGATCGACGCAGTGCTCGAGGTCGGCGAGCGTGACGTCCTCACACCGGCACAGCATGATCTTCTTCGCCATCACCCACCTCCCGCGACCGTGGCCAGTGCTGCTGCCACGACGCTGCCGATCCGCGCACCGTGCGCCGCCGCGTCCGAGGGTCCGAGATAGCCCGTGACATCGCCGCACGCCCACACGTTCGGCGTCGACGTCAGGCCGTCGTCGTCGATCACGACGCGAAACCCACCGGCCTCCGGATCGAGCACGACCGCGCAGCCCTGCTGGCGCGGACCCTCCGAAGCGGGGGAGGGAATCGCGGCGACCGCGACGACGTCGCAATCGATCCGGCCGTGCGAGGTCTGCACCGAGGACACCCAGCTACGACCGCGCGTGCCGAGCGTGTCGTCGAGCGCGACCCGCGTGACCTCGGCGCCCGCGGCGGTCAGCGCGGCGGCGAGCGCGACCGATTCGTCGGCGAGCCGCGGCACCTCGACGATGCAGACCTTGTCGCCGCCGAGGATGCCGTGATCGACGAGTAGCCGACCGATCGCGCGCGCGGCGATCACGCCGGGACGATCGTTGTCGGCGAACGGCAGGTTGACGACGTAGCCGCCGGTCGCCCAGATCCACGCGCGCGCGTGGACCCGCACGAGCTGGCCGGGGGTGGCGACCGCCAACACCCCGCCATCGTCCTCGGGAAAGTAACCGATCGCCGTCGAGCGACCGAGCAGCTCGACACCGGCGGCGAGCGCCTCGGCGACCCGCGCGTTCGCGACCTCGCGACCGGTCGACGGATCGGCGCGCAGGCTGCCACCGGCGTGCAGCTGATCGTCGACGACGACGACCCGCTTGCCGGTGCGAGCCACGGCGGTCGCCGCCGCGAGGCCCGCCGGTCCGCCGCCGATCACGCACGCATCGACCGCGCGGTTTCCGACCTCGGGCAGCCCGTTGGTCGACTTCGCCGGCAGCTTGCCGAGCCCCGAGAGCTGGCGCACGACCTTGTTCGCGAGCTTGTTCAGCACCGACGAGCCGGTCATCAGCGTGTGGTGATCGAGCCCGCGCGCGAACAAGAAGTCGACCGCGCCGAGCAGGTCGACCTCGGCCGACGGGAACGCATTCTGACCGGCGGCCTTCGCACCTTGGGTACACGGCGCCTGGCACGCGCGCAGGTTCGGGACGCCGTCGAGCCGTACGAGGCAGCCGCTGCAATGGCCCTCGAGACAGAAGAAGCTGCGCGGCCGGTGGTACTTCAGCGATCGCGACATCACCCGCGTGCCGCTGGCGAGCGCCGCGGCGGCGATGCTCTCGTTCGCGTACGCACGCACCGCGGCGTCGGCGAGCCGGATCTCGACCGGCGCGCCGCGCTGCGCATCGAAGTCGGGAAGCCGGCGCGCCACGGGAACTCGCAGTATGCACGCGGATCGGCTTCATGTGGTGACGGGGCCGAAACCGTGTAGGTGCGTTGCTTTCGCAGCTCCACACGAATTACAATTCCCCCTCGAAAGGACTGGGGAATCCTACATGGCGACACCTACGAGACCGTGCCCATATTGTGGCGCGGCGGTGCTGATGAACGCGCCGGCGTGCGGCACCTGTGGCCGGCCGATGCCGCCGATGCAAGCGGGCGCACCTCCGGGTGGCCCCGCGCCTGCGAAGACGATGTTCGGTTACGCGGCACCACAAATTCCGCAGGCGCAGCAACCGGCACGCGCACCGGGACCGGCGCCGCGTCCCGGTAGCAACACGAATCCGGGTGGCGGCTTCCCTCCAGGCCAAGGCTTCCAGCCTCCGCAACAACAAGGCTTCGCACCACCGCCGCAACAACCGGCCGCGCCGGCGCAGCCGCCGTATCCGCAACAGCCCCAGCAACCGTACGGCCAACCGCAAGGTCAACCGCCGCAGCAGCAAGGTTTCGGTCAGCCGCAACCGGGTCCGCAATACGGACAACCGCCGCAGCAACCGTATGGTCAGCCGCAACCGCAGCAACCGTATGGTCAGCCGCAACAGCCGGCGCCGTATGGCCAGCAGCCGGCGCCGTATGGTCAGCAACCCGCGCCGTACGGTCAGCCGCAGCCCGGACCGCAACCCGGTTTCGGTCAAGCGCCGACGCCGTACGGAGCTCCGCAGCAACCGCAACAACCACAGCAGGGTTTCGGCGGACCGCCACCCGGCTATCCGCAGGCGCCGAATCCGTTCGCGCCGCCGCAGCAAGATCTGCCCGGCCCGCTCGATAACATCGCGCGTGGGATTCCGCAGTCGGCGCCGGGGACGATCTTCGGCTTCCCGGTCTCACGCCTTCGCGATGCCTCGCTGCAGCGCAAGGTCCTGTTCTTCGCCGGCATCGCGTTGCTCGCTTCGATCATCGTGCCGTTGGCGACGAGCCCGTCGACGGTGTTCCCGTTCTCCTCGGGCGTTCCGAAGTGGGACTTCTTGATCTGGCCGATCATCGCGGGTGGCGCGTACCTGCTCGTCGCCGCGGCGCCGCCGAACATTCGCCAGCAAGTTCCGCCGGCCGTCCTCCATTGGATTCCCTTCGGTGTCGCGTTCGTCGGCTTGTTCGTGCTCGCCGGGATGCCCGGTGGTGGTCGCGACACGCTCGGCATCCTCGGCTACGCGGTGCTCGTGTTCGGCCTGTTGGCTCGCATCGCACAGCCTCAGGATCAGATCGCGCGCATCATCATCGCGGTCGGCGCGGGCATGCTCGTGCCCGGCTGGATCGACATGTTCAGCGTCGTCTTCCACTTCAATGGGGGCGTGCTGCACATCCTCCAGAACCTGATCGGCTTCATCGTGATCACGCTCGGCGTGCTGTGCATCCTGTTCGTGGTGCCGCCGCAGAAGCTGCCTCCCGCGTTGCAGTCCCTCGACGCTTTCGGACCGTTGATCGCAGCGGCGCTGATCCTGTGGCTGCCGGCGCAGGTGCTGTTGCTGATCCTCGACGGCCTGATGAACCACGGTGGCATCGGCGCGATCCTGATCGCGGCGCACATCCTGGTCCGGATCCTCGCGTTCTTCGGCGTGCTGATGATGGCGTCGCCGGCCGCGTATGAAGAGATGACCGCGCTCATCACCGGTCGTCGTCCGCCCGGCGGCCAGCCGCCGCAAGGTGGAGGCTACCCGCCGCAAGGTGGAGGCTACCCGCCGCAAGGCGGTGGCGGCTATCCACCGCAAGGTGGCGGCGGCTACCCGCCGCAAGGTGGCGGCGGCGGCGGCGGTTGGCAGCAGTAACGTAACATCGGCCCTCGGCAACGAGGGCCGAACTGTTTTCGGAGTCCATGGGTCGTATGCTCACCAACGATGAGCACGACGACGACAGGCGAGCGCGGCCTCGAATTCAAAGTCGGCCTCCTGATCGTGGTGTCGACCGCGATCCTGCTCGGCTTTATCTTCATCCTCGGCAACTTCTCGCTGCGCTCGGGCTACTCGATCTACGTCGACTACGACTACATCGGTGCGCTGCAACCTGGCGCACCGGTCAAGGTCTCCGGCATCAAGGTCGGCAAGGTCGAGAGCGTCGACTTCCTCGGTGGCAAGCCCGACGCGAAGACCGGCAAGCGGGTCCAGGTCCGCGTCACCGTGTGGATCGAGGATCGCGCGAAGGATTCGATTCGCAGCGACGCCGAGTTCTTCATCAACACCGCCGGTGTGCTCGGCGAGCAGTACCTCGAGATCGTGCCGGGGCGCGATTGGGATCATCCGGCGATCGCCGCGGACTCCGTGATCCACGGGCCGCCGGCGGTGCACGATCCGCCGCGCACCGACCTGGTGGTCGCGCGGTTGTACGAAGTGCTCGACGGTGTGTCGTCCGTGCTCCACGACGACCGCGATGCGATCAAGAATCTGCTGTCGAACAGCGCGAACGCGGTCGCGGAGATCAACAAGCTGCTGGTCGAGAAGCGCGAGGCGATCGGCGACTTGATCGTCGCGGCCGCCGACGTCGCGAAGGAGGCGAAGATCACGCTCGCGAAGGTCAACAACGGGCTCGGCGACGGTCACCCGGTCGCGGCGTTGCTCGCCGACGCCGACAAGACGCTGATCACCGCGCAGAGCTCGCTGTCGACGCTGACGCCGCCGGCGCAAGCGCTGATGACCGACGCGACGCGGGTCACCGGCCTGGTCACCGAGCAGCGGATCGACACCGCGATCGGCGCCGCCGACAAGGCCGCGACCGCGGCCGGCAAGGCCGGCGGCTTGATCGACAACGTCAACGGCATGGTCACCGACCTCCGCGCGGGCAAGGGCACCGCCGGTGCGTTGCTCGCGAAGGACGAGCTCTACAGCGATCTGCGCGAGCTGATCCGCGACCTCAAGCGCAATCCGTGGAAGTTCTTCTGGAAGGAATAGGGTGATCGCGCAGGACGAACAACTCACGCGCCGGGTCGGCGCGATCTCGCTCGCGCTGATCGCGCTGGCGATCGGATTCTTCGTGTTCGTGTACGACCGGATCGAGTGGGGGCACCACACGCGGATTCGCGTGTACTTCCATCACGCCGGTTCGCTGCACGAGGGTGGGGCGTTCGTCGTCGCGGGCAAGCCGGTCGGCACGATCGAATCGATCGCGCTGTCGCCGCGCGGTGCACCGGGGCCGTTGAACGGCGACGAAGGCGTCGCGATCACCGTCGCGCTCGAGGCGGCCGATGCCGCGCGCCTCGATCGCGCAGGCGACGTGTTCGTCGCGTCGCGCGGTGCGCTGGCCGAGCGCTACCTGGAGCTCGGCCCTCCGGACGACGAGGCGGCGGGCACGATGCTCCGCGAGGGCGATCAACTGCTCGGTCGCGATCCGCCGAGCCTCGATCGCGTGTTGCAGCGCACGTGGGACAACCTGACGGCGATGGCGGCGTTCCGCGATCAGGTGCGCCCCGAATACGAAGCGCTGCGCACGCAGGTCGAACAGCTCCGCGCGCAGCTCGATCCGCGGTCGCCGACCGCGATCGCGCACGCCGACACGATCGCGCCGATGTTCATCGAGCTCTCCGGCCTCACCGACGAGGTCCGCACGTTGCGCGATCGCAGCCTCGGCGGCGATGCCGGGCTCGCGAAGCTCCGCGAGGTGCTCGGGCGTGCTCGCGCGATGATGGTCGCGACGCGCGCCGACTTCGCGAAGCTCGACACCGGCGCGACCGCCTTGCGCGCCGGCCTCGAGCGCGTGCGCGGTCAGCTCGGCGCGAAGGGCGACGCCGCGATCGCGACGATCGAGCTCGCGATCGATCGCGTGCGCGCCGACATCGCGAAGGTCGATCCGCTGCTCGCGCAGGTCGAAGCGCTGAACCAGAGCCTCGCGCGCGGTGAGGGCTCGCTCATGAAGCTCATGCACGACCCCGAGTTTCCCGAGGATGCGAAGGAGCTCGGCAAGATCATGAAGCGCCAGCCGTGGAAGATCATCGACCGCCCGCCGACTAATCGAGCTGCACCGTGATCGCATCGCGGAACGGCAGCACCAGCGACTGCTCCTCGGTCCACGCGTAGTCGAGCGCGTCGCCGACGAACATGCTCTTCGCGAGTCGCACGAGCAGCGACGCGAGCTCGACCGGATCGCGATCGTGCGCGATCGCTTGCAGATCCGGTAGGCCAAGACCGGTGAGGCCGACGGTATCGGCGATCACGTCGTGGTCGCTGATCGCGGCGATCCGCACGTTGATCGCGGGACCGCACGGACCTTGCTCCATCCGCAGCATGCGATAGCCCGAGAACGCGAGCACGCGTTGCGCCGGCATCCAGTGCAGCACGGCGGGGCGGAGGTCCTCGCAGCACGCGAGCACCGCATCGAGCACCGACAGGAACGCGAGCAACATCGTCGCGTGGTTGACCTGGCGATGCGCGACCATGCTGATCACGAGCGAGTGCGTGCAGGCCTCGACCGCGGCGTAGCGCTCGGGCCAGGTCGGCGACCACGCGAGCGCATCCTCGAGCTCGGCGGCGTACGCGTGGGTCGACGCGTGAAAGATGTGGACGAGCAGCGGCAGGTCGCCGGTCGGGATGGCGAACCCGAAGTGGCCGTAGTGGGTCTGGCCTCCGATCGGTTCGACGTCACTGCGCCACGCGAGCAACTGGCGATGGACGACGGAGGGATTCAGGGCCTGCGAGTACGGCAACAGGACCTGCACCGTGTAGCGGGGCGGAGGTGCGGTCGAGAGCATCGCTGGCTCATAACACACGATTGGTCGAATGGTCCGACCTTGATGGATGTTCTTCAGAATCCAGGAGTTTCCATAGGTCCCGCCGATCTCCCCTCGATGAACTGCTGGACGACGGGGTCGGCCGACGCGCGGAGCTCGGCCGGGGTGGCGACCGTATGGACGACGCCTTGATAGAGGAATGCGACGCGATCGGCGGTCCCGAAGATCGACGCGGGGTCGTGCGAGACCACGACCGCGGTGACGCCGAGCTTCTCGGCGAGCTCGCGGATCAAGCGATCGATGCGGCGCGCGCTGACCGGATCGAGGCCGGTCGTCGGCTCGTCGAACAACACGACCTCGGGATCGAGGGCGAGCGTGCGCGCGATCGCGGCGCGCTTGCGCATGCCGTCGGACAGCTCGGCGGGGAACCGATCGGCGTAGTCCGCCATGTAGACCTGAGCGAGCCGCACCCGCGCTTGCTCGAGCGCGGCGCGCATGCCGAGGCGCTGATGGACGCGGAGGGGTAGCGCGACGTTCTCGACGAGCGTCATCGAATCGAACAGCGTCGCGCTCTGGAACACCATGCCGATCCGTCGGCGCAGCGGCGCGAGCTTGCGCTCGGGCAACTGATCGACGCGTGCGCCGTCGAACCAGATCTCGCCGGCGTCGATGCGCAGCAGGCCGATCAGATGTTTGATCGTGACCGACTTGCCGACGCCCGACGTGCCGATGATGAACATCACCTCGCCCTTGGTGATCGCGAGGGTCATGCCGCGCAGCACCGGCTTGCCGGCGAACGCCTTGTGGACGCCCCTGTACTCGATGTATTCGATGTAGCTCACAGGTCACCGCCGGTCAGCCACAGCGCCGCCGCCGAGATGATGAAATCGAGGACGATCACCGCGAAGCTCGAGCCGATCACGGCGGACGTCGTCGCCCAGCCGACGCCCTCCGAGCTGCCGCGGGCGCGCAGGCCGCAGAAGCCCGAGACCACGGGAATCGCCGCGCCGTACGCGACGCTCTTCACGATCATCAACACGAGGTGGCGCATGCGCAGCACCTGGAGGTCGAAGAAGATGTGCGTGTTGACGTTGAACGAGTAGTGCGCGGTCAGCCCACCGGCGAGATACATGACGCCGCCGCCGATCGTGACGAGCACGAGCGTCATCACGATCGACGCGAGGAACCGCGGTACGATCAGATAGTCGATCGGCAACACGCCGCTCATCCGCAGCGCGTCGATCTGCTCGGTGACCTTCATCGAACCGATCTCGGCGGCGATGCCGGCGCCGACCCGCGTCGCGAGCATCATCGCGGTCAGCGTCGGGCCGAAGTCCGAGACGATCAGCCGGATCAACTGCGTGCCGATCTGCGAGAAGTCGCCGGTGACGCGCGCGAGCTGCAGGCACGCCTCGTACGTCATCACCATGCCGAGAAAGCCGAGCGTGACGATGATGAACACGAGCGAGCGATTGCCGATCGAGTACATCTGGCGCCAGACCTCGCCCTTGCGGCGGGTGCCGCGCCGGCGCCGCACGATGCCGGCGATCGTCGAGACGTAGACCAGCCAGAGGTCGCGCGTGGCGCGCGCGGCGTCGACGACGACCGCTCCGACGTTCTCGATGCGGGTGCGGGCGCTCATGCGGACAGGTACGTGATGAAGAAGTCGAGCAGCATGATCGACACCGCCGAGGCGACGACCGCGGCGTTGACCGCGCGCCCCACGCCGACCGCACCGCCGCGCACGGTGACGCCGAAGTAGCAACTCGCGACCGCGATCGCGCCGCCGAACGCGATCGACTTGTAGACGCCGTGCAGGAAGTCGTACGGCTTGAGGTTGTCGACGAAGCTGTGGAACATCGTCGACCAGCCGATGTCGAGCATGCCGCGCCCGACCACCGCGGCGCCGGTCAGCGCGACGAGGTCGCCGATGATCGTGAGCGCGACGAGCATCACGATCATCGCGAGCACGCGCGGTACGACGAGAAAGCGCACCGGATCGATCGCGAGCGCACGCAACCCGTCGAGTTGCTCGGTGACGGTCATCGTCGCGAGCTCGGCGGTGTTGTTCGCGCCGACCCGGCCCGAGAACATCAGCGCGATCAGGATCGGCCCGATCTCGCGCAGCACCGCATAGCCCGCGCCCCAGCCGGCGAGCGAGGTCGCGCCGAGCTTCTTGACGAACGGCCCGGTCTGCAGCGTCATCAGGCCGCCGGCGAAGAACGCCGTCAGCACGACGATGGGCACCGACTTGTTGCCCATCTTATAAAAGTTCTTCCACAGCTCGCGGCCGTCGATCTTCGGCGGCACGAGCGCGCGCAGGACCTGGCCGGTCATCACGATGATGCCGCCGACCTCTTGGGCGACCCGGACGGCACTCGCGCCGAGCGATGCGGGCACAGCTCTCAGGTCACCCCACATCGAGCGGTCCTTCGAGCTCGCCGCGCACGAACTGGCGGACGAGCGGATCGGGGGCGTCGTGGATCGTCGCGGCCGGCCCGCGGTAGAGGATGTGGCCGCGATAGAGGAACGCGATCTCGTCGACGAAGGTCGCGAGCGCGGCGACATCCGACGACACCGCGAGCACGGTCGCGCCGGTGCGCTGCTGATCGGCGGCGAGCAGGTCGTAGATCTTCTGCGTCGTCACCGGATCGAGGCCGGCGGTCGGCTCGTCGTAGATCACGAGCTCGGCATCGGCGACGGTCGCGCGCGCGATACCGACGCGCTTCTTCATGCCACCCGAGAGCTCGGCGGTGAGCTTGTCCTCGCTACCGGCGAGCCCGACCGCGCGCAGCCGTGCCGCGACGCGTTCGGCGATCGTGAGCTCGCCGCGTTGCTCGAGCGGAAACGCGACGTTGCCGGCCACCGTGAGGAAGTCGAACAACGCGTAGTTCTGGAACAGCATGCCGACCCGCTTGCGGACCTCGCCGAGCTCGGCCTCGCGGCGGCCGACCATGTTCGTGCCGAGCAGCTCGATCTCACCACGGGTCGGTGGTTCGAGCCCGCAGATCAGCTTCAACAGGACGCTCTTGCCCGCCGCCGCCGGCCCGATCAACCCGAGACGACCGCCCCGCGTGAGCGTGAGCGAGACATCGTCGAGGACCTCGCGCCGCCCGTAGTGCTTGCTGACGTTCGCGACCCGGATCGCGTGGACGAGGTCTACGGGCACGGACCGAGCTCCTTCGCGCGCGCGATGTACTTCGAGTCGGGCTCGAGCGTAACGAGCGCCGCGACCGCGTGGCACCGACCGGTAGTGTCACGCATCTTGTCGAGCGTGACGGCGAGCTCGTAGAGCGCATCGTCACGGAGGATCGACGCCGGATAGTCCTTCGGTAGCTGGCGAAACGCCGCGGCGGCGCCGGGCAGATCGTCGAGCGAGTCGCGCAGGAGCTTGCCGAGCTCGAGCTGGGCGTCGTCGAGCCAGACCGAGAAGTAGCTGCCGACGCCGAACGAGACCTCGCGGGTCTCGAGCAGCGCGCGCAGGCGCTGCGCGGCGCCTTTCGGATCGCCGAGCTGTTCGGAGAGTTGCGCGGCGAACCACCGCGCGTCGTCGCGCAGCCCACTATCCGGATAGTCGGCCGGGATCCGATCATAGAGCGAGCGCGCTTCGCTGGGGTTCGCGAGCTCGTGCGCTTCGAGGTCGGCGAGCGACCACACGAGGTTGTCGGCGACCTTGGTCTCGGCGAGTGCGGTGAGCAGCTTCGTGATCTCGTCGGCGAGTTGCTGCGGCGCGCGGCCGCGGCCGTCTTCGAGCAACGTCTCGAGCGCATCCGCCGCGATCGGCTCGTCGGGAAAATCGGTGACCACTTTCCACAGCGCGGTCCATGCGTTGGTCGTGCGATTCGCGTGGAGCAAGAGGCCGCCGGCGCGATACAGCGCCGTCGACGCGGTGACCGCATCGTCCGGTGCGCGCGCGGGGATCGCGAGGTACGCGGCGATCGCGGCGTCCGTGCGCTGTGCGTGCTCGAGCAACTCGGCTTCCCCGAGCAGCGCTTCACCACACGCCTGGGTCGCGCGGCGCTTCGGTTGCAACGCGCCGCACCGCTGCTGCGCGGCGCGATACTGCGCGAGCGCCTGATCGGTTTGACCCGCGGACTCGCTGTGCTCCGCCGCAGCGAGCTCGGGAAGCGTCGCCGGGGCAGAGCAGGCGCAAACCGCCGCGACCACCAACCACCTCACAGCTGCGCGGCGAGCTCCGCGATGATCTTCGCTGCGCGCAGCACGTTGTCGCGATCGACATCGAGGTGCATCACCGCGCGGATCCGCTGACCGCCGAGCATGCCCTCGGTCGCGAGCGGCACCGCGCCGACGGTCGCCGCGCCGAGCAACACGCCCTGCGCCTTCGCACGCTCGATCACCTGCGCGGTCGTGCCGCGCTCGAGATCGATCATCACGATGTTGGTGTGCACGCGCGCCGCGTCGATCCGCAGATGCTTCGCACCCGCGAGCGCCTCGACGAACGCCTTCGCATTCGCGTGATCCTCGCCGAGCCGCGCGCGATGGTGATCGAGCGCGTAGAGTCCACCGGCCGCGAGGATGCCGGCCTGGCGCATGCCACCGCCATACATCTTGCGTGCGCGATGGCACTCCTTGATCAGCGCCTTGGATCCGGCGACGACCGAACCAGCAGGTGCACCGAGCCCCTTCGACAGACACACGCTGATCGAATCGAAGCCGGCGGCGAGCTCCTGCTCGCTCGCACCGGTCGCGACCGCCGCGTTCCAGATCCGGGCGCCATCGAGGTGCGTCTTCATGCCGAGCTGATGGGACACCTCGAGGACGGCCGCGAGTTGCTTGCGATCCCACACCACGCCACCCGCCATGTTGTGGGTGTTCTCGACGGCGACGACCTTGGTCGCGGCCTGGTACGGATCCTCGGCCTTGAACGCGGCGCGGACCTCGGCGGCGGTGAACATCCCGTCGACGCCGAGCGTCTGGGTCTGCAATCCGGCGAGTGCTGCGAGCGCACCGGACTCGTGGCGCCAGCAGTGCGCGCCGAAGCCGATGATCACTTCGTCGCCGGGGCGGGTGTGGGCGCGCAGCGCGATCTGGTTCGCCATCACGCCGGTCGGCACGAACAGCGCGGCCTCGGTGCCGAGCAGGTCGGCGACGCGGTGCTCGAGCTTCGTCACGGTCGGGTCCTCGCCGTAGACATCATCCCCGACATCGGCGTAGGCCATCGCCTTGCGCATCTCGGGGGTCGGGCGCGTGACGGTATCGCTTCGCAGATCGACGAGGCCAGCCATGGCCGCAGCCTAGCTCAGCCGGGAGGTTATGGGGTCTCGCTGATCGGCGGACCTTCGTCCTTGTGCTCGCCGGGCTTCTCGCGCTTCTCGTCGACGCTGGTCTTGCCGTCGGGGTCTTTCTTCTTCGGAGCGTCATCGCCATCGGCCACCGGCTGCTTCTTGTCGGCAGCCGGCGCGGGCGCACCGAGCTCGGAGCGCAGCTTGGACTCGAGGCGGTTCAGCATCGCCATCTCCTGCCACTCGGGACGATCTTGGATCGTCATCACGAACCGCACCGCGTGCCGGCCGTCCTGCACGACGTCGATCATCTCGAGCGCGCCGCGAAACGTCTTCTTCTCCTCGTGGAGCTCGAACAAGACGTAGCCGGCATCGCTGTCCTTCTCGATCATCTTCAAGCCCTCGTCGACGCGGATGAACCGCACCGCCGCGGCGAACGACTCGGACTTCGGATAGGCGAGCGTCTTCTGCGAACGCGCGAGCGCCGGTGTCGACGTCGCACACAAGGCGAGAGCGATCAGAAGTCGGCGCATTGGCCGATGGTGGCTACGCGGGGTCCGGCGAGCCAGTTTTTGGCGATCGCCGCGATGTCCACAGGTCGTGGAACGAGACCCACGGCGTCGCCAGCCCCACGATGCCACAGACGATGTACCAGCCGACCTGCAGCACGTAGTGGGCGTTCGCGAACGCAAACGTCGTCGGATAGATCGCGCTGTGCTCGGTGTTCGCGCCGGGCCCGAGGTAGAGCGTGAGCCCGAGCAGCGTCAGCGCCTGGAACTGGAACAACAGCCCCGGGGCATTCGGCAGCGCGATGCCGACCGCGACCAGCCCCATCACCGCGTACGCGCCGACGAGCGAGAGATCGAGGTGAAACCCGCGCGCGAGCACCCACACGCCGGCGCCGTTCGCACCCCAGTACGCGAGGCTCCACACGAGGAACGCGAGCAGGTTGCGGCGATCGTGGAGCACGTCGAGCCCCCGGATCATCTCGAGCAACTTGGTCTCGATCGCCGCGGCGGCGCGCGGTGCAAACCGCGGCAACAGCGACAGCTTCAAGCAGAACGTCACGGTCGCGTGCGGCCGGCGCATCGCGAAGATCAGGAACACCAGCGCCGCGGTGAAGATGCCGAGCGCGAGCCACGCGGTGGTCATCATCCAACCCGGTGCATTCGGTCCGCGCAGCGCGAAGCACGCACCGAACACGAACACCGAGACGAGCAGGCCGTCGACGATGCGCTCGACCGCGACGGTGCCGAGCGCGGCGGTCGCCGAGATGCCGCGCTTGCGCAGGAGGCCCGGCCGGACCAGCTCGCCGAGCCGCGCGGGCAGGGCGAGGATCGCCATGAAGCCGACCGACGAGATCGCGAGCAGCGGGCCCCACGGGACGTGGGCACCGAGCGGCGCGAGCAGGTGATTCCAGCGCAGCGCGCGGCACAGCTGCACGACGACGAGCAACCCGATGTAGATCGCGAGGTACGGCGCGAGCTCGACGAGATGGATGTGGCCCCACGCGACGCCGATCTGGTCGCGCGTCTGGCCATCGGGCCAGATGAAGTACACGCACAGCGCGAGCATCCCGAACGACAGCGCGAGGTTGATCGCGAGCTTCACGGGTCTGGAAGGTCACCGGCGAGGAGGGCACGCGGCGCGTGATCGAACAACCGGATCGTCGTCGCGTGGCCGAGCTTCTTGTCGATCCACGCGAGGCCCTGCTGCGCCTGTTGGAGATCGCCGAGTTGATGGGCGTCGGTCGCGACCGCCGTCGCGAGCCCGGTCTCGAGCAGGTGACGCGCCGCCTTCATCTCGCGCTTGCCGTGAAAGCCGCCGATCGCGCCGAGGTCGACGGCGAACGCGCAGTGCTTGCGGAGCTCGCCCGCGAGTCGATCGTTGTCCCAGAGCGCGTGATAGCGCTCCGGGTGCGCGAGCACGGGGACCTTGCCCGCCATGCGGAACTTGAACAACTGCTGGACCATGCCCGGCGGCATCAGCGACGGTGGGATCTCTACGAGAAACGCCGCCGTCCCCCGATAATGAGGAATCGCACCGTCGACGATTCGCGTGTAGAATACATCATCCCACATGTTCTCGGCGCCGAGCCGGAGCGTGGGGTGATGGGGCTTTCTGAGCGCCTCGAGCCCGGCGAGCGTGAGCTCGACCAGCGCCCAATCCGGCAGGTATTGCCCGGCCTTCTGGTGCGGAGTCACGCACTGGTCCGTGATACCGAGTGCCGCCAACCCATCCAGCAGCGCCAGCGCCGCCGCGGTGTCCGGAGCACCGTCATCGAGCCCGTACAGGACGTGGCTATGGAGATCGACGAAGCCCACGGGCGGTTGGCTGTGTACCGCACTTGGCGAGGGCTGCCCAAGTGTTTGAAGTGATTGCTCGTGAGGATCGTGCGTGTTAGAGATCGATGGGTATGGCTCAGTCCGAGAAACGCGAAAATTCCGTTCTCTTTTCGCTTCGCGAGCTCCGTCAAATCGAGGAGAGCCGCGTCGAGGAAGAAGAGTCCGCGGTTCGCACTGCTGAAGAATCTCGCGTTCGCGCCCGCGAAGATGCCGAGCGCAAAGTTCGCGAGGCCGAAGAGGCGAAGATCCGCGAAGAGCGCGATCACCATCGCGCGATCGAAGAGTCGCGCGCGTCGGCCGAACGTGAAGCGCGCATGCGCGTCGAGTCGGTCGAAGCGTCGGAGCGCCAGCGCAACCAAGCGGCGCTCGAGCAACAGCGCCTCGCGCAAGAGATGGAGCTGCGCCGCGCCGAAGTGGCGAAGAAGCGCCCGACCTGGATGCTCGCGGTCACCGGTCTCGCGATCGTCGCCGCGATCGGACTGATCTTCTTCGCGATCCAGCGCAAGAACGCCGCGGACGAAGCGGATCGCAAAGCCGAATCCGATCGTCGCGACAAGGACGCCGCGGTGAAGGCCGCGAACGAAGCGCAGGAAAAGGTCGAGAAGATCCAGAAGGACCTCGACGATCTCAACGACAAGATCACGCGGGCCGTCGATGCCGTCGCGACCGCGCAGAACGACGCGGATCGCTCGTCGGCACGCTCCAAGCTGCAGCAACTCCAGAAGGAGCAGTCGGATATGCGCCAGCGCGCAGCCGATGCGAAGGCCGCTGCCGCGAGGGCCGAACGCGCGAAGGGTGTGCACACCAGCGCCGAGTGCTTGGCGAACCCGCTGGCCAAGGGTTGCACGTAGCGTGACCGCGCATCGCGTCGGCGTCTGGAGTGCGCTGATCGCGATGGCCGTGTTGAGCCTCGAGCTCACCGGCGCGGTGGCGTGGAAACACCACGCGACCGCAGACCAACACGCGCGGTGGGAACGCCTGCGCGGGACCGAGCTGACGCTGGGTGCCGTGCAGCGGCTCGCGCCGCCGTCGCGGTCGCTCGACTCGACGCTCGACGACGTGACGGCCGCCCGTCTCACGCTCGAGCGCTAGTGCTAGTGGCGTCCGCGAACCCGATCCGGAGCTGACGCAATCGCCGCCGCGACGCGGTGTCCACACGGGATGCCGGTCGAGTCCTCCATCATGACGTCGCTGGACGAGCTCCGCGCGATCCACTCCCAGCGAATCGCAGACGAACGCGCGACCTTCGAAGCCGAGCGCGTGGCCGTCGTCGAGCACCGCTGCCGCGCCGAGGCCGCGGCAGCGGCGACGCTCGAGGCCACCCTGCGCGAGGAGCGCGACGCGCAGCTCCGGATCGAGGAAGCGCGGGTCGCGGCCGAGCGAGAAGCTCGGATGAGGCTCGAGGCGACGGACGCGGCCGAGCGTGCGCGTCACGCCGCCGAGCTCGACGCGCGGCGCCAGGCAGAGGAGCTCGAGCTCCGCCGCGAAGAGGTCGCGAAGCAGCGCCCGCGCTGGATGATCGCGGTGACCACGATCGCCGTCGCGGCTGGGATCACGCTCGGCTACTTCGCCGTGCAGAGCTCGCGCGATGCCGACGCGGCGGCGCAGCAGCGCGTCGTCGCCGAGCAGGAGAAAGCGCAAGCGCGCAAGGCCGCGCAGGCCGCGCAGGATCACCTCGCGATGATCGAGGACCACCTCGATACGGTGCATGCGAAGCTCGAGCACGCGGCGGCGGTCCTCTCGACCGCCGACAAAGCCGCGGATCAGAGCCGCGCGAAGCGAGCGAGCGAGGCGGCGCAGGCGGAGGACGCGGCGCAACGCAAGCGGCTCGCGGATTGGAATGCGCAGAAGCTGATCGACGAGCGCCACAAAGGGCTTCACATGGATCACTGTGTCGACACGTCGACCGGTTGCGTGAAGCGCTAACCGGAGTGTTAGCTTCGGGCGTGCTCATCGACGGCAAGCCGCGCCACACCTTCGCGGGCTAGCCCCGAAGTCGGTAGCCCAGCCTACGCGATTAACGCCTTCAGCGTCCGCGCAGGATCGCTTCGGCGATCTTCCGTGCCTCGTCCATCGGCATCTCGATCTGCATCGTCTCGTTGCGCAGCGTCACCGTGCGATCGCCAACCTCGACCTTCCAGTGTGGTTTCGGTACCGGCGGGACGACCCGCCCCACGGCGACGCGCTCGACGAGCTGACTGCGTTCGTCGTCGGTCGCGGCACGCCGAACTGAATAGCGATGAGTCGCTAGATTGACGACGGGCTCGAGCTCGATCGTAGGGCGGTCGGTGGTCGGCACCGGACCTGCGAGCTCGACAGTCGGACGGTTGTCAGTCACACGAGTAAGGTACCGGAGGTCGTTGGGAACTTCGGGTATGCACCGGATACGAGAGTTGATAGGGTGGATCTCCGATGAGGATCTTCGTCGCACTGGTGGTGATTTGTGCGTGCAGTGACCCGGTAGCGCCGCTCGCCACCGCGCAACCAGGTGTGGTGTTCACGTACCCCGCCGATACGCAGGTCGACGTGCCGACCGGGGCCCACATCCTGGTGACGTTCTCCGAGCCCGTCGATGGCAGCGCCCTCGCCGCATGCGGTGGTTCGACGACCGCGCCGACCGGTGGGTTTTGTCTCGTCGGTCCGGACGGTGTCATCGCCGCGACCCCGACGGTCGTCGGCACCGATCTGAAGACCGTCGAGCTCGACGTTACGCTCGCCGAAGGCGCGAGCTACACCGCGTTCGTCGCCGCCGCGGTCGATCCCGCGGCGACGAATCTACCCGCGAGCGGCACGCCGCTGTTTCACTTCACGACACGCTCCTCGCAACCGAAGTCCGCGGTGCCGACGCTGATCGCGGTCAACGGCGGCGATCCGGCGAACCCCGAATCGTTCCGGCCGATGCTCGAGTCGACGACGATCGAGCTGCTGTTCTCGGAACCGCTCGATGCGCGCAGCGTCGTCCAAGCGGTCGGTGCGATCGAGCTCGACGACAGCTCCAACGTCGCGGTGCCGGCCACCCTGTTTACCGACGGCATCCACGTCGCGCTCGATCCGAAGACCGACCTGACGCCCGGCGCGACGTACACGATCAGGATCGGCAACAAGCTCCTCGATCGCGGCGGTCAACCGGTGACTCCGACCACGGTGGCGCTGACACCTCGCGACACGCACGGCGGCAATCCGGTGATCCCGCAGACCCTGAAGACGCGCCAGATGGGCGACCCGGGCTCGACGACATCGCACACCGGTCTACCGACCAACGCGATCACGATCGACAAGCCGTTGGTCGGGACGCAGGTCACCAACGTGCTGGCGAGCGAGCTCGCGACCGAGCTCGGCGATCCGTTGGCGCTCGGCGGCCCGATCGCGTTCACGATCCGGCGCGGCTCGCGGCTGCGCAACAGCGGCCTCGATGTCAAGCTCGGCGGCATCATCCCGGCGAACCTCTCGACCGGCGACATCGAGATCGAGCTGCTGACGGACGGCGGCGGCCGGCTGTATCGCAATCCGCATCAGGATCCGACGCAACGCCCGGAGAACGAGCGCTCGCCGCTGTACGTCGATCTGTCGATGGACGTCGCGATCTACACGGTCGACCCGAAGGGCAACGCGGTGCTGTCGCAGACGATCCTCGGGCTCACCGGCGTCGGCGTCGTCAGCGCGACCGACGGCGTGCTCGATATCGAGACCGTCGCGGCGCTCGACCTCGGCCTGCTCGGCGTGACGAAGGCGCCGACCAACCTGGTGCTCGAGCTGATCACCGAGTCCGCGTCGAGCACCACGAGCTCGCTCAACGCCGACACCACGCCGCCGACCTTGGTCGCGACGTATCCCGGTCAGAACGATCACGACGTCGCGGTCGACTCCGGTGTCGATCTGTTGTTCAGCGAGCCGATCGATCTCGATCGCGCACGCGCCGGTGGCCTCACGCTGCAGACCGGTGCCGGCACCACGGTGCCCTCCGTGATCGAGAGTCACGGCGCGGCCGTCGTCGTGCGGCCGATCGCACGGCTCGCGCGCGGCGCGCCGTACAAGGTGATCTATACCGACGTCGCCGATGTCGCGGGCAATCCGCTGGCGCCGCCAAATCCATTGGCGTTCTCGACGACCACGATCACGAGCACCGACAATCCGGTCGCCGTGACCGCCTCGCATCCCGGCGTCGGTTGCGCGCTGACCGGTGGCACCGCGACGAGCCCGGGCCGGTGCGTCGACGGCGCCGGCACCGACGACCTCTATCATCCGTTCACGATCGCGGCGGACGAGCCGGCCGAAGTCGCGTTCGACCAACCGGTCGTCCCGACGAGCCTGACGCTCGGGGCGACCTGCGGCACCGGCAGCGTGCGGTTCGAAGAGGTCAGCTCGACCGGCACGTGCACCGCGCCGGTCAAGGGCACGATCATCGTCCACGAACGCTCGTTCCAGTTCATCCCCGACGTGCCGTGGGTCGTGGGCAAGACGTACGCGATGACGCTGGTCTCCGGCAACAACAGCAACTGCGATGCGAACGAGATCTGCGGCGTCAAGAACGCGGCGAGCTTCGATCAGCTCAACTCGATGGATGGCGCGGGCGCGGCGGGTGGTCCGAACCTCGTCATGCCGTTCACGGGCACCGCGCCTTCCGGTGCGACGTACATGCTCACCACCGCGGCACCGTTCACCGATGTCAACGGTTCGGGCAGCATCGACGGCAGCGAGACCACCGAGGACGACAACCGCTCGGTCATGCATGTCGCAGGCACCGACGGTTCGATCAACAGCGCGAGCTTCACGACCCCGTCTTGCGCGGGCGGCACCGCCGGTGACGGCTGTCTCTATATCGCCGGCGCGATGGCGGTCGAGATGGAGCCGATCCAGATAGGCTGTACGTTGCCCGACGGCACGAGCGTGGCGACCTGTATGCCGGTCGCGATCGCGCCGGGCGTGATGTACGGAACGTCGGCGACGATGTCGGCGAGCGTCGGCATCTCGGTCAGCAGCCCTACCAAGACCTCGATCCTGCGCGTGCGCGAGCCCGCGACCGGCCCGGTGACTGGCTACATCTACGACGACGGCGGCACGCCTTCGTTCGTCGTCAAGCTCGACCTCTACATGGACGCGCCGGATCTCAGCATCACGCTGTCGAGTCACGACCTGCACTCGAAGCCGTTCTCGCTGATGCTCAAGGGCCCGGTGACGTTCTTGCCCGATGGGCGGATCGCGATCGCGGTGAAGAACGTCGCCGACGTACCGATCACGATCAACGTCTCGGTCACGCTGCTCGGCGCCGGTGACGTCCGGCTGGTCTTGCCGGCGGGGCAGATGAAGCTGCAACTCCTCTCGGCGCCACTTCGGGGAGCCCTGCCGTGAAGCGCGCCCTCGTCATCCTCGCGCTCGTCGCCTCGACCGCCCACGCGGATCCGCTCGACCCCGAGCGGTTCTACGTCCGCGCCGGCGTCGCGCTGATCGATCCGCTGTCGTCGTCCAAGCCGATGGAGCTCGCCGATGTCGACGGGCCGGCGAGCCTCGCGATCCAGAACGGACCGATCGCCGGCTCCGGCGCCACGGTCGATTCCGCGACGGTGTTCGCGCTGATCGTCGGCTATCGCCTGCCGTACCTGAACCACAAGCTGTCGCTCGAGACGATCCTCGGCCTGCCGTTCACGGTGAAGTTCCAGGCGACCGGCACGCTCGCGAACGATTCGATCGCGCCGACCGCGCTCGGCATTCCGACCGGCGTCGGTCCGCTCGGACCGGATCTCGGTGAAGCGAAGGTCGCGCCGCTGACGCTCAGCATGTTGTATCGCTTCATCGACGACGGGCGGATCCGGCCGTACGCCGGCGGCGGCTTCGCGGTGTTGGTCTCGCTCGATGCGAAGGTGACGAACAAGATGCTGACCGAGATCAGCCAACCCGATATGTCGATCGCGCCGGCGCCCGGGCTGTTGCTGCAGACCGGGCTCGACATCCAGCTCTACAAGAAGTGGTTCGCTCGGATCGACGTGAAGTACATCGCGTTCATGGAAGCGAACGCCGACGTCCATCACATCCAGGTCCGCACGCCTTCGATCCCGCTGTTCGACACCGTCGAGCTCGGCACCGCGAAGATGTCGGTGATGATCAATCCGCTGATCATCCAAGCCGGCATCGGCGCGGACTTCTAGCCGATCGGGACGCGGTGTCGCTGAAAACAGCCCTTGACCTAAGTCGCCTCAGCGAATGATGCTCAGCCTCGATGGTGATGGCCGGGCCCCCCCAGGGCACCAGCGAGCGCGGCAGTGCATCGAGTCAGTACGACTTGCTGGCGCGCCTCGCCGCCGGCGGGATGGCCGAGATCTTTCTCGCGCGCGCGAACAGCCTCGCGGGGCTCGAGCGGTACGTCGTGCTGAAGCGGATCCGGCCGGAGCGTGGCGACGACGCGCGCTGGGTCGCGATGTTCCTCGACGAGGCGCGCCTCGCGGCGCAGCTCCAGCACCCGAACATCGCGCAGGTCTTCGACCTCGGCCAGATCGGCGACGACTACTTCTACACGATGGAGTACGTGCACGGCGAAGACGTGCTCGATATCCTCGCGCGCACGACCGAGCTCGAGCGGCCGATGCCGGTGCAGGTCGCGCTGTCGATCATCGCGGGCGCCGCCGCGGGACTCGCGCACGCGCACGAGCGCTGCGCGCCGGATGGCCGGCAACTCGGCATCGTGCATCGCGACATCTCGCCGTCGAACTTGATGGTGAGCATGGAGGGCACGGTCAAGGTCGTCGACTTTGGCGTCGCGAAGGCGCGGTTCCGTTCGACCGAGACTCTGGCGGGCACGATCATGGGCAAGGTCGCGTACCTGTCGCCCGAGCAGTGCACGACCGGCGAGATCGATCACCGCAGCGACATCTTCTCGCTCGGCATCGTGATGTACGAAATGCTGACCGGCTCGCGGCTGTTCAAGCGCGAGACCGACTACGAGACGCTGCGCTCGGTCGCGCGCGACCATCCGATCGCGCCGTCGGCGATCCTGCCGAACTTGCCGCGCGGCCTCGACGAGGTCGTGCTGCGCGCGCTCGCGAAGGATCCGGACGAGCGCTATCACACGGCGCACGCGATGCTCGACGCGCTCGAGCACGTCGCGGAGAACGCGGGCATGTCGATCACGTCGAACGTGCTGCGCCGCTACATGCGCGATCTGTTCGGCATGCGCGAGGAGCCGTGGCGCGAGCTCGAGCGCGCGATGATTCCGATGATCGAGGACTCCGAGATCGAGCTGATCGAAGACGACAGCCGACCGCGCGTGGTCCACGGGTTGCCGGCCGACGCGCAGGCCGAGGCCGTGCCGATGCTCCAGCAGACCGGCATGATCGATCTCATGGCGCTGTTCGGCACCCAGCTGATCAGCCGGCCGCGGTTGGCAGCTCCGCCGCCGCTCGCGATCCCCACCGGTTCGATCGTGATGGTGCCGCTGCCGGTGCCGAATGCACGCGCGGTGACGAACACGTCGATCCTGCGCGTCGCGACCGGCTCGGCCGACGGCATTCCGTATCCGGTGCGGCGCAGCGTCTACACCGCCGCCGTGCGACGCCCGCGATCGCTGACGACCGTGTTGATCACGGCCGGGGTGCTGGTGGGCGTCGTGGTGATCCTGTACGCGTTGTTGGTGCATCATCCGAAGCCGACGGCCGCGAGCGTGTCCGGATCGGGCGCGACCCCGACGGTGACGCACATCGACGAGCCCGCGAAGCGCGCGGCGATGTCGCCGGTGGCGCCGGTATCGCCGGTATCGCCGGTATCGCCGGTATCGCTGCCGGCCGCGAAGCCGGTGCCGGTCGTCGCGCCGATCGCGAAGCCGGTTGCGCCGGCGCCGGTCCCCGCGAGCGCACCGCTGTCGGTCAAGCCGGAGACGGCGCTCGAGAAGCCGGCTGCGACCGTGAGGCCGGTCGAGAAGAAGGCGGCGTCGCCGGCGGTCGACAAGAAGTCCGAGTCACCCAAGAAAGACCCGCAGAAGTGCAGCGATCCGCTCGACTGCCAATACTGATCCTCCACGCGCTGGCGGGGCTCGCGCTGGCGGGGCGCGCGTTCGCGGACGAGGTCGCCGATCCGGCCGCCGAAGCCAAGGCGACGTTCGAGCACGGGCGCGAGCTCGTCAAGGCCGGCAACAACGCCGAGGCGTGTCCGTTGTTCGAGCAGAGCATGGCGCTCGCGCCCGCGCTCGGCACCAAGCTCAACCTCGCGATCTGCTGGGCGGCGATCGGGCGACTCGTCGACGCCCAGCGCTTGTTCGAGGCGCTGGTCAAGGACACCGAGGTCGCCCGCCAGCCGCAGCGCTTGCAACTCGCGCGCGAAGGCCTCGAGGGCGTGAAGGACCGCGTGCCGCATCTCAAGATCGACGCGTCGGCGTTGCCGGCGGGCGAGGCGGTCGAGCTCGATGGCAAGACCGTCGAGACGTCGGTCGTGTTGCCGGTCGATCCGGGTCATCACACGATCCACGCGGCGCACGCGCTGCCCGTCGAGATCGAGGTCGCCGAAGGCAAGCAGGCCGAGGTCAAGCTCGAGCCGCTCGCGTCGCATCCGCGTCCCCAGCAGGTGTTGTACGTCGGCGGCGCGGCCGCGGGCGCGCTGCTGATCAGCGCGTTCACCGGCATCGCCGTGATCAACGAGCGCGACAACGCACTTCATCACTGTGCGACGTCACCGGCGGATGGCTCGCTCGTGTGCTCGCAGCGCGGCCTCGATCTGCTCGATCGCGCGCACACGATGTCGCACGTCTCGACGACGTTTCTGGTCACCGGCGCGGCGGTCGCGGCGTTCACGGCGGTGCTCGAGCTCAAGTGGCGGCGGTCGAACGAAGCGCCGATCGCGACCGCCTGGACCGCGCCGAACACCGTGGGTGTAGCCTTGGAGGGCGCGTGGTGAAGTTGCTCGCAGTGCTGGTCGCAGTGCCGCTCGCAGTGAGCGGTTGCGAGTTGTTCGTCGACGTGCCGAACGCCTCGCTCGCGAACGCCGACGACGCCGGCACCGGGGCCTGCACGGCCTCGAGCACGTGCAGCTCACCGACGCCCGTGTGTGACACGTCGAATGGCACGTGCGTCGAGTGCGTGACCTCGCCCGATTGCACGGTGCCCGAGCGCGCGATCTGCGACGCGGACGTCTGTCGCGGTTGCCGCGCCGATGCCGAATGTCCGAGCTCGAACGTCTGCCTCGGCGACGGTACGTGTGCGGATCCGGCGCGCGTGCTGTACGCGAGCCCGACCGGCGTCATCTCGACGTGCACCGCCGCGATGCCGTGCACGTTCGACGCGGCCTACGCGATGGTGTCGGCCACCCAGGACATCATCAAGCTCGCCGCCGGGACCTACGATCGACCCGCGAGCCTGACCGTCACCAAGAGCGTGATCGTGACGGGCGAGGGCGCGACGTTTCAAGACACGTCGGCGCAGGCGGTCATGATCATGTTCGACGTGATGGGCGCGGCGATGACGGTGCAGAACGTCGACTTCGAGCTCTCGAACACGGCGGCCGGGACCACCGCGTACGCGGCGGAGTGCACGACGAGCGGCGAGCTCCACTTCGAGCACGTGCGGCTCGCAAACGGCGCCGCCGGCGCGTACGTCAGCTCGTGCGCGTTCACGCTCGATCGCTCGACGGTCGACCACAACTCGATCTACGGGTTCTATCTGGTCGGCGCGCAGATCACGATCACGAGCTCGTTCATCACGAACAACGGCTCGACCCAGGGCGGCGTCGTGTTGGCGACCGGGACCACCGGGACGATCGAGCACGTGACGATGTCGGGCAACACGTCGACGACGAGCGCCCACGCGATCACGTGCACCGCCCCGGGGATCGTGATCCGCAGCTCGATCCTCTATGGCAACGGCGCGCCTTCGATCGATCCGGCCTGCGTGGTCGGTCACAGCGTGGTCGACGCGGACTACACGGGGGGGGCGAACAACGTCTCGCTGGACCCGCTGTTCGTCGCGCCGGCGACCTACGACTATCACATCCAGCCCGGCTCGCCGGCCATCGGCCTGGCCGACCCGGCGTCGACCGAGACCGTCGACGTCGACGGCGATCCGCGCCCGCAACCGACCGGCAGCACGGCCGATTCGGGAGCGGACGAGATCCCATAGCCGGACGTACGATTTCCTGCGACCTGAAGGTGACTCGGGGCTCGATCGCGCATGAAGCGGTTCCTCGTTCTCGCGATCCTGGTCGTTGGCTGCGCCCACAACAGTGGCAACTCGGGAGCTGACGGCGGTAGCGACGTCCCGCCGGGCTGCGGCGACGGCGTGATCGGCGGCGCCGAGCAGTGCGACGACGGCAACAACGTCGACGGCGATGGTTGCTCGCACGACTGCATGCTCGAGGACGGCCATACCGCGACGTGCGGCGACGGCATCCTCGAGGCCGGCGAGGGCTGCGACGACGGCAACACCGTCGGCGATGACGGCTGCTCGGCGGTCTGTCAATCCGAGTCGTCGGGCCTGCCTTGCACTGCGCACACGTTTCGCTGCGGACCGAGTGGTGATGTCGAGGTTTGTAACAACGCGGGGACCGCGTGGCAGTACGTCTCGACCTGTAGCACCGGTTGCAATGGTGGCGCGTGCACCGATCCGACCTGCCAGGCCGGCACCAAGCGCTGCCACGGCGAGACCGTCGAGACCTGCAATGCAGCCGGTAGCGGCTGGGACGTCGGCGAGACCTGCACGACGTATTGCGCGAGCGGCCAGTGCGCGCTCGATGGGTTGAACGTCGGCACCAACTCCAACTACGACGGCGAAGTGATCGTCGCGGGCGATCTGGTGGTGAGCGGCAACAGCACGCTGACGTCGTCGACCGGTGATCTCACCATCATCGCCGACAACATTCGCGTCGAAGCGGGCGCCGCGATCGCGGCCGCACCGACCGGCGTCGATACCCGCGGCGCGAGCTGCTACTACGGCTATCCGTACTACACGAACTTCACGTCGAACTACGGGCAAGCAGCGTCCGGCTACATGGAGCAAGCTTGGGGCGGCGAGCAGGACGCGGCGGCCGATCGGGGCGCGGTCGGTGGTGCGAACGGCTCGACCGGTTGCGCGATTCCGGTCAACAACATGATCTCGCCGACCCACGGCGGCGGCCGGATCCGGTTGATCGCCAAGCACGACGTCACGATCGCGGGTCAGTTGTTGGCCTCCGGTGAGAACGCGAAGCCGGCCGATCATTATGGCGGTTCGGGTGGTGGCATCCAGATCGCCGGCGACACGATCGAGATCACGGGCTCGATCTCGACCGCGGGCGGGACCTACGGCTCGACGCCCTCCGGCAATGGCCGCGTGCGGTTGCTCTACGGCTCGACCCTGATGAACACCGGAACGATCATCGGCACGGTGACCCAGGGGCGCCGCCCGCCGATCGATCTGACGTCACCGACGCAGCCAGATCCGACGCTGACCTACAACGACAACTTCACGAAGTTCACCGTCACGCACGAGCGGCCGTTCGACACGGCGCAGGGCTACCTGCACACCGTCGATACGACCGAGCACCTCCCGCCGGTGCCGGCGCAGGGCACGTTCACCGCGTCCGAGTCGTTCGACGTCGACGCGACGGAGTTCACCGCCGGTGCCAACTGGGTCCACATCGCGGCGATCGACGCGAACTCGACGCTCGGTACGGTCGAGAGCCGCTTCCCGGTGACGATCAACACCACCGCGCCGACCGCCTCGTCGACCAGTCACATCTCGCCGACGACCTGGTACGACAACCCGAACCCGTACTTCGCGTGGACCAATCCGCAGAGCCTCGACGACAAGAACTTCAAGCGCTTTCACTACGTGCTCGATCACTTCGGCGACACGATCCCGACGGTCGCTGATACGTCGCTCGTCACATCGCAGAAGCAGTTGCTCGTGTCGAACCTCGCGGCCGGCATCTGGGTGCTCCACGTGATCAGCGAAGACACGATGGGCCACCTGACCAAGAAGGCGGCGCACGTCGTCGTGCGCGTCGGTACGGATCCGGGCTCGGGCTCGGTGTTCGGGTCGGTGTTCGACGAGAACAATCACCCGGTGTCGGGCGCGACGGTCCGCGTCAATCGCGGCCTGTTCACGGCGACGACCAACGCGCAGGGCAGCTACACCGTGACCGGTGTCGCGGCGGGGACGTGGGAGATCAGCGTCGTGTACGTCGACCACAACGCGACGGCGCAGCAGCTCACCGTGACCACGGGGCAGATGAGCTCGGCCAACTTCACGCTCGCGCACAACTAGCGACTACAACCGCCCGGTGGCCGCCATGATCACGAGGATGACGATCAGGATTCCCGCCGGCGACCAACCCCACGGGCCAGCGCTGCGATAGCCGAAACCGCCGCCGAGCAGAGAAATGACGAGGAGGACGAGGAGGATGGCCAACATGCTTGGGGGTATTACAAGCAGCGAGCCAAGCAGCTAGCGCACGAGGTTCGCGTAGTTGCGGCTCACTCTCCATGCGCGAGCGCTCGGTTGGATCTCAGGCGCACGTCACTTCAGGAGCTCGCCGATCGCGGCGTCGAGCTCGTCGAAGTCGGGGACGCCGACCGCCGTGTAGCGAACCACGCCGGTCTTGTCGATCACGTAGACGGTCGGTAGTCCCTGGATCAAGTAGTCGCGGGTCGCCTCGTCGCGCGCATCGAGCGCCTGCGGGTAGCTGACCGGATGCTTCGCGAGGTATGCGGTGACGTCGTCGCGGTCCTCGTCGGAGATACCGATCACGTGGAGCACCGGGTGCGCCTTCGCGAGCTGGTCGAGGTGCGGAGTCGTGATCGCGCACGGCTTGCACCACGTCGCCCAGAAGTCGACGACGACGACCTGGCCGCGCAGGCTCGCCAGCTCGATCGTCTTGCCATCGAGGCCGTGGAGCGCGAACGGTGGCGCGGGATTGCCGATCGCCTTCGCCTGGAGCTGTGCAGGATCGGGTCGCGCTTTCGCGACCACGGTCAGCGGCACCACGGTGCCGTTGCGCTTGACCACGATCGGCGCCTTCTGCTCGGCGCGCAGCTTGTGGGCATTGGCGACGACGTCTTGGCCTGTGGTCACCGCATGACCATCGATCGAGACCACCTCGTCGCCGACCTTGACCCCGGCGACGTCCGCGGGCGCGCCGGCGATCACCTGCTGGACGCGCGAGCTCTTCGGGTCGGTCAGGATGCCCAGCCACGCCGGTGGCCCGTCGGGAACGATCGGCAGCGTCAGCGCCGGCGGCGCGAGCATCGCAGCGGTGACGATGCCATCGAGGACGGCGGTGTACGTGATCGTCGTCTTGATCGTGACGACGACCGGCCGTGATGCCGTCGGTGTGGTGCGCTGCACGCGTTCGATGCGCTTCAACACGAGACTCTCGCGATCGATGAACAGCTCGACGTCGGCACCACCGAACGTCGCCTTCAACTCCCACACCGGGCCGGTGTTCGGTACGACCTCGATGGCGGTCGGCCGCGGGTGCTTGTCGAGCAACGCGAGCGGCACCTCGCTCGTGAGCCCGGCGGTGATGCCGGCGGGCGCGTGCAACGCCGCGATCACGTCGGCGCCGTAGTCGACGATGCTGTCGTTGAAGAACGCCTTGATGTAGGTGTGGGTCTTGTTCGACCACAGCTCGAGCGTCTGGTTCGGATCGTGCTCCACCGTCATCTCGAAGCGGAGCTGGTCGTCGTGGACGTAGCTGGTCGTGAAACTCAGTTGCTCGCGATCCAAATCCTTGCCGCGGACGAGCTCGACCGTGACCTCACCGCGATCCGAGTACGTCTTCGCGGACGCGTAGCGCTGCAGCATCGCGTCATAGATCTGCGAGCCGTTGGCCGGGACGACGGGACGCGCCACCGGGCCGCAGCTCAGTACGAGCGCGACGAACATCAGCTTGGTGAAGATCGAGCTTCGAGCGGTCGGGAACACGATCATCGTGTAGCGCATCGCGCTAGTTCAACGTGACGAGCTGGAGTATCCAGGGCATCGATCAGCGACGGCGAAACGTTCCGATACCCCATCGAACCATAGCTCTGTTGATCGTACCACGACGGCACGATCCCGATCGCCGACATCGATCACCCAGCCGGGACCGTTCTCGACGCGCAGCGAGCGACCCATGATCGTCAGCGCGGCAGGCCGGGAATTCCCGAGGCGCCGGTCTTGATCACCATCGACGACGCCGCGAGCTCTTCCTTGGTCAGCGGCAGGTAGCTGCCACCGAGATGCGCTGACAGGAACGCTTCCGCGATCCCGAAGAACGCGATGTTGTTCTCGGGCCGCGCGAAGCCGTGGCCCTCGTCCGGAAACAGCGCGTACGTCACGGGCAGGTGGTGCTTCTCCATCGCTGCGACGATCTGCTCGGACTCGGCTTGGTTGACGCGCGGATCGTTCGCGCCCTGGCCGATCAACAGCGGCTTGGTGATCGCAGCCGCATGGGTGAGCGGCGACACCTCGGTCAGGAGTTGCTTGCCCTCTGGCGTCGTCGGATCGCCCATCCGGGTGCGAAACATCGCCACGATCGGCGCCCAGTACGGAGGGATCGTCGACAGCAGCGTGAGCAGGTTCGAGGGACCGACCAGATCGACGCCACAGTCGAACGCATCCGGGGTCATGCTGAGGCCCGCGAGCGTCGCGTAGCCGCCGTAGCTGCCGCCCACGATGCACACCTTGTCGGCGATGCCCTGCTTCTTCGACCACGCGACCGCGTCGAGCAGGTCATCGTGCATGTGCTTACCCCACTGCAGATTCCCCGCGTTGAGGAACTTCTTGCCGAACCCGGTCGAGCCGCGGAAGTTCACCGACAACACGGCGTAGCCGCGATTTGCGAACAGCTGGGTCAACCGGTTGAAGCCCCACTGGTCGCGATACCACGGGCCGCCGTGGACGAGCAGCACCATCGGACCGAGCTTGTCGGCGTGCGCGCGGGTCAGGTAGCTGACGAGCGTGAGCCCGTCGCGCGCGGGAATCTCGACCGGCGTCATCGTCGCCATCGTGTACTTCGCGAGCTCGGGCCGCGCCGACAACAAAAACGTCCCTTTGTGGCTCCGGTGATCCCACAGCCAGTAGTCCGCCGGTTTCTGCTCCGACGACGTCGTCACGATCCACAGCTTGTCGTTCTGGGTGCGCGACGTGATGGCGATGTCGCCGGGCGCGAGCTTCGCGATACCCGCGAGATCCGCGGCGATCGATTTGTCGACGATCTGCCAGCGCGTGCGCAGGTAGTCGAACGCGACCGCTTGCAGCTTGCCGGTGTGCGGATCGAGGATCGTGTCGCCGACCTCGGCCTTGGGATCGGTGGCGATCGGGGTCGGCTTCTTAGTCGCGATGTCGATCGCGACGACGACGCCGGTGTCGCTCGCGCGCGAATCGGTCATGTAGACCGTCTTGCCGCCCGGCGCCACGCCGAGCACCGCGGTGGTCGTTGCATCCTCGAACGGCACCTTGGTGAACAGCCTCCAGGTCAGCTTGCCGTCCGCCGGTGGCTGCTTGACGACGTCGGTGACGTAGATCTCCGCGCTGCCGTCGGGCAGGGGCTTGGTCGCGAACCGCGGATGGAGCTGGGCGTCGAGCACGAAGCCGTCGAAGCCCTGATCGTTGAGCGCGATCAACATGCGCTTGCCGGTCGCAAGATCGATCTCGTACTGATCGAACCACTTCGGATCGCGATCGTTGTCGGTGACCGCGAGCGTCGTCGGCGCCGCATCCGACAGGCCGTCGATCGTGGCGCGCGACTTCGGGAACGGAGTCAAGTCGGTGGTCTTGCCGTCGGCGAGGTCGACGCGGAACACGTGGAAGTTCTCGTCGCCGGCCTGGTCCTGCTCGTAGACGAGGTGCTTGTTCGTGTAAGCCCACGAGTACGTGCGGATCGGGCGCTTGGTCTCGGAGGTGACGGCCTTGGCCTGCTCGAGCTTGCCGATCGGCGCGACCCAGACATTCATCACGCCGTCCTTCGGCGCGAGCCACGCGAGTTGCTTGCCGTCGGGGCTGATCTGCACGCTCGTGCGATCGGGGTTGCCGAACAGCACGCTGCGCGGGATCAAGTTCGGATCCGGATGCCCGACCGCGGGCGGTGGCGGCGCCGGCACGGGAGGCTGGATCGCGACCGGTAGCGATTCGGGTGGGGGCGCGGGTGGAACGACAGGTGCTGGAGTGCTCGAGCCGCACGCGACGAGCGCGATCAAGAAGACCTGTTTCATGACTGCGGCGTACCACGGCCCCAACAGTCGATGTCGTAGTCGTCTGATTTCTTCTACAGCGTCGAGCGATCGATCGGCTTCTCGATCTCGTCTTGGTACTTTTCGTAGTACAGCGCGATCCGCGCCTCGAGCGTGTGGGTCACGCGGATCGTCCACTGATGGTCGTTGCGAACGGTGACCGTGGGTTGATCGAGATCAGCGGTGGCGGCGTCGGGCGGAGAAGGCGGCACGTTCGATCGGGTTTGGCGAGGCGGTGGTTGTTGGGCGGAAGAGCAGCCGAGAAAGAGGACGAGGAGCCACTTCATGCTTCTCGCTCGAGCGCGCTGCGGTTGCCGAACGAAGCCGAATGGCAACTAGGATCGAGCGTCGCCGCGCCGATCCTCGATGGCCTGAGCGAATACACCACCGATGTGTTCGCGCCGTATCCCGGCGGCGATCCGACGCTGTTCGCGTTCGCGCAGGGCCAGGTCTGTACACGTGGTGTCTCGGCTCGGATGCCGCCTTGTCTCACAGCGAGGTCAGGTCTCGCGCGTGACAAGCTCGCGCGGTTTCGCTGCGTTCGATAAGACGTTGCTCGCGACATCGCAACCATCTGGGGATGTTCGCCTCGAATGTCGGCCGGTCGTGAAAGCATCACTGCCAGCTCGCGATCGCGATACCATGGGCCATATGCATGGGTGGTACGGGCGGGCACTAGGCGAGGTTTTGTATCCCACGTGGGAGCGCTTGCGGGGGCGGCCCACGTTTCCGCTCCTCGCGCAGCTCGAGCGCACCGAGCGCGCGAGCATCGACGAGCTCGCCGCGATGCGGGCGGGATTGCTGCGTCGCCTCGTGCGCCACGCGTACTCGCACACGGTCCATTACCGCGCCGTGCTCGATCGCGCTGGGATCGGGCCGGGCGACATCCAGTCTCTCGACGACCTGGCGCATCTGCCGGTGCTCGAACGCGCCAGGGCGCAGCTCACCGTCGACGAGCGCACCGCGAGCTGGCCGGTCGTGGCGGTCCGCAAGACGACGAGCGGTTCGACGGGCCAGCCGCTCGAGATCCGGTTCTCGGCCGAGTCTCGGCACTGGCGGGACGCGACGCGATGGCGCGGCTACGGCTGGGCCGGTTACCGCATGGGCGACAAGGCGATGCATCTCTGGGGAGTCGGAGCCGTCGCGCCGTCCAAGCTCCAGCGCTTCAAGCTCGAGCTCGATCGCAAGCTCCGCCGGGACGTGTACGCCGACTGCATGGTTCGCTCGGACGCGAATTTGCAAAACATGGTGAGCACGCTACGCCGGGAACGGCCGGACGTGCTGGCCGGTTACGCGCAGGCGCTCGCCGATCTCGCGCGCTTCGTCATCCGCAACGACCTGCGCGACTGGGACACGATCCCGGTGATCTACGGCGCGGAGCGGCTGTGGCAGCACGATCGCGACGATCTGGCGCGCGCGTTCGGTCCGGCCGTGTTCGAGACGTACGGCTGCCGCGAGTTCATGCTGATGGGCTCCGAGTGCGAGGTCCACGACGGCCTGCACGAGTCGGTCGAGAACCTCGTCGTCGAGATCCTCGTGCGCGAGGTCAACGGCTCGATGCGGGTCGCACGCCCCGGCGAGAAGGGCGAGGTGGCCGTCACCGACCTGCACAACCTCGCGTGTCCGTTCATCCGCTACCTGACCGGCGACCTCGCGGTCGCGCGCGCGTACGTGCCGTGCCCGTGCGGGCGCACGCTGCCGCGCTTCGGCCCCATCGAAGGACGCGTGACCGAGACGATGCGCGACGCGAACGGTAACCCCGTCGAGGGCATCTTGTTCAACATCCTGTTCCTCAGCGTCAGCGAGCACACCAAGCAGTTCCAGGCGGTCCAGTGCGCGGACGGCCACGTCGTCCTCCGCCTGGTGCCACGGATCGCCGGCACGCTGCCGGAGAGCAGCGAGCGGCTGATTCGCGAGTTCTGCGGCAAGTACCTCGCCGGCATTCCGCTCGACATCGAGCTGCTGTCGGAGCTGCCGCTGACCGCGAGCGGCAAGCTACGCCGGGTGATCGTCGAGACGCCCCTCAACTGACGGCGGCGCGGCGCCGCGCAGCGTCGCTCGCGTCGAGCATCGCTATCGCTATCGCGATCTGCGCAGCCGTATTACGCTCGCTGCGATGGAGCCGACCGACGCACGCGCATGGCTCGACCGTGGAGAGACCATTGGTGGCGACTCGTTTCATGCGCGCCACGAGCCGCGCGCGTTTGTCGACGCACTGTTCGCCGCCGGTGCGACGGCGGTGTCGGTCGAGGCTCGGCAGCGCCTGCTCGTCGTCGGCTTGCCGGCCGACGCGACCGCGCGCGTACGCCTGTTCGCGATCTACAACCTCGAGGTCGACGAGCTCGGCGAGGAGTTCGGCGGCGAAGAGACACCCGGTCACGAGATGACGGCTGAAGAGGCGGACCTCCTCGGCGCGGAGGTCGGCGAATGGATCGTCGACGACCTTCACGCGGTCGACAGCGGACAGACCGCGCTGCACTTCTGGTGGGACTGAAGAGCGAACCGGTCAGGTCGCCGGGCCCTCGAGCGCGCGGAGCAGATCGAACGACGTCAGGATGCCCTGAAGTTGGCCATCGTCGCCGACGAGCACCCGATGGATGCCTTCCTCGCGCATGCGCCGGGCGACCTGCGAGATGGGAGCGTCGGGCGAGACCCAGACCACGTCGCGGGTCGCCATATCGATCGCGGAGTACGCTCGAAGCTGTTCGGTCATCCCCTGCACGCCGGGCACAGGATGAGGATCGAGGTCGTCATCGTGTACCTGATCGGAGACGCGTAGCAGGTCGCTCGCGGTCACGATGCCGACGACCCGACCGGTTGCGTCGACGATCGGAGCACCGCTGACCTGGGCGACCACGAACAGGTGTTGGACCTCCAAGAAGGAAGCTCCAGCCGGGATCGTGAGCAGCTTCGTCGTCATCAGTTCGCTCGCGCGCGACGACGAGGTCGCGTGAGCCGTCGCCGTGTTCGCGGACATGCGGCACATCATGCACTGCCGTAGGCCCCGCATCGGCCCTCTGACATCGATGTCGGGGATCCAGCATGGCGCGTTCGACGGCGCGGAGACATTTCGCCCAGTTGGAGTGGCGCGAGCATTGCTGGTGTATCAGCCATGACGAAGCTCTCCGTAGTCGCCGTAGCAGCGGTGGTGGCGCTGGGATGTGGCGCGAAGCCGGATGATTCGACGCCACCTGATGCGAGCATCTGCTTGGAGCTCTCCGAGGCTGCATGCAATGCGCAAGTCGGCTGCTATGCGCAGTACACGACGAGCAACGAAGCCGGGACCGTGGGCGGCGACTTCGTGAGTTGCTCTGCTGGCTCGGCGACCTGCACGTTACCAACGGGCTGCGGAATCGGTGGGGTAGGCTGCCCGCAAGGCCTCACCCTCGCGTTCACCCTCGCGAACGCCGGCGTCTGCGACACCGGCGTCACCACGGCGTGCGTGCGACCGGAGACGTGCTCGCCGTAAGGGCTCGCGACGAGCGTGCACCGGTCACGGCAACGCGATCGAGAAGCTCGTCGTGACCCGGCCGGCGAACGAGGACGCACTCGACGACGAATCGTAGACCGCGGTCGCCCATACCGCCTTGTGCGGCAAGGCGATCGCGTTGCGCTTGCGCGCGGCCCACGCGGCGAGATCCCAGCGCTGCCACGACGTCGCGCCCGGCGGCAGCGTCACGGTGACCGGCCCGGCCTTCTTGCGCGCGTCGTCGAAGTGGATCAAACCATGCTCGAGGCCGCCCAGATCGAGCGCGAGCCAATCACTCTGGGTCTCGTTTGCGACGATGCGATCGAGGACGCACAGCTCGGTGGTCGAGACGTTGTGGAGGCCGACCTCGATCACCGCGGTCTTGCCGACCTGCCGCGCCAGCAACTCGAGCCCGGCGGTCGCCTTCGTGGTGCACGCAGCATCGTGCTGGTGGTCGATCGGCGCCGCGATCACGAGCTGTGCTGCCGCGATCAGCTTCGCGTGAGATGACGTCGAGGTGTCCCAGGTGACCGCGAGCTCGTAGCTCCCCGGTGCGAGCGGCTCGCCACCGCGCAGCGCCCACGGCACCAGATCGATCGTCTCGGTGACCGACTTGCCGATCGCGATGTCGGCGAACACCGGATACGACTTGTCGCGTGCGGTCACGAACGACAGCGCACGCGAGGTGCCGTGGGTTCCGCGCGTGGTGACCGTCACCGAGAGCCAGTCGTACTGGAGGACGTCGGCGAACATGTGCGTCGGAATATGGATCGCGTGATGCGTCTGGTTGTGGAACGTGACGATCAGCGCGCTGCCTCGCGTCGCCGTGGTGATCGAGAAATCCGGAGCCGGCTCGGCGGCGGCGAGCGTGGGTAGGAGCAGGAGGCCCACGATGATGCGCATCGAGGATCCAACGTACCAAGGTCCCGAAGGTTCTAGAATTTGCTCGGCGCGATCAAAAGGCGTACGTGAACCGCGAGGTACCGGTCGCGTCGATTTCCGTGTAGACGTTCGGATCCGGCCACCGAAAGTAGAAGACCCCGCCGGTGCGGGGTCTTCGTTAGAGGAGCCACCCAGATTTGAACTGGGGAATGTTGGTTTTGCAGACCAATGCCTTACCACTTGGCGATGGCTCCAGGGGTCGCGTTTTTAGCACAGCTCCGCGTCAGGTGACCAGCGAATGTGCCTCTGCTGCGCCCACCGAGCGTATGCGCGCGACACGAATGCGCGAGACCGCACGGGCTCCGCAGAGTTGCGCGAGATCCGCGCGGCCTCACGCCACGGCACGGTCACTGCAATTCGGCTAGGCATGGACATCGTCACCTGGCTCATCGTTGGTCTCGTTGCGGGCGTGCTCGCCGGTATGGTCGTCGGCGGCTACGGCCTCGTTGCCGATATGGTCGTCGGCATGATCGGCGCCTACATCGGCGGCTGGCTGTTCTTGCGCGAGGGCTGGCACGCGCCGCTCACCGGCATCGGCGGCTCGATCTTCGTCGCGTTCATCGGCGCGCTCATCCTGCTCGTGATCCTACGGATCGTCCGCTCGGCGTCCTCACGACCGCGCTAGTAGCGAGCGTGATTCTCGGACGTGCTGAGCGTCCGCGAGTGCATCCGATCGCAGCACACGATGCCGTGGAGATGATCGATCTCGTGCTGCAGGATCCGCGCGTACCAGCCGGACGCCTCGATCACCTGCGGCACGCCGTGCTCGTCGAGCGCTTCGACCCGCACGCTGCGGAACCGCGGCACGACCATCACGAAGCCCTGGAAGCTGAGGCAACCCTCGTACGCTTCGACGACTTCGGTGCCGACCGGCGCGATCCTCGGATTCACGATCACGTGGAACGGCACCGCGGAGCGCTCGCGCGCGGCGAGTTGCTCGGGCGTGAGGTTGCCGTGCAACGTCGGGGCGTCTTCGATCACGGCGAGCGCGAGCGAGCGACCGATCTGCGGTGCGGCGAGGCCGACCCCGGGCGCGGCGCGCATGGTGTCGCGCATCTCGAGGATCAGCGCGGCGAGGGCAGGGAGCTCGGCGACCTCGAGCTGCTGCGCGATCGCGCGGAGCACGGGGTCACCTACCTGGACGATCGGAAGCATGGCGTGGCTATCCTACGGGATGAGATCGGCTGCGAAGTCGAGGAACGTGTAGCGATCGCGAAGCTCGCGCGCATGCGCGAACGCTTCGCCGAACAGCGCATCGGGATAGCCGAGCGCGGCGGGTGTGGTCGGTGCACCGGCGGCCGAGAGCACCGCGGCCAGGCGCTCGGGCGGTTGGACGATCGCCGCGAGCCGCGCATGCATCGCCGGCCAATCGCTCGCGAGCCGCGCGTTCGCCACGGCGATGTCGACCTGCTTCGCGGAGACGTCGCTCCACACGGCGGCGCCGCGCTCGGGCCCGAAGTGATCGAGCACGGACTTCAGCGTGATGCCGATCGGGCGCAGTTGCGGCGTGGTCGGTCGCGCGAGCACGGTCGTCTGCAACCGCGCCATCACGAGTGCGGCGACGCCGACCTGCTCGCCATGAAACGCCTCGATCACGGTCACCGGGCGCATCATCTCGAGGTAGTGCGAGATCAGGTGCTCGCCTTGACTCGCCGGATAGCTGCCACCGCACAGCGTCATGCCGAACCCGGACAGCACGAGCGTGCGCGTCAACGCGCGGATCGCCGTGAGATCGTGTTTGACCAGCCCGGCGGCCGAGGCGAACAGCGTGCGCTCGTCGTCGACGAGCATCGCGAACGGCAGCTCGCGATACGGTCGATCGAGCAAGAGGTGCGCGAGCAACCAATCGGCCTGCGACGTCGGCCGGCAGATGCTGTCGCCGAGGCCCGCGCGGATCATCCGCGGCGGTGCGGCCGCGAGTACCTCGAGGTCGAAGAACGCGGCGACCGGCGTGCGCACGCGCACCGAGCGCTTCGCGCCATCCTCGTGGATCGACGCGCTGACCGACGCGAAGCCGTTCATCGACGGCGCCGTGGCGAACACGAGTTGCGGGAGATCGCGCGCCACGCCGACCAGCTTCGACAGGTCGTTGAGCGTGCCCGAGCCGACCGCGATGATCGCGGTGGTGTTCGGCGCGAGCCGCTGCTCGATCATGGCGACGGTCGGTCGATCGCACTGGGGATGGCGATCGAGCACGATGCGCTGGACGCCGAACCGGTCCGAGAGCGCCTTCGCGACCCGCTCGCCGAGCGCGGGGAAGGTGTCGACATCGCCGAGGATCGCGACGTGGTCGCCGACGCCGAGCGCCTCGACGAGCTCGACCTCGCGACCGACGAGCGAGTCCTCGATCGCGATCGACCGCGCCTCGCACGCGAGCAGCTCGCCGGTCTCGGGATCCGGATACGTCCCCGCGAGCAATTGCTGGATCGGATCAGCAGGCATCGAGGATCGCCCGCAGCTGCGAACGCAACGTCCCCATCAGGGGTGCGAACGATCCGTCGAACGCGGCCGAGCCGATCGTGAACGCGTCCGCACCAGCGGCTTTCAGCGCGCGGATCTGTGAGGCGTTCGCGACGCTGCCGGCGACCAGCAAGTAGCCCGGTGTGCCGCGTCGCGCGGCGCGTACGAGCTCGATCGGATCGGCTTCGGTCGCGCGATAGGCGAGGAGGTCGACGCCCGCGCAGCCGAGCGCCGCGAACCGCTTGCAGTCGGCCTCGACGTCCGCGGCCGTGCCGCCGAGCTTCGTCGGGTGCGAGAATGGTTTGCCGGGAAACGGGTGATACGTGGTGCGACTGCCCTTCAAGATCGCGAGCATCTCGTCGACCTGCGTGCCGCCCAGCAAGCGATCGACGCCGATGTCGCGCGCGATCTTCGCCGAATTCAGCGCGGCTTCCGGCGTCGTCGACACGACCTCCATGTACGAGGTCGCACCGCGGGCGCGGATCCGCGCGACCAGCTCGCGCAAGGTCGCCGGTGCGACGCCGACATCTTTGAAGCCGAGATGCGTGAGCGGTAGCGACTCGATGTCGGCGAGCACCTCGAGCGCGTCTGGCACGGTCTGGTCCGAACGAGTGAGCATGAACACGAAGTCCATGTGCCAAGCGTACCCTGGCACGAGGCGTGCTGTCCGAGTGGGGATGCCCCAGTCCACCGCGCTCGCCGACTCCGAGATCGAGCGGGCGCGCACGCTCGCTCGGTGGATGGATCGCTATGGGCTCGACCCGTTGATCGGCCTCGTCCCCGGCGTCGGCGACGTGATCGGCGCCGCGGTCGGTCTCTACATCGTCAGCATCGCGGTGCGGCGTGGACTCTCGAAGGCCGTGATCGCGCGGATGCTGCTTCATCTCGGGATCGACATGTTCGTCGGAGCGTTGCCGGTGATCGGCGACATCGCCGACTTCTTCTACAAGGCCAACGAGAAGAACCTCGCGCTGCTCGAAGAGCGCCTGAACGAACCGAAGCGCGATGCGATGGGCAACGCCGTCGATTGGGCGTACTTGATCGGATCGATCGGTGCGGTCGTCGGGCTGTTCGCGCTCGCGATCTACGGCTGCATCCGGCTCGTCGAGGCCGTCATCTGATGGCACGCGCCGTGCTGTAAGACCGCCCATGCTGTTAGATGCCTCGGCGATTGCGGGTGATGCGGTCGCGGCTGCGGATGCCGTCAGCCTCGTCCACGCGGGCGATGGCGAACCGGGCCTGCGCCGGCTGCGTCGAGGCAACGGATTTCGCTACGTCGACGCGCGCGGCAAGGCCGTGCGCGATCCCGGCACACTGTCGCGAATCCGCGCGCTGGCGGTGCCCCCGGCATGGACGGCGGTGTGGATCTCCGCGGACCCCGACGGTCACATCCAGGCCACCGGGCGCGACGTCAAACGCCGCAAGCAATACCGCTATCACGCGAAGTGGCGGCAGGTCCGCGACGAAGCGAAGTACTACCGGCTCGTCGCGTTCTGCGCGGCACTGCCGAAGCTGCGGGCTGCGGTCGAGGTCGATCTCAGGAGTCACGGCCTCTCGAAGCGCAAGGTCGTCGCCACCGTCGTCGCGCTGATGGAACGCGCGCAGCTGCGCGTCGGCAATGACGAGTATACGCGGCAGAACGGATCGTACGGCGCGACCACGCTGCGCGATCGCCACGCGAAGATCCACGGCGACACGCTCGAGCTCGCCTATCGCGGCAAGTCCGGCGTGAAGCGCAACATCGTGTTGACCGATCGCCGGCTCGCGCGGATCGTGCGGAGCTGTCGCGACCTACCGGGCCAGCGCTTGTTCCAGTACGTCGACGAGGGCGTGATCCATCCGATCACGTCGAACGACGTCAACGAGTATCTCCACGACATCGGCGGCGGACCATTCACGGCGAAGGACTATCGGACCTGGGCCGCGACGCTCGGCGCGACGATGCTCCTCTGTGCGATGGACCATCCCGGCG
Organism: Kofleriaceae bacterium; assembly: GCA_039935615.1. Classification (GTDB taxonomy): domain Bacteria; phylum Myxococcota_A; class Polyangia; order Haliangiales; family Haliangiaceae; genus JABFXX01. The sequence goes on from JBDTJY010000253.1 coordinate 117,337, forward strand.
GCGAGCGCGGGGTCAAGAAGTGCGTCAAGCAGATGCTCGACGCGGTCTCGACCAAGCTCGGTCACACGCCCGCGGTGTGCCGCAGCTCGTACATCCACCCGCGCGTCCTCGACGACTTCGCCGCCAACACGCTCGCGCCGCGACTCGCCCGCGCGGTGCACCGCCGGATCGGTGACGTCGAGATCTCGGCGAAGGCGATCACCGTCGATACGCTGCGCGCGATCGAGCCGGTGGTCGCGCGGTACCTCGACGGGCAGCCGCGCCGCCGCCGCGCGTAGTATGGTCTGCGGGTGCGCACGGTCCGAGCGACTCGCTACCTGACGCCGCTCCGCGAGGGCGGCTCCGTGCCGGCGATCATCGAGGCCGATGACTGCGGGACCTACGTCGTCAAGTTTCGCGGCGCCGCGCAGGGCGTGCGCGCTCTGATCGCCGAGGTGATCGGCGGCGAGCTGGCGCGGCTGCTCGGCTTGCCGGTGCCGCAGCTCGTCCAGATCGATGTCGACGCGGTGCTGTCGCGCTCCGAGCCCGATCCGGAGATCCAGGATCTCTTGAAGGCGAGCGCGGGACGCAACATCGCGCTCGACTACCTGCCGGGCTCGCTCAACTGGGAACCGGCGATGCCGCCTGTCGATCCGGCGCTCGCGGCGAACATCGTGTGGTTCGACGCGCTGATCACGAACGTCGATCGCACGGCGAAGAATCCGAACATGCTGCGCTGGCACAAGCGGCTCTATCTGATCGATCACGGCGCGGCGCTGTACTTCCATCACGATTGGGCGAACCGCGCGACGAAGGCCAAGCTGCCGTTCGCACCGATCGCGCAGCACGCGCTCGTGAAGACGGCGTCGAGCATTCGCGATGCCGATGCTCGGCTCGCGCCGCTGGTCACCGAAGCGGCGCTGCGCACGATCGTCGCGGAGATCCCCGATGACTATCTCACCGCGGAGGCGACGCCCGAGGCGACTCGCGCCGCGTACGTCGACTGGTTCGTCGAGCGAATGGCGGCGCCGCGTGCGTTCGTCGAGGAGGCCGAGCGTGTCCGAGTTGCCTGACTCGTTCGACTACGCGCTGATCCGCGTGGTGCCGCGGGTCGAGCGCGGCGAGCTGATCAACGTCGGCGCGATCGTGGCGTGCGCGACCCAGCAGTTCCTCGCCGCGACGATCGCGCTCGATCCGGATCGGCTGCGCGCGATCGATCCGACGATCGATGTCGCCGAGATCGAAGCGGCGCTCGCGTCGATTCCGTGGATCGCCGCGGGCGACAAGCGCGGTGGACCGATCGCCGCACTGCCGCGAGGTGAACGCTTTCACTGGCTGGTCGCGCCGCGTAGCGCGGTGATCCAGACCTCACCGGTGCACACCGGCATCTGCGAGGACCCGGCGGCGGCGCTCGCCGAGCTGATCGCGAAGCTCGTGCGAATTACCTAGGCGGCGTCGAGTAGCTGCGCGCCGGGAATGGATCCGCCGAGTCGCGCGTGCCGAGCTCGGCGCGGGTCCACGTCGCACCGCGCTCGCTGAAGATCGCGAGCCCGACGACGCCGACGTTGCGATCGCCCGAGGTCTGCGCCGCGTAGGAGTCGGCGACGCGGCCGAACCGGAACGCCGCGACCTGCGCATCCGACATCCGGAAGCCATCGATCAACAGCGTGTCGTGCGGATCGACGATGTAGCCACGGCGACTCGGATCGGCAGGCTTGCCATCGATCACGTCGAGGCCATCGACCGAGGCGACGACCTCGAAGCGCGCGGTGGTCGCGTTTCGGATCAGGATCTTGTAGCGCTCGCCATCGCTTCCGATCACGAGTGCGCGGCCGGCCGCTTCGACGCCGGGGAGCGTGCGGCCAACCTCGTCGACGAGCGCGACCGAGAGCGAACCGTCGCCGGCGGGCACCTCGAGCGGCTTCGGATACGCGCCGAGGAATTCGGAGTGCGCTTGCACGCCGGCTTCGTCGTTGTAGTGCAGGAGCACCTCGGCCCACGGTTGCGGCGCCGATCGCACGAACGCCGCGAAGCTGATCGGTGCGTACACCGATTCGCCGTACGTCGTGCCGAGGCCGGGGCGGTCGGGCTGTGCTTGCTGTTCGGCGATCGCGGACGGTCCCGCACCGGTCGAGATCGAGGCGTGGGCCGGCTCGCTCGGCGGGTACCCGCCGCCACCGCCGCCGTACGCTTGCTGCGCCGTCGGAGCGCCCGCCATCTGCATCTGTGGAGCGCTCGCCCCACACGCCGCGAACGCCAGCGCGAGACATGACGAGACCATTCGGTGCCGGAGCACCACTTGCTGCATCTGCATTGGAGAGCCTTTCTAGTGGCCGAAGTGGAGGCCGAAATCCCAGAACATCGTCAGGTCGGTCCGCGACGGAGTCGTCGCGACGTCACACGGGCCACCGCACGTGGCCATCGCACCAGGTTGGTCGGGCGCTTCCGCGATCAGCGTGCGGAACGCCATGTAGTAGCCAGCTTCGTGACGCTTGCCGGCGCGATCGCGATCGCCGCGACCGCCCATGTCGAAGCCGATCGCGAGCTCGAGGCTCGGTCGATCGAGTACACCGCCTTGTCTCCAATCGACGTGCTCGTAGCCGAGGCCGGCTTCGCCCCAGAAATCGAACGCGACGGTGTTGTCAGCGCCGGTGTTCGCGAACGAGTAGCGCAGCGCGCCGCCGAGCCGACTCGCGCGACCGCGACGCTGCTGGGCTTCATCGCTGCCATCGCCGACGCGGTAGTAGTCGTACGTGCCGCGCAGCGTGAGATCGCCGATCCGGTAGCCGAGCCCGCCGGCAAAGCCGACCGACCAGCCATCCGCGTCGCCGACATCCGCGCCGCCGAGCAACATGCCGACGCGACCATCGATCTGGCGCGGTCCCGGCGATCCGTCGCTCGACGTCGCGATCGCGAGCCCGCCGGGCGAAGTGGAGTAGATCGCTTGGGCCGAAGCGGTACCGCCGAGCAGAGTGACGAGCGCGAGCGTCGTGCGTTGCGACATACGCCCTACCAACGCATCGCGCGCGTCGCGCTTACACGACTTCTAGATCACCACGGCCACAGCGTCCACGTGTAGTAGCTGCCGGCCAACAGGATCGCGGTGATAGCCCACGCACCGGCAAGTTGCAGCGCGCGATCGGGGAGCGGCTTCTTGATCACCGCACACGCCATGGCACCGATCAGGGATCCGCAGATCGCACCGCCGAGGCCCCACGCGACGATGCCGAAATACGTCATCACCACCGAGCCCGGCGGCGCCTTCATCACGACGTCGCCGCTGATCGGCAGGTACGAGATCCGCGGCCACTGGCCCCAATCGCACGCCGCATACGTGAACCCGGCGCCGATCAACGCGCACGCCGCGATCACGAACGCGCGTTGCCAGCGCGGCACTACTTCGTTCCCGTGTGGCAGCGCCGGCACGTGGTGCCGGTGAGCTTGAACGCGCGCGTCCCGTCGTGACACGGTGCGCACGTCACCTTCGCCGGCGTCGGGAGTGCGACGAGCTCTCCCGCGAGCGCGGTGTGACACGCCTGGCACGCGACGACGGCGCCGGTCGCATCTCTCGTGTGGGGTGCGTGATCGAACGCGAGCCGCACCGACCAAGGAGCACCGGTCGTCTTGGCGAGTCGTGCGGCCGCGATCCCGAGCGTGTGACACGCGGCGCACTCGGTGAGATGCGGCGCGGGCCCACCGGCCGCGGCGTGACAGGCGCCACCGACGCACGCGACGTGACCACGCGGCGTACGCAACTGCGTGGTCGCGGTCTGCAACGAGTGACACGTCGCGCACGCAGCCCCGTGCTTCGCGTGATCGAGGGATGCACCGAACTCGGTGGTGTCGGGCAAGCCGCGGTCCGCGCGCAGATGGCGCCACGGCTCGGTCGAGTTGTGGCAGGCGCCGCACTTCTTGGGCTTGCGCTCGCCGAAGTCATCGTGGTGACAGCTCGTGCACGCGGCGTGACCCGCGATCGCGGTCTCCCCGGTCTTCGCGTCGAGGAGGTGACACGTCGTACACGCCTGGCCGGTGACGAGTTGTTCGTGCGGACCATCGTGGCGGAACCGCGCGGTCGGCCGCTCGACGACGAACGGATCCTTGGGCTCGGCGTGACATCGCGTGCACGCGGCGGTCACCGGGAACGCTTGCTTGCCGTCGTGGCAGTGCTCGCAATCGCGGGCGGTCGGCCGCGGTAGCTCGATCTGGGTCTCCGGCGCGTCGCGGACGGTCGCGTGGCACGTCGTGCAGTCCTTGCCGGCGCCGCCGCGCGCCGCGTGCGTCGCGTGCGAGAAGATCGAGGTCACGGTGTTCTGCACCGACTCGAGCTCCGGAGGTTGCGGCTTGCCGACGGCCGCCGGATGACAGGTCGTGCAGGTCGCCATCGCGAACGCGTGAAGCTTCGTCGTCGAGCCATCGTGGCAACCGGCGCAGCGCGCGTGCGGGGCCGGCGGCTTCTTCGTGATCGGATCGTGGCACTGCGTGCAGGCCACGTCGCGATGCTGCTGGTGACCGATCACGATCGAGAAATCGCGATCGATGCGATACGGCGGATAGCCGACGGTGAGCGTGCCGGTGTACGGCGCGATCAGCGCGGTCTCGGCATGGCAGTTCGTGCACACCCGGAGGTGCGCGTCGTCGAGCGCGAGCTTCGTGTTGCGCTTCGGCGCCGTCGGCGATGGACCGTGACACGCGCCGAAGCACGCGGCGTGACCGGGACGACCGACCAGCCGACCGGCTTTCTCGTCGTGGCAGTGCGCGCACGCGACCGGCGAGGCACCGCTGACCTCGACATCGCGGTCGTGAACCGTGTGATCGAACCCGATCGCGACCGTGCGTGGACCATCGGCGCGTGCGCCACCGGCGATCAGCGCGAGCACGATCAGCGCGCGCCACACTAGTAGATGCCCTCCATCATGAGGCGCAGCGACTTGTAGCCGGTGATGTTCGGCGTGAAGTCGAGCGAGGTCGACAAGTCGTAGCTCGCGAACAACCGCAGGCGCTCGCCGATCCATGCATCGATCTGCGCGCGCCCGCCGCCGCGGTACGCGAGCGACGGAATGCCGGTGTCGAGCGCCGAGCGACAGTCGCTCGTGCCGGCGGTCAGCGCGCAGTAGTCGAGCGAGTAGCGCGTGCGCCGGCCGTAGGCCTCGAGCAGCAGCGAGAATTTGCGCGCGCCGAGCGACATCCGCGCGGTCATGCCGAGCTCGGTGAAGCCGCGCTCGCCCATCTGCGAGCTCGCGTTGACCGGAATCGCATCGGGCTGATTCGGAAGGTCCATGATCTCCGCGGAGACTTGATCGTCGCGCTCGGTCTGGCGTGTCAACGCGCTCGCGCCGATCGCGACGGTGCGGCGGACCCGGACCTCGACGGCGCCACCGCCCTCGAGGTAGCTCGCCGAGTAGGTCTCGCGCGAGTTGTCGGACGCGAGGTCGGCGGCGAACGCACCGCGCGCGTAGACGTCGACGTTCTCGGCGATCAGCGTGCCTGCGCGCAGCGAGCCGGTCAGTCGCGGTAACACCGGCCCGAGATCGAGGTAGCGCTTCGCCGCGACCGGATCGGGGTCGAGCACGCTCGGATCCCACAGCCAGTCGGTGCTCGCGCTGTGCGTGACATCGAGGACGAAGTTCGTGACCTCGTGATAGCGCGCGCGCAGTTGGACGTGCTCGTCGACGAACTTGCTCGCGAGCGTGCGGGCTTGGCCGATCAGCGCGATGTCCTTGCGCGGGCGCCACTCGAGCTCGAGCTGGTTGTGGCGCGAGCTGTCGGAGCTCGCGCCGCCCGTCAGGTTGACGGTCTGGATGCCGACCGTGATCGGCAGCGGCGACGATCGCAGATCGCGAAGATCGACGCGCACGCCGCCACCGTAGATGCCGGCGCGGGCCTCGGGCAGGCTCGGATCGACGGTGTAGTCGGGGACCTGACTGCCGCCGTAGAGGTTCGCGTGGATCAGCTTGCCTTCCCACGCGACGTTCGCGCCGTACATGTGCAGGACCCACGGCCCGTAGATGTATTGCTCGCCGCCGCGGATCCGCAGCGGTGCCCACTCCGGCGAGCCGAGGAAGTCCTTGGCCTCGGCCCACCCCGATCGCGGCTCGAAGTTCGAGCGTTCGAACCAGGTCGCGATCGGCGGCGGCGTCTTGTGGTTGCCGTCGGCGTCGCCGCCCGGGATGGCCGCGTTCTGGGTCTGGATCTGGTTCGCGAGGAGGAACCGGCCGGCGAAGTACGAGGACAGGCTCTCGAACCCGACTCCGTGCGTGCTGAGGTAGCCCTCGCCGAAGCCATAGGCGCGGATCTTCGCGAACTGTTGATCGAGCGTGACATCCGAATGGTTGGGACTGAGCTGCGTACCGTCGACGACGTAGCCGAGGTTGAACCGCGCGGAGACCCGCTGTTGCAGATCGCGGATCTGTGCGGGCTCGTCGTATGCCTGAGGCGCCTGAGGCGGTGCCGGCTCCGGCGCGGCGAGCACCGGCTTGGGCTCGGGCGCCGAATTCGCCGCCGCGGTCTGCTTGAGATGCCTCGGTCGCATCGTCAGGTGGCGCGACACCGGCTCGTGATCGAGCTCGAGCGACACGTCCGCGCGCGCGGTCGATCCGACCGTGACGACCGTGACGACCGTGACGACCGCGACGACCAGCGAGAGCAAGGTGCGCTTCATCGCTTCGGCGCTCCCACGCTCGATTGGTGACAGCCGGCGCCCATGCAGCTCGCGGTGCTGTTGACGTGACAGGTCAGGCACGAGCGAACGTTCTCGCGCGCGAGCAGCGCGTGCTCGGTCCCGGCGAACTGGCCGGGGAAGCCGTGCGAGCGCGGGCGCTGCGAGTGACAGGCGGTGCAGAACTCGACGACGTGGCACGTCGCGCAGCGCGCGCGATCGGCCGCGGCCTCGGGGCCGTGATCGAGCTCGCGGAACGTGATGCGATGATCCGCGGGACGCATCGTCTGGTGACACTCGTCGCAGGTGTCGGCCGGATTGCCCGACATCTGCGTGTGGCACGCCGCGCAGCGCGCGCTGTTCTGTTGCGCCGCTTCGGCGTGATCGCGACGAAACGCGATCGTGTGATCGATCGGTCGCTCGGTCGCCGGGAGGTGGCTGCGCGGCGCGAGCGTCGTCACGCCCTGGGTGCGACCGTTGTGGCAGATCCCGCACACGCGCATGCGCGCGTTCTCCGGCGTGCGATCGCTGTCGTCGTGGCAGCCGACGCAGTTCTCGACGCGGGGCGCCGCGTGCGTCGCGTAGTCCGTGGCCGCCGCGCTCGCGGTGTGGCACTGCTCGCACTTGATCGCCGTGCCGCGACGATCGGTGCGATGGCTCGTGTGATCGAACTTGAGATCGCCGCGGATCAACCGCGCGCGCGTGCGGAGTTGCGCCGACGCGGCGTGACAGCCGGTGCAGTCGCCCATCGTGACCAAGCCTTTCGGGCTCGCCTCGGCGGCGTGACACCGCGCGCAGATCGCATGGTCGGGGCGGACGAGCTTGTCGTCGCGCACGTGGCAGTCCGCGCACTGCACGTGGAAGCCAACCGCGAACTCGATCTTCGAGTTGTCGAGGTGCTCCTTGTGCGAGAACTTCGACGGCTCGGCCTGCCAGACGTCCTCGATCGGATACGGTCGCAGCGGCGCGGACAGCGGCTCGCCCTCGTGCGGCGGCGTGACCTCGCTGTGGCAGACCTTGCAGAGCTCGCCGGGCTGCTGGAGAAACGCCTGCGCGTGGCACTTGTCGCACGGCTTGTGATCGTCGCTGCCGGGGCGCGTCCCCATCGTATGGCAATCGCCGCACGCGATCTTCGCGTGTTGCTCGTGCGAGAGCCGCGTCGGATCGCGCTCGGGGAGAGGCGCTTCGATCACGCGCTGCGACGAGCACGCCGTCGCCAGCACGACGAACAGGAGATACACGCGCGCGAGCCCCACGACGCCGCGACGGTAACACTAGAGAGCCGGCAAGTTCCCGGCGAGGGCCGCCTCGCGATCATGGTGATCGAGATGAGGACGAGAGGGATCGAGCAGGCGGCGTGCCCGGGTCTGCCGGGGTGCCGCGTCCGGCGACCACCAGGTGATCGCGAAGTGACGGGAGGCATCCGGAGGCGTGTACGCCACGATCACCGATTCGCCGGGCAGTACGGGCCGAAGCGCGTCGAGGGCGGAATGCACCACGACGAGCCCATTTGGCGAGAGCGCCGAGTGCGCCGCGGCGAACAGACGGGCCATGAAGGCGGCGTCGGTCGTATGCCAGATCGCAGACCCAGCCGCAGCCCCGTTTACGTTTGCGCGTACGTGATCACCAGGGATCGGGGCATTGCACGTGATCAGATCGGCCGGACTCACGGCGAGATCGCCGACCAACGTGTCGATTTTGACGTTCGAGAGCCTCGCTCCGAGCTGCGCGAAGCGCACCGCACGCGGATTCAGGTCGCTGGCCACGATCCGATCCGCGAGGGCAGGGCGCGACAGCGGCGCCACCGCCGATCCGCAACCCAGATCTAGCCACGTGCCGCGCCGACCGGGCGGAATCGCCGACGCCAGATGAGAGCTCGAGTCGTCCGGCCAGCAGACCAACTCCAAATGCTCGGACGCATCCGCACGGTCGCACACGATCAGCGCATCGCCGACCGGTAGCACCGAGACCCGCGCACGTGCGCGATCGGCCACGACCTCGACCAACTCGTCGTCGAGCGCCGGCAGGAGACCGCGCTCGACCTCGACCCCGGCGACGTAGAGCGCCAGCTCCGCACTCGCCCGGGTGACCGGCAGCGCCGCGAGCTGCGCCAACCGCGCGCGCACGATCGGAAGCCGATCGCTGCCCGCCCACGCCGCCAGTCCGCGCCGCGTGATCACGGCGACGACAAGTACTGGCGCGCGAGGTCGTACTCGGCGTCCATCACGAGCTGCGCACCGACGACGCGCTCGAGCGTCTGCTTCCGGATCGCCGGATCCTTCGTCGCCGGGTCGAGCCCGAGGACGACGCCGTAGAACGCGAGCTCGGCTTGCCGCGGGCTCGTGTTCGCGGCGGCGCGCAGCGCGGGCAAGTCGAGCCGGTCGGTCGCCGCCTCCGCGAGCAGCTCGTACCAGAGGTCGCCGTGCCGGTTGTTGAGATAGTCCAGCGCCTGGCGATCGGGCTCGTCGCCGCGGCGACGGGCATCCGCGAGCACCCACAAGCAGATGTAGATCTTGTCGAGCTCGCCGAGGTTCGGCGCCGACAGCCCGCGATGGACCGCATCGAGCGCGTCGATCGGCTTGCCGACCTCGAGCAGGAACGCGACCGCCTCGGTGCAGATCGACGGCGCATCCGGCGCGACGTCGGTCGCCTCGAGGATCAGATCGACGGCGCGGTCGGTGTTGCCCAGGTACCACATGCCATGCGCGAACTCGAGCTTGCGCTCGGCGGCGATCGTGCGCGGCAGGTTCTTGTCTTCGCCGAGCGTGGTCCACACGCGCAGCGCGTCGAGGTACAGCGCGTTCGCGTCGCGGGTCTCGCCGGCGGCGCGCAGCACGTCGGCGGACAGCCGCTCGAGCTTCGCGCGGCGATAGCGATCGCCGGAGCCGTCGCCGAGGAGCGCGAGCCCGGCGCTCGCACTGCGGCTGGCCGAGGCGAGGCGGTCGGTCTTCCAGTAGATCGTGGTCAGCGTCTCGTACGCGTCGATCGAGGGCGCGCGATCGATCGACGCGACCAGCTCGTGCTCGGCCTCGTCGAGCCGGCCTTGGCTGAGCAGGCCACGGCCGAGCGCGGTCTCGGCGACCGCATCGACCTGTTGCCACACCGGATGCGGGGCGCGTTGCTTCGCACCGTCGGTGTAGCGGGTGAGATCGTGCCACGCGGTGGTCGCCGCACTCGGCCGACCGCCGAACGCGAGGCGCGCGATCCGCTGCGAGTACAACTTGCCGAGGCGCAGCGCGGTCGCGGCATCGACCTGGCCGACTTGCGCGGCGAGCGCCGCTTCGTAGAGAGCGATCGCTTGTTCGACGTGACCGAGCGCCGCCGCCGATTCCGCCGCGAGCGTCAGGAGGTTGGCATCGTGGGGAAACCTCGCGCCGCCGGCGAGCGCGATCGCCAGGGCCGCCGCTTGATCGGGCGCTTGATGATCTTCGGCGCGCAGCAGCTTCGCGAGCTCGACGTACGCGTCTGCGGTCGGGTGCTGAGCGACCACTTCGGCGCGCAGCAGCAACTGGTGATCCTCGCCGAGTCCGGTGAGCTTCGCGATGTGGGCGGCGATGTCGGTCGCGCGATGCCCGCGGGCGAGCGCACTCGCGATCCGCCGACCGCTCTGCAGGACCTCGGTCGCCGCACCGACGATCTGGAACGACTTGTCCTTCGCGAATTGCTCGTCGATCGCACGCTGCTGTCGCTCGATCACGCCGACGTAGCGGTCGACCAACCATAGCAACGGGAGCGCGAGCACGGTCGGCTGGAGCAGCGCCGCCGGCGCCGGGTGTTGGATCTCGGTGTCGTCGGCGGCCGCTTCGGCGGCGAACTTCAAGATGTCGTCGATCTCCGCGATGTGCTCCGCGCGATGCGGGGTGTCGACCTCGGCGAGCAGCACGAGCACGCACAGCGTGGGCTCCATCGCGCCCGACTTCGCGAACGTGGCGCGTAGCTCGCGCAGCGTGCCGGCGTGCTTCGCGAGCGCAGCGCCGGCGGTCTGCGGATCGTCCTGCCACAGCGCGGCGAGCTCGAAGATGCCGCTCTCGACCACGATCAGTTGATCGTCGGCGAGCGCCACCGCGATCCGCGCGAACAACGCATCGGCGACCTGCGCGCGAGCGCCGTCCCGCGCGGCACCGGCGGGCATCGCCCAGATGGCATCGATCGCTTGATCGCGATCACCGTCGTCACCGAGCTGCAACGGCGCATCGGGAAACCGCGCGGCCGGCTGCACGCCACGGCCGCAACCTATTCCCAGTGCGACGACGATTGCGAAGCGGCGCGCGAGCGTTGTCACGCGAACAACATAGCATTCTCGTGTCGTTCTGATCGTGTATGGTCCGCGACGTGACTCCGACTGGAATCGTGGTTCAGAAGTACGGTGGCTCGTCGGTCGCCGACGCCGAGAAGATCAAGCTCGTCGCGCAGCGGATCGCACGCACCAAAGCGGCTGGCAAGAAGGTCGTCGTCGTGGTGTCCGCGATGGGCAAGACCACCAACCAGCTGATCGAGAAAGCCAAACAGGTCAACGCGTCGCCGTCACGCCGCGAGCTCGACATGCTGCTGACCTGCGGCGAGTGCGAGTCGATGGCGCTGCTGTCGATGGCGTGCGCCGACCTCGGCATCGAAGCCATCTCGTTCACCGGCTCGCAGGCCGGCATCCTGACGAACGATCGCCACTCCGGGGCCCGGATCGTCGAGGTCCGCCCGTTCCGGATCGAGGACGAGCTCGAGCTCGGCAAGGTCGTGATCGTCGCCGGCTTCCAGGGCGTCTCGTACAAGCGCGAGATCACGACGCTCGGTCGCGGCGGCTCGGATACCACCGCGGTCGCACTCGCCGGCGCGTTGCGCGCCGACTATTGCGAGATTTGCAGCGACGTCGATGGCATCTACACCGCCGATCCGCGGATCGTGCCGGCCGCCGAGCTGCTCGAATCGATCAGCCACGACGAGATGCTCGAGCTCGCCGCGCAGGGCGCGAAGGTGCTGCACGACGCCTCGGTCGAATTCGCACGCAAGTCGGGCATCGCGCTGTACGCGCGCAACACGAACAAGGACGGCGGAGGCACGCGGATCGATTTCTCGCCCGAGCGCGAGCGCCAGGTCGCCGCGGTGACCGGACAGGGCGCGCTGATCCGCCTCAAGGTCGTCGGCGGCGCCGCGGTCGAGCAGACGCTCCAGATCATCGAAGCCGCGTCGATCCCGCTCACCCACCTCGACCTCGAGGGCAAGGAGCTGCGCTGCTGGTTCACGATCGCGGACGTCCCGGATTGGGCCGATGTCCGCAAGCGCCTCGATAACGTGCTCGGCGACCAGGTCGAGCTCGGCGAAGAAGGCTGCGTGACGATCGTCGGCCACGGCATCGGGTCGAACCCGGCCGTGATCAACAAGGCGCGCCAGAGTGCGGTCACCGCCGGGGTTCCGCTCAATGCCGTGTCGGTGTCGCCGCTCCGCGTGACGCTGTGGTGCGATCGCCAGCACGTCGACGACCTCGTGCGCGCACTTCACAAGACGTTCATCGAGTAATCTGTTCGGAGATGGCTCGTAAGCTCCGGCCGCCTCCGCTGGCGGCCCTCGCACGTTACCTCCCCCACCTGGGGCGGCTCGCGCGCGCCGAACGTTGGAAGCGTCACGGCAAGCGGCCGCGGATCTGGGCGCATCGCGGTGCGTCCGCGGTCGAGATGGAGAACACGATGGCCTCGTTCGATCGCGCGCGGATCGACGGTGCCGATGGGATCGAGCTCGACGTCCAGCTCGATCGCGACGGCGTCGTATGCGTGTTCCACGACGACACGCTCGATCGGCTCGTCGGTCGGCCGGGTCGGCTGAGCGAGCTCTCGACGCTCGAACGCAAGGAGCTCCGGGTCGGCGGTCACGCGATTCCGACGCTCGAAGAAGTCCTGGGCGAGCTCGGCGAGCTCGAGTGCGACGTCGAGATCAAGTCGTCGCGGCTCGGGCGCGAGACCGCGCTCGTCAAGGCGACCGCCGAAGTGATTCGTCACAGCGGACGCCTCGACCAGATCCTCGTGTCGTCGTTCGATCCGTTCGCGCTCGTCCAGCTCCACACGCTGTTGCCGGATACCGCGCTGGCGTATCTGTTTCACGAGCAGCAGCTCCTGCCACTCCGCAAGGGCTGGATCGGCAACGCGATGGGGGCCGGCATTCTGCACCCCGAGCACACGCTGTGCACCGAGGCGTCGATGAAGGCGTGGCACGAATCGGGGCGGCCGATCAACGCGTGGACCGTCGACGACGAAGCCGAGCTCCGTCGGTTGGACGGGCTCGGCGTCGACGGCGTGTTCTGCAACGATCCGGCGCACGCACGCCGGGTGTTTGGCTAGTGACCGCGGAGCTGCTGGTACGCGTCGTACCCAGCGCCGGCGAGCCAGCCACCTGCACCGCCCGCTGCGCCGCCGATGCCGGCGCCCGGAACCGCACCGACGCCCGCGGCCAGCGAGCCGACGCCCGCGCCGACCCCAGCGCCGACCAGGCCGGCGGCCGTGCCGTAGCGGTTTCCGTTGTCGACCATCCGACCCCAATCAAATCCGCCGGTGACGGCGTCGAGGTCGAACGAGGGGATGGTGTCGAAGGCGCTTGCGGCAGTGGCCATGAATCATGCTCCTGGAGGTGCTTCGGGTTGGATGGCTAACGAGGATGGCTAGTGCAGTGGCCATGCCGTTCGCAAGCGCGCGAAACGCGTCGGAGATCGCTGCAATCAACGCGACCAGGAGGTTACGAAGCGAGGCCTCAGGGTACCGTGACGGCCTCAGGGTGCGGTGACCGGAGGATCGATCGTGTACAGCAGCTCGAACTTCGCGTTGCCCCGCCAGAGCTGCGCCGTGATCGTGTTCGCCGTGCGCAACGAATCCCAGATCGTCTGGAGCTGATCCGGCTTCGCCAGCGGCTTGCCGTTGACCGCGAGCAAGACGTCGCCCGGCACGACATCGACCACGCCGAGCGGCCCGGTGCGATCGACGACCTGCACGAGCTGCCAACCGACGAAGCGTTCGCCATCCATCCGCGGCGCGACCTCGACCTGACGCAGGAAGTTGCCGGGCCCGCTGTCGAGCACGGCGAGCAACTTCGCGCGCGCGATCGTGCCGGTACGTTCGCCCTTGCCGACGGGCGCCTCGGCGCGGTTCTGGATCACGGGAGTGGGAGCGGACGTCGCCGGCTTCGCGGTCTCGAGATCGTCGTCGATCGGACCCTTCGGGTCGACCTTCGGGCCACAGGCCGACCACATCACGATCGAGAGAAGTACCGCGCGCATAGCTAGAAGCTGCAGCCGGTTTCACCTCCGGGCAAGAATCATGTCTAATTCGTCGCGATGAAGCTCAGCGTCATGGGTAAGACCGTTGTCATCACGGGGACGATCACGGGCATGGAGCGCAAGGATGCCGAGGCCAAGTTGAAGGGTCTCGGTGCCAAGGTGTCCGGCTCGGTCTCGAAGAAGACCGACTTCCTGTTCGCCATGGACGATGCCGGCTCGAAGAAAGCCGACGCCGATCGTCTCGGCGTCCTGGTGCTCGGCGAGACCGAGCTGTTCGCGATGATCGGTCGGCCCGGCGCGACGCCGAAGAAGCCGAAGACTCCCGTCACCGCCGAAGCAAAGAACAAGGTGAGATCGCGGGCGCCGAAGGCGTCGAAGGGGTTCTCGGGCACGACCGTCGTTATCACCGGCACGCTGTCGGCGGGCCGCGACGAGATCGCGGAGAAGCTCGAGGCCGCCGGTGCGAAGGTCACCGGGTCGGTGTCGGCGA
>JBDTJY010000254.1:0-24062 GCA_039935615.1 Kofleriaceae bacterium
TTGCACGATCGCACCGCCTTGGAGACCGGCATCGCAGCGCGCGCACGTCGCGCCGTCGACGAGCGGACCCGGATCGGTTTCCGGAACGTAGACGTTCACACCGAACAGCGGCAACGTACCGTTCGGCGCGTACACGGTGCCGGAGATCGTGGTCGGTGGAAGGCTCTTCGCACCGCAGTCGATCTGAAAACAGCGCAGCCCTTCACACGCATCGGGTACGAACGCGGCGTCGGCCTGCGTGTCGTCACCGCCCTTGGTATGATGGGCACATGCGGTAACGAACATCAGTGTACAGAGCAGACGGCGTACGACCATAAGATTCAACATATCACCTCGACCAAGATCAGTGCTCGTCGAGAAGCGATCCGTCAGCGAACCAAGTTCTTCTCGATATCGATCTCGCCATTGGTAGGCCAACTCAGTGTTTGGATCACAGGTTGGTAGTCCTTGAGGCGGAGCTCGAGCTTCTGCGCGGAGGTCATGTCGATGTCGTTGATCGTGGTAGGAGTGCGTCCACGTAGGGTTCCGTCGACGATCACGTCGGCACCGGCGGGTGTCGTCACTACCCGAAGCCTACCCGTGATCGGATCCATCACCGCGTTGACCGTAATCTCTCGCCCGTCTTGCGGAATGTCGACGTTCTCGATGTGCGGCTTGTGTCTCGCGAGCTCGATGCGGATCTCGTGGCGCGTCCCGACTTGCAGCGGGAACGGCAACGTCTGCGGCGTGACACCAGCCACGTGGGTGCCGTCTACGAAGATCTCACCACCGGGTGGCACGGACTCGAGGTGGATGGTGCCGGTGTCGGGCGCCGAGTCGCGGCTCGCGCGGATGATGAAGAACGTGACGAATGCCGCGACCGAAACCGCGGCCACTCCGGCGCTGACCAACTTGACCCACCGCGAGGCATCGCTCGACACCTTGTACTGGCCGGGGATTTCGTCCGCTTCGAACAACCGGAGCTGGCCGGTCATCGACATCGGTTGCGCCGGCGGTGGCCCGTACGGATAGTGCGGCGGGTATTGCGGATACGGCGGTGGATAGCCCTGCTGCTGGACGTACGGCTGGAGATGGGGCGGCACGCCCGGAACCATCGGCGCGCCTTGCGGCGGAGTCTGGATCGCGTAGTAGGGCTGCTGCGGCGGAGCCACCGCGGGCATCGGGATCGGGGGCGGCTGCGTCGGTGCGGACGCACGCGGCGCGGGCATCGGTTCGCTGACCTGCGCGCCGACGATCTGCTGGAGCACGTTCGGCGGCAGCGTGTTGCCGGATGCCGGCGTCTTGCGCGACGCGCGCGGCTTGCGCAGCTCGCTGACCGCGGGCGCGTGGATCTTCGCCGCGAGCGCCGGTGGCGGTGCGGCGCCGCGCTTGCCCGGTGCTCTGCGATCGCGAAAATCGCGGGTCACCGTCGGGCCGTCTTCGTCGTTCGGGCGCTGGCCGGTCAACGTCTCGCTGTCGTCTAGATCATCGTCGTCGTCGGGCTCGGGCGGCGCCGTCGGCGCGGTCGTCACCATCGTCGCCTCGACGCCATCGCCGTCCTGGGTCGCGGCGTCGATCATGAAGCCGCCGTTCGGCATGCCCGTGATCATCGTGCGCTCGCCGATGTTCTCGAGATCCTCGGCGCCGGTCTCGGTCCCGTCGGACCACGGCGACGGCGTCACGACGTCGAGCAGCCCGCTCTCCTCGCCGGTCGCCGGCGCGGGCGCGACCTCGCGGGTCATCTCGTTCGCATCGCGCGGGCGCGTCGGCGCGCGTTGCGGCTGGCGCGAACCGGCCGCCGGCGTCGGCTGGCGCGGCACGGGTTTCGGGAGCTCGGGAATCTCCGTCTGGCGCGTGATCCGCGGCCCCGCGGGTGCCTGCAGCCCCGCGGATGCCTGCAGATCGTCGAGCTTGAAGATCATGCTGTTCTCGTCGCGCAGCTCGTCGCTCGAGTGGATCAGATCCTCGGTGTTGAGCGTGTGCGTCGAGATCGGGCCCTCGCGAATCTCGATGTCGGGCTCGGCCGGCACCTCCATCGGATCGCCGACGACCTTGCGAATCAGCGCCGCGACCTTGCTCGCGGTGAACACCGGCGAGTAGGTGTGGAGAAACCGCTCGAGGTCGGTCGCGAAGTCGCTCGCGCTTTGATAGCGCTCGCCCGGCACCTTCGCGAGCGCGTGCATGACGATGCGCTCGAGCTGCGGTGGAATCCCTTTGCGCAGCGTCGTCGGCGGCGCGATGTCCGCGCGCCGCGCCATGTCGAGGAGCTTGTGCAGATCCTCCTCGAGATAGAGCATCTGCCCGGTCAGCATCTCGTACAGCACGATGCCCGCCGAGAAGATGTCGGAGCGGAAGTCGATCGGATCGCCCCAGGCCTGCTCGGGGCTCATGTAGTAGTACTTGCCCTTGATCACGCCGGCCGCGGTCTGGCGCGCCTTCATCGTCGCCTTCGCGATGCCGAAATCGACGAGCTTGACCTCGCCGGCGTAGCTGATCAGGACGTTCTGCGGCGACACGTCGCGATGGACGATGCCGAGCGACTTGCCGCCGTGATCGCGCTTGCGGTGCGCGTGATCGAGCGCGCTCGCGACCTCCTTGACGACGAACGCGCAGACATCGAGCGGCATCTCGAGATCGATCTCGGAGCCGCGGCGCAGGATCTTGTAGAGATCCGCGCCGTCGACGTACTCCATCGTGATGTAGAACGTCTCGCCGACGCGGCCGAGGTCGAACGTCTGCGCGATGTTGCCGTGGTTGAGCTGGACCGCGATCTTCGCCTCGTCGACGAGCATCTGGATGAACTGCTCGTCCTCCGCGAAGTTCGGATGGATCATCTTGAGCGCGACGTACTTCTCGAACCCGGCGATGCCTTTGGTCTTCGCGAGATGGATCTCGGCCATGCCGCCGACGGCGATCTGTCGAACAAGTCGGTATGGGCCGAACTGGCGTTCAGCCACCGGCCGCATCCCCGCCGACGGGTGTATCGATCGTGATCTCCGCGGTGGGGCCTTGCTTCAACATCTCTGCGCCGCCCGGATGGACGAAGACGCCGACGAGCCGCAGCGGCGTCTTCGCGCCGCGATCGAACGTGCACACGACTTCGGTGGCGATGCCGTACGCGACATTGACGACGTACGACGCCGCCGCATTCGCGACGAGATACAGGCCGAGCCCGGCGCCATAGGTCTTGCGATCGATCTGATTGGGCTGGGTGATGCACTTGTCGATGTACGACAGGATCGTGTTCTTCGCGAGCCGGCCGAACCGGTCGCGCACCGCGACGGCGAACAGGTTCTCCGTCGCCGCGTAGCGGATCGACACCGGGCGCGGCGAGCGGGTCTTCACGCGGTCGTGCGGATCGACCTCGGCGAACACTTGTTTGCCGTCGGCATCGATCGGCGCGTCGTACAGCGCGTTCATCAGCAGCTCTTCGCAGACCGAGCCGATCGCGAGCCGGACCTGGCGGCGCAGCTTGTGCTGCTCGGCGAAGTCTTGAATGGTCTGGATCGCCTTGCCGCGCCCCTCGAAGTCGCGGATCCGCGCGTACTGCACCGGCGTGCCTTCGGGCAGGTACTTCTCGATCCCGAAGATGTCACCGGTGAGCAGCTTCTGCGCGGTGACGAACACGCCGTGGTCTTGTTCTTCGCCGACGACGACGTGGTTGACGCGATCGTCCCGCAGGTAGCTCGTGAGATCCGACAGGCTCGCCTGCGGCGTCACGATCGTGACGTGGGCGCGATCGCGCAGCTTGCTGATCAGCGGTGCGATCTGCCCGGTGTCGCCGCCGGTCGTCGCGTAGAACACATAGCGATGTGGGATGACGTCGGTCGCGATCGCCGAGGGACTGCGCACGGCATCGACCTCCGCGCCGGCGCGTTCGAGCGTCGCGACGATGCGCCGAAGCTGGTCGAGGTCAGAGGAGATCGCGAGAACGCGCTTCGACAAGGTTCCCCGTGCGTGGCCAGGACAACAGCCAGCATGCGCAGCATATCACGGATGGGGGAAGGCTAAGTCGCCGTGACCCCGAGCAAATGGCCGATTGCGGCCGTGATCGCCATCGCGATACCGCCACCGATCGTCACGCGCAATGCCGCGGGCACCCGTGGCGCGCCTCCGAGATGCGCTCCAAAGGAGCCGAGCGTGGCGAGTGCCACGAGCGAGGTTGCGGAGATCGCGTAGAGCGCCGCCGACCGCGGTGCGAGCAACAGCGCCACGATCGGCACGAGCGAGAACGTCGCGAAGCTCGACGCCGAGATCCACGCGGCCTGGAACGGGCGCGCGCGCTTGGCCTCTTCGATGCCGAGCTCGTCGCGGAGGTGTGCCGCGAGATCGTCATGGGCGGTCAACTGTTTCGCCACTTCCAACGCGAGCTCGGAGTCGAGGCCGCGCTTGTGATAGATGCCGGCCAGCTCGCGGAGCTCGGCCTGGGGCGACGCGGCGAGCTCCGCTGATTCCTTCGCGATATCGGCCGCCTCGGCGTCGCGCTGGCTCGCGACCGAGACGAACTCGCCGACCGCCATCGACATCGCACCCGCGGTCAGCCCGGCGATGCCGGCGATCAGCACCGCGCGCGCCGAGGCGTCGGCCGCGGCGACGCCCATCATCAGCGACGACGTCGAGACGATCGCGTCGTTCGAGCCGAGCACGGCGGCACGCAGCCAGCCGCTGCGCGTCGACAGGTGGATCTCGTGATGCCTCACGGTAGGAGACCGCGAAAGAACAGGTCGGCGATGCCGTCGGCGAGCCGCCGCGGCGTCAACGCACCGTCGGACCGGTACCACTTGTAGGTCCAGTTGACGGTGCCGAGGAAGCTGAACGCGGCGACCGTCGCATCGACCGTGCGGATCTGACCGCGCTCGATCGCTTCGCGAAACGTCCGTTCCAAGAACTGCACGTAGTGCTTCTTGCGACCGTTGATCGCGCGCTTGGACTCACCGGTCAGCGTGCTGTGCTCGTGCAGGATGATCGCGACCTCTTTGGTCGAGTCTTGGATCACGAGCTCGACGTTGCGCACCATCGCGGCCTGTAGCCGCGCGAGCGGATCGGCGATGTCCTTGACCGGATCCAACACGCGCTCTTCGAACAGGTCCATGCCGTAGTGCATGATCGCGACGAGCAGCGCTTCCTTGGTCGCGATGTGGTGATAGAGCCCGGCCTTGGTCATCGCGCACGCCTCGGCGATGTCCTGCATGCTCGTGCCCTCGTAGCCCTTGAGGTAGATCAGCCGCGCAGCCTGCTGGAGAATGCTCTGCAGTTTCTCGCTGGAGCGCGCGATCACCGAGAACTCTTAGCACGTTACGCGTGCTGGGTTCGTGCTTGCCGCCGCCGGCGAAGCGCTCGCACGAGGAAACCGGCGAGGACGAGCTCTCCGAGGATGCAGAGCAGCGCGGCGATCTGATGACCGCGGATCGAGCTCTCGGTGAGGTAGAAGCTGCCGCTCGCATCGCGGATGTCGTCGGGCCATTCGTGGCCACCGGCGCCGAACCGGCTCAGCGTGCCGTCGAGCACGATCGAGTCCTCCGGGATGCGATCGCCGTCGGCGACCACCACGAGCCCGCCACCGGCCATCATGCAGCGGTACCCAGACTCGCCCGAGACGAAGTTGCCGAGGTAGTCGAGCTTGCTGCACGCGACCGAGACGAACCCCGAGCTGTCGGTCGACGCGGCGAGCTCGCTCGCGGTCATGGCGGTGGCACCGGCCAAGGCCGGTCCCTCCTCGATGATTCCACCGAGCCCCGCGAGCGCGAACACGAACAAGACGGCGGCATTCGGACGCCACCAGGGCGGCTTGGTACGGCGCGCATCGGCACGAGCCGCCTCGGTTCGAACGTGATGCGCGGCCGCGAGCGATTCGACCTCCCTGATGACGGCGCTGGGCACGGCGCGGGGTGCGGCCGCGGTCTCGGCTTCACGATACGGCCCGTCGCCCGCCGGTAGCGGCTCGAGCTCGCCGGCGAGGATGCGCTCGGCGGCGGCGTTCGCCTCGGGCGCGCGCCCGGGCGCGGCCAGCCGCAACAGGCCGTACGCGGCTGCTGCTTCTTCGAGGGTGTTCGCGCCATAGCGCGCGACGTCCTCGGGCGGCCGGCCCGCCGAGATCCGTTCCCAGCGCACGTCGAGGGCTCGCCGCACGTCGTCGCGCGTGTCGTCGAGCATCAGCGCCGGCTCGCAGCGGCTGCCGAACGCGACGAGGTTGAAGTCGCTGCGACGGCGATGCCGCGTGCCGGTCCACGTCCAAGCCAGGACGCTGAGCGCGGCGATCGCGATCCCGATGAACGTCGCGACGCCCCCCGCGGCCAAGCACGCGATCGCCGCGATCGGTCCCCACATCCGCAAGTACGTCGCGAGGACGCTCTTGCCGTGCAGGCGAATCGGGAAGCCGCGGGTCCCCGATCGGTCTTGCCCCGTGACCCAGAACGAGCCGGTCGGGAACAGCGGCATGTAATAGATGTGCGCGAACTTGGTCTGCGCGAACTGACCGCCATGTCGCTCGACCCGCCCGTACGCCCGGTGCCCATACACGATGACCATGGGCCGGCATTATGCACAGCGCGACGACACCGGCTAGCCCGATCTCCGACGACGTTCGTGTCCGAAACTCGGACATGACGCGGTGAGCGCGTTCGCGCGGCGCTCAGTACTGATACGAGGCGGAGAGATACGCGCGGAACCCTTCGTTCGGGTACGGCAGATACTCGAGGTGCGGCTCGTAGTCGAAGAACGGATCGGGCTGGTACTCGTGCGCGTACAAGGCGTCGTAGACGGTCGCGCGCACGGACAGTTTCGGCGTCGGCTGGAACTGGACGCCGACCGTGAGCTCCGCGATCGGCGGCAAGCGGTCGAGCACGAGGTCGGTCGCGGCGACGTTGACCGATCCGGTCGGATTGCCCATCGCGTCGTAGCCGAGGTTGCGATACTCGACCAGGCGGTTCGGATCGTCGGCCGAGCCCGCGACCTTGAGGTTCGTGGTCGCCGTCAACTTGTTCGCGACCAACGACCACACCGTCGCGAGGTTGAACCAGTTCTGCGGGATCGAGCGCAGCGTGCCTTTGTCGGTGCTCTCGCCGACGAGGTACGTGTAGCCGAGCTCGATGCGATGGCCGCCTTGGAGATACAGCTTCGCGAGGAACTCGCCGGAGCGCAGGCCCTTGTCGCCGGAGTTGGTGTAGGTGCCGGACTGGACCTGGATGATGTCCTGCAGCCGCGTGTAGCTGCCGTCGATGCGGAACGAGAGCTCGCGGATGCGGCGGTCGCCCTTGAAGATACGGGCGTTGATCTCGCCCTGGACGGCGCGCGATTGCTCGACCTTGAGGTCGGGATTGCCACCGATCTGGACGCCTTCACCGTTCGACAACAGGTTGTTGAGCAGCGGCGGACGGAAGCCCTCGGCGTAGTTGGCCTTGATGTGCCAGTTCGGGATGAAGTTCCACACGACGGTGCCCGCGACCGTGGTGGTCGCGTCGTACGCGATCGAACCGAGGCTGCTCGGCGCGACCTGGATACGACCACCGAGGTCGAAGATCAGCTTCTTGTTCGGGCGCCATTGCGGATCGATGTACGCGCCGAGCACCGTGCGATCACCGGGATAGGCGAACGTGATCGGACACGTCGGGACCGGGACGAGCGTCATCGTCGACGGATCGTATTCGCGCGGGCACAGCAGCGGCAGCCGCGTGTAGTCATAGGGGCCCGGCAATGTCGAGGTCTCGACCGAGGGCTTCCACTCGTGGAACGCCTCGCCGCCGT
Organism: Kofleriaceae bacterium; assembly: GCA_039935615.1. Taxonomy (GTDB): domain Bacteria; phylum Myxococcota_A; class Polyangia; order Haliangiales; family Haliangiaceae; genus JABFXX01. The sequence continues at coordinate 7,723 of JBDTJY010000254.1, forward strand.
ACAGCACGCGGATCTGCGAGCCGAGCTCGAAGTCACCGTCGACCGCGCCACCCGAGCGATAGCTGAGGATGTCGGAGTTGAACGACAGGCCGCCCGGCAACAGCGGCGACGGGGTGAGCACCTGGAGCGGCGTGAAGCCGCGCACGAACTCCTGCGCGTAGACGTGCGCGGTGACGCCGGCCTTGTCGCCGGCGAACCGGGTGCGGTACTCGAGCAGCGCATAGCGATCGAACGTGTCGGAGCGGTTGAGCTGCGAGACGTTCATCGGATCGTTCGGGTTCGGCGAATTCTCCGACGGATTTCCCGACAGGCCGAGTGGCTTGTACATCTTGCCGGTCGGGAACGACACGCGGAGCTGGAGCTTGTCGTACGTGATCTTCGCGTTGAGATCGACGATCAGCGACTGCGCCTGATTGGTCTGCGCGAGCGGGCCGTAGGTGTTCGCCGAGTTCGGCTGCGGCAGCGCATCGTGGAAGAACAGGATCGGCATGTCGAAGCCGGCGCCCTGATAGGTCTCGACGCTGGCGTGACCGAACACCTTGAGCTTGCCGTCGACGTGCCCGCCCATGACGTACGCGCGCGCCATGTTGCGATCGCCGATGCCATCGCCGAGCCCGCCACCGACCTCGATGCCATCGACGTCTTCGGCGTCCTTGGTGATGACGTTCAAGATGCCCATCAAGGAGTTCGAGCCCCACAGCACGCCACCTGGGCCGGTGATCATCTCGACGCGCTTGACGAGCTCGAGTGGCAACACCCGGTTGATCGAAGGCACGTTCGCCTGGGGATCGAACATCGACAGTCCGTCGTGCAGGTACTGCACGGCCTGGATCTGGCCACGCACGAGCGGCGTCGGGAAGTTCGAGTAGTAGACCGAGGCGCGATACCAACCGGGCACCGTGTCGACCAAGTCCTCGATGTTCTGGAACTGACGATCCTTGATCTCGTCGGCGGTGATGACCGTGACGATCGCGGGTGCTTCCTGCACCGTCGAGCCGATGCCCTTGGCCGCACTCTGCACGATGTTGGCGAGGTCGAGCGCCTCGTCGGTCTCACCGAGGCTCTGATCGCTATCGCCGATGATCACGACCGGCACTTCGATGTCGGACACCGCCGGTTGGGCATGCGCCGACGAGGTGACGAGCAGCGCGAGCAGGACTTTCTTCACGGTGCCCCCTGCTGCGCCTTGATGAGATCGATGCGGTCGTTGATGGGGTCGGTCGCAGCGGATGCGCCGAGCGGACGATCCGAGCCGATCGCGACGGCCTGGACCTGCGACTGCGCGACGCCCTGCTGGATCATGAAGTCGAGGACTTCCTGCGCGCGGCGCTGCGCCGTCGCCTTGTCCTTCTTCTTCTGCGCGGCGATCACGTTCCCGTTGGTCGACTTCGTGCCGAGTGGGACGTGGACCTCGACGCGGATCGTCAGCTTGCGCTGCTTGACGATCGCGGCGACCTGGACGAGCAACGCCTTCGACGCGGTCGTCAGCTTGTTGGCGCGATCGAACACGAGCGGTTGGCCCTTGAGATCGATCCGATCGGGACGCTCTTCCGGACCGGTCGTCGCGCGGACGTCGGGGCAGCCATCTTCATCTTCGAAGCCGTTGACCGTCTCCGGCTCGTTCGGGCACTTGTCATCCTTGTCGGGGATGCCATCGCCGTCGTTGTCCTGATCGGGGCAGCCGTCGTCGTCCTCGAAGCCATCCTTGTCTTCGGGCTCGTTCGGGCACTTGTCGAGGGCGTCGGGGATCCCGTCGCCGTCGTTATCGCGATCCGGACAGCCATCGGAGTCCTGGAAGCCGTCTTTGTCTTCCGGATCGTTCGGACATTGATCGTCCTTGTCGGGGATGCCGTCGCCGTCGTTGTCGGGATCCGGGCAGCCGTCCTCGTCTTGATAGCCGTCTTTGTCCTCGGGCTCGTCCGGGCACGCGTCGAGCGAGTCGGGGATCCCGTCGCCATCTCGGTCGTTGTGGCCGAGTGCGGCGGCGCCCTCGGGTTGCGGCGACCACACGACGCCGGTGGTGATCCGGAAGTCATCGGCGCGGGCACCGAGCTGTCCGGTGCCGCCCATCAGGTTGAACGTGAGGTCCGCGGTCGCGCGCACCATCAACCCCGCGGTCGCGAGCACCGTGAAGTCGCCTTTGCCGGCGCCGGCGAAGAACGTCGCGTCGTCGCAGCGCTTGCCGTTGTACAGCGTGCACGGACCGTAATCGAACGCCGACGGTAGCGGGATGAATGCCTGGGCCTCCGCGGCGAGCATGGCGCGCGGCGCCAGCTCGACCACCGCACCGATCCCCGCGACCGCCTCCGAGCCGACGTCGAGGAACGCCTTCGCGTCGGCGGTGGTCTGCGTCAGGTCCTGCGTGTCGTACGCTTCGAGCACGCTGCGCTCGCGGATCCGCACCGCACCATTCGCGACGACGCGGGTCTGATGAACGCGATCGGGCCGCCACTCGAACGCGAGCTTCGGTTCGTAGACGAGGCCGTGATCGCCGAGCAGCATGTCGTCGTCGCCGAACGGTAAGAACACCGATCCGATCGCGGTCAGCGCGTAGTTCGGGTCGTCGTAGAGCGCGATCTTGAGCCCGACGTGGACGTCGAGCGGACCGGCGAGCCCGTCGCCGAGATACGCCTGCGAGTTGTTCGGGTTCGCCGACGGATCGATGTTCGAGAGCGGCCGCAGCGAGATCAGGCCGGTCGACCCCGACATCGCCTGGCCGTTCGGCACGTACATCCCGCGCGTGCCGTAGCCGGCGCCGACCGCCGTGCGATACGCGGCGGTGTCGAAGCCGATCGCGATGCGATCGGTGATCGTCATGCCGAACGTCATGTCGATCGTCGCGACGTAGTCGAGGATCGGATCCTTGCCGGTATCACCGGCGGCCGGGCCGATGCCCGGGACCGCGACGTCGAGCGGAGACTTCGCGTAGCTGCCGAGCAGCTTGAACGCGATGTCGCGCACGGCCATCAGGCGCGCGCCCTCGACGCCGAAGATCCCGTTGGTGTCGTACGACGGACGCCACAGCGCGCCGTCGACCCCGCTCGTGGGATCGGCGTGCGCGAGCCCCGCGCCGAGCGCGATGCTCAGGACGAGAGGCACGGCGAAGCGGTTCGTTACTGGGTGCACGTCTTCAACGGTATGTTGATCGGACGGTAGACCTGAATGAAGACGAGGCCGGGGATCGAGGCCGCGGCGTGGGGTTCCCACGCACAGTTCGCGGTATCCGCGATCCCGCCGGTGCCGCTGTAGACGAGTCCGTCGTCGACCGACGCACCGGTGTACAGCCCGGTGCCGTTGATCGAGGTCGCGTTCGCCGCCCCGTCGAGGTTCACGCGGCCGGTCTCGGCCTGGAAGTAGGAGTCGTTCGCGGAATGCGTCATGCCGCTCTTCGTGATCGTCACGCCTGACTGATTCGCGAACGCGTCGCCGGTGCACGTGCCCGCCGAGTCGCATCCGTGGGTGCGAAACACCGAGGCGTAGATGCCGGCCGAGAGCATCGGACCGCCGGCGCTCTGCCAGGTGCCAACCGTCGCCTGATCGACGATCCACGCTTCGAAGTCCTTGGTCGTGGTATTGGCCGCGGTCGGCATGGCGACACCGGTCGTGACGGTGATGCCCGTCGGGCCGAACGGTTGGCCGGCGTCGTCCCAGCCGAGCGCGATGAACGGATCGCCTGGTGGCGTGATATCGGGGACGCGATAACGGCCACAATCGTCGATGTAGATCGGGCCGGTCGCCTGGGGTGTGGTCGTCGTTGGGTTGTGTGCGTACGTGACCGCGCCGAACGCGGCGACCTGCAACCCACACGGTCCGGTCGCCGTCGCCGTCGTACACTGCGTGCCGGTGGCGCCGGCCGCGGCGAACTTCGTGTTGTCGGCGAAGTTGTAGAGCTGGCCGCAGATCGTCTGCTTGCCGGACGCGGGCGCCGGGCACGCGAACGCGCCGCTGCAGCCGGCGCTCGTGCCGGTGCCGATGCACGTGGTCACGCCCGTCGACGGGTCGACGTCCGAGGTCGTCGATCCGGGATCACACTGCGTGGGCGGGAACATCGGTACGCACGAGTCGCCCTGCAGGACGGTGAACGGGCCGCACTTGGCCGTGCTCGTGGTCTCGTCGGCGGGCTCGCAATTGCCGTCGCGATCGATGGTCCCGGTACCGCACTCGGTACTCTTGCAGCCCGATGCGCTCGCGAACACGATCAAGATGAGAGATGCGCGCAACATGATGGACCCTCCTTAGAAGGAGTCGTCGTTCTGGCCGAGATCCGAGAAGATCGCCAGGTCGGCGAACAGGGTGGGGGTAGAGGTGTTCGTCATATGGACGTGGAGCACGCCGCGGGTAGGCATCGAGGGCGTGCCGTACAGCACGAGATCGCCGGGTCCGGTCGCGCCATCCGTCTGCGAGTACAGCGCATAGCCGTCGAACCCATCGAGCACTTCATCGATGAAGAACTGCGCGCCGCCGACCGGCGACTGGTTGATCGGGTTGACGCCGTCGACATTGCCGTGCGCGATCCCGTTGAGCGGCGCGGTCAGCACGCGATCGGTGCCCTCGTAGAAGTTCGGGTCGGCTTTCCACACGGCCTCACACGCCGCGAGCCGGCGCTGGTTCGAGACTGCGTCGGTGCATTGCGACGGCGGGATGCCGCTCGCGTCCATACAATTTGCGGCGACCGCGCCGTAGGTGGTGGCCGACGCCGACGTCACCGCCTTGATCCCGTTGGGTCCGGACAGCAGCGCGACGTTGGCCTGACGCTGCACCGCGGTCGCGGCGGCGATCTTCTGCGCCTCGGTCGCGTTCGGCGGCGGATTCGTGATGTCGGGGATGCCCTCGTCTTGTCCGATCACCGTCGCGTACTGACTGACGTGCAGTCCGGGATGCGGCACGTGATCGCCGACGTCGATGAAGCACGGCGACGTCAGATCCGCGATCTCGTGGATCTCGAAGTCCTCGAGCGCGAACAAGCGACCGGCCATCGGGTCGTCTTGAAATGCGTAGAGCGAGAGATGCGTGCCCGGCGCGGAGACAGACGTCGTCGGAGAGAAGTCGAACTGGACGTTCGATCCCACCTTGTTGTTGACGCATCCCGCGCATACCGCGAAGACACATGTGGCGACGAGTTCGCGCACTTCCCCTGGTTGAATGTTAAGGGAGCTGTTCGCAGGAGTCTAGGTCTTGGCAGACATGGGGCCCAAATCCCACAAGGCAGACCGGTCGGTAGGTCTTACTGGGTCGCTTCGAGGTCGGCGACCACGTCGTTGACGATGCCGGCGACCGCATCGATGCTGACGTGCAGTGGCTTGTAGCCGGTTTTCGTGATCTCGATCTCGAGCAGGCCCGCCGAGATCCGGCGCGGCGCGAGCGGCGTTCCGCCGTACGACAACTTGTTGATCTTCACGGTCGCGCCCGGGATGTTCGTGATCACCGCGATCGCGGCCGCGTCGCCGAGGGCCGTCCCTCGGTACGGCGCTCGCCCGGCGCTGCCACGGCAACTGTCGTAGAGCTTCTTGGTCTCACCCGCCTCCGACGAAGCGGGGTTCAGGTGAAGCGCCTCGTGACCCTCGGTCACGCACTCGTCGAATTTCTCCTGGCCCTGAGCGACCGCGGCGAGGAAGCGATGCGGGCCGGGCAGCTTCGGATCGAGCTTTCGCGCTCTCTCGAGATGCGACCGCGCGTCGTCGAGCTTGCCGAGCCGGAAGGCATCGATGCCGGCCTGGAACTCTTTTGTAAAATTCGCAGTGGGCTTGGCAGCCGCGGTCGATCCGACCAGCAGCGCCAGTATCAACAACCGCATCTCCATCAACGTAGCACGCACGCTGCGCAGATCCGCGGTGGATGTGCGCAGCGCTAGAACGCGCTAGAACACGACGGTCGCGCGCGTCGCGAAGATCGCGGCGGTGCGCGTGTGCTCGAGCAAGCACTGGACGTCCGGCTGGATCGTCAGCCAACCGAACTGCGCCTGGTAGGTCGCCTCGTAGACCGTCTGCTCGCCGAGCGCCGGGTCCGCGGTCTTGGCGTACGCGATGCCGAGGCCGATGAAGTCGTGGGCGCGAAAGGGACCCGGGCCGATCCGGAGCCCGGCGTCGATGTACTGCGAGACGAACTGGTTCGGGCTGGTGCCGTAGCGCACGAAGCCGGCGAGGTAGCGCTCGAGCTGGTGATCGAGGATCGCGTAGTAGCCGTTGCCGCGCGTGCTGTGGTGCCACACGCCGATCTGCACGAGCTCGCCGATCGCGACCTCGGCGATCGCGAGGCTGTTCGGTCCGATCGATTCCGGAATCCCGTGGTTATTGAGTTGATCTCCGTCGTAGATCGCGGCGCGCGCGGTGAAGCCGTCGAGCTCGAGCCGCGCGCTGACGCCGGGTGTGGCGACGGGATAGACCGGCCCGAGCAAGTTGTACGAGAGCTGGCTGATGATCCCGAACGTCGCGTTGAGCAGCGCGGTCGAATGCTTCGCGAGGATGAACTCTTGATCGGCGGAGAGTAGGCCCGCGCGGATCGTGAGCTTCTGGATCGGTTGTTCGATCCACGCCTCGAATAGCCGCACGTCGCGCGGTGCGACGTTGCCGCTGACCCCGTAGATGTCGTCGAGCTCGGCCGACAGGCCATGACCGTGGATCGCGAACGCCGACGCGTGGAGTTGGCCGAGCCCGTCGTGGACGAGCTTCTCGAGCTCGAGATCGAGCTGCAGCGCGAGCAGGCCAGCTTCGCGGAACGTGTGATCCAACCCCGGCGCCGCGAAGACCTCACCGGCGTAGACCAGCTGCGGCACGATGCCTTCGTCCTTGAGCGTGTCGCGTTCGCCGTCCCAGTCGCCGGTGAGATTGCCACGCCGAAAGAACCCGGGCTTTGCCGGGCTACAGGCGCACGGATCCTCTTTGACATCCGCGTGCGCGGTGGTCACCACCACGCACGCGAGCACCACACCGAGTCGCCACACCAGCCCACTATAAAGCTAATCGATCACGGTCCCGGGTCCCTCGGGCTTGTTTGGATCGGGGTTCGGGATCTCGGGCTTCGGCGCTTCAGGATCGGGCTGCTGCTCCGGGGCCGGCGGTTGCGGCGGCGTCGGGATCTCGGGCTGCGGCTTCGGTTGGTTCGGCTGTTCTGGGATCTCGGGCGGAGGATTGTTCGTGACCACGCAGGACCGAGTAGCAAACGTCGCGCCGACGACGATCGTGCTCGTGCTCGACGAGCATCACGATTCGGACCGGGCTCACCGCGCGAAGGCGCTCACCGAGTCGCGATGGCTACTGCGTGGGATCGTCGCGACCCGAGCCGCGATTGCCGCCGAAGCGGTCCCACACGTTGACGCCGGTCGAGTGGTCGCCGGTCGGATGCTTGCCGCCGTGGTCGGGGATCACGATCGGCGGCAGCGGCTTGCCTGGAATCTGCGTCGCGAACTCGCGCGGATCGCCGTTCTCGGTCTGGACCAGCAGGCGCAGCGGGCCGCCCTTGTCGAGCAGCGCCTCGTACTCGGTGGTCGCGAGCTTCGCGAACGCGGCCGCGTCGGCGACGTCGTGACCATTCACGGCGAGCACGATGTAGTGTTCGGCGAGCCCGAGGTCCTGCAACACGCCGTGCTCGAGACGGGTGACGACCGCGCCGTGATCGAGCTTCGGATAGCGCCAGCCGAGCTCCGGCACGTAGTCGACGACCGTCGCGCCGAGTGCACTCGCTTCGAGCTTCGCGTGCGCGAGCCACTTGGTCGCCTCGCCGCGCGCCATGCCGACCTGCGCGAACGCGATGTACTTCTTGCCCTCGGCGGTGTCGTACGCTTCCCAGTAGCGCGCGGTCACGGGCCCGACGCTGCGCTTGATCACGCGCGCCGCCGCGTGGCGACCGTCGTGAATGTCGCGCTTCGCTTGCGTGCTCTGGGGGTCGCGTTGCGCGGCGGCGTACGCTGCCGCGCGATTCTCGCCGACGTTGATCGCCGCGACCGCCTTGTCCTTCGCGAGCTCGAACGCGACGCCTTCGTAGCCGGCATCGCTCGCCTCGTCCTCGGCTTCCTCTTGGCTCGACAGCGGCTCCGAGACACCGACGCAGATCAGGCCGACTTCACCTTTGCAGTCGACCGAACCGGGTCGCTCACTGGTGATCCACGTCGGGCGCGCGGCGGCGCTGCGCGAGGTCACCGGTCCGAGCCCCAACGGTCCGGGATCTTTGGTCGTCAACCGGCCGTACGCCAACACCCCGACCCCGACGAGCACCGCGACGATCACGATCGCGAGCGCGAGCGTGCCGGCACCGATGCCGCGCTTGCCGTCGATCGGGCGCTGGATCTGAGGAAGGCCGGTGCTCGCCTTCTTGTCGAGCTTGCGCATGCGCAGCTCGGCGAGCTTGTGCTGGAGGTCTTTATCGACGACCGGCGCCGGCAAGCCCGGCAGGATCAACATCTGCGCCTCGCTCGCCGTCGACTGCATCGTCGCCTTGCAGCTCGGGCACGGCAGCTCGGGCGCGGTCGCGAACTTCAACACCGAACGGTGCTCGCCGACATCGATCGAGCGCGCACTCGCCTGACCACACTGCTTGCACGCGTAGGGCAGCGTGAAGTCGACGACCTGGGTCTTGAGGCCGAGATCCTCGATCCGGCACAGCTTCTCGAGGAACACCGGCGACACCCCGGTCAAGACGATCGTCTCGACGAGCGGCGTCACTTGCTGGACGAAGCTGCGCCACTCGGCGGCGCCCGCGGGCTCGACGCGCGAGACCCCGGCGAGGTCGACGATCACGGTGCCTTCGAGGCCTTCGGCGAGCTTCTCGCGCGGGAACGTGTTGTCGAGCCCACCGGCCAGCCGCAGATACGTGATCCGCCCGTCGATGATCTTGTCGACCTTGAGCTTCGCGTCGATCGTGCCGACGCGGTAGTCGAGCTTCGCCGACAGGAACGCGACGACCTCGGGCTCGAGCTCGAACTGGCCCTGGCCGAGCATGAACGAGAAGTACGTCGAGCCATCCTCGTCGAAGTACATGCTCTCTTTGCAGCTCGGGCACGCGCGCTCGGCGAGCTTCATCGACTTGATCGCTTCGTAGTCCTTGCCGACATCGAGCAGCACGCGGTGCTCCGAATCGCAGTAGTCGCAGCGGAACGGCGCGTAGAAGCTGTAGACCTGACCACCGCCCGCGAAGTTCGCGACCATGTTGAGCTGGTCGACGACCTTCGGCGCGCACTCGATCAAGATGATCGACTTCGCCTGCTTCGTCGCGGCCCCCATGAAGTCGACCCACTCGCGAATTCCGAACGACGAGATCTTCTTCACGCCACCGAGATCGAGGACGAGCCAGTCGCACTGCACGCTCTTCGCGACCTTCTTGCCGTCGAACGACTCGTCGATCATGCCGAGGAACTTCAGGCACGCGATCGGCCCGTCGGCGAACTTCTCGATCGTGAGCTTGGATTCGGCCGCGGGATCCGGAATCCGCGGTTGGGACAGCCGAGGCTGGGACGGTCGGGATGCGACTTCCATCAGGTACTACTCCAGAAGTGCAGCGATTTGGCCTGGGTGCGCAGCTCGCGCAGGTTCATATCGAGCTCGAACAAGGCTGTAACCTCGGTGTGACGACCGCGCACGACGTCGAAGAACATCGCCGACGTCGAGTTGTGGCAGACCAGAAAACCTAGACCGGCGCCGCCGTGGCTGCGGTCTTGCTCGCCGCCGGCGAGGCCGCGGGCGAGACCCTCGACGACGTGACTGCGCTCGAGCCGGCCGAACGGATCGCGAATCTGCAGGACCAACTTCGAGCCATCGCACGCGAGCTTCACGGCCGGGCGCTCGTCGTCCGCGAGCCGGACGTCGGCCTTGCGATCGCCGGCGTACTTCGCGCGACCTTGCTCGTCGACCGGCGCATCGTAGATCGCGTTCATCAACAGCTCGTGCGCGAGCTCGCCGAACATGTCGACGATCCGGCGCGGCACCGCGAGCGAGGTGATGAACTCGCCGATCCGCAGCACCGCTTCATCGCGATCCGCCGTCGACGAAACGCCGACCTCCAGCGTCGAGAATCCCCAGTCGAGGAACGCCGACAGCGGCACCGTCGCGTTCGGTGACACCAACCGGCGCGCGACCATCAACACTTCCCACGCGCGCGGTGGCGACTCGAAATCGCGGCGGCCGAGCACGTGATCGATGCGCGTGGTCTCGACGAGGTGGCGCAGCGAGCGCTTCATCGGCTCGGCGGTCCACAGCACGCCGCGCAGTTGCTTGTTCGCGCGCACCTGCTCGGCGACGAAGTCGGCATCGAACGTGTCGCTGCAGATCACGTCGGCATCCCCGACCACGGCGACGATTTGCGAGGGATCTTCGACCACGGCAACCGTCGCGCCGACAGACGCGAACAGCCGAGCGACCTTTCGCCCGACGAGCTTATTGCGCTCGAGGATGACGACCTGCATGCCCCAGGGACCAACATACCACTGTGGATAAGAAGGCCAAACCTTTGTCGTGAAACGGATTTTCCCGTTCGAGGTAATGATCGTGGGCCGGCTAACGCTGCGTGGCGGGTCGCGTCGGTGCGTGAAGTACGAGGTGCGTCCAATCCGCGCTAACATTTACAGCTCGTGAGGGCACTCTTGGCTGCGGTGGTCCTGACCGCGATGGGCACGGTTGCGATTGCGGATGACTCCGTTGCGGAGCTCTACGCGACCGTTCCGACGAAGAAATCACGCGCGGAGCTCTCGCAGTTCCTCGTGAAACCCGCCGAAAAGGCGGCGAAGGCGCGCGATTGGGCGCACGCGATTCCGCTCTATCAAGCCCTCGTCGTCGCCCGCGGCTCGGCCGGTCCCGAGCAGAAACAGCTCGCGACGCTGTGGACCCTGGCCGGGCAGAACGAGGACGCGGCCGAAGCCTGGACGGTCTACGCGGCCACCGTCCCCGACGGAAAAGACAAGGATGCGGCCACCGCCGCGGCGACTCGGCTCGCCGCGGCGCCCGACCCGTTCGCCGAAAAGCTCTTACTCGTGCCGCTGGCCACCGAGGCCAAGACCGCATTCAACGCCGGCCGAACCGCGTTTCAGGCCAAGCGATACGGCGACGCGCTCGTCGATTTTCACATGGGCTACGCGCTCGCACCGGATCTCCCGGGGTTCTTGCGCGAGCTCGGCTCGACCTACGACAAGCTCAACGCTCCCGACCGCAAGCGCGAGTTCTACCGGCGCTATCTGGTCCAACGCCCGTTCGGCGCGAACGCCGATGTCGTCCGTGGCGAGCTCGCGAAGGACAAGGACGTCCTCGGGACCCTGCTGGTCAGCTCGAGCCTGCCGTGCACCGAGCTGTGGCTGAATCACGAGAAGATCGTCGGCAAACTCCCGGATAAGGGGCTCGTCGTCGCGCCCGGTACCTACAAAGGACTGTGCTTCAACCCGAAGTACGAGATGGCGCTGTTCGAGTACGCCACCGTCGAGGCGGGCAAGCCGGCGGCGATGAGCTTCCGCTGGGCGATCGTCGCGAACAAACTCGACCATCCGCTCGGTAGGATCGCCCTCGAGAACGCGAAGGCGGCCGGGACGATGATCGACCTCGGGATCACGTCGCCCGAGGTCGGCGTGGCCGTCCCGGGCGACGGTCGCAAGCTGAAGATGATTTTGAAAGATGATTCGGGTTTGCGAACCGAGGAGCGCCAGGTGCTGATCGAGCCTGGTCAGCGCCTCGTGGTGACGTGGTAAGGTCCGCGCGCGTGGTCTCCGAGCGACCGTCTCAAGAGGGCAAGATGTCGCCGGGTGCGCCGAATGATCCGGTCGCATTCGGTAAGTACTATTTGCTCGGATTGATCGCCCGCGGCGGTATGGCCGAGGTCTATCGCGCGCGACCGCAGAACGGCGAGAAGCGCCTGCTCGCGGTGAAGGTGATGCGCCCGCAGCTCGCGCGCGAGGCTCGCTTCATCGACATGTTCAATCGCGAGGGCAAGCTCGCGATGATGCTGTCCAACCGCTGCATCGTCGAGACCGTCGAGATCGGGCAGACCGACAACCGTCACTATATCGCGATGGAGTACGTCGCGGGCCGCGACCTCACGCAGGTGTTGCGGCGCTGCCAGGAGACCCAGCAACGGATCCCGGTGCCGCACGCGGTGTACATCGCCGCGCGGATCGCCGAGGGCCTGCACTTCGCACATACGCTCGTCGGTCCCGACGGCCGTCCGCTCAACATCGTCAATCGCGACGTCTCGCCGTCGAACGTCCGGCTGTCGTACGACGGTGACGTCAAGCTCCTCGACTTCGGCATCGCGCAAGCGCTGATGAAGTTCACGAGCGAGATCGGCATCCTCAAGGGCAAGTTCAGCTACATGTCGCCCGAGCAGATCCGCGGCATGCCGCTCGATGCGCGGACCGACGTGTTCAGCGCCGGCATCATCCTTCACGAGATGCTGACGACCGAGAAGCTGTTTCGCGGCGACACCGAGTTCGCGCTGATGGAGAAAGTGCGCAAGGCCGAGGTGCCGCCGCCCTCCGGGTTCAATCGCCGCGTCACGCCGGAGATCGATGCGATCGTGCAGAAGGCGCTCGCGCGCGACGTCGCGGACCGCTATCAGACCGCCGCGCAGCTCGCCGCGGATCTCGATGCGCTGATCGCCAACTATCGCTTCGATCCGAAAGAGCTCCGCCAGTTCATGCGGCAGTTGTTCCGCAAGGAGTACGCGAAGGAGCTCGAGGAGATCCAGACCGCCCTCGAGGCGCAGCCCGGGATGTCGGTGTATGTCCACCGCCAGCCGACCGCGAACACCGAGACGCCGACCGAACCCCGCCACGAAGTGGTGGAAATCGTCGAGGCATCTGCCGTCGAGCCCTCGATCCGGGAAGAACCCAACCCGCCGCGCGGTTTCTGGGGTTCGTTGTTCAAGCGAAAGAAGTAAGGTGGTCCATGGCCGAAGCCCCCCGCGCCCATAAACCGCACGATGTCGCCGTCGCTGGTCACGCGATGGCGGTGGTGATCGGTGCGGCGTCGTTCGTCGCCGGCATCACCGCCCTGGTGAAGAGCCTGCCCGGCACGATGGGCGTCACGCTGATCATCGTGGGGACCTTGCTCCCGGTGCTCGCGCATTTTTCGTGGCGGTTTTCGCGTGCGGCGTGGTCGCTCATGGTCAGCACACTGTGCGTATTTGCCGCAGTGACGTTCTTTGGTGCGCCGAAGATCGCGGCGGTCTTGGGCATCGGGCTCACGGTCTCGCTCGTGATCCCGATCGTGCAGGTCATCGCGGTCATCGCGCTCGCACAACTGCGTCGCGACTATCGCGAGTAGGCGTCTACCCGCTACGCGAGCGCGGTGTATGTTCCGCGCATGAGTAGCGAGAGCTATCACGAGCCGATCGAGCTGTTATCCGAGAGCACCAAGAACATGCATCGCGCGCTGGTCTCGCTGCGCGAAGAGCTCGAGGCGATCGATTGGTATCAGCAGCGCGCCGAGGCGTGCAGCGATAGCGATCTCGCGGCGGTGCTCACGCACAACAAGAACGAAGAGATCGAGCACGCGATGATGACGCTCGAATGGATTCGCCGGCACAACCCCGTGGTCGGCAAGAACCTCGAGACCTACCTCAACACCACGGGCCCGATCACCGAGGTCGAGAAGACCGCGATGGCCGGTGCGACGACGACCTCGCTCGGGATCGGTTCTCTGAAAGGAAAGCAGTAATGGACTTGCTGAAGCGCGATCTCGCTCCGATCACGAGCGAAGCCTGGACACAGATCGATGAAGAGGCCAAGCGCGTGCTCGCGCTCCACCTCGCCGGTCGCAAGCTCGTCGATTTTTCGGGACCGTTCGGCTGGAAGCTGGGCGCGGTCAACACCGGTCGCTTGAATCGCATCGAGAAGGATCCGGTCGAGCGCGTCGGTCACGCGATCCGCGACGTCATGCCGCTGGTCGAGCTGCGCTCGCCGATCGTGTTGCCGATCATCGAGCTCGACTACGCGGAGCGCGGCGCGAAGGACCTCGATCTCGATGCGGTGATCGATACCGCCCAGCGCGTCGCTCACGCCGAAGACGCCGCGATCTGGCACGGCTTCAAGGAAGGCCGGATCGAAGGCATCATCCCGACGAGCCCGTACGAGCCGATCGACGTCGCGGCGACGCTCGACTGGCCGCGCGCGATCGCGGAAGCGAAAGAGACGCTGCGGCTCGCCGGCGTCAACGGACCGTACGCCCTCGCCGCCGGCCTCGAGGCCTACGACGAGCTGATCCAAGCGGACGACGATGGTTATCCGCTGCGCAAGCGGATCGAAGAGAACATCATCGACGGCGGCATCGTGTGGGCTCCCGCACTCCGCGGCGGCGCCGTGCTGATGTCGACGCGCGGTGGCGACTTCGAGCTGACCGTCGGTCAGGATCTCTCGGTCGGCTACGCCGGGAGCAGCCGTCACGAGGTCGAGCTCTACATCACCGAGTCGTTCACGTTCCGCGTGCTCGAGAACAAGGCGGCGATCTTCCTGCGCCACGGCGCAGCGCCGGCCCGCGCGTCGAAGAAGCGCGGCAAGTAAGACGCACGTAGCGACCCGGGGGCTCCAGGCCGCTCGTGAGGATCGTAGATCGTGCGCGCGACCGCTCCACGGGCACCACCACCAAGGAGCAGGGTCGCGCGCACGCTTTCTCTTATGAGCAGGGCCCGTGCCACGCGCAACTGACTGATAGGTCGCGCACGTCAGCTAATTGCGTGTCTACCCGCGGGATCGATTCGCTGCCGGGCGCACTCACAAGCCGGCGAACAGCGCGCGCGTGCCCGAGGCGATCAACGAATCGGTGGTCGCGGACGTGATCTCGGCGGGATCGCCACCGAGGCCGGCCTCGGTCTGCTTCACGACGTCGAGAAAGATCAGATCGAGCGCCGCGAACGCATCGGCGGGAGCGAGTCGCTGGCCCATCACGTCGGCGATCTGGAGCGCGGCCGACGCGAGCTCGGCATCGCTGTCGTAGGCCGCGAACGGCACGACGAGCCCGGCGAGCTTGGTGAACCAGACCTTGCGCATCTCGGGCGGGATCTTCGCGAGAGCGGGCGGCTCGAGGATGAAGAAGTCGGGCGGCTCGGCGCCGCGAGTCATCAGCTCGAGCGCGGCCGGCGTCCCGACCTCGGCGAGCAGGTAGCGCCGCGCCGAGAAGTAGATCCACATCACGAGCTTGAAGTTCGCGTAGTGCGCGCCGAACCGCAGGACGTCGTCGCGCGACGTGGCCAGCGGACCGGTGCCCGGCGAGCTCTCGAGGTAGACCTCGAAGAACCGCACGAGCATCTTCTCGGATCCGGAGCAGACCTCCTTGGCACCGATCAGCGTGCCGGATTCCTCGACGAGCTCGCCGATGATCGCGGCGGTGAAGATCGGCTCGGTCCATGCGCCGGCGAGCTCCTTCATCAACATCTGCTGCGCCCAGATCCCGACGCCGAGCGTGGCCTTCGACAGCGCGGCCGCGTAGCCGGGCAGCTTCTCGTCGCGCAGGATGAACCACCACGGCAGCGCCGAGCCGAGCTGGCTGATCCGCCACAGGTCCATGAGGTCCGGCTGGTCACTCGCGGCGCGCCGCGCCTGGACGTACGCGCTGCGCAACACGCCGAGGGCCTCGAGGATCTCGTCCCAGTGCGTCGTGGTCTGGCGCAGCGCCGAGACGTTCATCGGCTTGCCGCTGGTCAGGCGCGTGCCGGAGTACGGGCAGGTCTTGTACTCGATGTCGTCGGCGTGGAGAAACTCGCTCGGCGTGCGGCCCTCGCGCAGAGGACGGTTCTCGTCGTCGCGATGGAAGCGCTCGGTCACCATTCGAACGATGCGTGAGGTCACGGGATCTCCAGAATCTTGTGAAGTTGCAAAGACAGCCGCCATCGTGGCCGCTCGTGAATCAGGGACAGCGTGCGCTGGAGGCTGGCCGCGTAGTCGGCGGTCATGCACGGCTGCGCGAAGTAGTGCTCGGTCGGATAGCGCGCTTCGTAGGCCGCGAGGACGCCCGCGTCGACCGTGTCATCGACGACGACCTTGAGCTCGCTGACCACGAGCGTGACGAGCGTCAACGATCCGGTGTGAAACTGCGGCTTCGGCGACACCGTCAGCCAATCGACCGGCGCGGCCGGCACGCGCGTGCCATTGGATTCCATGTGCGCGCGAAATCCCGCGGCGCGCACGGCATCGGCGAGCGGTGGGTCCCACTGCAACGTCGGCTCGCCACCGGTGACGACGACCATGCGCGCGCGATGGACGTCGAGCTCGATCAACCGCGCGACGATCTGATCGGCGTCGAGCTTCACCGCACCTTCGGCAGCGAAATCGGTGTCGCACCAGTCACAAGCAAGATTGCACGCGGCGAACCGTAGGAACACACACGGCCGCCCCGCGTGTGCGCCCTCGCCTTGCAGCGTGGGGCCGAACATCT
>JBDTJY010000255.1:0-18182 GCA_039935615.1 Kofleriaceae bacterium
CGCGCGGGAGCGCTATGCGACGCGCCGTTGTACGACGGTTGCGTGTAGCCACCGCGATTGCCCCAGCTCTGCTGCGCGGGCGGCCGATACGCCGGGCGATAGCCCTGCTGTGCCGGCGCGCGATAACCCTGCTGCGCGGGCGGGCGATAGCCCTGTTGCGCGGGTGCGCGATAGCCCTGTTGTGCAGGCGCGCGCCACGTCGGCGTCGTGCCGCGATACGGCGCGGTGGTGCCCTGCGAACGGAAGCCTTGCGGCTGCGGCCGGACGCCTGGTTGCGGGCGGGCGACGTTGTTGCCGCGCATCGCCTGGTTGTTGCGCGCGAAGTTCGACGACAAGCGATTGCGCATCAGGCTCGCCGAGCTGACCGCCGCGTAGTTGCCGCGCACGTTCGGGCGCTGGACAGCGTTCGTCACGCGCAACCCTTCCGACGGGTTCTGGAACAGATGGCCCTTGATGTGGCCGTGCCCGAACTCGTTGTTCGCGCTGAACCGCCACTGCGAATCACTCGCCGTGACCGTGCGGTGATCGCGAATGTTCACGCCGCTACGATGATCGCGAATGATCGGCGTGAGCGGGCGCCAACCGGTGTAACCGCCACCGCCGCGCCACTCGACCGCGCCGGCACTCCACTGGTTGCCGGGCTGCCAGCCCCAGTGATTATCGAACCAACCCCAGCGACCATAATGAAACGGCAGCCAGCCCCAGCTCAGATCGCACTGGTAGTTCCACCCGGCGTCCGACCAGATCCATGAACCGTCGGTCTCATAGGGTGTGAAATCCACGCCCACTGCGGTGGTGTCGGGAACCCACACTCGTCCGTAATCTTCTGATTCTTCCCATTGACCGTAGCCGTCCAGGGTCGCGTCGATCTCGTCGTCGTTGACCTGACCCATATCGTAACCAGGGTCGTTCGGGTCGGCCGACGGCTCGAGCGAGGGTGCAGGCGTTGTTTGATCGACGCTGTCGGGACCGTTCGGGGCGTAGCCTTCCGCCGGTTGGGCCTCCGAGCCGTCCGGATAACCCTGCTGATAACCCTGCGGATATCCTGGTTGATCCGCGTTGTAGGTGACCGGGTCTTGCTGCTGCTGCGGTGGCTGATAGCCGTAGCCCGGATCGATCTGACCACCCGGCGGCCCGGCGACCTGGGTCGGCTCGGGCTGGGGGAACGTGTTTTGCGCCGGGTTGATCGGCGTGCAGCCCAGCAACAGAAGCGCAGCGCCGAGACCGATCCGCAGGGTGGACATGCCCCAACTATGTGCAGCGATCGTGCCCAGACCTAGCCCAACTTGGCTACGTAACGGTACTTCATGATCTATTAACCGCCGGATCTGCTCCCGGAGCGGAAGTTTTTGGCCCACGACACTGGTTGGCAGGGCGCTTGACACAGGGGCGGCGTGACGATTAACAAAGCCGAGCGATTTTAGGGCCCTAAACCATGATTCGAGCAACGAAACTCTCGAAGTTCTACGGCGGTAAACGCGCGTTAGGACCGGTCTCGTTCGAGATCGAAGACGGTGAAACCGTCGGATTTCTCGGACTGAACGGTGCGGGAAAGACGACCGCGCTGCGCATCCTCGCCTCCGATTTGCGTCCGAGCTCCGGCTCGATCGAAGTCGGAGGTGTCGACGCGGTGGCGAACCCGCACGAAGTCAGAAAGCGGATCGGATTTCTCCCGGAGAACCCGCCGCTCTACACGGAGATGCTGGTCGCGGATTACATCCGCTTCGCCGGCGAGCTCCGTGGCATGACGCGCGCGGAGCTGAAGAAGCGGCTCGGCGAGGTGCTCGAGATCGTCGACCTCGGTGAGGTCGCGAACGATCCGATCGACACCTTGTCCCACGGCTTTCGCCAGCGCGTCGGGTTGGCGCAGGCGATCATTCACAACCCGAAGTTCCTCATCCTCGACGAACCGACCCGCGGTCTCGATCCGGTGCAGATCGTCGAGATGCGGAACCTGATCCACGACCTCAAGCAGAACCACACGGTCCTGATCTCGAGTCACATCCTGACCGAGATCAGCCAGACCTGTGATCGGCTGCTCGTGCTCGACCGCGGCAAGCTGGTCGGTGAAGGCACCGAGAGCGAGCTGTCCAAGCACGAGGGCGAGATCGGTCAGATCACGGTGACCGTGCGCGCCCCGGGCGACGATCCGAAAGCGCAGATCACGAAGGTGCTGTCCGCGATCGCGAACGTCACCAAGGTCGGCGAGCCGTTCGCGCAGGGCAAGGACTTCACCTTCGCGCTGACGACCAGCAAAGACATTCGCGCGGAGGTCAGCCGCGCGATCGTCGAGGCCAAGCTCGACCTCTTGAAGCTCGACTACACGCGAAGCGAGCTCGAGAACACCTTCATTCGTCTCGTGGGAGGCGCCGATGCGAGCAACTAGCATCATCTACAAGCGCGAGCTCGGGCGCTATCTGCGCTCGCCGGTCGGCTGGATCATCGCCGCGGCCGCGCTGCTCGTCGAAGGCATCTTGTTCGAGAGCCAGGCGATGAACGGCGAACAGCTCTCGGCCCAGGTGCTCGAGCGCTACTTCTATTGGGCCAGTGGCATCCCGCTGTTCTGCGGCGTGCTGCTCGCGTTCCGCCTGCTCGCCGAAGAGCGGCAGAACAACTCGATGGTGCTGCTCAACACCTCACCGATTCGAGACACCGAGATCATCCTCGGCAAGTTCTTCGCAGCGCTGACGTTCCTGTCGCTGATCTTCGTGTTGTCGCTCTACATGCCGCTCCTCATCAAGGTGAACGGCAAGGTGACGATGCTGCAGATCTTCGCCGGCTACTTCGGGATGTTCCTGCTCGGTGCCGCGTCGCTCGCGATCGGCATCTTCGCGTCGGCGCTGACCAGGTCCCAGATCGTCGCCGCGCTGCTGGGCGCGGTGTTCGTGCTCGTGCTGTGCATGATGTTCCCACTCGCGAAGCGGCTCGAGAGTCCGGTCCGTGAAGTGCTCGAGCAGGTCGACCTCTGGTGGGTTCACTTCCAGAACGGCTTCATGCGCGGCATCATCAACCTCAAAGACGTGATCTATTACGTCGCAGTCACCTACTTCTTCTTGTTGTTAGGTGTGAAGACGTTGGAGGCGAAGCGATGGCAATGAGAACTGCCTCTCCGTGGTGGGCATCGCTGACGTTCGGCGTCGGCCTGCTCTTTATGTTCATTGGCGAACGTTTGTTCGGCCACCTTCCCGGCACGCGCATGGTGATGACCGGCCTGGGCCTCGTGCTCGTGCTCGGCGTCACCGGCCTGCGCGCCTATACGACGGTCGCGACCATCGGATCGCGCCGTAACGTCGAGCGCACGCTGCTCTACTGTCAGCTCGGCGTCGTGCTCGGCCTGATCCTCTATGCGACCACGACGACGTGGGGCATGGGCCACTTCCACTTCTCGGAGAAGGGCGCGAGCCACTTCGAGACCGCGGTGACGGTGTTGTGGGCGATCGTGATCGTGGTCTCGCTGATCCCGATGTTCATGATCGAGACGTCGCTCGGCGTCGCGCTGCGGACGTCGGTCGATCTGACGAGCGGCACGGACGAAGGCATCGAGTACATGCGCGTGCGCGACATCGGGCTCTCCGGCCTGACCGTCGGGCTCGCGCTCGCGTTCCTGATGGTGACGTGCAACGTCGCCGAGGATCGCAACATCTCGAAGGACGTCAGCTACTTCAAGACGTCGTCGCCGGGTGACTCGACCGAGAAGATCGTCGCGGCGCAGAACGACACCATCAAGGTGCTGCTGTTCTTCCCGCCGTCGAACGAAGTCGCGAATCAAGTGCGCGACTACTTCGCGGCGTTGTCGTCGGCGTCGGGCCACCTCACGATCGAGGAGCACGACCGGCTCGGCGACGCCGAGCTCGCCGGCAAGTACAAGGTGTCGAAGGACGGCGTGATCGTCCTCGTGAAGGGCACCGGCGACAAAGAGAAGTCGCAGACCATCGAGATCGACACCGACATCGACAAGGCGCGCAAGGGCGCCTCGAAGCTCCGCAACTTCGATCGCGAAGTGAACTCGGTGCTGCTGAAGCTCGTCCGCGAGAAGCGCAAGGCGTACGTGCTCACCGGTCACGGCGAGATCACGAACCCCGATTCGGTGCCGCCGTCGCTCAAGGGCAAGGTGCCGGAGCGCCACACCTCGGTGTTCAAGCAGCGCATGGGCCAGCTCAACTACGAGATCAAGGATCTCGGGTTCTCGGATCTCATCCGCGGCGTCCCCGACGACGCGACGATGGTGATCATGCTCGCGCCGGCGGTCGCTCTTCAAGATGTCGAGTGGGACGCGCTGTCGAAGTATCTCGACAAGGGCGGCCGCTTGTTGATCGCGATGGATCCGAAAGCCGATCCGTCGCTGGGCTCGCTCGAGCACAAGATCGGCCTCAAGTTCAACCCGCTGCCGCTGACCGACGATCAGGTCTATCTGCAGCAACGCGGCTCGCCGGCGGAGCGCCGGTTCGTCGTGACGACGCAATTCTCGGCGCACCCGTCGACGACGTCGTTGTCGCGCGCCGCGAAGGGCCTCGTGCTGGTCGAGGCTGGCACCCTCGAAGACTCGCCGGTGCTCGGTAAGGAGATTCCGAAGAAGACCGTGACGATCCGTTCGATGGACTCGGCGTTCCTCGATCTCCCCGACGTGTCGGGCAACGGAAACTACAGCTTCGACGCCGCCAGCGAGAAGCGCCAGCGCTACAACGTGGCCGAGGCGGTCGAGGGTCCGAAGGTCAAGGGCCCGGATGGTAAGGACAAGGATGGTTGGCGCGTGCTCGTGTTCTCCGATGCCGACCTGTTCGCCGATGCCGTCGTGCAGAACGCGATGGGCCGCGCCGGCGTGCTGATGATCTCGCAGATCGGCGGCGGCGATATTCTCGACGACTCCGTCAAGTGGCTCGGCGGCGAAGAAGTCTTCGCCGGCGAAGTCGTCTCTGAAGACGACAAGCCGATTCAACACACCAAGAGCCAGGATGCGGTTTGGTTCACGCTGACGATCGTCGGCATGCCGCTCGTGGTGCTTGCGCTCGGTCTCTTGGGCACCTGGGCCCGCCGACGCAAGAAGACGACCTCAGAGGTGACGCCATGAGAGGCGCATTGATTCACGGCGTATTGCTCGCGGTGATGCTCGTGTACGGCTACCGCACGTGGACGCGCGACAAGACGTCGGACACGCACACCGGCACGGTGGTGCTCTGGGACAAGACCGAGGCCGACTTGGTCTCGATCGAGTACAAGGCGCCGAAAAAGATCGTCAAGATCGAGAAGAAGCCCGAGGGCTACTGGTGGGGCACCGACACCACCATCGAAATGAAGCCCAAGGCCAAGCCGCCGGGTGAAGGTTCGGGCTCGGCTTCAGGTTCGGGCGCAGGATCGGCGGCCGGCTCGGCAGCGGGTTCGGGCGCCGGCTCGGGCTCGGCGGCGAAAGTGCCGCCGCCGATCGAGGAAGAAGAAGTCGGTCGCAAGACCCACGAGTTCCCGCTCGGCGATGCCGGCGACAAGATGATCAAGGACTTCACCGCGGCGCGTGCGTTGCGCGACCTCGGCGTGCCGAACGACGAGCAGAAGAAAGACTTCAAGCTCGTCGACGCGAAGACCACGATCATCGTGACGTTCAAGGACGGCGTGAAGACGTTCCTGGTCGGTGGTTCGGTCTACGGCGGTAGCGATCGCTACGCCGTCGATCAAGCGAGCGGCAAGGCGTACGTGCTCGCGAAGGATCTCGTCAGCGGCCTCGAGATCGGCGAGACCAGCCTGCACCTCACGGATCCGCGCGGCTTCGACGCCGCGAAGATGGATGCCGTGACGATCGAAGCGGGTGGCAAGTCGAAGAACATCATCCGGATCGAGACCGATCAGGATGGCACGAAGCGCAAGTCGTGGGCGGATGCCGAGACCAAGACGCCGAACACGCTGGTCGCGAACTTCGTCGACGGCGTCAACAACCTGCGTCCGACCGAGTACGAGACCAAGGTCAAGGCGAGCGACATGCAGACGGTCTTGAAGCTGACGTACAAGACCGACAAGGGCGGCGTGCTCGGCTCGTTGGCGCTGTTGCGCTACGAGCGGCCGGGAGTGCTCCAGGAAGGTCAGGAGCTCGATCCGGCGAATCCGCCGAAGGGCGAGACCGAGTACTACATCATGACCGAGAAGACGCGCGTGCCCGGTCTGGTCCGCAAGGACACCGCGCAGCGGACCGAGAACGACATCGAGAACGTGTTCTCGGGCAAGACCGAACCCGCGGGTGCGGGCTCGGGCAGCGGTCACGCGGTCGCTCCGCATGGCAACCCGTTCGGTGGTCCGCCTCCGGGTCACGCTGCCATGCCACCACTCGGCAGCGCGGCGTCGTCGCCGCATCCGATGGCGCCGGCGGGTGCTGCGAACCCAGCTCCGGGTATGCCGACGCCGGGCACGGCAGCGGGTAGCGCCGCGCCGGCTCCGAAGCTTCCGACGGTGGCCCCGCGGCCCGTGCATGACGGTTCGGGCATGGCGCCCGCCGCGCCCGCAGCACACTGACAGCAGTGATCTGCCACTCCTGACCGATCCGCCGGTCGGGTGTGAGGAATAGAGGCAACCACGAGTGTGGTCTGTCGTTCGTAGTACATGGGGCTTCGCACGCCCTAAGAGGAACTCGAAGATGCAAGCACTACGTTCGCTCCTGTTCGCTGCAGTGGCTGGTCTCGCGATCGCTCCGTCGGTCGCGAGCGCGACGCCGAGTGGCATTCCGACCGATGGCTCGATCGCCGACACCGCCGAGAAGGTGGTCGACAGCGTCGTCACGATCTCGACGTCCGCGAAGGCCGACCCGGAACAGATCATGTTCCAGCAGCAATTCGGCGGCGGTGGCGGCGAGGGCCTGCAGCAGCTCGGTCAGGGCTCCGGCGTGATCATCACGGCGACCGGCCGGATCCTGACGAACGCGCACGTCGTGCACGGCGCCGACGTCATCAAGGTGACGCTACCCGGTGGCACCGAGGTCGAAGCGAAGGTGATCGGCAAGGACACCCACGCCGACCTCGCGGTGCTCCAGATCCAGGGCAAGATTCCGCCGCTCAAGCCGATCGCGTTCGGCGATTCGTCGACGATGCGGCTCGGCGACATCGTGCTCGCCGTCGGCAACGGCCTCGGCGTCGGCAAGTCGGTGTCGATGGGCATCATCTCCGCGAAGGGCCTCGCGAACCTCGGCATCGAGGAGTACGAGGACTTCTTGCAGACCGACGCGGCGATCAACCCCGGCAACTCCGGCGGTGCGCTCGTCAATCTCAAGGGCGAGCTGATCGGCATCAACACCGCGATCGCCTCACCGAGCAAGAGCTCGGCGGGCATCGGCTTCGCGATCCCGACCAACATGGTCCGCCCGATCATGGAAGCGCTGATCAAGGACGGAAAGTTTAGCCGCGGCTACCTCGGCGTCGGCATCGTCACGCTGACGCCGGCGATCTTGAAAGAGCACAAGCTCGGCGCGAAGGAAGGCGTCGTCGTCGGCAGCATCCAACCGGGTGGCCCGGCGTCGAACACCGGGCTGCAGATGGGCGACGTCGTCGTCGCGATCGCCGGCAAGGCGGTCAAGACCGATCAAGAGCTCCGCATGACGATCGCGGCGAGCAAGCCCGGCACCGTGATCGAGCTCGAGGTCGCGCATCAGGATGGTCATCACGCGAACTTCAAGGTCAAGCTCGGCGAGCTCCCCGAGAACACGCGGATGCCGGTCAGCCGGCACATGCCGTAGCGCTACGCGGGCGTCGAGAACGGGTTCACGAGCTCGAGGGCTGCGGATTGGTAGTCCTTGGTGTTGCGTGTGACCAACGTCAGACCGTGACGACGAGCGGTTGCCGCGACCGCGCTGTCTCGCCACGGCATTCGCCGACCCGCAGCTTCGAGACGCCCCTGGAGCTTTCCCCATTCGAGTCCGACGCGCGTGTCGAAGCTCAGGATGCGCCCCTCCATCGTGGGAAGCACTTCCTGATCGAGCCAACGGGCGAGCGCTCGGCGCTTGTTTCCGTCCGCAAGCCTTTCGATTCCCCACGCGAGCTCGCCGACCACGATCGCGCTCGTGTAGAGCTGTTCCTCGTGTTCGCGCAACCAATCGAGCACGTTCGCGGTGGGCCTCGCCCTCTGCGGCTCGCTCAGGACATCTGCATCGACCAGAAACCCGCTCACAGCTTGATCGGCTTCGGGTAGTCACGGCGCCGCGTTGGAAGCTCGACTTTGTGCGGACGCGCAAGCGAAACCCGAGCCGCAGCGTCGCCGAGTGTTGGCGGCTTTCGACAGCATCCGGGCGCTCTGGGCTATCGTTTCCCGGTCCTTGAAGTGGTGCCTGCTGATAGTGATCGCGTGCGCGTGTCGCGGCCCGAACTACCCGGTCGTGCCCGGCGATACGACGGCCGGCGTCGCGAAGGTCACGATCGCACCGCGCGCGGGCGAGACGCTCGAGCTCGACTACGCCGCCCTGCGCGACAACCTCGGCCTGCGCGCGAAGACCGCGATCCTGCCGGAGCGCGGCTGGAACCCGTTTCGACTCGCCGAAGACCGCCGGCGTGTCGAGGCCTTCGTGATGGAGCACGGCCGGTTCGAAGCCACCGTCGACGAGCCGCAGCTCGCCTGGAATTCCGAGCACACGCGCGTCGCGGTGACGTGGGTCGTGCACGAGGGGCCCGCGTACACGATCGGTTCGGTGCAGGTGCTCGGCGCGCCACCGGAGCTCGCCGACGAGCTGCGCGCGATGGTCACGTTCAAGCCCGGCGATCGGGTCGACATGCCGAACTATCGGCCGCAACGGTTCAAGCTCGCCGACCGGTTGCAAGAGGAGGGCTATGGGCACGCGCGCGGCTACAGCCGGTCGTTCGTCGATCGCCGTGCGAAGACCGTCGCGTGGTTCTTCTACCTCGATCCCGGACCGCGCACGACGATCAAGTCGCTCGCCGTCGAGGGCAACGATCACGAGCCCGCCGCGGAGGTGCTCGACCGCGCCGGGCTGACGGCCGGCCACGCGTTCTCGCTCGCGGAGAACAGACGCGCCGAGCTCGCGTTACTCGATACCGGCGCGTTCGCCTCGGTCAACGTGACGAGCGACGCCGACGTGCCGCACCTCCCAGAGTGGCCCGAGCTCGGCGGCGTGATCGCACCCGACCAGATCGCGCCGGATGGCACGCTCGTGCCGCGACCGTTACCGAGCGAGGTCGCGGTCCGCGTCGTCGTCGTCGAGGCGCCGCAACGACAGCTCCGCGGCGAGCTCGGCGTCGAGGGCGATCCGACGCGGGTCGACGCGTTCGCCGGGACGCGCGCGGTGCTGCGCAACCTGTTCGGACCGCAGCATCACCTCGTGCTCGAGGGCAGCGTCGGCTACGGCTGGATCGTCGGCGACCACCACGTCGCGGAGGGGATGTACGGCAGCGCGCTCGTGCAGTACGTGCACTCGCTCGAGACGACCGATCTGCGCGTCACCGCCCGCTGGCGCGACGTGCTGTATCCGGACGCGCTGTTGCGCGAGCTCGTCGTCGGGCCGGGTGTGCACCGCACGCTCGCGCCGGGGGTGTTCGTCGACGGCGATGCGTTCTTACGGTTCGGCCGTCAGCTCGACGAGCCGGCGCTCGCGATGGCCGATCCGGCGCTCGAGCTCGCGACGACGAACGACTCGACCGGCCTCGAGCTCGTCGGCTCCTTGATCGCGGATCGTCGCGACGATCGGGTCGAACCGACGAGCGGCTGGCTACTCGGCGCGACGACCTCGTACGCACCCGGCCTCGGCGATCACCGCTGGCTCGAGCTGACGGGCGATGCGCGTGGCTTCGTTCCGCTCGGCGGCGCGTGGTCGCTCGCGCTGCGCGGATCCGGAGGCTGGGTCGGCGCGGCCGGTACGACCGGCATCCCGCTCGGCCCGCGGTTGTTCGGCGGTGGCGCGTTCGGGATGCGCGGGTTCGGTCGCGATCAGCTGTCACCGAACGTGATGGGCGTCCTGGTCGGTGCGCGCAGCCTCGTCGAGGCGAGCAGCGAGCTGCGCTGGTTGCCGTATCGCAAGCAAGTCGGCGCGGCGGTGTTCGTCGACGCGGGGCAGGCCGGTGCCGGCGCGAATCCGTTCGCCGATGGCGTGTCGCTCGCCGCCGGGGTGGGTGGCCGGTTGCGGCTGTGGTACGTGCCGATCGCGATCGACGTCGCGTATCGCGTCGTCGATTCCGATCACACCGGGCTCGCGTGGGACCGCTTGCTCGCGTTCGTGCGGGTCGGGGAGGCGTTCTGAAGCGCTTGCGCCGCATCGCTCGGATCGCGCTGCGCGTCGTCGCGGGGCTCGTCGTGGTCGTGGTGGTGCTCGTCGCGCTGTTGCAGACGCCGTGGGGCAAGTCGTTCGTGCGCGGACGGATCGAGGCGAAGCTCGGGCACGCGGTGAATGGTCACGTCACGCTCGGCAGCGTCGACTACGGCATCTTGTTCGGTCACGTCGAGCTGAAGGATCTCGCGATCCGCGATCGCGACGATCGCGACGACCCTCCGGCGCTCGCGATCGCGTCGGTCCACGTCGCGCTCGATCGCGGCAGTCTGTTGCGCGGCGCGCCCGTGATCGACGAGCTCGCGATCGACGGGCTCGTCGCGAACATCGTGCAGACCGGCGACGGCGCGACCAACCTCGCCGGACTGTTCAAACCGTCCGGATCGCCACCGCCGGCGTCGATCCGGGTCACGAAGCTGCATCTCGACGGTTCGGCGAGCATCACGCGGTCCGATGGCACGATGCTGACCGTCAGCGACCTCGCGATCGAAGGCGCCGCGAGCGCCCAGCCGGCCCAGCAGATCGTCGATGCGACGCTGGCGAGGGTCGCCGCGAAGGTCACGATCGCGCGACCGGGCGCGCCGCCGAGGCAGCTCGATCTCGCGATCCACTCGGTCGCGCTCGCTCGGCGCGGTGGCTCGGTCGAGGCGACGATCGACGAGCTCGCGTTCGGCGCGCTCTCGGTCGGATCGATCCACGCGAAGCTCGGGCTCGTCGCGACCAAGCTCGACGGCGTGCAGACGATCACGATCGCGAAGGGCCGGATCGCGCGCGACAAGCTGAGCACGATGCTCGGCAAGCAAGTGCTCGTCGACGACGTCACGTTCGACGCGTCGCTGAGCGGACCGCCGGCGAAGCTCGTCGCCCACGGCTCGGTGGTAACCCGGCAGACCTCGCTGACGCTCGACGGCACGGTCGACCTCGGCGAGCCCGCGCGACCGGGCTACGACGTCGTCCTCGTCGGCAAAGGTGCCAGCGAGGATCTGATCTCCGGTACGCCGCTTGGCATGCCGGAGATCCAGACCGATGTGCGCCTCGCGGTCGTCGGCACCGGTATCGTGCCGCCGGATCTCGACGCGAAGATCACGCTCGACGTCGGCCCGACGCACGTCGGCGCGATCGAGGTCGACAGCGTCTCGATGCTCGCGCTGGCGCGTCGCGGTGGGATCACGCTCGATCACTTCATCGCGCACGGCCTCGGCTTCGAGATCGCCGCGAGTGGCGACATCGAGAGCGACACGACGCTCCACGGCACGCTCACGGTCACCGGCAATCCGCCCGAGGCGCTTCGCGTGCTGCGCGCCGCCGGCATCGCGGTGTGGTATCGCGTGCCGCCGATTCTGCACCTCGCGGTGACGGTGACCGCGACCGGCAAGCTCGACGGTGAGCTCGCACTCGTGGTCGAGCCGATGCAACTCTCGCTCGCCGGCGGTCGCGTCGAGATGGCGGCGACCGCGACGCTCGATCATCACGCCGTCCGCGACGCGAAGACGACGATCAAGCTGTCGCATCTCGATCTCGGTGGGCTCGCGCGGCTCGCGCACAAGCCGGCGCCGAAGGTCAGCGGTTCGCTGTCCGGCACGGTCACGCTGTCGCGCACCGCGCGGTCGCACGGTGCGACGTACGATGTTGCGGTCGCGCTGCGCGAGCCTGCGGTCGTCGCGCAGATCCACGGCAACGCCGACATGACAGTCGCCGACGCCCACGCGCGGATCGTCCGGCCGGCGGACCACGCGACGCTCGCGACGATCACCGCGCACGTCGCGCACGACGACCAGGGGTTGTTGCCGCAGCGTGGCTGGCATGTCGTCGTCGATGCGCCGGCACGTTCGCTCGCGGAGCTCGCGCAACTCGCACCGCCGGAGCTCGCCGCGAAGCTCCACGTTCCGGACGGCGACCTCGCGCTCCACGCCGACCTGACCGGCACGCCGGCACAGCCGCGTGGCACGATCGACGCGACGATCCACGTGGCGACTCCCGCGGGACCGCAGACCGTCGTGCTGCATTCGGCGATCACGCCGAGCCCACGCGGCGTGACCGTCACGACGCACGGGCAGGGCGGTGACCTCGCGACGATCGAGAGTGTCGCGAACGTGCCGAGTCTGTTCGTCGGGCGCGAGCTCGCGATCGCGACGCTGAAGCGCTCGATCACCGCGAATGCGACGATCGATGTTCCCGACCACGAGCTCGCGACGTTGCCGTTGGTGTCACCGGCGATCGCACGGCTCGGCGGAATGGTCGGTGGTCACATCGAGGTCACCGGTGCACCGGCGGCACCGCAGATCGCGGCGCGCCTGCGCTGGCACGGCTACGCGCTCGCCGGCGGTGGCACCGGCGAGACCACGCTCGAGCTCGCGGGGACGCCGGAGCACGTCGTCGCGAAGCTCGCCCACGGCCCGATCGCGATCACCGCGGACGTCACGCACGCCGGCGAGCACGTCGCGATCGTCGCGCACATGCATGCCGATCCGACGCCGTTCGTGCCGCTGTTGCCGGCCGCGATCGTCCCGGATCTTCACGGTGCCGACCTCGGCAAGCTCGCGTGGAACATGACCGCGCGGGTCGCGCTCGCGCAGCACGGCAAACAGTTCGCGCTCGAAGACGTGAACCTCGACGGAATGCTCGCGATTCGCGGTGGCTCGTTCGAGTACCGCGATCGCGCGTGGCACGACCTCGAGCTCGAGCTCACCGGCGACCCCGACGGCGTTCGCCTCACGAAGCTCGCGGCGCACGAATCCGACGAGCAGGTCGCCGATCGCTCGCTCGAGGTCTCGGGCCTCGTCACGATCGTCAAGACGAAGCACGACGACGGTTCGATCACGCTCGCGCCTGCCAAGGGCGAGCTCGCGATCGCGCTGCACGACTGGCTCGCCCTCGGCTCGGGCTCGCCGTTGCTCAGCGACGCGCCGACCGCGACCGTCAACCTCGGCGCGAAGGTCACCGCCGACCTGACCGCGCCGATCCTGGCGATCGATGCCACGATCGACACGCTCGATGTCTCGGTGCCCGATCGCCTCGATCGTTCGCACCAGCCCGAGAAGTGGGCGGTCAGCAACGACGTGATCTTCCTCGACGAGACCCACGCACCGGCGGGCGCGTTGCCGGTGCCGCTACCCCCGACCGAGGCGCGTCATCCCGTCCCGCTCGATGTGCGGATTCACATCCCGAATCCGGTGCACGTGCAGAAGAGCCCGCTCGATCTGCGAGCGCGCGGCGAGCTCACCGTGCAGGTCCGCGACACCCGCGTCGCGACGCGCGGCACCCTCGAGGCGGTCGGTGGCAAGCTCGTGCTGTTCGGGCGCGATCAACCGATCGTCGATGGCACGCTCGCGTTCACCGACGCGCATCCTCACGGCGAGTTCGCACTGCGCTTCGCGCGGCCGTTGCCGAACGAGGTCGTGCGGGAGTTATCGCGGCCCGACGAGCCGGCGCGCGTGACGCTGACCGGTCCGCCGGCCAAGCCGAACGTCGCGCTCGGTGGCGCGACAAACATCGAGCTCGACGAAGTGCTGGCGATCTATCACGCCGGCCATCCGGTGTTCCTCACGTTCCCGGGCCTGTATCCGAGCAGCACCGCCGAGGTCCCGCACGGCGAGGCCTTCCTGGTGTTCGGGTATCTCGCGAACGCGCTGCCACACTTCTTGGTCCTCGATCGGATCGCGGCGTGGGCCGACCCGAGCGAGCCGCGCGGCGCATACGGCCAGATCCGCAACCTCGAGGCGGATCGCTACGCGGCGGATCGCAGCCGGCGCGTGCGTGTGGTCGGTCGTCCTACCGTGCCGGGGCGCAGCACCGCCGAGGTCCAGGTCGATCACCTGTGGCTCGACACGGGGCGCGCGTTGGTCGGCGCAGGCCTGCGTGCCGGCGACCGCCTCGGCGGGGGCCTCGCGCTGTTCTTCGAATGGTCGAGTGCGCGCTAGCTGCGACACCGCGACGCTATGACCGGTGCGCAGCTCTCATGATGTCGTTATTGTCGCGACCTCGAACGCGCGCGCGGCTCTGCTCAAGTGAACAGATGCAGCTTGGAACACTCGTGATCGCCGGACTGTTCGGCACGGCGGGGCTCGTCGCGGGGCGGATGTCTGCACCCACGGCTCCGATCGTGATCGCGGCGGCTCCGCGCGTCGCTCCGATGGTGATCGTCGCACCGACACCCGTGGTCGCGCACGAGGTCGCAGGCGACGACATCGACGCCGACGAGCCGACCGGCGACCCGGCCGACCCGGCCGACCCGGCCGATGACGAGGCCGGTGGGACCGACCTGGCGGCCGTGCTCGCGAACCTTCACGATCAAGCGGCCTCGCGGCCGGATCGGCTGGCGGTGCTCGGTCAGGTCACCGATCTGACCGAACAACCGGTGGTGGGCTGCACCGTGATCGTGACCGGCCCCAATCTCGACGGCACGCAGACGGCGATCACCGACGAGCACGGCAACTATCGCGTCGTCGGCCTGCCGGCGGGCTACTACAGCGTCACGTTCTATTACGCCGACCAGACGATCGAGCGCACGCAGATCGCGTCGCGCGAGATCGAAGCGACCCAGCTCGATCTCTCGATGGATCCGAACGGTCACGCCGAACGCCCGGTGTACGAGCCACCGACGATCGAGCCCGAGCAGGGGATCACGATCGACTACGACGACACCGTCACCTTCGAGGGCGACGACTACATCGAGAACCTTCCGGTGCCGGGGC
Source organism: Kofleriaceae bacterium (assembly GCA_039935615.1). GTDB lineage: Bacteria > Myxococcota_A > Polyangia > Haliangiales > Haliangiaceae > JABFXX01. The sequence goes on from JBDTJY010000255.1 coordinate 14,938, forward strand.
GCACGTTCGGCTCCGTGCTCGGTGCCGCCGCCGGCAGTCAGGACGATTCGATCGGCGTCTCGTTCACGGGCGTCACCTCGCTCGAGAACACCTACGTGATCGACGAAGACTAGTGCTCCGGCGGCGCGAGCTCGCCCAACAGCTCGCGGTGATATTCGTCGAGCGAACGCTCCGGCGAGATGCTCGTCGTGACGACCCGCGGTGCGCAGTGCGCGAACGTCGGCGAGCGTCATTTCTTCTTCTTCGATTTGGGCTTGGGCTTCTGGGGCTTCGTCGCCGGTTTCTTCTTCGCCGGCGGTGTTTTCTTCGCCTTCTGTTTCGGCGGCTCCGGCGGCGGCTCGATGTGACCGAGCTCGACGATGTGGTGATACTCGCCGTCGCCACACGGCTGGACGGAGAGCCGGCCAGGCTTCAGCAGCACCATGTCGGCGAGCGCGGCATCGCCGCGGATCCGCGACAGCGAGACGTAGTACGGAAGCTTCTCGACGAACCGCACGTCGACGCAGTCCCAGATCGGCTTCTCGCGCGTCGCCTTCTCGTCGAAGTATTGGCTGTTCGGATCGAACTGGGTCTCGTCGATCACGCGGACGCGCTCGACCCGGGCGAGCCCGGCGACCCCGGGTGGCTCGGTGCTCGAGTGATAGAACAGCACGCCATCGCCGACCGACATCGCTCGCATGTGCATGCGCGCGAAGTTGCTGCGCACGCCGCTCCACGGTTCGACGTTCACCCGCTCGAGATCGTCGATGTTGAACGAGTCGGGCTCGGTCTTCATCAGCCAGTACCGCATAGGTCACGGAGTCTAGTGCAGTTACGAGCGGCGACGGCGGCGTAGGACCAGCGCGACGCCCGCGAACATCAACATGCCCGAGCCGAGATTGCCGGCGCCGCCGGCACCACAGCTCGCGCAGGTGTAGAAGTTGGTCTGATCGTCGTTGTTGCCGTTGCCGTTGTGAGCGCCGACGCCGGCGTCATCGCCATTGGGGGCGACGTTCGAGCCCGAGCCAGATCCGTCCGAGCCCGAGTCGGATCCGCCCGAGCCCGAGTCGGATCCGATGCCGGATCCGGACCCCGAGCCGGATCCCGATCCGGATCCGGATCCCGATCCCGATCCGGATCCCGATCCGGATCCCGATCCGGATCCCGATCCCGAGCCCGAGCCCGATCCCGATCCCGATCCCGATCCCGATCCCGATCCCGATCCTGATCCGATTCCGGATCCCGAACCCGAACCGGCAGATCCGGATCCCGATCCCGCAGATCCACTGCCATCACTCCCCAGGATCGCATCCAAGAACACCGTGTTCTGCTGCTCGACGCTGCGCGTATCGACGCCGCACGCCGAATACCAGATCGACGCTCCGACGAACGCACCCATGACAAGCCAGCGCTTCATCACCCTCAACTTGTACGGTAACCGATCGGCGTTGCTACCTCCAGCACGCCGATCGGTAGCTCGTGCGTCGCGGCATGCACCTCGTCGGCAAACCCGGTGAGGTTCACGTTGAACGACAGCTTCGGATCGCCAAGCGGTCGAAAGAAGTCATCGAAGTGGCTCGGCACGATCAACTTGGGCGCCAGCGCTCTCACGATCCGCTCGACGTAGTGGTGGGTGAACCTGCGACCTGCGATGCCGCACAGGAACACGTCGACGTCGCGATCCTTGATCTCGCCCTCGAGCAGATCCGCCGAGCCCTGATGATAGAACGTCATCCCGGCGACCTCGAGAAACACGCCCCACACCTGGCCGCAGCGATACGCCTGTGGCGTCAGGTGATCGAGGTGCTCGCACGTCAGCTCGCCGCCGTAGTTGACGCGTAGCCCGAGCTGCAGCTTCGAGTGTTGACTCGGCACGAAGTGAAAGCGAAACGGTCCGACTTCGTAGTCGACGTGCGGCACGACCACGGTGGTCTGCGGCGCGAGGCCATGCAGCCCCATCAAGTGTTCGAGCGAGCTCGAACCGAACACCGGGCAGCCGGTCCGCTTCGCGATCGTCGGAACATCCATCGCGTGATCGAAGTGCGTATGGCCGACCAGGATCGCATCGGCGCGATCGATCCACTCTGCGACCGCATCCTCGCTGGGCGCGATGACCCGTCGCCGGACCACATCGCCGAGCTTCAACCGCGTCACGTACGGATCGATCCACACGACGACGCCCTGATATTCGAAGCGAAATCCCGCGGTGCCGAGCCAGGTGATCATCAGACCGTGCGGGAGCGACACACTCTTCGGGAACGCGAGCTGCCGAGCCGTTAGCAAGTCGCTCTCGTGTTGGCGGCGCGCCGTCGCGAGGTACTTCAATCCAGCGCCGACATGGCCGAGCGGTCCCAACACCTCACGACTTTATGCGGTACAACCGCCGCAGACAAAGGAGTCCGCAATGGCTTTCACGCTCCCAGAACTTCCGTACGCAAAAGATGCCCTCTCCCCGACGATCTCGGCCGAGACCATCGACTACCACTACGGCAAGCACCACCAGGCCTACGTCAACAACCTCAACAACCTCGTGCCCGGCACGAAGTACGAGGCGATGTCGCTCGAGGACATCGTCAAGGCGACCAACGGTCAGGCCTCCGAGAAGAAGGTGTTCAACAACGCCGCCCAGGTCTGGAACCACACGTTCTACTGGCACTGTCTCGCGCCGAAGGCCGGCGGTGATCCGACCGGCAACATCAAGGCGGCGATCGACAAGTCGTTCGGCAACTTCGCCGACTTCAAGAAGAAGTTCGGCGATGCCGCCGCGGCGCAGTTCGGCTCCGGCTGGGCGTGGCTCGTGAAGAACGCCGATGGCTCGCTCGCGATCGAGACCACGTCGAATGCCGAGACGCCGTTCGCGGCGGGCAAGACGTGCGTGCTCACGCTCGACGTCTGGGAGCACGCCTACTACGTCGACTATCGCAACGCGCGTCCCAAGTACATCGAGGAGTTCTGGAAGCTCACGAACTGGGACTTCGCGAACAAGAACTTCGGCTAACGACCTCCAAAGGGCTCGGGTTCTTTGTGGAATTCGGGCCCTTCGTGCGCCGTCTCCTGTTTGTCTCCCCCTTCGATGCCGGCGAGAGCATCCGCGCCAGCGCGGCGCCGACGAGCAGCAGGATCGAGCTCAGCCACGGTCGGTGGGCAAGTCGGGCGATCAAATCGACGCACGTCTGGTCCGTCAGTAGCTCGGCGATCGCAACAAGGTTTCGTTTCAGCATGATGTCTCCGGGCTTTCGTGGCGCCCACCGAAGACCTTCCGCGAC
>JBDTJY010000256.1:0-21791 GCA_039935615.1 Kofleriaceae bacterium
GCGGCGCTTCTGCTTGAACTTAGGGCGGCTCTTCAGTGAAGACTTCGTACGGCGTCCCATGGGGCGCGTCTATACACGCGATCTGGCCCTGTAACCAAGCCCTCTTGCCGTCGTATACCCCTGGACGGTCGAGATGGCCGATCCCAGGGAGCTCATGCAGCGGTACCAAGCCGGTGACGCGGAAGCGTTTCGGGAGCTCTACGCACTCGTTGCGCCGAAACTGCTGGGCTATCTGGGAAAGCTCACGAAGAGCCGTGCCACCGCCGACGACCTCCTGCAGCAGACCTTCCTGAAGATCCATCGTGCGCGCGCTGCCTACGTCCTCGGGGCCGACCCGCTACCGTGGTTCTACGCGATCGCCCACCGCACGTTTATCGACGAGGCCCGCCGGGTCCAGCGCGCGGTCGTGCGCAGCGCGGGCGACGACGTCCCCGAGGTTCCTGCTGGAATCACGGGCGAATCCGCGGATCGTAGCGACGAGCCGCGCGTCGATCCGGAGCTCGCGAAGGCGGCGCTCGACGCGCTCTCGGGCCTACCGACCCAGCAGCGCGAGGCGGTCGTCTTGACCAAGCTCGAGGGCAAATCCGTCGCCGAGGCCGCCGTGATCGCCGGGACCACCGTCGGGGCGATGAAGGTGCGCGCCCACCGTGGGTACGAGGCACTCCGCCGCTTGCTCGGTAAGAAATCTCCCGTCGGCAAGGCCGAAAAGGCTGCGTCATGACCGACCTCGATCGGTCCCTCGACGCGCTGGCCGCGCAGCCGGCCCCGGTGGTGCCGCCGCTGTCGGCGCTGCTCGAGGGCGAGCTGGCGCACCTGTCGGCGGTCGCGCCGCGCCGGCCGCTGCGCCAGCTCGGCATCCTCGCGATCGGGTCGCTGGTCTATGTCGGCCTGTTGCTCGCGTTCCTGTCGCTGCGCGCGGATCTCGGCGAGCTGCCGCGCGCGTGGATCTTCGGAGCCGGTGCGGCGTGGTTCCTCGGCTTTGGCCTCGCGACGTACTTCGCGCTCGTGCCGCGCGCGGGCTCGATGACGCCGCGCTGGCGCGCCGCGATCACGATCACCGCGATCACGTCGGTCGCGTTCATCGCGCTCGGGCTCGGCGTCCATCCCGACGGTGCGCACAGCCTCCACTACGGGATGCCACGGCTGATCCACGGCCGCGGTTGCTTGTGGCTCGGGCTCGCGACCGCACTCGTGCCGGTCGTGCTCGGTGCGATCTTCCTGCGCGGTGCGGTGCCGGTGTACTCGCGGTGGATCGCCGCGGCGCTCGGCGCTGCCGGCGGTTGCCTCGGTGGTCTGCTCCTTCACATGCATTGCCGGATCGCCGACGGACCACACATCGGTATCATCCACGGCGGTGTCGTCGTCGTCGCCGCCGGCCTCGCCGCTCTGCTCGTCCCACGCGCGACCAATCGTTGACGTGTTAGCCTAGTCAGTCGTGACCGGTCTGGTTCTCTCGTGCGAGCACGCGTCATGGACGCTGCCTCCGGGCGTCGAGCTCGGCGTCGCCGAGGACGTGTTGCGGTCGCAGGCAGGTTGGGATCACGGCGCCTACGAGATCATCGCGCGGATCTCCGAGCACCTCGGCATCGCGGTCCATGCCGGTGCGTTCACGCGGATGTTCGTCGACCTCAATCGCGGTCGCGAACATCCGGATGTCACGCCGTCGGTGTGTTACGGCGCGGTGGTCCCGGGCAACGCGCACCTGTCGACCGGTGATCGCCGCGCGCGGATCGATCAGTTCCACGCGCCGTACTGGGACGCGGTGCGCAGCGAGTGCCGCGCCCGGCTCGTGTCGAACGGCGAGGTCTTGCACTTCTCGTCGCACACCTTCGATCCGGCGCTCGATCCGGCGACGCGCACGTTCGACGTCGGCGTGCTGTACGACCCGGCGCATCCGTTCGAGGCCGCGCTCGCGGAGCAGTTGCTGTTCCAGTTGCGCAGCGCGGGCCTCGACGTGCGCGCGAACCAACCGTACTCCGGTGTCGGTGCGGCGATCTGCACGGCGCTCCGGACCGAGCTCTCCGACCAGCGCTATGCCGGCATCCAACTCGAGACCTCGCATCGCGTCACGCACACGACCGGCGGTTGCGCTCGAGTGGCCGACGCGGTGATTCCGTTCCTCGAATCGCTGTAGACTAAACGTCCGCATGGCCCGCCCCGACAACTCGGTGCCGCCGAGGCCCGCGGCCGTGCCGCCCGAGGCGCGTTGGGATCCGAAAGAGCCGGGGTTCGAGTGGGTGCACGGCGAGGTCGACGCGGATGGCCGGCGCCACGGAGCGTTCAAGAGTTGGACGCGCGACGGCACGCTGCACGGCGAGTCGCACTACGACCACGGGCGCGTCCACGGCAAGAACGTCAACTTCCATCCCGACGGCACGATCGCGTCGGAGGCCGATTGGGTCGCCGGCCTGATCATGGACAGCGCGTTTCATCGCAGCGCAGCGCCGACGACGGAGCCGTTCGCGCAGGCCGCGCCCGGCGTGTGGTCGGTGCGCTACTACACGCGCGACGGCAAGACCAACTACACGATCCGGTACTTCGCACGCGATGGCAGCGAGTGCGGGCCCGACGGCCAGCCATTGCCGCCGCGGCCGTCGAGCGTGAGCGGCGAGGCGCGCTGGTTCCCCGATATCGAGCGCTGGGTCGACGGCGAGATCGCGCGCGGGACCAACACGCAGGTCGGGCGCTGGCGCTGGTGGTCGAAGGAAGGCGTGTTGCGCCACGAGGAGCATCGCGATGCCGCCGGTGCGGCGGCGCTGATCGCGAAGTATCGCGTCGACGGCACGCTCGAGAAGAAGACGCAGAAGGATGACCGCGGCGAGCAGCGCGAGCTGTTCGGCGAGACCGGCAGGCTCTCGCTGCGCACCAAGGTCGACGAGCGCGGTCGCCAGAGCTACGCCGGCGTGTGGCTCGGCGATGGCACGCTCGCCGAGGAGACCACGCGGATCTTCGACGGCGACGCGCTCGTCGCGGTCACCGAAAAGGGCGAGCGCGGCGTCCGCCGGTTCGAGGCGAAGCGTGAAGGTCTGGCGAAGGCCGAGCCCGGAGGGCGAGCGAACCACAGCTCGGCGCTCGCCTGCGTGCTCTATCAAACCGACGGCCGCACGCTCGCCGCCGCCGGGCTGCTCGAGGGTTCGCTGCTCGGCACGTGGCGAATCTTCGACGAGCGCGGCGCGGTTCGCCGCGAGGTCGACACCACCGGTTTCGGGATCGTGCACGAGGTCACCGGCCGCGGCCTCGGCGCGTGCCTCGGAGAAGCGCTGTTCCGCCGCGACGAGCCCGGGTTCGAGACCCCGCCGCAGCTCGCGGGTGTCGATCAGGAGCCGTGGAGCGAGCTCGCCGGCGCGCACGACGTCGAGGTCGAGCGCTTCCCGCGGCTCGTGCGCGGTCTGGTCGCGGCGGATCCGCTCGTGCGCGAGTACTCGCTGCGCGCGATCCGAGGCGAGATCCTCGTCGACCGTGCGGTCTATCCGGCGACGGCGCGGGTCGTGCCCTATCTCGCGGGGGCGCTCGCGCATCCGCTGGTCGACCGGTCGCAGGTGCTCGCGCTGTTGCAAGAGCTCGCCGTCATCACCGTGCCGCACGCGGCCGGCGAGCTCGAAACCGAAGACCCGACGCGACCTCGGCTCGTCGCCGAACTCGCCCCCGCGTCCGAGCCCACCGACGAAGCGGTCGCGCTGCGAGCGGTCGCGCGCGCGCTCGATAGCGCGTGGCCCGCGATCTTCGCGCAGTTCGCGAGCGCTGCGCTCGACGACCGCCGCCGGATCTTCGAGGTCGCGAAGCTCGCGCCCGCCGCGAAGCCGGCGATCCTCGAGATCGCGCGCCGTGATCACGATGCGACGCTGCGCGCCTGCGCCGCGCGGACGTTGATCGAGCTGCCCACGTTCGCCGCGGCCGACGCCGCGCCGCTGCTCGCCGACAAGGACGCGCTGGTCCGCGCGACCACCGCGATCGCGCTCGGCCTGCATCGCGGACCCGAGGCGACGCGCGAGGCGGTCCATGGCCTCGACGACGCGCTCCGCGGCTGGCGCGACTACGCGAAGCGCTATGCCGAGCTGCCGTTCGCCGACGGCCACGTGCTCGCACAGGTCGCGCTCGCGGCTGGCGCGATTCGCACGCCGGATGCGCGCTCGCTCACCCACCAGTTGTGCGCCGTCCTCGACGAGGTCGACGGCCTCTCGGCGCTGACGTTCGCGCGCGGCCTGCTCGCCCTCGCGTTCGGTCCCGAGGGTGGCAGCTACGAACGTCCGTATGCGAAGCGCTTCGTCGAGGTCCTCGAGGCGCTGGCGCGCTCCAAGGCGTTCTGGACCCACGAGGCCGCCGCGTGCGACGTGCTCGAGCGCTGGCACTTGCCGAAGAATCGCATCGCGATCATCGCGATCGTCACCGAGCTGCGCAGCTCGGGCGATGCCGAGGTGGTGATGGCCGCGAAGCTCAAACGCTAGTCAGCGCTAATCGGCGCGGTCGAGCTCTTCGACGAGGAGCGCGAGGAGCTCGCGCATCGCTTCGATCTTGCCCTCGGTCGTACGGCCGAGCGCGCGACGCACGGCGGCTTCGACCGTGCCCTTCTGGAGCTTGTCGATCTTCTTGCCCCCCGCGGTCAGCGTGAACCGCGCGCGCCGGCGATCTTCGGCATCGGCTTCGCGCGCGATCATCCCGCGCCCTTGCAACCGCGCGAGGACGCCGGTCAGCGTCGACGGATGCTTGCCGAGCGTCATCGCGATCTGGCTCGCGGTCTGATTCGGCTTCTGACCGATGATCCGGATCACGAGGCGCTGGGGGCCGGTGACGCCGACCGCTTTCACCATCCGCTTCGAGCGAACGTCGAGGGCGTGGACGAGCTCCCACGTGCGCTGCATGAATTGCAACGTCTCGCCCGAGGGCTCGATCCGATCGGTATGGGAGGGCGTCATGTCGTTATCGGGCGGAAGCTAGGACGTCAAACGATTCCGCGTCAATGGGCGGCGCGCGGTACCGGTGCCGCCCACGATGGCCGACCCGCGGTACGTCGTCGCACGGTCGCGGTTAGCGGTGCTTGGCCGCCGACTTCTTGGCTGCCGACTTCTTGGCTGCCGGCTTCTTGGCTGCCGACTTCTTGGCTGCCGCCGGCTTCTTCGCTGCCGGCTTCTTCGCTGCCGACTTCTTCGCTGCCGGCTTCTTCGCTGCCGACTTCTTCGCTGCCGGCTTCTTCGCTGCCGACTTCTTGGCTGCCGCCGGCTTCTTCGCTGCCGGCTTCTTGGCTGCCGGCGGCTTCGATCCCGACTTCTTGGCTGCCGGCGGCTTCGCCGCAGCCTTCTCCACCGCAGGCTTGTTCGCGGTCGGCTGCTTCGCCGCGGGCCTGGGTGCCGCCTTCTTGGCGGCCGCCGCCTTCTCGCCGTACTTCAGCCGCTCGACCGCCGGCTCGGCCGTCGCGATCGCCTCCTCGAGATCGTCGAGCAGGCCGGTCGCGAACATCCAACCGAGCGACTTCTCCCACCAGAAGTCGTTGACGTGATCGTGGGCGTGCGTGAACACGCGGTCGTCGGCACGGACCCCATCGACGACGAACGTCGCCGGCTTGCCGTCGCGGGTCTCGACGAGCACGTCCAAGCTGCGGAGCAGTGGCGCCGCTTGCTCGGCAGCGGCGGGCGACAGCTTCGCCATGTACGCCTCGGCCGCCGCGCGGGCGACCGGCCGGCGCGCGAGCACCTCGAGCGGCGACAACAGGCGCATGCCGCGCTCGCCGAGCTGCCACGACGCGCCGCCGATCGCGCGCCACAGGTTGTCGAGCACGGTCGGCACCGGCTGGGTCCGCGCCGCGGCGAACGCGGCGATGTCGGCGGGCGTCGCCGGCGGTGCGAGCTCGGTCTCGAGCGGCGCCGCGATCGCATGGGTCGCGAGGTAGCGGCCGACCTCGTCGAGCGCCTCGACGTGCCACGCCGCGGAGCGAGCGTCGTCGCGCACGCGCTTCGCGATCCACTCGCGGACCGTGAGGTCGCTGCGGCGCTTGCGACTGTCCATCCACTCGAGGCACGTCATCACGCCACCGGCCGCGAGCCAGGTGACCTCGCGCTTGGTGTGCTCGGCGATCGCCGCCGCTTCGCTGCCGTAGTCGGTCCCGTCGAACACGCCGTCGTACACGGCGAGGACGTGGCGCTGCGGCTCGCCACCCTCGCGTACGGAGTACGTGCGCACGACCGCGCCGAGGCCCGGCACGTAGTACGCCTCGCTCTCGCGGTACCCCGGCGCGGGGTTCGCGCGGAGCTGCGCGAACGCGGCCTCGGCGCTCGCGTGATCGGCAAACCCGAGGAGGTAGTGCGCGAACGTGCCATTGTTGGCGCCCCACGACACCACGAGGTGCGGGCCGATCCGGACCGCGTCGCGGAACTCCTCGGCGCGCGGGTCCCACCACAGCGCCCGCTCGGCGATCGCGACCGCACCTGCGAGCTCGGCGACCGCGCCTTCAAACCCGAGCAGGCGCGCGGAGAACGGCGCCGCGGCGGGCGCGTCGTAGCCATCGAAGTAGCGGATCGCCCCGTCGCTGTCGCAAAACCAGATCTCGCCGGACTTCACGTCGTGGAGCAACCGTGACGCGACCTGCGCGTTCGCGAGCTGCCCGAGCTCGGCATCGGTGACCGCGAGGTTCGGTTTGCCCTTCGCGCGGGCGACCACCGCGGCCTCGTGCAGCGCGGTGCGTTGGCGCGCCGCGTCGCCCGACAGCGCCGCGGCGAGCGCCGCCTTGACGTTCTCGGTGTCGAGCGGGTTCAACCACGTGCGGTTGCGCGTGTGAGCATCGGGCTCGATCGGCGGCTCGGCGATCCACGCCGCGTTCTCGTGCGCGAGCCGCACGAGATCGTAGTCGCGCACGGCGAGCGCAGCCTCGATCCCGACGACGAGCGCGTAGTGCAAGAAGCCCCGCGCGACCTCGTTGTCGCCCTGCCACTCGCGCACGAGTCGCGCGAGATCGACGAGCGGCCCGCCTCTCTTCACGAAGTCATGGAGCGCGTACGCGTAGGCACCGGCGGCCCGCGCATCGCGACGCTCGGCGAGCAACGCCAGCACCCGTGTATGAACCTCCGGCGACCACACCTCGCCGATCGCGCTGCCGAGTCGCCAGTACGCGCGGCGCTCGGCGAACAGCCGCTCGATCAGCGCCTCGCGCGAGGCCGGCGTGCCCAGCCCCCGCACCGCCGCGTACAGGTTCGCGACCACGTCCTCGAGCTGATCGTTCTCGGTCTTGCCGTGATCGAGCACCGCCCCACCCGGCCCTCTCGCCGCGGCGAATCGCACGCCGTACTCGGTGAGCGCATCGATCAGGAGCTGCTCCGCACCGGGGTGCGAGAACCGATAGAGCTGATGCCCGGCCGCGTTGCGGGCGTGGATCGACGGGTGGCGGAGCTCGGTCGCGATCAGCGCTCTCGCCGCGCGCTCGGCCTGCGCCGCGTCGAGCCTGGGCACCACGTAGGTCGCCTTCTCCGAAGGGCTGAACAGCTTGGCCCAGAACAGATCGACCACCGGGCCGCTCGCCGGCCGCTCGACCAGCGCGATCAACCGCTCGAACAGCGCCCGCGTGTGAAACCACGGTGCGAGCGCGATCAACGCCGCGCCCTTCGCACGCTTGATCTTGAGCTGCGCGCCGTAGTCGCTCGCGGCGGGCTCCGCCCCTTCGATGCACGCGAGCAGGATTCCGACGAGCGGATGGTCCGGACCGTCGAGCACGCGCGCGATCGCGCCGACCACACCGCTCTGGGTATCGGCATCCATCTGCGCGAACGCATCGGCGACGAGCACGACCCCGGCCGGATCGCCGACGACGTGCTGCGCCGCCCACGCCGCGAGCTCCGGCGACGGCTTGTTGACCGCGACCCGCTGCAAGACCCGGCATGCGAGCGCGCGCGCGGCGGGCTCGGGCAGCGCGGCGACGATCGCCTGCCAGTCGCGCGGGGTCTCGACCAGCTTCTGGAACGGCTCGATCACGTGGTCGGCGAGCTCGAGGCTGTCCTCGAGCGCATCGATCACGGGATCGCCGGCATTCGCGATCTGCGCGGCGCGCATCGCCATCTGCAACGCGCGACGGTGATAGCGATCGCGCCGGAGCACCTGCTGGGTGGCGCGATACAGCGCCGGTCCGTCGTACGCGAGCTCGTGGGTCTGCCACATCGCCTCGAGCGCGAACCACCACGGGTCGCGCGGCTCGGCGGCCAGCTCGACGCCCACGAGGTGCGCGAGCACATCGGCGTGCGGGCTCGCGGTCGCACCGCTGCGCTTGGCGAGGACCGCACGCACGAGCTCCGTGCCGGCGGTGACGTTCGGGATCCGCGCCATCGCCTCGGTGACCTCGTCGGTGGTCAGCACGCCGCGGTCGAGACCACTCGTCACCTGCAGGGCGTGGACGAGCGAGCTCGTCGCCGGCTCGAGCTCGAGTGCGATCAAGCACGCGCGCGGAACGTCGTCGGCGGCCAGCTCGGTCTCGCCGTAGGTCTGGACCAACGCGCGGCGAGCGCGAAACCTCGGCACGATCGGCACGTCGCCGGCGAGCGGCAGATCGCCGAGCCGGCCGACGAACGCCCGCACCAGATCGTTCGCGCGATCGACCGCGTCGACGACGCGAGCCCGCCGCGCGTGGTCGGCGACCGCGGTCGTATGGAGCAGCCAGTAGATCGCGAGGTGCGGATCACCGGCGAGCTCGCCGAGCTCGCGGTCGAACGCCGCCTCGAGCAGCTCGCGCCGCGGCCAGGTGTGGCGCAGCCGGGCGATGCCGCCGCGCACGAAGTCATCGATCGCCTGGACCGCGACGCCGCCCTGCTCGGGCGGCCGCGCGAGCAGCCACACCAACCACTGGTAGCGCGCACACAGCGCCGGCGTCGTCACCCGCCGCCTCGATCGCGGCGCGAGCTTCGGGGTCTCGGCCTGGCCATCGCTGCTCGCGCGAAACGCGGCGAGCGAATCGTGGCGCAGCTCGACGCCGCGGGTCTCGTGGTCCTGCCACCAGACCTGGCCGCCGTCGCGCACGTCGAGCACCGTATAGTCGTCGCCGGCGCTCTCGAGGACGACGAAGCCTGCGAGCGTCTTATCGATCGCGCCGAAGTAGGCGTAGTTGATCCCGAGGTGCGCGTCGACGAGATCCTCGATCGACGGATCGGTCAACCGCTCCACCGCCGCCGCGGCGACCTCCGCCGTGACGGTCATCCCGTAGAACCGGGTCGCCCACTCGCGCGTCATCACCACGCCGTGTCGGGGAGTTCCATCAGCGCCAGGTCGCTCTGCTCGATCAGCTGGCGGTTGAGCGCGAGCTGCGGCAAGACCTGCTGCGCGTAGAACCGCGAGCTCGCGAGCTTGCCGATGTAGAAGTCGCGGTCATCGCCCTGGGCCGCGGCGAGCTTGCCGTGCGCGACCTGCGCCGACACCGCGAGCCGCCACCCGATCACCAGCTCGGCGAGCGAGAACAAGATCCGATTGCCGTGCAACCCGACGTGATAGACGCTCTGCCCGAGCTTGCCGAGCATCGCGGCCATGATGCCCTGGACGTCGCCGAGCGCACGCGCGAGCGCCTGCTTCTCGACGCCGAGCTCGGCCGGTAGCGCCTCGACGGTCTGCTTGATCTGCCCGAGCAGGCCCTGCAGCGTCGCTCCTTGATCGCGTCCGATCTTGCGGAAGAACAGATCGAGCGCCTGGATCGCGGTCGTGCCCTCGTACAGCGAATCGATCTTCTGATCGCGGATGTACTGCTCGATCGGATAATCCTGGCAGTAGCCCGAGCCGCCGAAGCACTGCAGCGACAGCGCGAGCAGCTCGTAGACCTTCTCCGAGCCGTAGCCCTTGATCAGCGGCAGCATCAGATCGTTCAATCGATCGAGGCCCCTCGCGCCCTCGGCACCGTGACCGCCCTGTTGCTCCACCTGGTCCTGGACGTGCGCGGTCCACAGCACCACGCCGCGCAGCCCTTCGGCGAACGCCTTCTGCAGCATCAACATCCGGCGCACGTCGGGGTGGCGGATGATCTCGACGCGCGGCGCCGCCTTGTCGGTCTGCTTCGCGAGGTCCGCACCCTGCTTGCGAATCCGCGTGTACTCGAGCGCGTTCAAGTACGCCGTCGACAGCGTCGCCATCGACTTCGTCCCGACGCCCATCCGCGCGTACTCGATCACGTGGAACATCTGCGCGATGCCGTCGTGGATCTCGCCGAGCAACAGCGCGCGGCACGGCACACCGTCGCCGAGCGTGAGCTCGCACGTCGCCGAGCCCTTGATTCCCATCTTGTGCTCGACCTTGGTCACGACCGCGCCGTTGCGCGCGCCGAGCGAGCCATCCACCTCGACCCACACCTTCGGCACGATGAAGCACGACAGGCCCTTGGTCCCGGGGCCCTTGCCCTCGGGGCGCGCGAGCACGATGTGCACGATGTTGTCGGGATGATCGAAGTCGCCGTTCGTGATGAACCGCTTGACGCCCTCGAGCAGGTACTCGTCGCCCTGGACGTGGGTCGCCTTCGTCGTGCCCGCCCCGACGTCCGAACCCGCGCCCGGCTCGGTCAGCACCATGGTCGCGCCCCAGTGCTTGTCGACCATGTTCTGGACGTAGCGCTGCTTCTGCGCCGCGGTCCCGAGCGTGTCGATCACGGTCGTCATGAAGCAACCAAGCACGTAGAAGCACACCGACGGATTCGCGCCGGCCATCATCTCGAACGCGGCCCAGCGCACCGTCGGTGGCGCGCCGAACCCGCCGAGGTGCTCGGGGAGCTCGATGCCGCTCCAGCCACCGTCGTAGTAGGCGGCGAGCGCTTCCTTGTAGCCGTTCGGCAGCGTGACGTTGCCCTTGCCGTCGAAGTGCGCGCCGCCCTCGAGGTCGCCGGAGGCAAACGTCGGCGTCCACTTCGCCTGCATCACCTCGAGGAAGCCCTCGAGGGCTTGCCGCGCGGTGTCTTCATCCATCGCGGCGAACGGCGGCTTCCCGAGCACCGTGGTCTGGATCTCGAGGACCTCGAACAGGTTGAAGAAGACGTCGCGCAGGTTCGACTTGTAGTGCTGGACGGTCGTCACCGCCGGAGCATACTCACATACAGCCGGCGGTGGCGAACCCGAGGTTCAGCTGGCGCGTCAACGTGGCGCCGAGCGGCGGCACGACGATCGAGTCGTTGTTGTTCCAACACGTGACCGCGCCCTGCTTGGCCGCGATGTGGATCGTGTAGCTATCGGCCGCCACGCCGGTCGCGGTGAGCGACTGGTCGTTCTCGATGCACGGCGCATCCATCGGCGTCGTGCAGTTGATCGTGTACGTCGTCGGCGTCGGGTGGCCGGCGCCGGTACCGATCGTGAGCACGAGCGGGTTGCACGCGAGGTCGCTGTTGCGGGTCAGCGTGATCTGCTGGGTCGTGATCCCACCGCCGCCGGGCGCCATGGCGCAGTTGCCACCGGCGCGCCCGGTCGAGAGGTTGAGCGCGACGGCGCCGGTCGCGACCACCGAGAACGCGAGCGGCGCGAGCCGCACGTTCTGATCCGATTCGATCACGATGCCGTGCTGGCTCGGCGACGTCGCGAGCGTCACGCTGCTGCCGTCGAGCTCGAAGTCGAGGTCGTACGTGCCGGGGTCGAGCCCCGTGCTCATCCCCATCAACGTCGAGCAGTTGAACACCTGCGTCGAAGCACCGTCGACCGCGCGGTTGTGCGTGACCACGCTGACCACGTTCGCGCCGAGCTGGTCGCACGTGACGGTGTTGCCGTTGGCATCGCTCACCGCCCAGTCGAGCGTGAACGTGCCTTTCGGTGGTGCCGCATCGATCGGACGCGCATCGGGAAACCCGCCGCCACTGCCGCACGCGACCAGCAGGCAGAGAAGGAACAGCCTAGGCATAGGCCCGAATAATATCTTCTTTTAGGCCGCGAGTACGGCCGGCATTCCCAGCGTGCGCGCCATCTCGACGAAGTGACAGGCGAGCTTCACGCTGCGATTTCCGGTGTACGGCGCGGTCCCGGTCACGCGATAGCCGAGCGAGCGGTACCAGCGTCCCAGCTCCTCGCGCAGATTGACGATCTTCATCGTCATCTCGGTGCATCCGGCGGCCTCGCACATCGCCTCGGCGATCCGGACCAGACGCTTTCCGAGGCCGCGCCCCTGTAGGCCAGCGCCTACCGCGAGCATGCCGAAGTAGCCGCGGTGACCCGTGATCGTGACGTACACCGCACCGCCCAGCGTGCTCGCGCCATGGCGGTCGAGCACGAGGAACGTGCCCCGCGTCATCATCTCGACGATCTCGGCGGCGCGCGTGCGATCACCTTCGACGAAGAAGTCTTCGATCGCGTACGCGTGGTTGACCAGATCCGCGAGCGCTTGGGCATCGGCGGCGGTCGCGCGGCGAACACTGGCGGACAGGTCTTGCACGTCGGATCGGATACCAGAACGGTCCGACATTCGGCTGCGCGCGGCAAGTTCCCGCGAAACCGATTTCGATAGTGACGATCTCTCGCCGCTAGTTCGAGAGCCGCGGGCGGACATGCTGCTTGCGCGCGTTGCGATCCGCGAGCGCGACATGCATCAGCACGATCACGGTTCCGACCGTGAGATCCGAGACTGCCTTCACCATTCGATCAGCCAAGCTCCACATTGGATTGCTCCTCTCCACCAACGTCACATTCGCCAAGGGCGAGCGGTCTACAACCTCGTGACGACAAAGTCACGTTGTCATTTCAACCCCTCGATCACAACGGCAATTCCCGCCGTTCGACGACCGGCTTGGAATGCGTGAGCCAGCTCGCGCGTTGGGAAGCGAGTGCACGCTGTAGTTTTCCTGGGGCTCGGATTTTTGGCTGCGTGCTCGTCGGCACGCGCCGGAGGTGAGAGCCCTCCCGCGTCCGAAACGGTTGCCTCGCCGCCGCCGGTGAAACCGGCACCCCACCCGGTGAAGGCGGCGATCACGAACCTGTTCGGCGACGCCACGGTGGCGGGGACGATCACCGCGGTCCATCTGGTCGCAGCGGTGGGCGACCGCGTCGCGACCGATCGCCCCAGCTACGCCCGCGCCGATCAGAAGGTCACCGTGCACGCGATCGTCCAGGTCGGCCACGGGCTGTTCGGCGATGTCGCGACGGCAGAGCTCGGCAGGAAGACGGTGCACGTCCAGCCGCTCGCGCACGCGCCGAGGTTCTCGATCGCGTGGAATCGGATCGAGCCGGCCGCGGCGAGCTACTCGAACACCGAAGGCGGCACGTTTCACTTCGAGGCGATCGCGTACCGAGCGACCGCGATCGACGACGCCCACGAGACGGCGCTCACCGCCGACGTGCGTCCGACCCTGACCACCGATCACGGCCACGGCGTCGGCACGATGCGGTTTCAAGCCGTCGTCACGCAGGGCGACCTCGCGATCACCTCACCCGGTCCCGAAGCGCGGCGCGGTCGCGGCTCCGGCGGGCTCACCGACGCGGTGCTGCGGGTCACGATCCGCCGCGACGACACGTACCTCGGCTACCTCACCGAGATGTACGGCCAACCCTACATCTGGGCGTCGGCCGGGCTGAGCGACGCGACCCACGAGGCCGAGCGCCTCGAGGGCTCCGACTGCGCCGACTTCATCGTCTACGGCGCGCGGCGCGGCGGCAAGAAGCTCGCGTACACCTGGACCGGTGGGCTGCCGCAGATCACGACGCTGGTGGCCTCGGGCACACGCGGCGACGACGGCATCTATCGCGACGCGAAGGGCACGCCGCTGGCGTTTCCGAAGGTCGGTGACCTGATCCTGTTTCCGCGCCACGTCGGCGCGATCGTCGAGGACAAGGGCACGATCGGCGTGCTCGACGATCACGACATCATGATGCACACGCTGTTCGATTCGCCGAAGGAACAGCCGATCGCGGACTCCGGCTACGCCGACAAGCCGGTCGAGCTCCGCCGGTTCAAATAACGTCTTCGTCGGCGTCGATCAGGAACGCGACCAAGCGCGCGACCGGCGGATGGATCGCGGTCGAGCCGAACGGCAGCAGCTCGCTGACCTCGTCGACGTGCGTGATCTGCGCGAGCGACAGTGGCCGGCACACGATCGCCATCTCGACACCCTCACCGAGTGCGATCGCGGCGTTCGGATCGAGCACGGTCTCGATCGTCGCGCCGGGCGCGGCCTTCGCGAGGAACAGCGCGTCGACGATCACCGGATCGTACTTCTGGATCGCACGATGGACCGAGACGCCCTCGGCGATCGGGCTGATGTCCGGCGACAGCGTCAGCTTGTAGGCATCGGGGTCGTTCGGGAACACGGCGACGAACGCGGGCTGGTGCGCGACGGTGTCGGCGAGCGCCGCGAACTGCTTGCCGAGATCCTTCGCCGCACCCGCGAGCTTCTCGATGATGAAGTACGCCTTGGCCTTCGCGAGCACGTCGTCGCGCTTCGCCGTGCCGCGGACCACGCGATGGCGCGCGCCGGCCGCGAGCGTCGGTTCGTCGAGGTTGACCAGGCACGCGAGCCCGTAGTTCGCCGACGAGTAGGTCGAGAGCGGCGCCTTCGCGGCGAGCTGATCGCGGTACGCGAGCATGCCCTCGTAGCGCGCGTGACCGTCGAGCACGTGGAGCTTCTTCGGCGCGAACAGCGGGCGCAGCTTGCCGATCACCTCGGCGCTCTGCACGCGCCACAGCCTGTGGTTCGTGCCGTCGGCGGTGGTGACCTCGGCGAGCGGCCGTTCGCTCTCGGACTTCTTGAACAACCGGTCGACCTCGCCGGCGGCATCGCGATAGCCGGCGAGCACCGCATCGGTGTGAATCCCCGCGGCGGCGACCCCGGCGATCGCGCGCTCGCGCGCTTTCGGATCGGTCGCCTCGTGGGGACGCACCGTACCCTCGCTCCACGGCGACAACGCGATCGCGGCGAACCACGACTTGCGGACGAGCGTGCGCGTCCCGGCGGCGAACGCTTGGTGATAGCGATAGACCGCGCGCGTCGGATCGCGCACGAGCTCGCCGCTCTCGAGGCGCTTGCGCGGTTCGGTGATCGGCTGGGCGGCGACCTTCGCGAGCTCGACCTTCGACGTGTCCCAGAGGATTCCCCGGAACCCTGCGATCTGCGGCATGGGTGCGACGGTACCATCTACCCCGCCCGGCCATGCGGGGCCGCCGCTACCGACGAGCGCCGATATCGCGGCGCGCTTGCTTGCCGGGCAGCTCGATTGCATCGACGACCGCGTACGCTCGCTCGCGCGCCTGCGTGACGCTGATGCCGAGCGCGGTCACACCGAGCACGCGACCGCCGGCGCTGACCAGCGCGCCGTCGCGCTCGGCGGTGCCCGCGTGAAACACCACGACGTCGTCGGGGACCGCGCCGATCCGGATCGCATCGCCGGTGGTCGGCGTCCCCGGATAGCCGGCGGCTGCGACCACGACGCAGACCGCGACGCGCGCATCCCAGCCGAGCAGGCCGTGCTGGAGCTCGCCGCGCGCGGCGCTCGCGAGCACCACGCCGAGGTCGCCGATCGTCCGCGCCATGATCGGCTGGGTCTCCGGATCGCCGAACCGGCAGTTGTATTCGAGCAGCCACGGCGAGCCCTGCGCGTCGACCATCACGCCGGCGTAGAGCACGCCGCGATAGTCGATCTTGTCGGCCTGGAGGCCCGCGACGGTCGGCTCGAGGATCTCGCGGACCACGCGCGACATCACCGCGTCGCTCGTCCACGCCGGCGAGACCGTGCCCATACCGCCGGTGTTCGGGCCCCGATCACCGTCGAAGATCGTCTTGTGATCCTCGACCGCGGGGAGGATCTCGAGCCGCCGGCCGTCGGTCAGCGCGAGGACCGAGACCTCGCGGCCGATGATCCGTTGCTCGATCACGAGCGTCGCTCCGGCATCGCCGAACCGGCCATCGAGCATCTCGCGCGCCGCGGCCTTGGCCTCCGCCGCGTCCGTCGCGACGACCACGCCCTTGCCCGCCGCGAGCCCGTCGGCCTTGACGACGCACGCTCCACCGATCGCGTCGATCGCGTCGATCGCCGCATCCGCCTCCGCGACGGTCTTCGCGATCGCGAACTTCGCGGTCGGGATGTTGTGCCGCGCGAAGAACTGCTTCGAGAACGCCTTGGAGCCCTCGAGCTGCGCGCCCGCGGCGCCGGTGCCGAACGTCGCGATGCCCGCCGCGCGGAGGCGATCCGCGAGCCCGGCGACCAGCGGCGCCTCCGGTCCGACGACCACCAGGTCGACCCGCTCGGCCTGCGCCAGCGCGACCAGGCTGTCGAGCTGATCGATGCCGACCGCGACGCAGCGCGCGAGGGCCGCGATGCCCGGATTGCCCGGTGCCGCGACCAGCTCGTGGCCCGATCTCGCCAACCTCCACACCAGGGCGTGCTCCCGGCCGCCGCTGCCGATCACGAGGATCTTCACCGCCGCATCTAAGCATTGTAGGCAACCGCGGTCTACGCCGGTCGATATCCCCGCATGGCCGTCCGCTACCGCCCCGTCGGGTCCGCACCCCCTCCCTGGTCGCTGCCGTCGTTACCAGCGCGGTCCCCTCACGTCTCGGTCGCGGTCTTTCTCGCCGTGCTCGCGCTCGTCGTCCCGCCGCTCGGCTCGATCGCGTGGTGGTACGCACGGACCGAGCTCGCGCGGGTCGCGGACGGCGAGCTGTGGCCGAACGGCCAGCGCTGGCTCGTGTTCGCGAAGGGCTGCGGCGTGGTCGCGACCACCGCGTGCGCGACGTTCCTCGTGCTCGCGTCGGTGATGCGCTGGTTGTAGCTACGGCTCGAGGTCGCGAAAGAAGATCAGCCGATTGCCGGCGCCGTCTTGGACCTTCATCTCGCGTGCGCCCCACTCCCGATCTTGCAAGTCGGGGCGGTAGTTCTTGTAGTTCTTCGCGCTGACCTCGGCGTACAGCGCCTCGAGCTTGAGAAGAACTTCATGGTCAGTGCCTGAAGTGCCGCATGCCGGTGAACAGCATCGCGAGGTCGCTCTCGTCGGCGGCGGCGATCACTTCTTCGTCGCGGACCGAGCCACCGGGTTGGACGACGGCGCGGGCGCCCGCCGCGGCGAGCACCTCGACGCCATCGCGAAATGGGAAGAACGCATCGGACGCGACGACCGCGCCCTTCAGCTTGTCGCCGGCCTTGCGCTCGCAGATCCGGACCGAGTCGACCCGGCTCATCTGACCGGCACCGATGCCGACCGTGACGCCGTCCTTCGCGAACACGATCGCGTTCGACTTGACGTGCTTCGCGACGCGCCAGGCGAACGCGAGATCCGCGCGCTCCGCCACCGTCGGTGCGCGCTTGGTCGCGACCTTCGCTGCGTCGAGATCGACCATGCCGTGATCGACCGTCTGCACGAGCGCGCCCCCGGCGATCGTCCGCACCGACCACGCGAGTTGATCGGTCGGCGGTGCCCACGTGCCGCGCGCCGCGACCAGCCGGAGGTTCTTCTTGCTGGCGAGCAGGTCGCGCGCCGCGGCCGAGTAGCCCGGCGCGACCACGCACTCGAGGAACGTCTCGATCAACAGCTTCGCGAGCGCCTCGTCGACCTCGCGATTGACCGCGACGATGCCGCCGAACGCCGACTGCGGATCGGCCTCGCGCGCGTTGCGATACGCGGTCGCGAGCTCGGCATGGGTCGCCACGCCGCACGGGTTGTTGTGCTTGACGACGATCGCGGTCGGGGCCGTGAACTCGAGGCAGAGGCCGAGCGCCGCGTCGAGATCGAGGATGTTGTTGTACGACAGCTGCTTGCCACCGAGCACCTCGGCGGAGGCGATCGTCGGCCGGTTCGAGATCGTCGCGAGCGGCGACCGCGCATCGGCGTAGAACGCCGCCTTCTGGTGCGGGTTCTCGCCGTAGCGCAGCTCGTAGAGCCGGCGCCATTGCACGCCGAGCGTGTCGGGTAGCGCGCGCCGGACCGGCGGCTGGTCGCGCGCCGCGGTCGCGTCGTCGACCGACGTCAGGTACGCGGCGATCGCGGAGTCGTACGCCGCCGTGTGCGAGAACGCCTTGGCCGCGAGCTGCAACCGCAGCGCCGCGGTGATGCCGCCGGCACGGAGCGCCGCGAGCACCGCCGCGTAATCCTCGGGGTCGACCACGACCGCGACGCGCTCGTGATTCTTCGCCGCCGAGCGCAGCATCGAAGGACCTCCGATATCGATGTTCTCGATCGCCTCGTCGAACGCGGTGTTCGGCTTCGCGATCGTCGCTTCGAACGGATACAGATTGACGACCACGAGCTCGATCGGCTCGATGTCGTGCGCCGCCATCTCCGCTTCGTGCGCCGGCGTCGCGCGGCCGAGCAAGCCACCGTGGATCTTGGGATGCAGCGTCTTGACGCGCCCGTCGAGGATCTCGGGCGCGCCCGTGAACGCCGACACCTGAGTCACCGGTACTCGGGCGCCCGCAAGCGCCGACGCGGTGCCACCCGTCGACAGAATCTCGAAGCCGAGCTCGACCAGGGCTTGGCCCAGCTCGACGACTCCCCGCTTCTCCGATACCGAAATCAATACGCGGCGAACCATGCCGCGCGTTTACCACGAGGACTAGTTCGAGGGTTTGCCAGAAGGCCCGTTCATCGCAGCCGCGAGCAGCTCGGCGCCGAGCTCGTCGGGCGACGGCGATCCCATCTTCAACTTGAGCAGGCCGCGGACCTCGACCTGGCGGATCCGCTCGCGCGTCAGGTTCATTATCTCGCCGACTTCCTCGAGCGTGATGCCACCGCGCTCGGCGACATCGAGCGCACACGTGTGCTTGAGCTCCCACGGCTCGAGGTCGGGGAAGTTGATCTTGATCGACCCGGTCTCCGGGTTGATGTCGAGGTAGAGGTGGTGCTTGCACGCGACCCACGGGCACGGGCGCATCTCGCCGCGGCACTCCTCGCGCGTCGTCGGGCGCGGGATATCGACGGGCGGATACATCAGCGCGCCCTGGCGCAGCTCTTCGCGGGTCAACCGCTTCATCGCGATCGTCTTCGAGCGCGGACGCGTGCGACGGCGGCGACGACGGATCTTGCGGCTGAGCTCGGGCACGCCGGCCTCGCCCTCGATCCCGCCATCGCTCAGCTCGTCGCCTTCTTCCTCGTCGCCGTCGTCCTCGTCGGCGAGGTCGTCGGTGACGGGCAGAATCTCCTGATCTTTTTCGCTCTCGTCGTCGAAGCTCATCTTGGTTCTCCTCGTGGTCGGATGCGGTGGCTAGAGCAAGTCTTCGGCGCCACCTGCGGCGCCGGCGAGTCGGAGGCTGTCGGTGCGGGGGGCGGCGACGCGGCGCGACAGATCGCCGAGGCGATCGACGAGCTTGTCGCCGTCCTTGCGCGCGACCTCGAGCTCCTTGTGGAGCGCGGCGCGCGTGCCGGCATCGAGCCGGCTGGAATCATTCTCGAGCCGCGCCCACAGCGCGGTCAGGTGCTCGGCGACACCCTCGACGAGATCGGTGTAGAGCAGGAACTGCCCCTGGATCTCCTCGATCGTGTAGCCGTCGGACATCCACTGCTTGACCGCGTTGATCCGGCGGATCGTCTTGGCCGGGTACACGCCGAGCGAGCCCTTGTGCTTGCCCTTGCGACCGACGCGCTTCGAGCGCGGCAGCAGGCCCTGCTGGACGTACTTGCGAAAGCTCGCTTCGCTGAACTTGATGCGGCGGCTCGTGAACGCGTCGACGATCTGAACCGCCGTTAATCCATCGGCGTGCTGCGTCTCGATCGCACGAAGCTCCTCTTCCTGGAGGAGGGTCGACCGCACGGCACTACCGGCGCCCGCTGCATCGTCCTCGGAGCGCGCCGCGACGTCGGTCTCGAGTGGTCCACGACGCGCGCGGAACGGCACGACGTTGTCCGTCGACGACGCTTCGTGATCCCAGTTTCGGTGACGGTTCAGCAATCGATTCCCCCGCGATGACGTGCGCAAACGCGGACGCGTGGCGTGGACATCAACGAAGCAGGGCTTTGTTCAGCTCCGCTCCGTTCCCTCAATGTCAGCAGCCACAACCCGAGTTTGTATCGTGACGATATTCGTCTGAATGTAATCCGTCAACGATATCTCGCGTAGAAGAGTCCAGTTTTTGACTGGGATTCTGTTCAGGTCTCGGGAGTGCCTCTCGACTCGCGGAGCTCACCGTCGATCGACTAGTCTTGCCGTCACGTGACGACCGGTTCTCGACGACGAATGCTCGTGATCGCGGCTGCGATCGCGGTCGTGGTGATCGCGCTGTTCGCGATCCGACCGGTGTCGGCCGAGCTCGACAACCAGGTGTTCACGTCGCGCGGCGATCGAATTCGCTTGGTCGTTCCACGCGGCTGGCGAGCCTCGGATGCGCCGAGCTACCCGGGCCTGTTGCTCTGGCTGATGCGGCCCGAGGGCAAGATCGTGCTGACCGCCGAGCCGTTCACCCGCGAGCTCTACTGCTCGTGGCCGATTCCCTGCCGCACGAGCCACGAGGTCGGCACCGTCGAGAGCAAGCTCGCATGCGCGCTCCGCCAGAAGCTCGTCAACGAGAACTTCCACATCGGCCCGATCCAGGCCGGTCCCAAAGACAACGAAGCTGCCGGCCTACCGTCGGTGTGGTTCGACTTCGACGACGGCAAGCACTTCATGCGGCAGGCGGTCGCGCTCGGCGACGATCGCGCGTTCTCACTGGTGCTGTCGGCGAGCTCGGCCGAGGCGCGCACCGGTCAGAGCCGCGCGTTCGAGCAGACGCTGCGGACGCTGCGCCCGCTGACCGAGCAAGAGCTCGGTGCGCCGCCGGCGGCCGGGACCGTGATCGCGATCGACGGCGGTGTGGTCTCGACGATCGATGCGACGATCGCTCCTGATGCCGAAGCCGCGGGGAGTGGCGGCGCCGTGGCCCCTGCCCCGCCCGCCGACTCAGTGAACGCGCCACCCTCGAAGATCAATCCGATCGGCCCGTGTAGTAAGTGACGCGGTCGGCGCGACGCCTTGCGCTTGATCGTGCGTGACCACCGTGCCGACGAGCTCGAGGAGCTGCGAGCGCTCCGCGTCACGCTCGGCGAGGAGCTCCATCGGCCCCATGTCGGTGCAGCCGTATGCACGATCGTCCTTCGAGCAATACACGCGCACGTGCAGATGATCGTCGTGCCGCGCGCTGTCGCCGGGCTGCTTGAGCGCGAGCCGCGCCTTCGCGATCACCGGCGCGGGCTCGCCGATCTTGGCGGCGTGCGCGAGGAGGAGCTGCGCGATCGGCTCGTACATGAAGATGAACTGGACCGGCGCCTCGGGCGCGGCGACCAGCTCCTTGACCAGCAGCCACGTGCGCGGCACGTCGATCGCAAGGCCGCTCTTGTCACGCGCGCGCCCGCGACCGTCGAACACGTGCATCGCGTCGGCCTCGAACGGCTGGCCCTGCGCGTCGCGCATGAAGTAGAGCAAGTCGGCATCGCGGCCACTCTGATGCGAGCGATGAAACGCCGCGTTCTCGCGACCGCTGCCGCCGTGCCTCGGCGACATATCGGCGACCACCAGCTTGGTCCCCTTGATCTGCGGGGCGAGCCGCCGCGCGACGCCGGTGAGCAACTCGACCAGCTCGTCGGTGCCGTAGCGGTTGTCGCGCGCGAGCCAGACCTCGCGGGTCATGAAGCCCTCGCCCTTGTCGGGCAGGCGCGCGGCGTCGACGAGGTAGCCGTTCGACGCCTTGCCGACGGAGATGCTCGTGCCGTCGGTGATCACACCGAGCTCGGCGCAGCCGGTGGCGGCCAGCATCAGCGCAGTCGCGCAAAAAACGCCACGGACCACGCGACGAGTATGACACGGCGTCGCGCCGCGTCAGGATTATTCTTGCGAGCGGGTAACTTCACCACAGCCTACTCGCGGGGCACGTGCAGCCCACCCCGAAAACTCAAACGCCCTCGAGGTTCCTCGAGGG
>JBDTJY010000257.1:0-3659 GCA_039935615.1 Kofleriaceae bacterium
GTGTC
The DNA here is from genome assembly GCA_039935615.1 of Kofleriaceae bacterium. Lineage (GTDB taxonomy): Bacteria > Myxococcota_A > Polyangia > Haliangiales > Haliangiaceae > JABFXX01. The sequence continues at coordinate 6 of JBDTJY010000257.1, forward strand.
CCCATGATCAGGAACCCTCAACGCGGCAGCGCCATGCTGGTCACGATGATCATCATCTCGTCGCTGCTCGCCGGCGCGGCGGTGTTGGTGTCGATGCAGCTCGCCGGCAATCGCTCGAGCGACCTCACGCGCACCGGCCTCGAGGCCACGTATTGTGCCGAGGCCGGACTCGCGATCGCGCGTCCCGCCGTGCTCGCCAACGTCGCGACCTGGAACGCCGCGCTCGCGGCCTGCAACAACACCTATCCGTGCTCGCCCGAGCCGTCGTGGCTCGCCTCGCTCGATCACTCGGTCAACGGCAGTGGCTCGGGCACCGACTTCACGATCTACATCCGCGATAACGACGACGAATTCCCGCCGGCGACGCTCGATCCGCTGCACGACTCCGACATGCGCGTGTTCATCGTGTCGCGCTGCCTGAAGTACGGCGAGACCGTCAAGGAAGTCGAAGAGCTGGTCGAATATTCGGGCGGCGGCCAGAACTACCGCACGCAGCAGGGCCTGGGCCGCTACAGCGGCGGCAACAACAATTGACCCCACGCCGATAACGCGCTTCCATCTCGTTCGTGAAGAAGGCGTTCGTTCTGGTCCTGTTGGTGGCGTGCGGTTCGGCGCTGCCGAACTACGATTACTCCAAAGAGCCCGACCCGCGGAACCACGAGCTGATCCTCGGCGTCGGCGATGTGGTCGGGATCAACGTGTGGGATCAGAAGGATCTCAACACCGAGTCGACGATCCGGCCGGATGGCACGATCACGATGCCGCTGGTCGGCGACATCAAGGCGGTCGGCGAGACGCCCACCGCGCTCAAAGAGAAGATCAAGACGCAGCTCGCGAACTTCCTCAAGATGGGTGCCGGCAACGAGGTCACCGTCGCGGTGCGCTCGTGGAAGAGCTACCGCTTCACGATCAACGGCGAGGTCACGCACCCCGGCGTGATGACCAGCGACCAGTACGTGACGGTGTCCGAGGCGCTCGCGATGGCGGGCGGCGTGTCGCGGTTCGCGAAGCGCGACGAGGTCAAGCTGTTCCGCCACGACGCCAAGGGCAACCAGCGCGAGATCCCGCTCGATTACGATGCCCTGACCTCGGGTCGCCGCAACGATATGAATATCTACGTGATGCCCGGCGACTTGATCTACGTGCCGTAGCTCCCCACGTCGGCCCGTGTGCATCGGCCCGTGTGCATCGTATGTGTGCATCGTATGTGTGCGTCGGCACGTGCGTCGGCGCGCTGCATCGGCAAGCCAACACTGTCGCATCAGCCGGAGGCGGATTTACCACCAAGGCGCAACGGCGCCAGGGGGCAGCACGTTCGCACGCGGGCAGTTCGTCGCATCGCTGTCTCGACGATCGAACTGTTCGGCGTGATCGCGCGCTCTGTCGCCATGGATGGGTCGAGGCCCCAGGCGAGGGGAGCGGAACCCGAGTCGGAGCCGGAGCCGAATCCGCAATCCGGTTCCGGTTCCGGTTCCGGTTCCAGGTGATCTGGGGTTCTGGATCTGGGTTCTGGATCTGGGCTCAGGACGCCTCGACCTATCCACGGCGCCGGCGAGCCCGAGTGCTTCTCGACTGCGTGATTGTGAGAAGACGAACGGCCCGCGAGCGAACGCTCCGCCTCCGGCCCTCTCGCGCCGTTGCGCCGTGGCGGCAAAATCTGAGGGTGCCGAGCGATCTCGGAGATCGAGTGCGAGATCGAGTGCGAGATCGAGTGCGAACACGCGGCACGTGAGACGTGACACGTAAGCAACGTCAGGGCGTCGCGGCAGGGACCCAGACGGCGGCGCCGTCGACGACCTTCACGATCAACGCGGGCGACTCCGTGAACGCGCTGCCCTCGAGCCGCGCGCGAAAGATGCTGAGCGGGCCCGACGGCGGGGGCACCGCGACATCGGCCTCGCCGCTGCCTTCGCCTTCCTCGGGCTCGCCGGATTCGTCGACGGGCGGCTCCTCTTTCTTGGGCGCCGGCTTCTTCTTGTCCTTTTTCGCGTCCTTCTTGTCGGGCGTCTGCTTGTGGCTGCCGTCGCGGTTGCCGAGGAACAGCCCGTACTTGCCGTCGCTCGAGATCGACGCGGCGGTGTAGCCGCGCCAGCATTTGTATTCGCCGCCGGTCGCGTGCATCAGGCACGCTTGGCCGCCGTCCTGGACCAGCACCCACTGACTGTCGTGCGACCACATCAGCGGCACGCCGGCCTTGATCGCCTTGCGCCGCGCGCCTTCGCCGTCGAGCTGGAAGCCCATCAGGACCTCGGCCGCCTGCTTGTGGTGCGCGTCGACGTAGATCTCGTCGCTGTACACGCCGAGCGCACGCGATCCGTCGGGGCTCGCGAGGAAGCTCCGCAGCGGCGCATCGGGCGCGACCTTCTTCGCCTGCTTGCGATTGCGGGCGAAGGCAGGTGCGACGCTCCACACGCCGTCCTTGTCGGCCCACACGAGCTTGCGATCCGCGCCCATGCCGGTGACCCGCGCGCCGGGCTGATCGATCGCGAGTTGCTTGCCGGTCGCGAGGTTGATGATCTGCGAGCCCGCCTTGCCGCGACACAGCACGCACGTGCCGTCCTCGGCGAGCTGCGCGGGACCATCTCCGCACGCGAGCGCGGTCAGCGACTTCGCCGAGCCATCGAGCGGCATCCACTGCCACGCACCGTCGAGGTCGACGAGCAGCGTCTTGCCCGCGGCGTCGGTCTGGAGGTTGCGCACGACCTTCTTGCCGTCGCCCAGCGTGGCGAGCTCGGTCTCGTTCTTGCCCTTCGGATCGACGCGATACAGCGAGCCGCCGCGCGCGAAGATCACGGTCGCGCCGGCGAACTCGTCGTCGGCGAATGCGGGGGTGGTGAGCGCGAACACAGCGGCGATCACCAGCCAACGCATTTACTTCACCAGCGCCACGGCGCGCTCGGCGCCACTGGTCAGCGAGGTCACGAACCGGCCCTTGCCAGGGACCTCGAACAGCACGACCTCGCCGAACCGTGGGAAGTGCACGACGAGCGACTTCATCGCTCCACCATCCGTGGCGAGCGGCTGCGAGTCCTTCTCGAACTGCGGCTTCGACAGTGGTTTCCCGTCGACGAACACCTCCGAGAGGAACTCGAGCGGTGCGACCCAGTTCGCGCCATCGCGCTGCATCTTGTCGCGCTGCGCACCGGAGAGATTGTCGGAGCGACGCACGACGTTGTCCCAGTCGTGCTTGCCGAGTGCGGCCGCGACATCGAGGTTGAACCGCTCTTGCGGGAACACCAGCACGACGCCGTTGTCGAGCTCGGTGACGACCAGCGGCGGACCCTTCGGCTCTTCCTTCTTCACCGGCGCGGGTGCGGGCTTCGGCGCGGGCGCGGGCGCTGCAGCGGCGGCCTTGCCGTTCGACGGTGCGGCGGGTGGAGGCGCTTTCGCCGTCGACGGCGCGCCGGGGATCATCGAGAACGTGTCCCACGCGCCGAGCTGCATCTCCAGCATCATCGAATTGCGCTGGTCCCACGTGCCGTCTTCCGACAGCACATCGACGATCACGAGGTCGCCGCGGCGCTCGAAGTTGATGCCCTCGAGCCGCGCGATGATCTGCTCGTCGTCGAGCTCCTCGAGACGCTTCTCGTAGGTCGTCAGCTTCGACTCGAACTCTTTCTGCGACAGCGGCGTCTGGCGGCGCTTGCCCTGTTC
>JBDTJY010000258.1:0-7622 GCA_039935615.1 Kofleriaceae bacterium
ACGCCGGGCTCGCGATCGACTCCGCGCCGCCATCCGGCGGCGCTGCTACGCCCGGCAAAGCCGGGCTCGCGATCGACTCCGCGCCGCCATCCGGCGGCGCTGCTACGCCCGGCAAAGCCGGGCTCGCGATCGTGGTCCTGCTGCTGCTTGCGGCATGCGGCCACGACCACGGTCCGCCCCGGGTCCAGGCGATGCTCGACAAGCCGGACGGCAGCCCGGCGCTCCGCGGCGGCGGGCCCGCGCGGTCGCCCCGGATCGCGAACTACAAGATCGAGGCGCGGCTCGATGCGGTCCGCCATCAGGTCGCCGGGACCGAGACGTTGACGTGGACGAACACCGGCAAGAGCCCGGTCGACTCGCTCCCGTTCCACCTCTATCTCAACGCGTTCAAGAACGAAGCGTCGCTGATGATGCGGACGTCGCGCGGCGAGCTGCGCATGGCGCACGCGAGCGACACCGGCTGGGGCTGGATCCAGCTCGACTCGGTGATGATCGCCGGCGTCGAGCAGGTCGCGAAGCTCAAGACGGTAGCGCCGCCCGACGAGACCGTGGTCGAGCTGCCGCTCGCGCAGCCGATCGCGCCGGACCAGACCGTCGAGATCAACTTCAAGTTCACCGCGCAGCTCCCCGAGGTGTTCGCGCGCACCGGCTACAAGGGCGACTTCAACATGGTCGCGCAGTGGTTCCCGAAGATCGGCGTGCGCGTCGGGCCGCCCGGGCTCGAGCAGTGGGAATGCCAGCCGCTCCAGGCGACGACCGAGTTCTTCGCCGATTTCGGCACGTACGACGTGGTGCTGACCGTGCCGAGCACGTTCCAGGTCGCGGCGACCGGCGTGCTCACGGCCGCGACCGAGTCACCCGGCGGGACCCGAACGTTCACGTATCGCGCCGAGGACGTCCACGACTTCGCGTGGGTCGCGGATCCATGGATGAAGCGCAAGATGGGGACGGTCAAGGTCGACGACGGCCCGCCGGTGATCGTCAAGGTCTACTACCGCGCCGAGCAGGAAGCGTTCGCGACGCGGCACCTGCAAGCGGGTATCGGCGCGATCGAAAAGTTCTCGCAGTACTTCCTGCCATATCCGTGGCCGGTGATGTCGATCATCGATCCGCCGCCCGACGCCGCGGCCGGCGCCGGCGGGATGGAGTATCCGACGCTGGTGACCACCGCCGGCGATTCGGTGTTCATGCGGCCAGGCGTCAAGCTCCCCGAGTACGTGACGGTCCACGAGGTCGGCCACAACTGGTTCCAAGGGATCTTGGCCTCGAACGAGCCGCAAGAAGCGTGGATGGATGAAGGCGTCAACGAGTGGGCCGACGTCCACGTGATGGACGACCTCTACGGCACGCGGACGTCCGGGGTCGACTGGCTCGGGTTCCAGGCGGAGATCGCAGCCCTGCGCGATGCGCTCTCCGAAGATCCGAGCTCGCTGCCGCAGCCGATCGCCACCGCCGCATACGCGTTCGTCGACCCCACGGCGTACGCGCTCGCCTCGTACGACTACACGATGCGCGCGCTGCTCACGCTCGAGCACACCGTCGGCACGACGAAGTTCATGGCCGCGATGAAGACCTACGCTCAGACGTGGGCGTTCAAGCATCCGACCGGCAACGACCTATTCGCGTCGCTCTCGCAAGGGCTCGAGCAAGACCTCGGGTGGTTCATCAATCCGGCATTCCAGCAGGTCGGTGGCATGCGGCTCGCGATTCGCTCGGCGTCGTGCCGGCAAGCGCACGGCGTGCGCGGCGTGCTCGGCGATGGCGCCGGCAAGAAGACCGTGACCGAGACCGAACAGCCGGATACCGGGACGTTCGTGTGCGAGGTCGTCGTCGAGAACACCGGTGTGGTGCACGTGCCGATCGATGTCGAGCTCCGGTTCGCCGACGATTCGACCCAGCGCCTGCACTGGGATGATCACGGCGCCGGCACGTGGGAGCGCTTCACCGTCGAGCACAGCACCAAGCTCGTCACCGTCAAGCTCGATCCGGACAACAAGGTCGTCCTCGAATCGCCCCTCGCACATTCGTTTCGCCTCGAAGGCGAAGGCGGCGCGTCGCTGCGTGCCGGTGCGCGGATCGCGGCGTGGACGCAGACCCTGATGCAGTTGGTGGGGCCGTGATGGCGCAGACGGTCCAGAAGATCACGAAGGCCAAGATCAACAAGGTCAACATGCGGTTGACGCTCCGCGATCTGATCGGCTCGGGGTCGCGCGCGCTGACTCGCTACACCGGCACGTTGTTGACCGTGTTCGTCGTGCAGTCGATCGTCGCGATCGCCGCGATGCTCGGCTGCGCGATCGTGCTCGCGCAAGCGTTCGCCCATCGCCCGGTGTGGGATGAGGCGATCGACGGCGACCTGGTGTCGCTCGCGCTGTGCGTGCGATTCGCGAAGGCGAACTTCTTGGCCTGCGCCGCGATCGCGTTCGCCGCGTTGTTGTTGTGGCAGCTCGCCTCGTGGTTCCTCACCGGCGGCGTCTACGGCGTCCTCGCGCAACGGCCCGACGGCCGCGCCGAGACCGCGCGGTGCTTCGGCGCGAGCGGCACGTCGACGTACCTCGCGTACGCGCGGCTCGCATTGTGCTCGTTGCCGGGCTGGCTGGTCGTGTTGTTCGTGTTCGCGACGTGCACCAACGCGATGTCGACGCGGATCGAGCACGCGCTCACCGTGCCCGATCTGATCGTGCCGATGCTCGTCTGCTTCGTACCGGCGCTCGTGTTGATCCACTTCTTGTGGACCGTCCGTGACTACGCGCGAGTCGAGCTCACGCTGCGCCACGACAGCCACGATCCGAGCGCGCTCGCGACGTATCTGCGCACGGTCGTGTTCGTGCTGCGCCGACCGCTCACGCTCGTCCACGCGTCGCTCGGCTGGCTCGGCTTCGCCGCGATCACGGTCGGCTTCGTATACCTCGCGGCCGGGCATCCGATGTTCGGCGCCGAGGGCGCGGTCACGCTGTTCGTGATTCGCTCCGGCATCGCGCTCTCGCGCATGGCGATCCGGTTCGCCGTGCTCGCCGGCCAGGTCGACCTCGGCGGTTCGCGCGCGCTGCCGCCGCGTCGCGTCGAGGTCAAGGCCGAGCCCAAGCCGCAGTAGCGGTGATCGAAACCATGTGTATATTGCGGGCCGATGCGCTCGCTCCTTGTCGCCGCTCTCATCGGTCTCGTCGCTCTGGTCGCTCTGGCCGGGGCGTGCACGCACTCGACGCCCATCACCACGCCGCGCGGTAGCTGGCACGGCACCGACACGCTCGCGAACGTTCCGGCGGACACGCCGTATCTGTTCGCGTGGCTCGAGGCGCCGCCCGAAGCCGTGCGCACGCGGCTGATGGCGAACGCCGATGCCCTGATCGTGCCGAAGCTCGAAGAGTCCGCGGCGATCCCGCTCGACCAACGCCTCGAGATGCCGGCGGCGCGCCGCGCACTCCTCGGGATCATGGATGCGATGCGCGGCACGAACCCCGCGATGTACTGGGAGAACCTCGGGTTCAAGCGCAACGGGCAATGGATCATGTACGGCCTCGGTGTGTGGCCGGTGCTGCGCGTCGAGGTCGCGGACGCGAACAAGCTGCGCGCGATCCTCGCCGATGCGGTCAAGACGCTGAACCTACCGATCGTCGAGCAGAAGCAACTCGACGGCGTGCCGTACTGGGTGGCGAGCAAGGACAAGTTGTCGGCGATCGCCTCCGTGACCGAGCACGATGCGGTCGTCGCGATCGTGCCGACCGCATCGCTCGCCGAGACGCTGCCGATGGTGCTCGGCACCAAGCCGGTCGCACGCAGCCTGCGCGACTCGGGCGAGATCGCGAAGCTCAGCGAGAGCTATCACCTCGCGCCGTACCTCATCACCTACCTCGACTCGCATCGCATCGTCGACGCGCTCGAGCGCAAGGACGCGTTCGCGACCACGTCGGTGTTCTCGGCCCCGGCATGTCACGCCGACTACGAGCGGATCGCCGATGCCATGCCGCGCTTGGTGTTCGGCTACGAGAAGCTCGACGCGAATGGCTTCATGGGCACGCTCGTCGCGGACCTCGCGCCCGACATCGCGAAGCGGATGGCGGCGATGCACACCGCGATGCCCGCGCCGCCCGACGTCGCTCACGCGCTGGTGTCGATCGTGATCGCGGCAGATGTCGATACCGCGATCGCGAACGTGCGCACCTGGATGCAGGCGCTGGTCGATCATCCGTTCGAGTGCCCGGTGCTCGCGAAGTCCAAGGAGGTGTTCGCGGACGGCCTCGAGGCCGTGAACAAGGCGATTCCAAGCGAGCTCCACGGCCTGCACGGCGCCGAGCTCGTGCTCGACGACGCGACCGAGAAACCGCCGAGCGGCAGCGGCTACGTCGTCGTCGCGGGCGACCAGGTCGCGATGACGATGACCCAGATGCTGCAGAAGATTCCCGGGTTCGGTGGCATGACCATCGCGCCCGACGGTCAGCCGGTCGAGCTCCCGGTCGGGATGCTCGGCGTCGACGGACTGCGCTCGGCCCACCTCGCGATGCACACCGGTCGGGTCGCCATCGCCGTCGGCGATCGCAGCAAGACCGAGGTCTCGACCGCGCTCGCCGCGCCGAACGCCGCGCACTCGCCGCTCGCGATCCTGACGTGGGATGTCGCGCGGTTCATCAAGCACGTCCCGTCGCTGTTGAAGAACGACAACAAGACCGGCCTGATCCAGTTCTCGACGATCGTGATGTCGGTCGACGTCCGTGCCAACGCGCTGGTGTTCGAGGTCGGCGCCGACTGGCTCAAATAAGTACGCCAGGATTACAGATCGCGGCGGGGTCGAGCGTGGCCTTGACCGCCGCGAGTGCGGCGCCGAACAACGCGGGACGTTCACGGCGAGCCCACGGCAGGTGCGTGCGGCCGACCGCGTGATGGTGCGTGATCGTGCCGCCGGCGCCGTGCACCGCCTCGGACGCCGCGGCCTTGACGGTGTGCCACTGCGCGAGTGCATCGTCGCGGAGCGGCCCGACGTACGTGTAGTACGGCGCCGGGCCATCGGGATAGACGTGGGTGAATCGGCACGCGACGAGCCCGCCGGGCAACGCCGCGGTGACCGCCGCCGTGACCCGCGCATGCAACGCGGGGAACGCGGTCCACGTGCACGCGGTCTCGAACGTATCGGACAGCACGCCGATCGAGAGCAACGCGGATTGGAGATAGGGCGCTTCGAAGAACGCGTTGCGCCACGCACCGGCTTCGCCGCGGCGCTCGCCACCGGCGGCATCGTCCTTCTCGGTCGGCCCGGTCACGACCGTGCCGCCGTGATCGCGGACGAGCTCGAGCGCGCGTGCGAGCCACGCGCTCAGCGGATGATCGGCGGATTCGAAGCCGAGCAACAGCACGGCGCTGCCGTCGAAGCGCACGCGATGGAGCTTCGCTTCATTCGGATCGAGGAGCCGCGCGTTCGCCGGGGTCAGGCCGGACTGCGCGAGAGCGCGCGCCGCGGCGACGCCGGCCTCGAACGTGGCGAACGCGATGCTCGCCGACGCTCGCCAGCGCGGTTTCGGCACGACGCGCACCCACGCCTCGGTGATCACGCCGAGCGCGCCCTCGGAGCCGAGCACGAGGCGCGCCGGCTCGGGGCCGGCACCCGACGCGGGATGCGAGTGCGTCGCGATCGTGCCGCGCGGCGTGACGAGATCGAGGGAGTGACAGTGATCGTCGATGTGGGTCGGGCCGGTCGCGTAGTGACCGCCGGCGCGGGTCGCGAGCCAGCCGCCGAGTGTCGAGAACTCGAAGGATTGCGGAAAGTGCCGCAGCGTCACGCCGTGCGGTGCGAGCTCGTCCTCGAGCCGCGGCCCGAGCGTGCCCGCACCGATCCGCGCGAGGCGACTCGTCGCATCGAGCTCGCGTACGCCGGATAGCGCCTCGAGATCCAGGCTGACCACGGCTTCGCGATCGCCGCGCGCCGCGGCGGCATCGACGCCACCGACGACCGACGTGCCACCGCCGAACGGCACCACCGCCCAGCCGTGCGCTTCGCAGACCTCGAGCACGCGCGCGACCTCCGCGACATCGCGCGGCCGGACGACGAGATCGGGAGCGCCGGCGAAGTCACCGGCCAAGCCCGCGACGAGATCGGGGAACGCGCGACCGCGGGTATGCGCGGCGCGATCGCGCGGCAGTTGCATCGCAAACGCGGCGAGCGCGGCGGGAATCCCGACGCGCGGTTCCGGAACGCGCGGTTCGTCGGGCGGCACGGCGCGGAGTGCGGGCGCCGTCGCCGGCACGAGCGCACGTGCGAGTTGAACGAGTCCGTTGCGTGCGGCGTCGTCGGGAAATTTGTCGGCCCAGCCCCAAGCCCACAAGCTGCGCGTGCGTCCAATCACCCCTCGGATAGTGGTGTATCGTCGCGACCATGTCGACCACGCCCACCCTCGAGTCCCTGTTGAAGGACAGCAACCTTGCCGAGAAGGCCCAAGAGGTCGACAAGAACCTCGTGCGGTTGCAGTGGGGCTCGGCGTTCGTGCTGGTTGGAATTTCCGGTTCGGCGATCGTCGCGATCGCGCCGCTGTTCCGCCAGCCGCCCAACGACAACACTCCACTGTTCTTGCGCAAGCTGCTCGAGCACAACGCCTACATGGGCGGCATGGCCTCGTTCGCGATCCAGCCCGATGGCTGGGTGATCCTGCACGCCGGTCGCGCGTTGAAGGGCATGGACGCGAACGAGTTCGCGACGATGGTCGCCGGCGTCGGTCGGTTCGCCGATCAGTTCGACGACACGCTGATCGCGGAGTTCTACGTCGACCAACCCGAAGCGACGAACCAGGCGCAGCAAGTCGCGCCGGACACCGACTAGATACGGACTCGGAGGCGCTAGTTAGCCCCGACGAATGAATAGCCCCTCCGGGCTGCGGCGCGAGGCCGATGCCACCATCCTCCGGCGCCGCGTGCGACGTCGCGCCGAAGTCGGGGTCCGCAGGATAGCCGTTCGCCGCGCACCATCCGCTCGGGTCGGCCTTCCGGAACGGCCGTAAGGCCACCTCTAGAGTGGTGGTAGGGCCTGTGGACCGTGTGGGCAACGCGCCAATCGCCTCATCGGGCCCAGCGCGCGCGTTGTCCAAGCGACGAGCGGCACGATCCACAGGCCGGGCACAGCGCTAGCGTTCTCGAGCGAGCGCGGCGCGCTGGCTCTCCAATATGTTCAGGTAGTTGAATAATAGACATATCTCGGCGAAATCATTTGACGCGAAATTTCTCCACGCTAACGTACGTTCATGGGTCGCGTGCCGAGACAGGTCGAGAGCAAGCTCGACAAGAACGGCCAGCACCGTGGCGGGAAACGCAAAGGCGCGGGCCGACCGAAGCGCGGGAAGCGTGCCAGCGAGCGGCACAAGAAGCGGCCGACGTTGTCCGCGTACGTTCCTGTTCATGTCGTGCTGCGCGCGCGTTCGAACGTTCAGTCCCTACGCACGCACCAGGTGTTTCGCGCGATCAAGGAAGCGACGTTCACCGCGTTCGCACATGACGAGCGCGCCCTGCGGAAGCAGACGGTCAGCGCAGCATCGACCAAGCTCGACCGCGCGTTTCACATCGTGCACATCAGCATCCAGCGCACGCACATCCACCTGATCGTCGAGGCGAGTGATCGCATGGCCCTCGCGCGTGGCATGCAG
>JBDTJY010000259.1:0-29094 GCA_039935615.1 Kofleriaceae bacterium
TTCGTCGCGAAGCGCAACACGCCGCTCGACGGCACGCCGTTCGCCGGCATGGACGTCGTCGAGCAGCGCCTCGCGCGGTTGAACGCCGGGCTCAAGCGCGCCGGGCTCGCGGCCAAGGTCAAGGTCCGGCCGACCTCCGCGCGCTGGGCCTGGGTCGAGTACATGATCGCGCAGGGCGAGAGCGTCGCCGGGCTCGCGATCATGGACGCGCATCACGCGGGCGGCAGCTTCGCGGCGTATCGCAAGGCGTTCGAGGAGCGCGGTGTGGTGCCGACCGGTCCGCGCGCGCGCGTGCCGTCGAGCCTCGAGCTGATCGCGCTCAACAAGAAGAAGCGGCTCGCGGCGATCGCCTAGCGCCGGCGCCAGGTCCGGATCACCGGCCGGGTCGTCGACGAGATCTTGAACGCGCGCGGGACGGTCGCGCCCTCCTCGAACGTCAGCCGGCCGACCTGCGCGACGTGATCGAGCACGAGCCGCAGCCGGAACTCGAGCTCGGTGTCCGTGCCGGCCAGCCGCTCGATCGTGAGGGCGCCGTGCTCGAGCGTCCCCGGTGCATCGATGTTCGGCGTATCGATCGCGAACGTCGTCTTGTCGTCGATCGCGAGCTTCGAGACGACCGGGGCGACGAGCATCATCGCGGTCGCCGGCGTCAGCCACCCGACCAGCGAGCGATCCTTGCGCGTGTACGTGATGTGCGCGTTCCCCTCGGGTCGATCGACGTCGATCACGAGCGTGCGCGCGTGGCTCGCGCCGAGCTCGATCGTGGTACTCGCAACCTCGTCCTCGAGCATCTCGCGCTCGACGATCGACGTGCCCTTCGTCGCCATCGCGTACGCACCGACCGGCGCACCGTTGTCGCTGACGACGTATTGCACGGCCTTCCAGTCGGAGCCGAGATCGATCGGCGCCTCCCAGCTCGCCCGCTTGTACTTCTCGACGAGCGCGTCGCGCATGACCTTGAGGTCGTGCAGCGACAGCCAGCGACCGTGAACCATCACCCCGGCGATCTTGTCGACGTTGTGGATGTCGGCGAGCGGATCCGCGTCGAGCAGCACCAGGTCGGCGTGCGCGCCGACGATGATCCGGCCATCGTGCGGATCGCCCAGGAACTGGGCCGGCACGATCGTCGCGGCGCGCAACGCTGCGAACGGCGACATCCCGGCCGCGACCAGCATGCCGAGCTCTTGGTGCAGGCTCGGCCCCGGAATCACGTAGGGATTCGGCGTGTCGGTTCCGGTCATGATCGGCGCGCCGGCGTCGGCGAGGCTCTTCACGATCAGGCCCTCGGTCGCGAGCGCCTTGTCGTGCGCCTCGTCCATCGCCTTGCGGATCGCGCGGTCGTAGTGCCTGGGCGATTTTTTCGGGTCCCAGCGCGCACGCCAGTCCGGCGAGACCTCCTCGAGGTCGCCGTTCGCACCTTCCGGCAGATGGCCGCGATAGAGCTCGCCGTACGCCGCGGCGGTGACCAACGTCGGCGTGTTGTACGTGTGGTGCTTGACGGTGTCGGCGACCACCGCGGCGATCTTCGAGAGGTCGGCGTACATCCAGCGCTTGATGATCGGTGCGCTGCCGTGCAGGTTGCGGACCGGCGAATCGGCCCGCTCGACCGCGACCGCGTAGCCCGCGAGGTGCTCGATCGACGCCTGTCCCATCTCGAGCACGTGCGCGAGCGGCACCTGGAATGGCACGTGGCCGACGATGCGAAGGTGGTGCGCCTTCGCCTGCGCGGCGACCGCGTCGTACGCGGCCACCGTGAGGCCGTTGTAGATCTTGACGAAGTCGTACCCGGCGGCGACGTGGTCCGCGATCACGCGCTCGGCGTCCGCCGGCGTCACGACGCTCGCCGACGCCTCCCACCGCGGGCGTTCACCGTCGACGAACGGGCCGGCGGTGTAGATCGTGGGACCGATCAGCTCGCCTCGCGCGATCTTGTCGCGCAGCGCGATCGTGCGCGGGCTGCCGGCCATGTTGCGCACCGTCGTGACGCCGTTCGCGACGAACAGGTCGAGCATGCCCTTGGTCCCGTCGAGGTGGACGTGCATGTCGTGGAGGCCGGGGATCAGGAACTTGCCGCGGCCGTCGACCTTCTCGGCGTCGACGGGAATCTCGACGTTCGAGCCGATCTTCGCGATCGTGTTGTTGTCGACGAGCACCGTCTGATGGCCGAGCAGGATCGGGCTCTCCATCGTCTCGACCGTGACGTCGACGAACGCGAGCAGCTTGTGGCCCGGTGGCGTCACCGGCGCCGGACGCGCGTCCTGGACCACCACGGGCGGCTCGGTCGCGGTGCCGTGGCACGCGACGATCACCACAGCCACGAGCAACCGCCTCACCCCTCTAGTGTAAGCGCGGGGCAATCATTAGCCTAGTGCGTGCTCGGACTCGGCCAGCCGTACTCGCCGAGCGTCTCGCGCAATCCGGGCTCGTCCAGCGAGATCGGCGGCAGCCACAGCTCCTCGTGATCGCGCGTCCACCAGGTCTCCGAACCGAAGTGATAGACGAAGCGGCGGATGCGGACGAAGGTCGGCGCCGCACCGTCGAACGGATCGACGGCGATCAGCTTGCGAATGGTGGTGTCGCCGTCGAGCAGCTTGAACACCAGGTGGAGCAGCCACGGGTCGGCGAGCCTGTCGTTCATCGCCGCGAACCAGATCAGCCAGTCGAGCCGGAGGTGATACGGCCCGAGGATGCACGGCCGGCGATCGAGCGCGCCCGGCTTGCACGGCAGCTCGTACGCGCTCCACGTCGCGGTATCGGGGTTCGCGTCGCGCGTGCCTTCGATCACGAGCTCGTGCCGGACCGCACCGACCGAGCCAAAGGCACCGTACGTGTTCACGAGCTCGAGCCGATCGTAGTTGCGGTTCATCGCCTGGTGCTTCGACGCGAGGTTCTCGACGACGACGCCGCTCTTGATCGCGACCAGCGCCGCGAACACGCCGATCGCGAGCTGGTGGCCATCGAGGCGGATCGCGAACCGGCGCTCGAGCGTGCGCCGCCACATCACGAGCGAGGCCGCGGCGAACGCCACGAGGCCAAGGCCGAGCATGACCTGCCCGGCCGCCGTCATCCAATCGGTCACCGGCGACCACATCAGGATCACCGCGAGGCCGACGGGAATCGCGAGCGCGAGCTGGCGACCATCGCGCGGTGTGGTCGCCGGCAGCCGCGCTCGCAACCAGTCACGCACCCGGCGCGGCAGGCAGCGCAACACGAAGTCGTCGTCGAGGCAGGCGAGCACCGGCACGAGCGTCAGCCAGTTGAGGAACGCCAGGTTGCCGCTGATGATGAGGATGATCTGGAACGCCGCCATCGAGCAGCCCGCGATCAGCCGGAGCCGCCGCGGTCCGAACACGAACCACGGTGCGACGAGCTCGACGACGTGATTGAGCACGACCCCGACCGCGTGCACGGCATGGGGCTGGTGGTGAAACCACGCCGACAGTGGATTCGGGATCGGTTGAGTCTCGAAGTGCGTGTCGAGGCAGGTCAGCTCGCGCCAGCACGCATCGCCGCGCAGCTTGATCAGCCCCGCGCCGAGCATGATCCGGAACACGAGCCAGCGCATCAACACGAGCGCCGTCGTCGGTGGCGAGCGTGCCGCGAGGGGGCGCGGATCCCATGGATGCGCGAGCGCCGCGCACAACAGCGTGGTCTCGAGGATCTGGATCTCCCAGCCGAAGCCGAACCAGGTCTGGCCGACGCGCTCGTACGAGCCGTAGATCACCCACAGCACGAGCAGCATCGGCAGGTTCGCGTAGCCGAGCACGACCGCGATCGAGATCACGAGCCCGACCCATGCCCAGCCCTGGAGTGCGCCATCCGACGCGTCCCACATGAAGATCGTCGGCAGGTTCCAGACCGTCGCGCCTTGCTCGCGCATGCGATCGAGGAACGTCGCGACCGGCGTCAGACCATGCGATCCGAGCAGCGGCAAGCCCTGTTCGAGGAGGCCGATGAACGCGAACAGGTAGACCACGCCGAGCAGGCGCAGGATCATCCAGCGCGTCAGCCGGTAGTCGCGCGGCGGTCCGAACCAACGCACGATCGATTCCCACGGCGTGGGAACCCGAACGTCGTCGATCTCACTCACGCCGACAGTCTACCGGCGTTTTCTGTCGTCGAGACTCAGTTCTCGACGCCGCGGCGCAGGTAGTCGACGGTGTCGACGAGCGTGAGCTGCGGATCGCGGGGCGAGAAGCCGAGCTCGGTCTGCGCCTTGGTCGAATCGATCCACCAGAAGTGTTCGGCCATCTCGACGCTGATCCGCTCGATCGGCGGCTCCTTGCCGCGCCAGCGATAGACCTCTTCGATCAGACCGGCGCTCCACTTCGCGAACCTCGGCGGCAGCTTGAGCCGCGGCGGCGCGACGTTCGCGACCCGCCCGAGGCGATCGAAGAACTCTTTGGTGGTCCAGTTCGGGCCGCCGAGCAGGTAGCGCTCGCCGGCCCTGCCCTTGTCGAGCGCTGCGGCGGTCGCGGCCGCGGCATCGCGTGCGTCGACGAAGCTGATGCCGCCTTCGGGGATGGTCGGGATCTGGCGCTTGATGAACTTGCGGACATCGCCGGTCGACGACAACCGGCGATCGCCGGGCCCGAGCAGCAGCGAGGGATTGACCGCGACGACCTCGATGCCGAGCCGCTCGCCGTGCTCGAACGCGAGGCGCTCCTGGTAGATCTTCGATGCGTAGTACGGCCAGCCCGCGACGATCTCTTCGGCATACGGCGCCGACTCGTCGAGGATCTCTTCGTCCTTGGACACGCCGATCGTGCCGCTCGTCGACGCGAGGATCATCCGGCGCACGCCGAACGCCGACATCATCTCGAGCACCTTGCGGGTGCCATCGACGTGCAAGCGCATCATCCGCTGTGCATCGTCCGGATCGCGCGACACCGCGCCCGCGAGATGAAACACCGCCGACACACCGTCGAGCGCACGCTGGAGGTCGTCGTTGGACAGCACGTCACCGCGCACGTGCTCGACACCGAGATCCTCGAGCACGGCGGAGCGCGAGCGCGCGAGCCCGCGCACGATGTGGCCCTGTTCGACCAGCACGCGGCACAGGTGCTCGCCGAGAAAGCCGGTCGCACCGGTCACCAACACGCTGGTCTTCACGGCTGCGCCTCGCTCTCTTCGGTCACGGTTTGGCCGCGCTCGGCAAGGTACTCGGCCATCGGCTGCACGCCGGCGTCGCCGAGCGTCCACGCGGAGTCGTGCGGCGCGAGCCGGCGAATGATGCCTTCGACGTGATACGTGATCGCGCGGTACTGCTCGCTGCGCGGCTTGCCTTCGGCGAGCTTCAGCACGTCCTGATAGGTCAGGTACGGCCCGACGTACGCGCCGACCCGCTCGCCGCGCTTGGGCAGGTAGCGGCCCTTCGGCATCGCCTCGTGGGTGCGATCGAGATACATCGGCAGGATGCCGCACTTGTTCGTCATCGCGAGGTAGCCGAGCGAGGGCTTGAAGTCGGCCATCACGCCGGTGTCGCTGCGCGTGCCCTCGGGGAAGATCAGCAGGATGTAGCCGTCGCGGATCACGTCCCCGGCGAGCCGCAGCGATTCGCGCAACGAGCCGTGGCGCTCCATCGGCACCACGTTCGTGAAGTTCTCGAAGTACATCCGGCGCACCGGATCTTCGAAGAAGTAGTCCTTCGCACCGAGCGCGACGAGCGCTTCGCCTTGCTCGCCGAGCGCGTACTTGACCAGGCCGGTATCGAGGTGGCTCGCGTGGTTCGCGGCGACGATGTAACCGCCGAACGGCGGCACGTTGGTCTGGCCGTGCAGCGCGGTGTCGAGCACGCGCTCGTACAGCGCCCGCATCCCGTTGCGCAGCGCGAACCGCCCGAGCGAGACCAGCGGCTTCGGGACGTCGATATCGTCGCCGCGGCTGATCCCGTTGTTCTTGTCGGCGTCGGCCTGATCGCGCGCGATCTTCTCCTTGCGCAGGCGATCGCGCTTGGGCTTCTCGCTGCGCTGCTTGGCACCGAGGCGGGCGACCAGCGCCTCGACATCCGCGACGGTCTCGAGCCCGGTGATCTCCGCCGGATCCGGGACCTCGACGCCGGCCGCCTCGAGCGCGACCGCGAGCTCGGTGAACATCAGCGAATCGAAGCCGAGCTCGACGAGCAGCGTCGCGCTCGTGATCGTGCCGCGCTTCTTCTGCGACACGTCGGCGAGCATGTCGTGGATCCAGTCGCCGCCGCTGACCGTGGCGAGCTCCTTCAGCTCCGACCCGTGCTTCGCGACGCGCTCGAGCTGCTGGAGCTGCTTGACCACCTCGCGGCGCTTGATCTTGCGGGTCGACGTTTTCGGGAGCTCGAAGTCCCACAGGTGCCAGATCTTGACCCGCTTGTAGAGCGCCAACGTCTTGGTCACCTTCTTGACGTGCTCGCGAACGAGCTCGCGCATCGCCTCGCGATCCTTGTCCTTGTGATCCTCGTAGTCGGGCACGATCAACATCGCGACCGTCTCGCCGACGTCGCTCGGCAAGCCGACGACGCTGACCTCTTTGACGTACTCGGAGTCGCCGTACGCTTCCTCGAGCTCGTCGGGATAGATGTTCTCGCCGGACGAGCCGAGGATCATCTCCTTCTTGCGGCCGACGATGAACAGGTTGCCGTCGGCGTCGAACTTGCCGAGGTCGCCGGTGTGCAGCCAGCCGCCGACGATCGCCTGCGCGGTCGCTTCGGCGTTCTCGAAGTAGCCCGCCATCACGTTCGGGCCCTTCGCGATCACCTCGCCGATCCCGTTCGCGTCTGGGGTCTCGATCTTGACGTCGATGCCCGGCAGCGGCCGGCCGACCGAGCCCGGAATCACCTTCTCGCCCGGCCGCGTCACCGTCAGCACCGGCGACGACTCGGTCATGCCGTAGCCCTCGTACAGGTTGAAGCCGAGGCCCTGGAACGTCTTCATCGTGTCGGCCGGCAGCGCCGAGCCGCCGGAGATCAACAACCGCATCCGCCCACCGAGCTTGCGATGGACGGGGAAGAACATCGCCTTGCCGGTGCCGAGGTCCCACGGCAGCTTGTCGCGCAGCGTGCGATTGACGTCGATGATCGCGTCGAACGCTTTCTCCGCGAACACGCCGGCGTCGCTGACGTTCTTGTAGATCTTGCGCTCGAGCAACTGCCACAGCGCCGGCACACCGACCATACCGGTGATGCCTTCGTCCTCGAGCGCGCGCGCCAGCGAGTCGGCCTCGATGTCCTCGAGGTAGTCGACCGACGCGCCCGCGGCGAGCGGCATGAGGAAGCCGGCCGAGAACTCGAAGGTGTGGTGCAGCGGCAGCACCGAGAGCAGCGTGTCGTGCTTGTACAGCGTGAACAACGCCGACAGCTTGCTCACCATCGACGTGAAGTTCTTGTGCGTCAGCATCACGCCCTTCGGCGTGCCGGTCGTCCCGCTCGTGAAGATCAACGACGCGAGCGCATCGCCCTTGACCTCCGGTCGCACCGCACCGACCGAAACATCGGGCTCGGTCAGCAGCTCGTCGTACGCCATCACCTTCACGTCGACGTCGTGATTCAAGAAATACTCCTGCAGGGCAGGATGCGCCGGCGACCACACCTGCATGACGTCGACGACGTCGTCCTCGGGAATCGGCAGCGCGATGTTCGCCTCGTTCGCGAGGCGCTCGGCGACGCGACGCGACAGCACGATCGCCTTGGCCGCCGAGACCCGCGCGAGGTTGACGACCTCGGCGAGCGTGAGCGTCGAATCGAACGGCACCGCCGCCGCACCAGCCAGCAGGATCGCGAAGTACGAGATGCCCCACTCCGGGCGGTTCTCGCTCATGATGATCACGCGCGCGCCGGCGCCGATGCCGGCCTGGCGCAACACGCCGGCACCTTGCCAGCCGAGCTCGCCGATCTGCGCGTAGCTGTACGTGATCGGATCCGCCGCGTCCTCGTCCTCTCCGCGCTTGCGGAGCAGGCGCAGCGCCGGCCGATGACCGTAGAGCTTGACCATCGCCTCGAACATCTCGATCAGCTCTTTGTACGTGTAGACGCTCTTCGGCTTCGCGCCGAACTCTTCGTCGAGCTTGTCGAACGTCCACTTCTGCAGGCCGGGGAAGTGGGTGTGCAGCCAGTACGCGCGCCAATCGACGAGGTGCGGCGCCCACAGCAGCTTGTCCTGATCGCTCGGCAGCACGCGCGCCCACAGCGCCCGCATGTTGTCGCAGCGGAACGCGATGTCGTGATCGTTCGTGAACGGCTTGAACAGCTCGACGAGCTCGTTGACCTGCGCGGTGAACGTCGAGACCTTGGTCAGCTCTTCACGCGTGCGCTCGGCGAGCGCCTCGATCCGCGGCGCGCCCCAGGTCGGCACGCGGTCATCGATCAGCTTGATCAACCGGTCCGCGACCTTCTTGATCGCCGGCGCGGACCACTTTTGAAAGTGCTCGAACGACACCGGGTGACTCTCGAGGCGCGCCTTGACCCGATTCTTGAGCTCGTCTTCGCCACGGTCGGCGCGATCGAGGTGGACCTGACGCACCGCGAGCCCGGTGAGCTGGGTCAGCCGCTTGCTCGTGATCCGATTCACGTCGGACGCGCCCATCTGATAGATCGGCTCGTGCTCGCCGGCGATGATCGCCGCGACCGCGAGGATCATCCCCGCGGTGATGAAGTCGACCGGGATCACGTCGAGCGCGTGGTCGGCGCCCATCGGCACGTTGCGATGGCCCTTGAGCATCAGGTACATCAGCGGCGCGCTGGTGTTGAAGCCCTCGTTCCAGCCCGGGAACGGATAGCGCACGGCACTCTCGACGATCGCGGGTCGCACGATGCACGACGCGACCGACGAGTCCGACAGGATGATCTGCTCGCCGAGGCTCTTGGTGTACGTGTACGTGTTGGTCCAGCCCCAGTGGCGCGCGCGCTCCATGCCCTGCTTGGTGAGCACGTCGTTGAGCCAGATCTTGCGCTGGCGCGCGACGGCGATCTTGAGATCGTCCTCGTCGTCGGGATCGCGGCGCTGCTGGCGCAGGGTCTCGGAGCCCTTCTCGCGAAACTCCGAGATGTGCTGGCGGTCGTTCGATTTTTCGCGCGCCTGCTCGATCAACTTCAAGCAGTCCGCGATCTCCGCGGCGGGATCGAAGTCGCGATCGAGGAGGTCGTTCTCGCTGCCCCAATCGCGCGAGATGCTCGAGCTGCGCGGGAAGTAGCCGACGACCGGCTCGTCCTCCCACACGTCGCCTTCGCGCTGGCCCGCGACGTAGCACGTCGACACGTGGACCAACTTCGCGCCGAGCTTGCGCGCGAGATCGAGCACGTTCTTCGCGCCGAGCGAGTTGATCCGGATCGCGCTCTCGAGCGACGGCGCGAACGACACGAGGCCCGCGCTGTTGAGGATCACGTCGACCTTGAGCTCGGCGCACATCTCCTCGGTGAAGTTGCACAGCGGGCGACCGATATCGCCGGCGAGCGCGACGATCTTCTCGCGCATGAACGCGTCGTAACCGGCGCCGTGCGCGGCGCGGACCGGATCGAACGCCTCGCTGGTCGCGACCTTGCGGAAGAACCGCTCGTCGGCGGTGTTGCCGGCGCCCGGGCGCACGAGGCAGTACACGCGACCGATGTCGGGGTAGCGATCGAGCAGCATCGACAGCGCGACCTTGCCGACGAAGCCGGTCGTGCCGATCAACAGGATGTGCTTGCCGCGCAGCGTCTCGGCGACGTCGATCCGCGGCTTGCCGGTGATCGGCGCGCGCAAGGGTGGCAACGCCGCCATCGCCGCATCGGGCCACGGCTTGGTCGGAGCGTGCTCGCCCCACTGCTGCACGGTCTCGGCGAAGTACCCGCCGTGCTTGGTATGGCCGTTCGATCCGCTCATCACGTCACGTCGCAGATCATGTACGGCGGGTGATGCATCATCGTGATCTGCGCGCTGCGGCCCATCGTGCCGCGCGCCATCGCGATCGCTTCGGCGATCGAGCCGGCCGTCTCCCAGCCCATGATCGCGGGCACCGTCGCGTTATCCGCACCGACGACGATCACGCGGCTCGTCTTCTCGCGACCGCGCTGGCCCCAGTACCACATGAAGCACGGGTGAGCGCCGTGATACGCGTTGCCGCGCCGGTACATCTCGACGTAGCTCGGGTTGTACGCGAGCTCGTCCTGGTACTTCGTCTCGATCGTGTACGAGTCGGTGGTCTCGGTCAGGATCCGATTGAAGAACTCGATGTAGCTCGGGTGATGAACCGGGTCGAACTTGTCGCTGCACGGATGCGTGAGGATGAGGACGCCTCCCTCGCGCAGGATCGGGTTGTTCCGATACATGTGATAGAAGTAGCCGAGCGCCATCACCTGCACGAGCAGCGGATTGAGTGCCTTCGAGTTGGCGTTGTAGGGCGAGATGTACGGGATGCCCATCAGCAAGATGTCGGCGGCGCCGTCGACCGCGACGACGTTCTGCTCGTTCTGCTTGAGCAGCGTCCGATCATGTGTCGGATCGCAGGCGCCCGCGTAGCAAGCGATCAGCTCGTACGATGCCGGCACGCGCATGAAGATCTCGCGGCGCGCCGCGAACGGCAGCTTGTCGAGCGTCCACTTCATCGCCTGGAATTTCAGCCGATCGGTCTCGGTGAAGTTGTCCTCGTTCTTGTTGAGGAACGACATCTGGCCATCGAACGCCTTGTTGTTGAGGACGGTCTCGATGTGAAAGACCTTGAGCGTCTTCTCGACGAGGTCGCCCTGGCGCTTGAACGAGTGCGACAAGAACGACTTCGGCGGATCCATGAACGAGTTGGACTCGACGATCGCCTTGGGATTGTGGTGCGCCTTCAGCGACTCGTACCCGCACAGGCCGACCGCCATCGACTTGTTGCCGCCGTTCATCGGCACGAAGTTGAGGTTGACGTAGATCGTGAGGTCGCTCTCGGCGACCCGCCGGTTCATCTCGACGATCTCTTTGTGCGGCGTGTGCCCCAGGACGACCATGCCGTCGGGGTCGCAGCCGTCGTGGTTGTACAGCCGCTCCGGCCAGTACTCGTCCCACACCTTCTGGCCGACCATCCGCTTGATCTCCCAGTCGTGCATCCGGCGATGCAGCCCGAGCGCGATGATGATGTGGACGTCGTCGACACCATGATCGGCGAGCATCTCGCACACGATCTCGAGCACGAGCTGGCGCACGTCCGGGGTGCGCATCATCGGCAACGGCATCGAGATGTCGTCGACCGCGATCGTGACCTTCATGCCCGGCGCCAGCATCGCGTGCAGCGGATCCGAGTGCTCCGGGTGATTCAGCGCGTAGCGGATCGCGGCGACCGGATTCGCGACCGGCGTCATCGGCCGGTTCGGATAGATCACGCGCGTGCCGACCGGGAGGTCCTCCATGATGAGGTTCTCGCCGGAGAACATGATGCGCGGCGCCGAATCGTTATCGATCGTGACGATGTGCTCGCGCGGATTCGAGCGAAGCTTGGGACGGATGGCGCGCATTCAGGTTCTCCGGATCTGCCGTGCAAGCCCCTGCGGGCGACGCGCGACCGCGTGGGTCGGCTCCTCGTCGAGATCGAGGACGGGCCAGTCATAGCTGCGCGCCAGCGAGCGCAGCCGAAAATCGGGGTTGCACGCGGTCGGGTGGCCGACCACGGCGAGCATCGGATAGTCCGAGAACGAATCGGTGTACGCCCACGACTCACCGAGATCGATCGCGTGCTGCTTCGCGTACGACCGCATGATGTCGGCCTTGGTCGCGCCGGCGACGAACGGCTTCATCAGCTTGCCGGTCGCGTAGTGATCGACGAACTCGAGCCGGTTCGCGATCAGATCGTCGACGCCGAGGTACTTCGCGAGTGGCCTCATCGTGAAGTCGAGCGCGCCGGAGACCAGCACCTGACGCACGCCCGCGCGCTTCGAGTCCTCGATCAACGCCTTCGCGCGCGGATAGATGTTCGGCTTGATCACGTCCTCGAACAGCTCGTCGGCGAGCACGACCAGCCGGTCCTCGCTCGCGCCTTCGTAGGAGCGATAGAAGATCTCGTTGAACCACTTGCGGCTGAGCTTGTCGGCGGCCCAGAACACCGGAATCGACAGCGCGGTCTTCACGCTGCGCTTCGCGCTATCGAGCAGGCCCGGATGGCGCGCGGCGTAGTACGCGAACGCGTGCACGATGTTGATCTTGATAAGCGTTCCGTCGACGTCATAGAACGCCGCGGAATTCTTATACTTCATCTGCTTCGGGGGGGCCTGAGGATGAAAGGCCATCGGGAGTTGGGCGCACTTTGCCGACCCCAGATCAATGTGTCAATGGCCTGCGAACCACCAAGATCCCGAGGCTGCACCCGCACTTGACCCTGCGTGCCGAATGTAGCGCGTGCGTATTCATGGTGACACCCGTGCTATGCCTCGGGCGTGCGCGTTCCCCCTTGGGTCACCCTCGCCGTCGCGGTCCTCGTGATCGTGTTCGGTCTCTATCGACTTCGGATGTCGCTGAAGAAGGTCGATCCGGAGGCGACGAAGAAATCGGTGATGGGCGGCGGCTTCTATCGGATGAGCCCGAAGGCGCACCTCGTGATCGGCCTGCTCTACCTCGCGCTCGGCGGCGCGCTGATCGCGACGACGTTCGGCTGGAGCCCGCTCGGCGGCTTGACCGGCAAGCCCGACGAGCCGCCTGCGCCGCACAAGCACTCGGTCGGCATCGAGCTCTCGAAGTAGCTACAGGATCTGGAGCTTGCGCGAGTGCTCGGCTTGCTCGCCGATGTACTCGAGCACGTGCGGATGGGTCATGATCATCTCGCGGAACTCGCTCGCCGGCAGGCACAGTGCGAGCGCCTTGCCGCGCGCGACGATGTCGCTCTTCACGGTGGCGCCCGAGAGCAGCGCGCTCTCGCCGATCAGATCGCCGGGGCCGAGCATCGCGAGTTGCTGGGTGCCGCGGCGCACCGAGAAGTGCCCGGCGAGCACGATGTACAGGCCGTCGGGTCGCGCGCCGGCGGCGAGCAACGTGCTGTCGGTCTCGATCTCGAGGAACTTGAACTTCGAGGCGAGCGCCGAGCGCTCGTTCGAATCGAACGGCCGGAACAGCGGACTCGTGCGGGTCCAACGATCGACGAGCCGGTCGCGCACGAACCGCAGCACCGACGTCAGCACCTCACCGTGCGCGGCGAGCACGCGCTTCAACGTCGAGCGATCGATCCGCAACAGCTCCGCGGTGTCGACCGACGTCACCGTCGCCGAACGCGGTTGATCGGTCATCAGCGCGACCTCGCCGATGAACGCGCCCGGCCCGAGCCGCGCCATCTCGACGCGCGGCGGCCCCTCGGCTTGCACGGCGAGCTCACCCTCGACGATCACGTACAGCGCGTCGCCCGGATCGCCCTCGTGAAACAGCACCTCGCCACGCGCGAGCTGGATCAGCTGGAGCTCCGCGACCAGCGACTCGAGCGCTTCCTTCGACAGCCCCGAGAACAGCGGCGTCGCCGCGAGCGCCTCGGCCGCGGCTTGCCCGAGCACGCGCGGCGCGGGCAGCGGAATCTCTTCGATGTCCTCGAGCTCGAGCTCGGAGATGTCATCGAGGTCCGCGGCCTCGACTTCGATGCCCTCCGACGCCGGTTCGACGACGATCTGCGGCACCGACGGCCGAGCCTCGTCCTGCATCAGGAAGTCTTCGTCGTCGATCGGGATCACGTAGACGCCGGAGTTGTCCTCGCGCTCGAACGCCTGCGGGATCTCGGTCTTCAGATCGATCGCGTCGATGCCGGAGTTCGGCGGCAGCGTGATCGGCTTGCTCTTGGTGCGCGCCTGCGCGAACTGGCTCTGCGCGTTCGACGTCTTGGTCCGCGGCAACGCGAGATCGTCGAGCTCGTCGATCACGTTGCCACCGCGCGTGGTCATCGACACGCCGTGCGGCGGCGTCTGCGCGCTCCGGTTCGGCGGCGCCTGCGTGCGCCCCGTCATCCGCACGACCGGTTCCGCATCGAGCGTCGGTCCCGAGAAGGCGCCCGGCGGCGGCGTCCGCGTCCGCGGCATCGAGATCGTCGGCGCCGACGGCTGCTTCGCGCGACGCGGTGGATCGATCGGAGCGCTGTCGAGATCGAGCGTCGCGATCTCGTCGACCATGTTCGGATCGATGGCGGTGCCCGCTTCGGTCGTGCCGCGCCGGCGCAGCGATGCGACCGCGGTGTTCTCGTTGAGGTTCGGGTTGTTGTCGGCCATCGCGAGCGCGCGCGTCGGGCCGGCGCCGATCTGCTCGTTCATCGCGGAGATCCGCTGCAGCGCCTGACCGTGGCGCGGATCGATCTGCAGGATCAGCTTGCACACCGCGATCGCCTGGACGAGGAAGCCACCCTGCGCGTAGCGATCGGCCGCGCGCGTGAACGCATCCGCGGCGTCGTTGTTGCGGTTGAGCTTGCGATAGATCTCGCCGGCGCGCTTGGGCCACTGCGCATCGCGCGGCTCGAGCGTCTCCAATTCGAGGTACGCGCCGAGCGCGCGCTTGTGCTTGCCGGTGGCAGTTGCCTCCGCCGCCTCTTGGCGCAGTTGCCGAGCGTCACGAGCCATCGCGCTAGACGGGGATAGTAGCTCGGCTCATCCGCTCGGCGTATGCCGTAACCAGCTTTTGCGTGACCGGGCCCACCCCGGCTCCGACGCGGTGGCCCTCGAGGTGTGTCACGGCGACGACACCGCGCACCGAGCTCGTCACGAAGATCTCGTCGGCAGACTCGACGTGGTGCGCCGTCAGGCCACACTCCACCGCCGCGATCTGGAGCTGTTGACAACACGCGAGTACGTGCTCGCGCGTGATGCCCGGCAGGATCCCGGTCGCGAGCGGTGGGGTTTGTACGATCTCCGCTTTCACGATGAATAAATTCGACGTCGCGCCTTCGACGACACGGCCGCCGGGACCGAGCCGCAAGGCTTCTTCGGCTCCGCGCTCGGCCGCGAGCTCCTTCGCGATCAAGCTGTCGAGGTAGGCGAGCGTCTTGTAGCCGGTGGCGCGCGCCGGGACGTCCCATGCGACGAACGCGGCGGTGGTCGTCATCGGCAGCGTGCCGAGCGGCTCGAGGATCACGATCGTGTGACCGCCACGCACCGCGGCGAACCGGACCGCCACCCCACCTCGACCACGCGTCACGATGATCCGGATCCGGTAGTCGGCGTCGTCACCGGCCGCCGCGATCGTCGTCCGCACCGCCGTCGTCACGGTCGCGCGATCGAACCCGAGCTTCAGCGCCGCCGCCGCCGCCGCCATCCGATCGAGGTGCGCGTCGAGGTCGACCGCGACCAGGTTCCACGTGCGCAGCACCTCGAACAGGCCATCGCCGTACAAGAACCCGCGGTCGAGCACCGAGATCGTGGCGCGGTCTTCGGGGACGACCACGCCGTCGATCGAGATCACCATGCCCGTTTGTATCAGTCGCTGGCGCCGGCTGCGGTCAGCACGTCCTGCGCGTTGCGAAGATCGGTCTCGGCCGCGAGTCGCCACAGCTCGGTCTCGGGGACCTGCGGGCCCGCCAGGCTCGCGCGATATTGCGAGGCCGCGCTCTTGAGATAGGCGAGCGCGCGGACGCGGAGCTCGGCGACGCCACCGAACAACAGGCCGAGCGCGAGGTCGTGATACAGGCTGCCGATCCGAAAATCGGCGGCGACCTGCGCGACGCCACCCTGGTCTTTGACCTTGCGATACATCGCGATGACCTCCTCGGTCGCGTCTTCTTTGGCCCACACCTCGAGGCGCTGGCGCGGGCGCATCGCGTGAACTCGCACGAGCGCGCGCTCGGCGGCCGCGAACGCCTCGGCGACTTGTGGATCGACGCCGGCGAGGGCTTCGCCTGCTTTCGGACCGCGCAGATCGCCGGCACCACTCGCGGCGACGACCTGGGCCTGGATCTGCGCGACGCCGTCGGTGATCGCGGCATCGTTCGGTGCGAGCGCGGCGGCACGCGCGGACAGATCGAGCGCGTCGCGACTCTTGCCGGCCCGCGCGTCGAGCTGCGCGAGGTGGAGTGCCGCGCGCGCCGCGATCCGCGCCGGCGCATCGGGCGCCTGCAGCACGTGCTCGAACGCGACCCGCGCCGCGGTGTCATCGCCCGCGAGCTCCGCGATCACCGCAACGCCGAACTCGGGCGCGATGCCGTCGAGCTCGGTCGTGATGCCGGTCGCCGGATCGGCGACGCTCGGCTGTGCGGCGGCTGGCGCCGCGATCGGTGGGGCGCGACCACCGTCGTCGTTGCAGGCGATCAGCAAGACCACCAGCAAACTCAGCTTGGCGCCGACACCCGAGTTGTTCCCACCGGAGGGTCTGTAGAACTCGGATGCCGGCGCCATCGCCTCGCCCATCCCCTTGGTAACAAATGGCCGCCGGCGACTGATCCTCGCTTCGCATCGCTTCGTCACGAGCTCGCAAAACGTTGTCACGATGTTGTCATCCATCACCGGGCCATCACCGGGCGCGCACCGCGTAGCGCACGGCTTCCCGAGGAACATCGAGCTTGTAGCCGGCCCCGTGGATCGTCACGAGCCAGCGCGGCTTCTCGGCTTCGTCTTCGAGCGCGCGTCGCAGCTTGACCAGATGGTTGTCGACCGTGCGGGTGTTCGGATAGTCCTCGTAGCCCCACGCCTCGTCGAGCAGCGTGTCGCGGCTGACGACCTCGCCGGGGCGCTTCGCGAACACCTTCAGGATCGCGAACGCACGGCTCGGCAACTCGAAGCGTTTGCCGGCGCGCGTGGCGACCTGGCCGACCAGATCGATCGCGAGCTCGCCGAACGCGAGGCCGATCGGTTCACTCGGCTCGCCGTGGGCACGGCGCAGCACCGACGCGACCCGCGCGAGCAGCTCCATCAACGAGAACGGCTTGGTGACGTAGTCATCGGCGCCGAGCTCGAGCCCGCGCACGCGATCGAGCTCCGCGCCGCGTGCCGACAACATGATCACCGGGACGCTGCGCTGTGCGCCGCGCGCCCCGCGGATCCGCCGGCAGACCTCGAAGCCGTCGATGTCGGGCAACATCACGTCGAGGATCACGAGGTCGTAGCGCCCCGCGGTCGCCTTGTCCGCACCCTCGCTGCCGCGGCCGACGACCTCGACCTCGTACCCCTTCGCGGTCAGCGTGTCCTCGAGGCCCATGCGGATCGAGGCGTCATCTTCGACGACGAGGATCCGGGTCACGCGATCCCTCCTTCGGTGGCCGGCACGCGCGGCAGGCGCAGCGTGAACAGCGCGCCCTCGCCGACCTGGGACGCGACCTCGACGCTGCCGCCGAGCGCCTCGATGTGGCGCTTGACCAGCGCGAGCCCGAGCCCGGTGCCCTCGACGTTCGAGCGATACGCCTCGGGCGTGCGGTAGAACTCCTTGAAGATCCG
Source organism: Kofleriaceae bacterium (assembly GCA_039935615.1). Lineage (GTDB taxonomy): Bacteria > Myxococcota_A > Polyangia > Haliangiales > Haliangiaceae > JABFXX01. The sequence continues at coordinate 17,306 of JBDTJY010000259.1, forward strand.
CGCCTGCTCGCTCGGCGGGATGCCCGGGCCGTGGTCGCGCACCGCGATCGACGCGGCGGTCGCGTCGCTGTCGACCAGCACCTCGATCGGCTTGTCGGCGCCACCGTACTTCGCGGCGTTCGCGAGCAGGTTCAACACCGCGCCCACGACGACATCGCGATCGACTTCGACTTCGGTGGTCATCGCCGAGGGAGACACCTCGACCGTGATCGGATTGCGACCGGCCTGGGGCGACGCCAGTGCCTCGAACGTCGCGACCGCACCTCGGGCGAGCTGCGCGAGCTCGACCGACGCCGGCGTGTAGCGCCGCGTGCCGCGCTCGATCTGCGCGTAGTCGAGGAGGTTCGCGATCAACAGGCCGAGCCGCTGGCTCTCCTGGACGATCACGCCGTGGTAGCGATGCATCTTCTCGGGGTCGCCCTGCGCGACGCCTTGCTGGAGCATCTCGGCGAACATCCGGATCGAGGTCAGCGGCGTCTTGAGCTCGTGCGACACCGTCGAGACGAAGTCGCTCTTCAACTGCGCGAGCTCGCGGGCGCGGGCGGCGCCGCGGATCATCGCGAGCAGGCCAACGCCGAGCATCAAGGCGAGCGCGGAGGTGAACACGATGTGCGTGCGCTCGCGATGGTGCACGACCTCGTCGAGTGGATCCGACGAGGTCTTCGGATTGACCAGCGCGAGCTGGAGGTACGGCATCTCCTCGCCGAGCTGTTCGCGATCGAGCGAGCGCAGCTCCGCGGGCACCGCCGCGCCGGTCGCGAGCACGATCGGCCGGACGTCGCGCGCGACGTCGTCGCGAGCGTCGTGACCGGCGGCGGTCGCGAGCATGCCGGCATCGACCGCGATCCCGATCACGGAGCCGTCGGCGCGGCGGCGATAGATCAGCGTGCGATTCGGTTGCTTCGCCGCGGGGCGCCCGCGCCAGGCCGGCGTCGCCGAGTGCACGAGGTCATCCTTGTCGTCGGCGAGGCCCGCCGCGGCGCGCGCTTGACCGCGGATCGTCTCGACCTCGAGCTCGAGCGCCGGCAGGCGATCCTTGACGGCGACCGGCAGCTCGCCGACGAGCTCGCCGCGGATCCGCTGCACGACGCCGAGCCCGACGATCGGCTCGACCGCGTAGTGACCGTCGAGCACGCGGCTCGCGACGTCGAGCAGGGCCGAGGGCCGCGCATCGCCCGCGAGCTCCGCGCGCAACAGTGCCGTCACCAACATCACCGGCACGCGCTCGCTGCCGCTGTTCGGGAAGCTGCGCTCGCCGAAGCGCCGATCGAGCTCGTCGAGCAGCGCGCGCGACCGCTGCGGATCGCCCATTCGCACGAGCACGCGCGCGAGCCCGAGCAGCGCTTCGGCGCCGGTGTCGTCGAACGCGACCAACGCGCCGTAACCGCGCTTGGCCTCCGGGAGACCTGCCGCGCAGCCGTCGTTGCACGCCTCGGCGCGTTGCGCCGCGCGCAACCGGGCGGCCCGATCCTGCCGGCGCTGGAGCTCGCGCACGTAGTCCTCGATCCGGCCGCTCGGCGAGGCCGGCCGGTCGAGGGCCGGATCGAGCGAGGCGATCATCGGATCGGCGGTGTGGGGCACGCGCAGGTGTCCGGCCGCGTCGATCCAGAACCAGTAGCGCCCGAGCCCGGGCAGCGGCCCGGTCTGACCCGCGGTCGCCGCGCGCTCGGCCGCGGCGAGCGTGTCGCCGATCGCGTGGTGGATCCGCCCCACGATCGCGACCGCCGCGCCCTGCTGGCGATCGAGCTGTCCCGCGATCGCGCCCTGCTGGTCGCGGTACGACCGCGCGCCGAGATAGGCGATGCCACCGGCCGGCACCAGCAGGGCCAGCACCGACAACACGTAGACCCATGCGCGTCGCGATCTCACGCACGGTCAGCATAGCGCGTGCGTTGCGGTGGTGGGACGACCCCGCTACTGTGCGCCCCGGCATGGCCAAGGCCCTCATCATCGTGCCTACCTACAACGAGCGCGAGAACGTGCCCGGCATCGCCGAGCGCTTCCTCGCCGCCCTGCCCGGCGCCGAGCTGTTGTTCGTGGACGACAACTCTCCGGACGGCACCGGCGGCATGCTCGACGACATCGCCGCGACCGAGCCGCGCGTACATGTCATGCATCGCGCCGGCAAGCTCGGCCTCGGCACCGCCTACGTCGCCGGGTTTCGGTGGGCGCTCGAGCGCGGCTTCGAGTTCGTGTTCGAGATGGACGCCGACGGCAGCCACGATCCGAAGTACCTCGCGACGATGCTCGAGCTCGCCGAAGACGGCGCCGACGTCGTCATCGGTTCGCGCAACGTCCCGGGCGGCGGCACCGTGAACTGGGGGATCGGCCGCAAGCTGATCTCCCGCGGCGGCAGCTTCTACGCGCGCTCGATTCTCGGAATCGACATTCGCGACGTCACCGCCGGCTTCATCTGCTGGCGGCGCCGTGCCCTGCTCGCGCTCGACCTCGATTCCCTCGGCTCGAACGGCTACATGTTCCAGATCGAGACCAAGTACCGAGCGATCCAGCACGGTATGAAGCTCGTCGAGACTCCGATTATTTTCGAAGACCGACGTGTGGGCCAGTCCAAGATGTCGAGAGCGATCGTCGCAGAAGCGCTCACGAAGGTGTGGGCGTTGCGGTTCGGTCGGTAAGCAGTTACGGTCATCGAGCGGGCATGGTGATACTCAGGCTACGGATCAAGACGGCCGACGAGTGGCGTGAGCTGGCTCCTGGCGAAGCGGTCGCCGAGCCGATCTTCGTGCCAACCACGGACGAGTTGCAGTCGGGACAGTCGGTGATCGTCGAGGTGTCGTCGAACCTCCTGCCGAACAAGGTGCTGATCCGCGGCGCGGTTCAGTCCTGGCGCCCCGCACTGCCGCGCATGCGCGTGCGTGCCGGCGCGACGGTGCAGCTCGATCTCGACGAGCAGATCAAGCTGACGTTCCTCCACGACGTCCTGTCCGGCAAGCGCACCGATGTGTCACGCCGCGGTCACTCGCGGTTGCCGGTGCAGTTCGCGTGTCGCTATCGCCTCACGAGCAGCCCGGCGTTCGTCGATTCGGCGATCTCCGAGATCGGGGTCGGCGGTGCGTTGCTCACCACCGAGAATCCGCTGCCGCTCGACACCGAGCTCACCGTCGAGGTCACGCCGCCCGGTGCCGCCGCGCCGATCGCGATCGCGGGCCGCGTCTCGTATCACGCGCCGTCGGGTGGCTCGGGACTGCGCTTCGTCAGCCGCGACGGTGATGGTGATCGCCGCTTGCGCGAGCTGATCCGTCGTCTGCGCGCGTCGTGACCTGGAAGCCGGTCCCGCGAGCTCCGTACGTGCGGCGCGGTCCGGCACGTACGCTCGAGGCCCGCAGCGCGAAGGATGCGATCACCGCCGTCCTGCAATATCGCGGCGTCGCGAACGACATCCGCTCCGAGCGGCTCGGCGTCGAGTGGACCGAGCTCGTCGGGCCGCGGATCGCGGAGCGCACGCGTCCCGATGGCATCTACGATCGCACGCTCGTGATCGAGGTCGTGAGCTCGGCGTGGTTGCAAGAGCTCAACCTGCTGCGGTCGCAGATCCTCGCCGGGTTGCTCGAGCGCGTCGGTCAGCCGCGCTTGTTCGACGAGCTCAAGTTCAAGATCGCGGGTCGCACGAAGCGCCCGCCGACGACGCGGCCGCGCGGACGCGCCGGACCTCCGCCGCCGTTGCCGATGCCGATGCCCGCGACCGGCAGCGCGCGCGAAAAGATCGTGCACGAGGTCGAAGCGGTCGACGACGAAGAGCTGCGCGAGCTGATCGCCCGCGTTCGGATCTCGCACGACAAGTAGCGGTGACGGCCATCCTCGCGATAGGCCACGGGATTTGTCGCGCGCATTTCTTTCGTTAACGGTCGAGGCAATCGCGACGCATTCGGCACGCTGTATCGGCGATTTCATCGCATCGTCCACGCGATCGCGCTCGCGCACCTGCGGATCGACGACGCCGCTGACGTCGTGCAGGACGTGTTCGCCGAGGTCTGGGTGAAGGCCGTGACGCTGCGCGAGCCGGCCGCGTTCCCCGGCTGGCTCGTCACGATCGCGCGCCGCCGCGCGATCGATGCGGTGCGCAAGCGCGGTCCGGTGACCAGCGACACGACCGAGGACCTCGCCGTCGAGCCACCGCCGCACGTCGAGGCGCTCGCGGCGCTCGCCGCGATCCGCGCGCTGCCCGACACCTATCGCGAGACGTTGATCATGCGCCTCGTCGAGGGCCTGACCGGGCCGGAGATCGCCGAACGTACGGGGATGACGTCCGACTCGGTCCGCGTACACTTGCACCGAGGCATGACGTTGTTGCGCGACAAGCTCGGAGCATCGCGATGAGCGATCCGCTGTTCGACGGCGGCGACGGCGATGCCGAGCTGACGGCGCTCGAGCGATCGCTCGGCACGCTCGCGCACACCGCGCCGCTGCGCGAGCCTCCCGCGCGTCCGAGCCGCGCGCCGAAGCGCACGTGGATCTGGCCGGTCGCTGCGCTCGCCGCGGTCGTCGCGCTCGTCGTGCTGCTGTTGCAAGGCAAGGACGCCGCGGATCCCGGCTGCGCCGGCGGCACCGGCTTCCAGTTTTCACTGACCGCGGGTACCGCGACGTGCGGCGGTGCGGCGGTCGCGAGCGCCGGCACGATGCCGATCGGTGCGTGGCTCGAGACCCAGCGCGATGGCACGGCCACCGTGAAGGTCGCCGACATCGGCGAGCTCACCGTGTTCGGCGATTCGAAGCTGCGCCTCGTCACCACCGGCGCCGCGCAGCACCACCTGGAGCTCGCGCGCGGTCACGTCGCCGCGCGCGTCACCGCGCCGCCGCGGCTGTTCGTCGTCGATACACCGGCCGCGACCGCGGTCGATCTCGGGTGCGCGTACGACCTCACCGTCGACGCCGCCGGCAAGACCCACCTGCGCGTCACCCTCGGCGCGGTCTCGCTCGAGGACTCCCGCGGCATCTCCTACGTGCCGGCGACGTTCGAGATCGATGTCGTGCCCGGTCATCTCGGCACCCCGATCTCGATCACCGCCACGCCGGAGATGCGCAGCGCGGTCCAGCGCTTCGATGCCGGCGAGCCCGGCGCCCTCGCCGAGCTCGTGCGCACCGCCGCCGTGGCCGACCGCGTGACGCTGTGGAACGTGATCGGGCACACCCGTGATCCTGGTGCGATCGCGAAGCTCGAGGAGCTCGCGCCGCTTCCGGATCCGGCGCTCCATGCGAAGGTCCTCGCCGGCGACGCCGACGCACTCGACATCTGGCTCGACGTGTTCGTCGATCGCGGCGACCTCGCCCACGACCAACGCAGATGATCAGCGGTGCTTCAGCACCAGGTACGACGGCAGCTCGCGCGTGAGCATCCGCGCGTCGGCGTGATCGACGAGCCGCGCGTCGCGCTCGAGCTCGACGACGGCGAGTCGCAACCCGGCGAGCCCGTCGCTCCACGCCTCACCGTCGCCTTCGATCAGCTCGACATGCGTGGCGTCGGCGACCGTCTCGTTCCACGTCGGATCGACCTGGACCCAGTGACCGTCGAGCGCGACCTCCGCCCACGCGTGGAAGCCGAACGCCGGCGCGTTGTCGACCTCGGTCGCGGCGAGCCCGACCACACGACGCGCAGGAACTCCCGCGGCGCGTGACAGCGCGACGAACAGCAGCGAGAACTCGCTACAATCGCCGCTGCCGCGCGACAGCACGGTCGATGCGACGGTCTCGTCGGCATGGACGTACGTCATGTGCTGGTACGTCCAGGCCACGAGCGCGTCGACCTTCGCGCGATCGGTCCGGACGCCCTGCGTTGCATCACGAGCCGCGCGTTTGATCGACGGTTCGCCGGCATCGATCCCCGACGTCGCGCGCAGCGCCGCGGCGCGTTCGCTGCGCGTGACGGCGCTGCCGGGGCCGACCTCGATCGTCACGTGCTGGATGTCGTGCTCGACCACGACGTGATGATGTGGATGATCGGGGAGCGCGGCGCTCGACTTGACGTCGACGAGCATCTTCGTGACCGCGCCCGGATCGCCGAAGTCGACGTCGCTCGGCACGTGATCACCGACCACACCACGCAGCACGGGATCCGGTCCGTACGGATCGATCGGCACCGCGCCGATCCGGCCCGCGGGCTCCAAGGTGGGATACGATCGCCCGCCGTCGCTCTCGACCGACGGGTACAAGACGGCCGGCAGCCGCGGCGCAGGCACATGCTCGACGCAGGCCGTGATGGCGACGAGGACGATCGAGCCACCCCGCATCTACCGGCATAGTGCAACCGCGACGCCAGCGCGGATCCCAATCCGATCGCGCGCTTGCCACGCTTGCCCACCGTGACCTGCCATCACGGTGTGGCGCGGTCGTGTCTACTTGGTCGCGCCGGCGAGCGCCGAGCCGCCGACCGTGAGCAGCGCCGAGAGATCCTCGTCGTTGAACTTCAGCATGCCGCCGATGAAGTAGTCGCGACCGAACCGGAACGTGTCGAACTGGGTCGGCACGGACGACGTGCCCTCGACGATATCGAGCGTCTGCGGCTTGTTGAGCAGCTCGTCGACACCACCGAGCACGTAGAGATCCTTGAACACCTCGAGCGCCGCCGCGATCTTGACCCGCGGGTACTTGTCGAACGAGGCGTCGAAGCCATCGACCGAGAACTTGAGGTCGTGGCCCCACCACGCGAAGTCGGCATCCGCGCCGATGCCGCCGGTCGATTCCTTGATGCCGTAGCGCAGGGTCAGCCAGTCGAGCCGCTTCGCGAACTGGAACGTGAAGCGGATCGAGTCGCTGATCACGCTCTTGCGGATCCAGTGGTTCGGATCGACGGTCGGATCGAAGGTCAGCGTGACGTCCGGATAGTCGCCGCGCGGGCCCTTCTCGAGCTCGATCAGATAGAACTTGTCGGGCCGGGTGTGGAGCTCGACCGAGATGTAGTTGCACAGCAGGCCGGCGCCGACGTTGTACTCGCTGCGCAGCCCGACGTAGGTCTTCAAGTTGAACAGCGTGCCGAGGAAGCCCTTGGCATCGTCGGTGATCTGCTCGACGTTGTCGGCGATCGCCGGATCGTTGACCAACCGACCGAGCGTGCCTTTATCGTCATCGATCTTCTTCGTGATCGACGTCGTGTTGTCGATCACGCCATCGAGCTTGTCGAGCTTGCCGCGCAGCTTGTCGCCGGTCTGCTTGAGCTCGTCCTTCGCGGTCGCGATCAGATCCTTGGCATCCGACGACGCGTCGTCGAGATTCTTCAGCATCTGTTTGATCTTCGGATCGGCGTCCTTCGAGATCTCGCGGAGGTCGTTCGTGATCGCCTCGATCTTCTGCATCGACCGATCGGCGCGCTCGATCACGTCGGCGACCGTGTTCGCTTCTTTCTGCACGAGCCCGTCGACGCGATTCGCGACCGACTTCAGCGGCCCGTTGACGACGCCGCGCAGGTCCTCCGAGAGGTCGCGCATGCTCTCGAGCACGCGATCGACGTTCGGCAGCGTCTCGTCGATCCGGTGGAGCAGCTGATCGGGCGTCGTCGCCTCGACCACGTGCTCGATCCGCCGGCACGCGTCGCGCAGCTTGTCGTCGGACGAGTCGTAGTCCTTGCAGTCCGCGCCGAGCGGCGTGAACGACGCCTTCGTGCCATCGGGGCCCGCGCGGACCTGCTCGCCCGGATCGACCTCGAGGTAGTTCTCGCCGAGCAGCGACGTCGCCTTCTTGAACACGGTCGCGCTCGACCACACCTTGATGTCTTTCGAGATCCGGAACGTGACCTTCGCGTAGCGGCCGTTGACCTCGAGATCGATGACCTCGCCCTGCGGTAAGCCGGCGACGACGACCTTGCTCTTCGTCGGCAAGCCGGAGGCATCGCGGAACAGCGCGTAGAACTCCTGGTTGTTCTTGCCCGCGGGGTTCTGCCCGAGGTTCTTCCACACGATGTACGCGCCGACCGCGAGCAGCAGGAACAACACGGCGACCTTGACGCCTGCGCTGAGCGACTTCACAGGTGCGCCTCGCCCAGCGCGAGCTTCTGCACCGCGCCGACGCCCGACGCGTTCAAGAACTCGTGGACGTACGGATCGGTGCTCCCCGCGATCGCCTCGGCGGTCCCGGCTTCGAGAATGCGCTTGTTGTAGAGCATCGCGATCCGGTCTGCGATTCGAAACACGCTCGCCATGTCGTGCGAGATGACCACCGACGTCACCTTAAACTGCTCGCAGGTCGCCATGATCATCTCGTCCACGTTTCGCGTGGCCAGGGGATCCAACCCGGTGGTCGGCTCGTCGTACATGAGGATCTCGGGCTCGAGCACGAGCGCGCGCGCGAGGCCGACGCGCTTGCGCATGCCGCCCGAGAGCTCGCCCGGATACTTCTTCTGGGTCCCGGCCAGGCCGAGCTTGCCGAGCCGGTCCGCGACGATGTCGCGCATCTCCGCGCGGCTCTTGCCACCGCGCTCCTTGAGCGGGAACGCACAGTTCTCTTCGACGGTGAGCGAATCGAACAGCGCGGCGAACTGGAACACCAGGCCGAACTTGCGGCGGAAGTCCGAGAGCTGCTTCGCGTCGAGCGCCAGGATGTCGATGCCGTCGACGTAGATGTGACCGCTGTCGGGACGCAACAGGCACATGAAGTGCTTGATCAGCACGCTCTTGCCGGCGCCCGACGCGCCGAGGATGACGTTGACCTTGAAGCGCTCGAGATCGAGGTCGACGCCGTCGAGCACGAGGTTCGCGCCGAACGACTTCTTGAGCTTGCGGACGCGGATGTGCCAGCGCTCGTCTTTCTGCTCGGCCGGCGAGGTGCCGATGATCTCGCTGACGTTGCCCACTTATGGACCGCCCCTCGTCGTCGGCATCAGCGTCAGCAAGATGTCGCTGAGGAAGTAGTCCATGACGAGCGTCGCGACCGAGGCGATCACGACGGCGCGGGTGACGCCGATGCCGACGCCGCGTCCACCGCCGGTCGCGTGATAGCCCTGATAGCAACCGACCGTCGCGATCATGAAGCCGAAGAAGATCGCCTTGATGAAGCCCTGCAACACGTCGCCGGGCACGACGATGTCGCGGAGATTCGCGATCCACTGGCCCTGATCGACGTGCATCAGGATCACGGCGACGAGGTACGCGCCGCCCATGCCGATGACGAAGAACAACAGCGTGAGGATCGGCGTGACGATCATCGCCGCGAGCACGCGCGGCAACACGAGATACTGGTGCGGATTGACGGCCATCGACTCGAGCGCGTCGATCTGCTCGGTGATCCGCATCGTGCCGAGCTCGGTCGCGATGCCCGAGCCCGCACGGCCGGCGAGCATCAGCGAGCACAACACCGGGCCGAGCTCGAGCGCGAGCGCCTTGCCGGTGGTGCCGCCGGCGAACGACTCCAAGCCGAACTGGCGGAACGCGTTGACCGACTGGAGCGACAGCACCATGCCGGTGAACATGCCGACGAGCAGGATGATCGGCAGCGAGCCAAAGCCGATGTACTCCGCCGCCTCGAGGAGGTTCTGCCAGCGAAACGGCCGGCGCGGCAGCCACGCGAACGCCTTGCCGATCAGGATCAGGTGACCGCCGACGGTATCCAGAAAGCGATAGACCGGTGAGAACGCCTCTTTGAAGCCGTTGCCGATCGCGCTCGCGACCGTGACCGGCTTGTCGTCGGTGGTCGCGACCGTCTGCGGCTGCCACATCGGTTTCGGCGCCGCGGGGTCGCTGCTCGCCGGCGGGTTCGGCGCGGGCGCCGGGCCGACCTTCGTCGGTTCGTTGTCCGGATCGTCGGCGCTCATGAATACAACCGCGGCACGCGCTTGCTCATCCCGCACGTGACTTCGTACTCGGACACCCCGCACCACGCGGCGTACTCCGCGGCGCTGATCGAGACGCCGCCGCTCGCCTTGCCGAGTAGCACGACCGCATCGCCGACCTGCGCCGCCGGCACGTCGGTGACGTCGGCGACGGCGATGTCCATGCTGACGCGGCCGACCAGCGGCACGCGCTTCCCGTGGATCGCGACCTCGGCGTGACCGCTCGCGCTGCGCGGCAAGCCATCGGCGTAGCCACACGGCAGGATCGCGACGCGGCTGTCGCGTGGCGCGTGCCACGTCGCGCCGTAGCCGACCGACGCGCCTTTCGGAATCTGCCGGAGCTGGGCGATCGCGGTGACGAACCGCATGCCCATCCGGCCGCGACTCGCCCAGTGGCCGTTGCCGTAGATCGCGATCCCGGTGCGCACGAGATCGAACCGCGCCTCCGGAAACAGCAGCGCGGCCGAGCTGTTCGCCGCGTGGCGCACGCGCACCGGTGCACCGGTGGCGACGACCGCGCGATCGACCTCGGCGAACCGCGCGAGCTGGCGCCGCGTCATCGAGTCCGGATCGGCTGGATCGTCCGAATCGGCGCACGCGAAGTGGGTCATCAGGCCGACGATCGCGATGCCGTTGCGGCCGGCCTCGACGGCGAGCTCGGCAGCCCGCTCGCTCGGCACGCCGAGTCGCCCCATCCCGGTATCGACCTTCAAGTGCGCCTCGACGTTGCCCCGCGCGCGCGACACATGGGCGAGCGCCGCGAGCTCTTCGTGCGACGAGATCACCGCGGTCAACCGCGCCGCCACCATCTCGTCCTCGCCGCCGACCTGGCTCGGGCCCATCACCAGGATCGGAGCGGTGATGCCGGCATCGCGCAGCGCGACGCCCTCTTCGACCAGGCTCGTGCAGAACCCGTCGGCGGCGTGCGCGTCGGCGAGCGCCTTCGCGACCGCGACCAGACCGTGACCATAGCCGTCGGCCTTGACGACCGCATACAGCGCGGTCGCCGCGACCTCACGCACCGCGCGGGCGTTCGCGACGATCGCCGCGAGATCGATCTCGACGCGCGTCCGCCGGATCATGATCTCCTGGCCCACTGGGAGCGATTTGGCGCCCCGCCACCGTCGCTGTCAAGGTACCCAGACTCGCGTCACGCTGTCTGGCAACCCGACAGATCGCGGGTTACGCCGCTTTCTTTTTTTCGCAACGTTCGATGAGCGCCGGCGTGACCACGAGCGAGCGACCGCGCGGGATGATCAGGCCATCGCGAGCGAGCTGGTTGAACGCGCGAGAGATCGTCTCGCGGCAACTGCCGATCATGTTCGCGAGCTCTTGCTGGGTCGGGCGGCGGCGCACGACGAGACCATCCGGTCCCGACGCGCCTTCCTCGCGGGCGAGCCCGACGAGGCGGTGGATCAGGCGCTCGTTGACGTCGCACAGCGCGAGTTGCGCGATCGTCTCGTCGGCACGGCGCAGGCGGCGCGCCAGCTCGGCGACCAGGTTGATCGCGGTGCGCGGGTGCGCCTGGATGTGGCGCATCAACTCTTCGCGGGTGAGCGAGAGCAGCGTCGTCGGCTCGATCGCGAGGCAGTGCGCCGAGCGCGGACCTTGATCGAACAGCGACATCTCGCCGAACGAGTCGCCGGCGCGGAGCAGCGACAGCGTGACCTCGCGGCCGCTCTCGCCGAACATCACGACCTTCACGCGACCGGTCATGATCACGAACATCGCGTCGCCGGGCTCGTCTTGCGCGACGACCGCGGAACCGACGGGCACCTTGCGAACCGTGATGCGATTCGTGAGGTCTTCGATCGCCGAAATTGGCAGCGCTGCGAACAGCGGTGCGCGGGCGATCGTGGCGCGAATCCGCGCCGGGTCTTCGCCATGGACTCGGGGATCCACCGTAGCTGGACGGGCCAGCCCCAGCGGAAGGGAGGACGACGTAGACACAGGACGCGCGGTATTCGTGAAGGTCATGGACTCTCCTCGTGGGCGTACGACCGAACCCACGGGA
>JBDTJY010000260.1:0-6763 GCA_039935615.1 Kofleriaceae bacterium
AGTACTCGTCGTGACGGACGACGGTGATCGGGCCGGCGTTCGCTGCTTCGAGCGCGGGGCGCGCATGCTCGGCCGTGGTCACCGCGACGGTGACCGCGTTTTCGGGATGGAAGTGGCGCGCGCACGCGGCGCGAACGTCGGGGCCGGCGAGCTGTGCGAGCGCCTCGGGCAGGTTCGCGGTGTAGCCGTCGGGCAGGTCGAACAAGCTATCGCGCACGGCGAGCTGCATGCGCTGGCGTGCGGTCGCGACGTGAAACGGCATCGCGCCGACGAGGTAGCTCCGCGCGAAGTCGACTTCGTCGTCGGTCGGGCCGTTCGCGGCGTAGTCGGCGTAGAGCTCGAGCTCGAGCGCGACGGTCGGGCCCGCGACGTCGATGCCGGACGCGGTCCACATCTCGAACCAGTGCGGCAGCCGCGAGCGGCGCAGGGCGCAACCGGCGCCGTAGCTCCAGCCGCGCTTGACGCGGACCTCTTGCATCAGCCGCGAGCTGAACATGCCGCCGAAGATCGCCTCGGCGACGGCGAGCGCGGCGGTATCGGGATGGCCGTACCGCGTCGCGAGGTGACCGATGCGGAGCTGGGCCTGCGTGCGATCGGGTTTGTCGACGAGGATCGCGCGACGACCGGGCTTGCCCGGCCCGGGTTGCGGCGGATCCGCGACCCGCGCGCCTTTCGGCAGGCCCGCGACGAGCCGGTCGACCACGCGCGCGGCGGTCGCTTCATCGACGTCGCCCGCGAGACCGATCACGAGATTCTCGGCGACGACTTCGCGCCGCCACAGCTCGCGCGACGCCTCGCGCCCGAGCTCTGCGATCCGCGCCAGCGACGCTTCGGTGCCGAGCGAGGTCCGGCCATACGGATGGCCGGGGCTGCACAACCAGTCGAACCAGCGGGTCGCGAGCGCGCTGTCGTCGTCGCGGATCTCGTCGAGGACTTGGGGCGTCTCGCGCAGCAGGCGCAAGTGCTCGTCTTCGTCGAACCGCGGCTCGGCGAGCACCGACGCCGCGAGATCGACGACCGCATCGAGGTGGCGGGTCAGCGACAGCCCGGAGATCGCGAGCGAGTCCCGCGACAGCGAGACCTCGAGGGCGGCGCCGAGGCCGTCGAGCGTCTCATCGAGCTCGGCGCGTTGCTTCGAGCCGGCGCCGCGGCGTGCGAGCAGGGCCGCGTGCCGATGCAGGCCCTCGACGCCGATCGGATCGGCGGAAGCGCCGCCGCGAATCGCGACCTCGAACCACACGAGCGGCGTGTCAGGAGAAGGCTCGACGATGGTCTTCAAGCATCACCGTCGTCGACGTCGCCATCGTCACCGTCGTCCCCGTCGGGGTCTTCGTCGTCTTCGGGCTCGGCGATCACGATCGTGCGATGCGCGGGGACCAGGTAGCTGCGCACCGCGCGCGCGACATCCGCGGCGGTCACCGCGGTCAACCGCTCGGCGATCGTCGACAGCCGGCGGAAATCACCGAGCGCGGTCTCGTAGTGGCCGAGCGCCTCGGCCTTGCCGTCGACATCGGCGAGCCCACTCCAGAAATCAGTCTCGGCGAGCGCCTTGGCCTTCTCGACCTCGGCGGCCGGCGGCGGTTGCTCGACGAGGCCCGCGATCTCGCGATCGATCGCGGCCAGGATCTCGTCGGCGCGATGGCCGCGTGCGGTCGTGACGGCGAGCCGCAGCAGCGACGGATCGCGAAACGGCGTGAGCTGAGCGTCGACCGACGACGCCGCTTCTTGATCGATCACGAGCCGGCGATACAGCCGCGCCGACGGGCAGCCGGCGAGCAGCGTCGAGACGATCTCGAGCGCGGCCCAATCGGGATGATCCTGGCCCGGCGCTTTGTAGCCGACGAGCAGGCGATCGGTCGCGATCGGCTTGGGCGCGCGGATCACGCGCTCCTTGGTCTGCACCGGCTCGGTGAGCTCGGCCACCCCGGGCAGCTGCGCCGCGGGAATGTGACCGTAGTGCTTCGCGATCAGCTCGCGCAGCTCCGCGTCGTCGAAGTCCCCGACGCAGACGATCGTCGCGTTGTTCGGCGCGTACCACGTGCGATAGAACGCGCGAATCTCCGGCAGCGCGAGCGCACGGATGTCTTCCATCCAGCCGATCGTCGGCCAGCGATAGGGATGCACGGTGAACGCGTGCGCCATCAACTGCTCGTCGAGCCAACCGTCGACATCATCCTCGACGCGCTCGCGGCGCTCGTTGGTCACGACATCGCGCTCGGCTTCGACCGGCGCGGGCTCGAGCACGAGGTGCTGCATGCGCTCGGCTTCGAGCCGCACGCCGAGCGCGAGGTCGCGCGCGGGCAACGACAACTTGTAGTAGGTCCAGTCGACCCACGTCGCGGCGTTCGATTCGCCGCCGGTGCGCTCGACCAGCCGATCGAACTCGCCGGGCGGCAAGCTCTCGGTCTGCCCGAACATCAGGTGCTCGAACAGGTGCGCCATGCCGGTCGCGCCCGGTCGCTCGTGGCGCGAGCCGACGCGAAACCACGTCTGCAGCGCGACGATCGGTGCGCGGTTGTCGACGGCGGCGATCAGGCCGAGCCCGTTGCCGAGGCGATAGCGCTTGGCAGTCACACCGCGGCCGATCGGAGCTTCGGCCTCCAGCTGCCAAGACATCGTCATCTCTCTTGGATACTACGCGAAGCTCGGCTCGACGACGAGCCCCGCAGCTTCGGCAACTTCGCGAAGCGCAGGCTCCGGTCGAAACAGCTCGCTCGGTGCACGCATCCCGACCGGACCCGTGGTACGCGCCACGACCTGTCGCGCGATCCACGCGGCGATGATCGCGCTCGTGCGATACAGATCTTGGCCGCGCACCACGACCTGCGCGGACGAGAAGCCGCGCTTCGCCTGCGCGATCACCGCGAACCGCGTGCGCGCGTATTCGTCCTCGGAGGGCTCGTAGGCCGCCAGCAGATCGGTCGCGCGTTTCGGCACGAACGGCACGGCGCGCGCGAGCAAGCGCAGTGCGGTCATCGTCGCCGCGCGCCGCGACGTCGACACAAACGTCTGGACGCGATTCGCGGCGAGGTGCCGCGGGATCGTGATCACGTCGCCGCCGGGAAACGACACGACCTCGCGCTCGCCACCCATCTCGAGCCCGGCGTTGATCCGGCGGCGCTCGGTCGCGGGCGCGACGTTGTCCCAGCGATCGCGGCGCCACGCGAGGCCGCGCGCGTGGAGGCCATCGAACGCCGCGCGCTGACCCGAGGGCGACAGCGTGAGCTCGTCGAACACGTAGCTCACGGCGACGTCGTCGAGCGGACGATCGTCGGCGAGCCGCGCGGCCGGTTCGCTGCGGACCGCATCGCCGACCTCGTCGGGCGGCACGCCGCACACGTACGCTGCCGCCCAGGCCGCGGCCCAATCACCGAGCACGCAATCGATGCCGGCGCCGGTGAGCACGACGCGACCGGCGCGCCGCGCGGCCGATTCGTAGCGCTCGTACGCGCCGTGCATCCACGCTTGCTCGCCGCCGAGATCGACGTAGTGCGCGCGGGCCGCGAGCGCGGCGACCAGCAACCGCTCGTTCGTCGTCGATGCCGGCCCCGCGCACGACAGCACCAGCTTCGCCTCGGCGAACGCCCGGTCGAGCCCCTCGAGATCGTCGAGCGCAGCGACGCGAACGTCGGCGGCGGGAAACTCCTCGGCGAGCGCGGCGAGCGTGTCCGCGTTGCGCCCCGCGATCGCGAACGACGTGCCGTGGGCCTCGAGCTCGGCACACGCGCGACGGCCGGTCAGGCCCGTGGCACCGTAGACGACGACGTCGACGCTCCGGCTCATAGATCCATGATCAGCGCGAACCGGATCGCGTGCTCGAGACGATCGTATCGGCCGTCCGCACTCGGGATGCCGTAGCCGTTGCGCACCGCGGTGCAGGCCGCGGTCGAGTAGTCGTAGTTCGACGCGATGCACGCGATCCGCGAGCGCGGATCGAACGCGCTGTCGGTGACGTTCACCGTCGGGAAATACTGCAGGCCGTAGGTCGCCTGGAGGACGACGGGACCGGCTCGCAGTTGCGCGCCGAGATCGGCGGTGTACGAGAACGGCGAGATCGTGGCGGGCGAGGTCAGATCGTCGGGCAGCGAGGACGTCTCGAACCCGATCCGCCCACCGAGCAGCAACTGGTAGTCCTCGCGCACGAGCTCGACCTGCTCGACGCCGGCCCACACCGACAGCGGGTCGTGAAAGCCACGCGCACGCAGTTGCCACTCGGGAAGCTGCGCCGCGTCGAACGTCGAGCCGTAGCCGCGCACGTCGTACGATTGAAATCGCGACAGGTCTTCCCAGCGCGCGGCGACGTGAAGATCGAGCTGCGCCGGCAGCCGCGCGCGGAGCTCCAGATCGGCGCTCGCCGGTTGCGTGAGAAAGACGCTCGAGGCGCCGTGCAAGATCGCGCCGCCGTCGCGGGGCGCGAGCCGGACGTCCATCGTGCCGGTCAACCGGGTCTGGGTCTGGAGGCCCGGGGGGGTGTGATACGAGATCCCGAGCCACACGTCCTTCGACAGGTTGATCAGAAAGCCGAGATTCAAGATCAAGTTCGACGTCGAGAACAGCGAGGTCTGGACGTTGACGTCGTAGTGCTCGGCCGCGGCCGGGTTCTCGACGCCGCACGCCGAGCCCGCGCCGCAGTCGCTGTCGATGCCGCCAGGGCCGTGCCCGCGTTCGAGCGCCGTATCGCGCGCGTAATGCAGGCGGAGATAGTTCGCGGCGCTGTCGAGGCTGAGCCCGAAATAGATCGTGTCGGTGAGCCGGATGCTCGTGCCGATGCCGGCGGTGTACGTGCGCTGACCTCCGCCGAGCGTGTGATAGGCGAGCGTGTCGCGATTCGCGATGAACGTCTCGCCCGGCGCGCTGCGTGCCTCGAAGCCGAGCGCGGCGCGATCGCTGAGGTGCCAGACGTACGCGAAGTCGCCGCCGGCACCGAGCTCGTTGTCGTGGACGGTGTCGCCGGGCGTGATCGCCCCGCTGTCGACATCGAGGTGATCGAGGCGCACGCCGTAGCGATCGATCACCGCGGTGGCGGCGAGATACAAATACGACTGCTGACCCGGGCCGATCGCGGCGGGATCGAGATCGATCGAGCTCGCGGCCGCCATCGTCGCGCCGGTGAACACCGATCGACCCGCGGTCGGATCGCTGCGCGGCGACGCGACGGCGTGACCGCACAGGCCGCACACGAGCGCCAGTCGGGCCACGCGAGACATCGCGCGGAACGTATCACCCGACGGCGCGCCCACGATAAGCTGCCGCCATGTTCTGGCGCGCACTGGTGATCGCGGCATTGTTCCTGGCGGCGTGTGACACACCCAGCCACGAGAACATCGAGAAGTGGATGAACACGCAGAAGGGCGCCGACAAGCTCCAGAGTGCGTTCAAGGACGAAGGGCTCGACGTCGATCTCTCGGCGCATGCCGCCGCGGTGCTGATCAAGAAGGGCCTCGATCCGGAGGTCCGCACCGGCCTCGAGCAGATGTCGCCGGGGCGGCGCACCCAGTTGATCGAGAAGCTCGCGCCGCGGCTATGGGACCTCGCGCGCGTCGAGGGCGACATGCAGTTGCCGAACGCGAACCAGACCCGCGCCAAGGATGCGCTCGTGCTCGTCCGCAAGTTCGCCGACGACAAGACCAAGCCGCAGATCGATGGCTACCTGACCGATTGGTACTGCGTCGGCTCGTACGAGGGACGCGCCGGCATGGGCGCCGTGTTGGGAGCGACGGTGATTCGCACGATCGGCCCGGCCGCCGGCAAGAAGCTGATCCACGTCGCCGATGCGATCCTCGCGGCGAACCGCGCGGCCAAGCCGGGCGACAAGCAGAACCGGATCGGTGACGAGCTGCTGACCGCGATCGCGGTGTCGGGAGATCCTGAGGGCGTGAAGTACTTGCTCGAGGTCGCGCGCCAGAAGACCGATGACAAGACGCTGCCGACCCGTGCGCTGTCCGCGCTCTACAAGGCGTACGTCGATCCGGCCGGCATGTTCGAGCTCGTGTCGTCGACCGCACTCGTGCCGTCGGTCGACGCGATCAGCGCGATCGCGAAGGACGAGAATTCGCCGCAGGACGCGGCCGATGATGCAGTCCGTTTACTCCGCGTCGTCGGACCGCCGTCGTGCATCGCGCCGCTGGTCGGGATGGTCGGCTACCCGCACACCAATCCGAAGTTCAAGTACGTCGCCGCCGACAGCGCCCTCAAGTGCGGCGGGGTCGCGGTGGTCAAGGACGTCGTCCACGCGCTCCCGGACGGTGCGTATCAACAGGCCGAGTTGTTCGGTGGCGTGGTCGTCGACATCTCGATGATGACCCCGCGACCGCAGGTCCTCGCGACGCTGCGAGAGCTGCTCGCTGACAAGGGTCGGATCCCGCGCTGGGTGGCCGTGGAGGGGCTCGCCGCGATGAAATCGGTGGAGGACGCCCCACGGCTCGCGGCCATCAATTCCAGCGAGAAGCTCGTCGGATATTGGGGGGATCAGAGCGGTGTCGCCCCCAAGGATCGCAAGGCCGATCCCACGCTCGGACAACGGGCTAAGGAGCTGGCGTCACGGCTGAAATAGCTCGCTTCCTCGCGTCTTTGTCGCCAATGTAGTAGAGTGACAAGCGCCCTAAAAAGGGAAGTGCGCGCACTCTAGGAGTATTTCGCGAATGGATCAGAGCAAGAAGACGATGCGGCACTTTTATTGCCGCGACGTGCTTTGGGAGACGTTCGAGCAAATGGCGAACGACTTCGATTGCTCGATCGATTATCTCGTCAACGAGGCGATGAG
>JBDTJY010000261.1:0-77458 GCA_039935615.1 Kofleriaceae bacterium
AGATCGTGGGCCCACGGAGTCTCGACATCTCGTCCACGGTTGGAGAGGCTCACCTTGATCGTCTTGGTCGCCTTCATCTCGATCACGATAGCGATCGCGCGATCGATCCGCGAGTGATTTCTTTTACACGAGCGAGTGCGCGAGCTGCGCGACCAATCGATCAGTCACGAAGCGCGATGCTGCACGAATCGCCGATGCGATCGCCGTTGCATCACTGCGCCCGTGCGCGATCACCGCGGGCTTCGAAACCCCGGCGAGCAACGCGCCCCCGATCTCGGTGTAGTCGATGCGCTTCGCGAGTCCACGCAGCGCGGGCGCGACGAGCGCGGAGCCCAGGCGCGCGAGCGCGGTCTTCTCGAGCTCTTGCCGCACGAGTCCGAACATGCCCTCGGCGATGCCTTCGCAGGTCTTCAACACGATGTTGCCGGTGAAGCCATCGGTCGCGATCACGTCGACGACACCGCGGAACAGGTCGCTGCCCTCGACGTAGCCGACGAACTGAAATGCACCACTGACCGCCGAGAGCAGCGCGTGTGCCTCGCGGGTCAGCGGCGTGCCCTTCCCGGCCTCGGCACCGTTGGAGAGCAGGCCCAAGCGCGGCTTCGCGCGACCGTGGACTACGCGATCGTACGCGGCACCGATCACGCCGAACTGCGCGAGCTGCGAGGCCTTCGGCTCGGTGTTCGCGCCGGCATCGCACAGCACGAGCGGACCGGACGGCGTGGGCAGCACCGTGACGATCGCGGGCCGCTCGACGCCTTCGAGGCGACCGAGCACGAACAGCGCCGTCGCGAACATCGCGCCGCTGTTGCCCGCGGAGACCACGGCATCACCGCGATCGTCCGCGACGAGCTGGACGGCGACGCGCATCGACGAATCGGGCTTGCCGCGAAACGCGTGCGCCGGATGGTCGTGCATCGTGACGACCTCGGTGGCGTGCACGATCTCGATCCGCGGATCGCTGACGTCGAGACGCGCGCGATCGCCAACGAGGATGACGTCGAGGTCACCTTCGCGAACGGCACGCAGCGCACCCTCCAGCTCTGGAGCGGGCGCGCGATCGGAGCCCATCGCATCGACGACGATGCGGGGCCGATGCTGGCTATTCTTCAGCAGCCTTCTTGGCGACGATTTGCTCGCCGCCGTACTGTCCACAACTCATGCAGACGCGATGAGGAACTCGCGGCGCACCGCAGTTTCCACACGCCTGAACGGTGGGGCGGTTCTCGCCCGACTTCTTGCTCCACGCCGAGCGTTGATGTGCAGTGCGGGAGGGCCCGCGACGTCGCTTTTGCAGTGCCATGTCGGACTCCGAAGAACGGCGTTAATGCCCGATCACGAGGGCAATTTCAAGCCTTTGAGTGCAGCGAGGCGTGGGTCGATCGGCTTTTCACACCCGCAGGTGCCTGAATTCAGGTCGTTGCCGCATTGGCCGCATAGACCTTTGCAGTCTTCGCGGCACAACGGTGCGTAGGGAATCGCGAGGACGAACTGCTCGCGGAACAGCGGCTCGAGGTCGATCTTGTCGCCATCGAACGGAAACAGGTCGAGATCCTCGGTCTGGACCTCGGCGCCATCCTCGCCCGCGGTGTTGTCGTCCTCGGCGGGCAGCTCGC
Organism: Kofleriaceae bacterium; assembly: GCA_039935615.1. Taxonomy (GTDB): domain Bacteria; phylum Myxococcota_A; class Polyangia; order Haliangiales; family Haliangiaceae; genus JABFXX01. Next base: position 1,617 of record JBDTJY010000261.1, read on the forward strand.
CCGGCGGCATGAACGTGACCGTGAGCTTCTCGTCGAGCTCGAGGTTGACGTCGTTGACGCAGCGGCTGCAGGCGACGTGGAGGTTGCCCTTGAACGTGCCGGTCGCGAACGCGTGATTGCCCTCGGTGTAGAGCTCGAGCTCGGCGTGACCGTGGCCGGCGCCGGGATCGGGGTCGGGAGCACCGAGCGCATCGCGCATCGGCAGACCTTTGATCCACTCCGAGACCAGCGGGCCGGGGATGTCGAACTCGCGATGGACCGGGAGGTCACGCACGAGGACGACGTAAGGGCCTAGCAGTTCCTTCGGCACGGGAGGCGCAATATAGGGCGAGGCCCTCGCCTGTCAAGACGAGTAGGATGCCGCTCGTGAAGTCGATGAAGGTCGTGCTCGCGTGCCTCCTCCTAGCCGCGTGTGGCAACGATGGCGGCGTCGAGACCTCCCCGATCAGCTACGGGACGATCGGGCCGCTCGTCGGCGATGCCGGCAAGGGCGGCTGGCGGTTCGGCGTGGCGAGCGCCGCGACCCAGGTCGAGGACATGAACCCGAACACCGACTGGTACGAGTTCACGCTGCCGATGGCGCAAGGCGGGCTCGGCAAGGGGACGGACTTCGTCGGCGATGCGGTGCGCGGTTACTCGCTCGATCTCGAGGACGTCGGCCTGGTCGGTGACCTCGGCGTGGATTCGTATCGGTTCTCGATCGAGTGGGCGCGGATCGAACCGCAGAAAGGCGTGATCGATGAAGACGCCATCGCACATTACCGCGCGGAGCTCGAGGCGCTGGTCGCGAAGGGCATCCGCCCGCTCGTCACGATCCATCACTTCTCGAATCCGATCTGGACGTACGACCTCCACGATATCGACTGCAAGAACGGACCGAGCGCGACCAACCTGTGTGGGTTCGGTGGCCCCGGCGGCGCGCAGATCGTGCAGGCGATGGCGGACCACGCCGCGCTGCTGGCGCAGCGCTTCGGCGACCTCGTCGACGAATGGGGCACGGTCAACGAACCGCTGATCTGGATGTTCGCGGCGTACGGCGTCGGCTACTTCCCGCCCGGCAAGAGCGCGCTCGCGAATCCGGTCGCGCTCCTGGTGCCGCCGCTGCGCGACTACCTGGCCGCGCAAGCCGCGATGTATCACGCGATCAAAGCGAACGATCTGATCGACGCGGACGGCGATGGCGTCGCCGCGGCGGTCGGCTTCTCGATGTCGGTCGCGGATTGGGAACCGGCGCGCAGCAACAAGTCGTCGAGCGATCCGGCCGACCTCGCGGCGCGCGATCGTCTGGTCTATCTGTTTCATTACCTCTACGTCGATGCGGCGCTGACCGGCGGCTTCGACACCGACCTCGACGGCGTGCCCGACGAGATGCATCCCGAGTGGGCGAACACGATCGATTGGCTCGGCCTGCAGTATTACTTTCGCGCCGGCGTGTCGGCGGATCGCGCGCTGTTCCTCGGCGTCGCGCCGTGCACGACCGGGCTCGATAACGGCGCGTGCTTGCCCGCGCCCGATCCGACGTACTGCTCGCCGCGCATGGGCTACGAGGCGTGGCCCGACGGCATTCGCACCGTGATCCACGGCTACGCCGATCGCTATCCGAACCTGCCGCTCGTGATCACCGAGTCGGGGATCTCGAGCAACGTCGGTGCGCGCCACGCCGAGACGGTCGTCAAGATCCTCGAGGCCGTCGAGCAGACGCGCAAGGAAGGCGTCGACATCCGCGGCTACTACCACTGGAGCCTCACCGATAACTTCGAGTGGGCCGAAGGCTTCGGGCCACACTTCGGGCTCTACAGCGTCGACCCGAGCTCGTACGCGCGCACGCCGAACGAAGGCGCGACCGTGCTCGGCGCGATCGCGAAAGCGCGGCAGATCACGACCGCGCAGCGCGCGACGTACGGCGGCCTGGGCCCGATGTCCGCCGAGGCCGGGGCCGACGCTTCGAACCCCTATTGCTACAAGCCCTGAGCTAGAGTCCGCGTCATGCAACAGATGTGGATCTTCATCATCATCGCTGTTGGGATCGGCTACGTCGTCGCGTTCTCGCGCAAGGGCAAGGTGACGGGCACGTCGATGACGAGTCGCCAGCACGACGTCACGAGCTCGGCATCGCCGGCCGAGGCGTTCGCGGCGCTGCGCAGGATCGGTCATCCGTACAAGGTCGACGATGCCGATGCGTCGTCGAACATCCTCGTGTTGTCGTCGCCGGTGACGTTCTTCTCGTGGGGATTTCTCTATCCCGTGTTCATCACGCCCGGCCCGAGCGGCGGATCGCGGATCCTCGTCGGCTGCGGATCGAAGCTGTTCCAGATGGGACCGATCGTGACGAACGCGCACAACAAGTGCGTGGCGGCGATCGAAGCGGCGTTGAGCGCCGCGCCCGCGCGCGTCGTTCACGGTTAGGGTGAGATCACGAGCGGCGTGCGGAACGTGAGGCCGCCGCCGATCTGGAACGCGCTGACGCCGTCGACCATGTCGCGCGCGCCGGCTTCGACGTAGACACCGATCGCGTACGTGCCGAGGAACACGCCGCGCGGTTCGATCCCGACACCACTGGTGTAGAGCTCCGCGCTGATCCGGCCCATCGCGCCGAGGCCCTTGTGGCCCACGCCGAACGCGTCGGAACCGAGGTACTCGCCGCGCCCCGCCGCCCACACTCGCGCGAGGTCGTTGCGCACCAGCGTGTGACCGACCTCGAGGTACGCGCCGCCGTACGCGACGCCGGAGCTCGTGTTCATCATCGACGGATCGCTCGGCGTCGACAGCAACGCGCCGAACACGCCGATGCCAACGTCGGTGTCGGTGGGCGTCGGGCTGAGCGATGCCCAGTGGACGCCGACCGCGGCGCCGATGCCGGGTGCGTAGCCGCGGGTCGTGTTGACCCCGACGGCGCCGAGATCGATCTTGAGCGGCAGCATGAACCGCGGCCCTGGGCGCCGGCGGTAGTGCGTGGTCTCGACCGAGGTCCCACCATCACCGCGGTGATCGGTGACGGTCGGAGCGTCGGTGCGGTGGTCGCGAACTTCGGGCCCCGCGAACGCAGAGGCGGAGCTGGCGAGGGCGAGGCAGACGTAGGCAAGGCGAAGCTTCATCGTGGACTCATTCGGGCGGCGAAGCCCGCAAGTCCACACATCGTGCCAACCCCAATTCACGTGGTTGGCGGGCGAGGAGTGAACGTGCGGTCACTCCGGCGCTGCGAACGTGTGCCGTGAAGCGACGTTTCAGGCGCGTGGAAGCTTCAACGTCGCATCGCGGCCGCGAGCTCGGCCACGAACGCACCGACCGCGGCCGGACCACCCGCCACACGATCGACCAACGCACTGCCGACGACCACGCCATCGGCGATCGCGGCGAAGCGATGTGCATCTGCCGCCGTGCGAATGCCGAAGCCGACCGCGACCGGCGCCGACGCCGCCTGACGAATCTGCGCGAGCCGCGCGGGATCGACCGGCGCCGCGGCACGCACGCCGGTCACGCCGACGAGCGAGATGTAGTAGACGAACGGCGGCGCGAACTGCGCGAGCCGCTCGATCCGATCCGGCGTCGAGGTCGGCGCGACCAGCGGGATCACGGCGACCTCGCGCGTCGCGAGCGGCGTGGCGAGCTCGGCCAGCTCGTCGATCGGAAGATCGACCGTCAGCGCCGCATCGACCCCCCCCGCCGCCGCGCGCTCGGCAAACGCGTCCGGGCCCATGACGAAGATCGGGTTGTAGTAGCCAAAGATCACGATCGGCGTCGTGATCCCGCGCTCGCGCAGCGTGCGCACCGCATCGAGCGCGCCCGGCAAGCTGCCTCCCGCGTCGAGCGCGCGTTCCATCGCGCGTTGGATCGACGGACCATCGGCCGAGGGATCCGAGAACGGCACGCCGAGCTCGATGACATCCGCACCGGCCCGACACGCCGCCTCGACGATCTCGATCGAGGCCGAGGGCGTCGGATCCGCGAACGTCAGGTACGCGACGAGCGCCGCACGGTTCTCCGCCGCTGCCCGCTCGAACGCGGCGCGCAAGCGACTGGTCACTTCCCCGCCTCCGCTCGACGCTGCGCGATCGTCGTCATGTCCTTGTCGCCTCGTCCACTCAGCCCGACGATCACGGTCTTCGCACCCGCGGCCACCACTTCCTCGAGCGCGGCGATCGCATGCGCGGTCTCGAGCGCGCACAGGATCCCCTCGCTCCGCGCGAGCCGCTCGATCGCGACGAGCGCCTCGTCGTCGGTGCGCGAGATGTACGTCACCGCACCGGTGTCCTTCCAATGCGCGTGCTCGGGGCCCACGCCCGGATAGTCCAAGCCGGCGCTGATCGAATGCGCGTGCGCGATCTGGCCGTCGATCGTGGTCAACACATAGCTCTTCGATCCGTGCAGCACGCCGACCCGCCCCGACCCGAGCGTCGCCGCGTGACGACCGGTCGCGATGCCTTCACCCGCGGCCTCGACGCCGTAGAGCTTCACACCGGGCTCGCCCACGAACGGCGCGAACAAGCCACCTGCATTCGAACCACCACCGACGCACGCCACCAGCGCATCGGGCAGCTTGCCGGTGCGCGCGAGGATCTGATCCTTCGCTTCGCGCCCGATCACCGATTGCAGATCGCGCACGAGCCACGGATAGGGATGCGGGCCCGCGACCGAGCCGATCAGATAGAACGTGTCCTCGACATTCGTGACCCAATCGCGCAGCGCCTCGTTCATCGCATCCTTGAGCGTGCGCGTCCCACTCGTCACGGGGTGGACCTGCGCGCCGAGCAACTTCATCCGCTCGACGTTGAGCGCCTGGCGCACGACATCCTCGGCGCCCATGTAGATCTCGCACGGCAGCCCGAACAGCGCGGCGACCGTCGCGGTGGCGACGCCGTGTTGACCCGCGCCGGTCTCGGCGATCAACCGCGCCTTGCCCATCCGGCGCGCGAGCACGGCCTGGCCGATGCAGTTATTGATCTTGTGCGCGCCGGTGTGATTGAGGTCTTCGCGCTTGAGGTAGATGGCCGCGCCGAGTTGCTGCGAGAGCCGCTGCGCGTGATAGAGCCGCGACGGTCGCCCGACGTAGTCGGTCAGCAGCTGATCGACCTCGGTCCAGTAGCTCGTGTCATCGCGCGCGGCGCGCCACGCGGCCTCGAGCTCGGTGATCGCGGGCATCAACGTCTCGGCGACGTACTGTCCGCCGTACGGACCGAAGCGCCCGAGCACGGGCACGGGAAGATCGTGGACGGTGGTCACGCTACTGCTCCTTCGCGCACCGCGGCGATGAACGCCGCGAGCTTCGCGCGATCCTTGAGGCCTGGTGCCGCCTCGACACCGCTCGCGACGTCGACCGCCCACGGTTTGACGTTGGCGATCGCCGCCGCGACGTTCGCCGGTGCGAGCCCGCCCGCGAGCGCGATCTTCAACGCCGGGAACTGGCCGCGCGCCGCGCGGGCGAGCCCGTGATCGAACGAGGCGCCTGCCCCGCCGCGGCCCTCGGTCGGGGCATCGAGCAGCAGCACGTCGACCGGCCACTGATCGAGGTGCTCGAGGTCGCGCGCGGACTTGACCGAGATCGCCTTCCACACCGGCCGGTAGACCGCCTTCGCGATCTCGCGGACGTGCTCGATGTCTTCCTCGCCGTGCAGCTGGATGATGTCGAGCTCGACCCGACCGAGCACCGCGAGCACGTCGTCGGGCTCGGGGTTGACGAACACTCCGACGAGCTTCGCGGTGCCCATCGCACGGATCACCCCGCTGATCATCGGCGCGCGCTCGGGCGAGAGATAGCGCTTCGATTTCGGCCAGAAGTTGAGCCCGATGAAATCGACGCCGGCGGTCGCGACCGCGGCGGCATCGTCGGCCTGCGTGACGCCGCAGATCTTGATCTTGGTCACGCGAGCAACTCTCGCAGCGCGTCACCCGGCGACGCCGCGCGCATCAGTTGCTCGCCGACCAACACGGCGTGTGCCCCGGCGTCGCCGAGCCGGCGGACATCGGCAGCGGTCTTGATCCCGCTCTCGGCGACGAGCACCGTCCCCGTCGGCACCCGCTTCGCGATCCGCTCGGTCAGCGACAGGTCGATCGCGAACGTGCGCAGGTTGCGATGGTTGACGCCGATCACCGGCGCATGCGCCGCGAGCGCTTGGTCGAGCTCGGCCTCGTCGTGAACCTCGACCAAAGTCTCGAGCCCGAGCCCCGCCGCGACGAGCACGCAATCCGACAGCCGTACGTCGCCGGCCGGGCCGGCCGAGCCGGCCGGGCCGGCCGGGAACGCCGCGGCGATCAACAACACCGCATCGGCACCGGCCGCGCGCGCCTCGGCGATCTGCAGCGGATCGATGATGAAGTCCTTGCGCAGGAGTGGCAGCGAGCACGCGCGGCGCGCCACGCCGAGGAACGCGAGATCACCGTCGAAGAACTGCTTGTCGGTGAGCACGCTGATCGCGGTCGCACCCGCGGCCGCGTACTCGCGCGCGATCGCGGCGACATCGGCACCGGGCCGGATCGGCCCCGCCGACGGCGACGCGCGCTTGATCTCGGCGATCACGCGCATCGGCGCACCCGCCGGACGTGCGAGCACCGCGCGGAACGGGCGCGGATGCGGCATCGCCTCGGCCGCTTCGATCACGGCGAGCCGGCGCTCGTTCGTGATGTCCGCGAGCTCGGCGCGCTTGGTCGCGAGGATCGTCTCGAGGATGTCGGTCATCGGGTTTCCGCGCTTCCCGCGCTCACTATTCCACCCCGGCGAACTCGGAGGGCCGCAGCGCCGCGAGCTCGGAGAGGTCGGCATCGAGAGGCGCCTGGCTCGCCTCGCGCCATTGGTGCAGCACGAGCCGCGCCGCACCGTTCTTCGTCGTCGCGACCGCGCGCTCGTACTGCGCCTTCAGGTGGTGCAGATCGAACCCGGGCTCGAGCAACTCCAGGCCGAGCGCCGCGGTCATCGCCGCCGCACGCAACACGGCCTCGAGCCGTTCCCCGTGATCGGTCTGATGACCGGCGAGCACCTTCTTGACGATCGCGGCGTTGTGCGCGGCGTCGCCCCCGGCGAGCCCGTCGGGGTCGAGCTCGTCGACGCCGAACGATCGAGGTGTCAGCACCAGCGTGCGCAGCTCGCCGTCGTCCCACAGCGCGACGTAGGTCTCGCCGTGCACGGACAGCTCGTCGAGCCCGCCGGCGCCGTGCACGACCGCCGCGCGGCGCAGTCCGAGGGCCCCCAACGCGGTGGCGACCGGCGCGCACCACGCCTGCGCGTACACGCCGACGACCTGGTGCTGGACGCGCGCCGGATTGGTCAGCGGCCCGAGGAGATTGAAGATCGTGCGCGTGCCGAGCTCTTTGCGCGGCGCTCCGACATGGCGCGTGGCGGCGTGAAACCGCGGTGCGTACATGAAGCCGATCTTCGCGACCGCGATCGAGCGCGCGACGATCTCGGGCGCCGCATCGATCACCACGCCAAGCTGTTCGAGCACGTCGGCCGAGCCGCACTTCGACGACAGCGCGCGATTTCCATGCTTCGCGACCGTGCCGCCGGCGGCCGCGATCAGGATCGCCGCGATCGTCGAGAGGTTCACCGTGCCGGTGCCATCGCCACCGGTGCCGCACGTATCGATCGCGTGCTCGCCACCGGCGATGTGCAGCGCGCGCGCACGCATCGCCGTCGCCGCGCCGACGAGCTCGTCGACCGCTTCGCCCTTGGCCCGCAGCGCGATCAAGAACCCACCGATCTGCGCCGGCGTCGTCTCGCCGTCCATGATCTGACCGACGACCGCGGCCATCTCGTCGCGCTCGAGATCCTTCTTCTCCAACGCCTTCGCGATCGCGCGAACGATGGCCGTCACTGCGCCGCCATCTTCAGGAAGTTCGCGAGCAGCGCCTTGCCCGCGGTGGTCATGATCGACTCGGGGTGGAACTGCACGCCCTCGACGCGGAGCTGCTTGTGGCGCACGCCCATGATCTCGTCTTCCCAGGTCTTCGCGGTGACCTCGAGGCAATCCGGCAGCGACTCCGGTGCGATCACGAGCGAATGGTAGCGCGTCGCGATGAACGGATTCTCGACGCCCTCGAACAGGCCCTTCTCGTCGTGGAAGATCTTCGAGACCTTGCCGTGCATCACGCGCGGCGCGCGCACGATCCGCCCGCCGAACACCTGGCCGATCGATTGATGCCCGAGACACACGCCGAGGATCGGAATCGCGCCCGCGAGATCGCGGATCACGTCCATCGAGATGCCGGCTTCGTTCGGCGTGCACGGGCCCGGCGAGATCACGATCGCGTCGGGCGAGCGCTGCTGGATCTGCTCGACGCTGATCGCATCGTTGCGCTCGACCGTCACGATCGCGCCGAGCTCGCCGAGGTACTGCGCGAGGTTGTACGTGAACGAATCGTAGTTATCGACGAGGAGCACGTTCACGACTGCGCCGTCCTTGCCATCGCCACCGCGCGCAGCACCGCGCGCGCCTTGTTCACGCACTCTTGATACTCGAGCTCGGGCACCGAATCCGCGACCAGCCCCGCGCCGGCCTGCACGTAGATCGTGTCACCCGCCGAGACCAACGTGCGAATCGCGATCGCGAGATCCAAGTTGCCGGTGTAGCTCACGTACCCGACGGCGCCACCATAGATGCCGCGCTGATGCGGCTCGAGCTCGTCGATGATCTCCATGGCGCGGATCTTCGGTGCGCCCGAGAGCGTACCGGCCGGAAACGCGGCGCGCAGCACGTCGAGCCAGGTCTTGCCCGGCGCGAGCTCGCCGACCACGTGCGACGTCATGTGCATGACGTGCGAGTAGCGTTCGATCACCATGTGCTCGACGACCTTGACCGTGCCGACGGCGGCGACCCGCCCGACGTCGTTGCGGCCGAGATCGATCAGCATCAGGTGCTCGGCGCGCTCCTTCGGATCCGCGAACAGCTCCTCGGCGAGCACTTCGTCTTCCGCCGTGGTCCTGCCGCGCGGCCGTGTCCCGGCGATCGGCCGGACCTCGACGCGGCCATCGCTCAGCCGCACCAACGTCTCGGGCGAGGCGCCGGTGATCCGCGCCTCGGGAAACTCGAGGTGGAACATGTACGGCGACGGATTGATCACGCGCAGCGCGCGATAGACGTCGAGTGGTCGCGCACCACCGGCTGGCTCCGCGAACCGTTGCGACAGCACGACCTGGAAGGCGTCGCCAGCGAGGATGTACTCCTTCACGCGATCGACCGCCGCGCAGTAATCGTCCTTCGTGAACGACGACGGCGGCACCGGGCCCGGCGGCTCACCGAGCCGGGGCGGCTCGAGCGTCGGCAGCGGTCGCCGCGGCGCGCGCAGCGTGTCGACGATCGCATCGATCCGCTCACACGCGCGGTCGTACGCCTGCTCGGCTTTCTCCGGCCGCGCGACGTACGGCGTCGCGACGACCTTCAGGGTCTGGCGCAGGTTGTCGAAGATCAGCAGCGTGTCGGTCACGACCATCGCGAGCGGCGGCAGGTCTACCGCGGCGGTCAGGCTAAGCTTGCCCGCCTCCATCGCGGGTCCCGGCTTCGCGCGCGCCGGCAGATCCTCGAACGCGCGCACGCAGTCGTACGCGATCCAGCCGACCGCGCCTCCCCAGAACCGCGGCAAGCCCGGCACGTCGACCGGCTTCATGTCGCCGAGCACCTCGGCGAGCGCGGCGGTCGGATCCGCGGTCGGCCAGGTCGCGGTACGCGGCGGGCCGTCGCCATCGACATCGTACCAGGTCACGGTCGCCTCGCCGGCCTTCCAGGTCACGACCGCGCGAGGTGCGACGCCGACGAACGAGTACGCGGCCCAGGTCGCGCCACCGACGACCGACTCTAAGAGAAAGCTGTGCTCGCTCGCGCCGAGCGCCGCGTACGCCGAAACCGGCGTGTCGCCATCGGCGAGCAGCTCGCGATAAACCGGGATCAGGTTTCCGCGCGATGCTGCCGCGACGAACTCCTCGCGACTCGGCGTGTACACGGTGTCGTTATACCGCGCCGGAATGGGGAGAGCGCGTGATGCTCCGTCAGCGGAGTGATACAAATCGTCCATGCACCCCGCCCTGGCCAAGACGCTCGCCGATGTCGACCCCGAAATCGCCGAGTTGATCGCGAAGGAAGAGCGCCGCCAGCGCGATTCGATCCGCCTGATCGCGTCGGAGAACTACGTCTCGGGCGCGGTGCTCGCCGCGACCGGCTCGATCCTCACGAACAAGTACAGCGAAGGCTATCCGACCAAGCGCTACTACGAGGGCCAGCAGTACATCGATCAGATCGAGCAGATCTGCATCGATCGCGCGAAGGCGCTGTTCGGCGCCGACCACGCGAACGTCCAGCCGTACTCCGGCTCACCGGCGAACCTCGCGATCTACTTCGCGTTCCTCAAGCCCGGCGACACCGTGATGGGCCTGGGGCTGCCCGCCGGCGGTCACCTCACGCACGGTTGGAACGTCTCGATCACCGGCAGCTACTTCAAGCCGGTGCAGTACGGGGTGCGCAAGGACACCCACCGCGTCGACATGAACGAGGTCCGCGAGCTCGCGCTGAAGGAGCGCCCGAAGTTGATCTTCTGCGGCGGTACCGCGGTGCCTCGCACGATCGACTTCCCCGCGTTCGGCGAGATCGCCAAAGAGGTCGGCGCCGTGCTCGCCGCGGACATCGCGCACATCGCCGGGCTCGTCGCCGGTGGCGCGCATCCGTCGCCGGTGCCGGTCGCCGATGTGGTCTCGACGACGACGCACAAGACGCTGCGCGGCCCGCGCGGCGGCATGCTGATGTGCAAGGCCGTCCATCAGAAGGCGATCGATCGCGCGGTGTTCCCGGGCCTCCAGGGTGGACCGCATAATCACACGACGGCCGGCATCGCGGTCGCGCTCCACGAAGCCGCGACCGATCTGTTCAAGCAATACGCCGCGCAGATCGTGACCAACGCGAAGGCGCTCGCCGCGGCGATGGTCGAGCACGACTTCACGCTGATCACCGGCGGCACCGACAACCACCTGATCCTCGCGGATCTGACGTCGAAGAACGTGTCCGGCAAGATCGCGGCGAAGGCGCTCGACGTCGCCGGCATCGAGCTCAACTACAACTCGATCCCGTTCGATCCGCGCAAGCCGTTCGATCCGTCGGGCGTCCGGATCGGCACGTCGTCAGTCACGAGCCGCGGCATGGGCCCCGGCGAGATGAAGCAGATCGCGGCGTGGATGGCGCAGGTCGTCGCGGCGCCTACCGACGTTGCTTTGCAGGCGAAGATTTCGGGCGAGGTCCGCGAGCTGTGCGCGAAGTTCCCGGCGCCTGGGCTCCTGATCTAAGCGAGCGGAGCTCGACGATCTTGTCGAGGATGCGGTGTGCGACCTCGGCCTTCGGACCGGGCGGCACGTCGGTCACGCCGCTCGCATCGACGAGCTGGACGTGGTTGGTGTCGACCGCGAACCCCGAGCCCGGCTCGGCGACGTCGTTCGCGACGACGAGGTCGCACTTCTTCGAGGCGAGCTTGGCCTTCGCATTCGCGACCACGTCGTGGGTCTCGGCCGCGAAGCCGACGAGCAGCGGTGTCTTGCCCTTGCGCTTCTGGCCGAGCGCCGCGAGCAGATCAGGGTTCGCGACGAGGTCGATCGACATCTTCGATCCGATCGCGCCGCGCTTGAGCTTCTGATCGGCGACCTTCGCGGGCCGATAGTCGGCGACCGCCGCGGTCATCACGACGACATCGGCGTCCTTGACCGCGTTCTCGAGCGCCCACTGCAACTGTGCCGCGCTCTCGACGTGCGAGGTCTGCACGCCGATCGGTGGCGCGACGCCACTCGGTCCGAAGATCAACCGGACCTCGGCACCGCGACGCTGCGCCGCCGCCGCGATCGCCGCGCCCATCTTCCCGGAGCTGCGATTGCCGACGAACCGCACCGGATCGATCGCCTCGTAGGTCGGACCGGCGGTCACGACGACCTTGACGCCCGCGAGGTCCTGCGCCGACAGCACGTGCGCGGTCGCTTCGGCGATATCCGCGGGCTCGGCGAGCCGCCCCGGCCCGGTCCACCCGCACGCGAGGAAGCCATCGCCGGGGGCGACGATCTGAACCTTCGCGACGTCGCGCAGCGTGGCGAGGTTGCGCTGGGTCAGCACGTGGTTCCACATGTTGACGTTCATCGACGGCGCGAGCAGCACCGGCGCGCGAGTCGCGAGCGCGATCGCGGTGACCGCGTCGTCGGTCATCCCGGCGGCCATCCGCGCGATGATATCGGCGGTCGCCGGCGCGATCACGACGATATCGGCGGCATCCGCGAGCTGGATGTGGCCGATCTTTTCTTCGTCGGTGAGCGAGAACAGATCCGTGAACACCGGGCGGCGGGTCAGCGCCTGGAACGTCATCGGCGTGATGAAGTGCTGCGCGCGCGGCGTCATCGCGACATCGACGATCGCCCCGGCCTTGTCGAACAACCGCACCAACTCGGCCGCCTTGTAGGCGGCGATACCGCCCGCCACGCCGACGACCACGCGTGCACCGCGAAGAGGATGAGCAGGATCGCGAGGAGCACGATCGGTACGGGGTCCTGGGTGGTGCGCGACTTGATTCACGCCGCGACTGTACCGCGATTGGTCACGGTGCTCGGCTTGTCCGCCGGCTCGGTGCGAGCGTGCAGCATCGGCGCGAACGCGTCGCGGTAGAACCATGCGGTCGCGAGCTCGAGCACGACGAGCACGAGCGGAATCGGCAGCCCGGCCGGTTCGAGCGAGATGTGGAACCACGTGATGCCGACCAGGATCGGCGCGAGCAGTGTGAGGGCGAGCGGGACGAACCGGTTCGCGAGCAGCGCGAGGCCCGACGCGATCTCGATGGTCTTGATCAGCGCCATGTACTTCGCGCCGACGAACGGCATGATGAACGCGATGGCGGCGGCCGGCGGAGCGTCCTTCGGCATCGGCAGGAAGCTGAAGAAGTAGTTGAGGCCAAACAGCAGGAACGCGAACCCGAGCAGGGTGCGGGTGATCGATGAAATGGACGGCATGGCAGCCACGTTGCGACTGTTGCCGGAATCGCACTAGTCGCCATTAATGCAATGCGCTATTGTCCATTCGGCACAAATGGACCTCAACCGCGCCACCACGTTTGTTCGGGTCGTCGAGAGCGGCGGCTTCACGCGGGCCGCCGAGACGATGGGTCTGCCGCCGTCGTCGGTGAGCCGGAGCGTCGCGAAGCTCGAGGAGGATCTCGGCGTCACGCTGCTCGAGCGCACCACGCGCAAGGTCGCGCTGACCGACGCGGGCCGCGCGTTCTTCGAGCGTGCGCGCGATGCGCTCGCCGGCCTCGAGGAAGCGAACGCACTCGCCCTCGATGCGGCGCGCGAGGTTCACGGGCTCGTGCGGATCGCGCTACCGCTCGACTTCGCCGGCAAGTTCGGCGGGCTGATCGCGCGGTTCGGCCTCGCGAACCCGCGGATTCGCGTCGAGGTGATGTTCACGGCGAACGGCGGCGAGCTGGTCGGCGATGTCGTCGACCTCGCGGTCACGCTCGGCAAGCTGCCGGATTCGTCGCTGGTCGCGCGCCGGCTCGGCAATTCGGCGAACCAGCTCTACGCGGCGCCGAGCTATCTCGCGGCGCACGGCACGCCGAAGTCGCTCGGCGATCTGACCGAGCACGATGGCATCGTGTTTCGCGCGATCGCCGGGGAAGCGCGCTGGGAGATGACCGGGCCCAAGGGCACCGAGCACGTCGACATTCCGGCGCGGCTGGTCGGCGATCACGCGCAGCTCGTGCTCGACGCGACGCTGACCGGCATCGGCATCGCGATGCTGCCGACGTTCCTCGCCGAACCGCACGTCGCGACCGCTACCCTCGTCGGCGTGTTGCCGAGGTACTCCGCGGACAGCCCGCTCCACGTGCTCACGCATGCGTCGCGCCACCTGCCCCGGCGCGTCGCCTTGCTGCGCGACTTTCTCGCCGACGGCCTGTCGTCGAGCTGTAAGGCGCACGGCGCGCTCAAGTAACGTGCGCAACGCGGCGATCGAAGCGGCGATCCTCGCCGCACCCGATGATCCGAACGCGTATCAGGTCTACGCCGATTGGTTGCAGAGTCACGGCGATCCGCGCGGCGAGCTGATCATGCTGCAGCAGGCGATGCGTGCGAACAACGACATCGAGGAGTTCGCGCGCTTCAGAAAGCACGAAGAGGTGCTCCGCAACGAGCACGCGACCGCGTGGCTCGGCGAGGCGGTCGCGAGCTCGTTGCATCGCACGTACTTCGAATGGCGATCGGGCTTTGTCGACGCCGCGCGGATCGATGCACCGCCCGGCGACCTCGTGCCGCGCGCCGACGGTGATGCGACCAATCCCTACGCGATCAACCGGGCGACCGAGCCCACGCTCGCGGCGCTCGTGACGGCCCTGCTCGCATCGCCGTGCGGTTGGCTGGTGCGCACGTTCACGCTGCGCGGCACGCTCGACGAGCTCGCGCCGGCGATCCAGCCGCTCCCGACCGCGATCCTGCGCCGCGTCCACCTCGTGATCGCCGGCGGCAGCCTCGACAAGGCGAAGCACCGGCTGCAGTGGGAGATCATGCGGTTGCTCGACGCGAACGTCGACATCGAGCTCACCGTGGACGGCGCGAACGAGAAGATTCCGTGGAAGCGCCCTACACCTTCGAAGCGACGTACTTGAAGTTGGTGTAGTCGTCGAGCCCGTGGCGCGAGCCCTCGCGGCCGAGCCCCGAGTGCTTGATCCCGCCGAACGGTGCCTGCGCCGTCGAGACCAGGCCCTCGTTGACGCCGACCATGCCGGCTTGCAGCGTCTCGGCGGCGCGGACCTGCGAGGCGCCGTCGCGGGTGAACACGTACGCGACCAGGCCCGCATCGGTATCGTTCGCGAACGCGAAGCACTCGGCCTCGTCTTTTGCGGTGCGCAGCGTGACGATCGGACCGAACACTTCCTCGTGCCAGATCGCCATCTCCGGCGTGACGTTCGCGAGCACCGCCGGGGCGACGAGCCGGGTCTCGCCGGTGGGCACGGCACCGTGGACGAGCGTCGCACCGTTGGCGAGCGCATCCTCGACGAGCTTCTTGACCTTCGCGACCGCCTTGTCATCGATCAATGGGCCGAGGTCGGTCGCCGGATCGATGCCGCGGCCGGTCTTCAGCTTCGCGATCGCCGCGACGAACCTCTGCGTGAACGCCTCGGCGACCGGCGCCTCGACGATGAACCGATTCGCCGCGACGCAGCTCTGGCCGGTGTTGCGGAACTTCGCGATCATCGCGCCGGCCACCGCGGCGTCGAGATCCGCGTCGCGCAGCACGACGAACGGTGCGTTGCCGCCGAGCTCGAGCGAGATCCGCTTGAGATCCGCCGCGCCCTGCCGCATCAGCTCCTGACCGACGCGGGTCGAGCCGGTGAAGCTGACCTTGCGCACGGCCTTCGCGGCGAACAACTGCTGGCCGATCCGCTCGTGCTCGGTGCCCGCGACGACGTTGACGACGCCCGGCGGCACGCCGGCCTCGTGACACAACTGCGCGAGCGCGAGTGCCGACAGCGGCGTCTGTGCGGCCGGCTTGCACACCACGGTGCAGCCGACGGCGAGCGCGGCGCCGAGCTTACGGGTCAGCATCGCGTACGGAAAGTTCCACGGCGTGATCAACGCGCACACGCCGACCGGCTCGCGGGTCACCGTGATCCGGCCGTCGGCGCGGCTCGACGGAATCGTCTCGCCGTAGATCCGCTCGGCCTCGCCGGCGAACCAGTGCAGGAAGCTCGCCGCGTACCTGACCTCGGCGACCGATTCCTTCAGCGCCTTGCCGTTCTCGCGGGTGCAGAGCTCGGCGAGGCGCGCCTCGTCGCGAGCCATCAAGGCCGCGAGCGTGCCGAGGAGCCGGCCGCGCTCCGGAGCGGGCCGCCGCCGCCAGTCGACGAACGCGCGCGCCGCCGCGGCGATCGCACGATCGACCGTCGCCGCGTCGACATCCGAAACCTCCGCGATCGTGGTGTTGTCGAACGGGTCTCGGACCGCGAACCGTTTGGTCGTCGCAACCCACTGGCCGTCGACGTAAGCGTCCCGTGCAAGGTCCATGTCTGTTTCTACCCCACGAGTGTTATAGACGCATGCGCCCCATGACGACCGAACGCTCGAGAGCACTCCCCATCTTTCTCGCCGTGGCCGTGGTCGCGGGCAGCGCCGGTTACTACTTCTTCAAGATCTACTCGCCCGCGCAGACCAAGAGCAACGCGCAGGCCGGGGTCGATCGATGGGAGGCGCGCTGGAAGGCCGCGCGCGATTGTCTCCTCGGTCCAACGCCCGGATCGTCGAAGACCAGCGAAGCGCTCGCGATCCGCGAGATGAATCCCGATCCGTGGAATCGCGGCTCGTGCACGCCGCTGATCGGCAAGCTGTCGCGCGGCGACGAGGAAGACAGCGGGCTGAAGGCGGTCGAGACCGCGTGGCTCGAGGTCGACCGCGCGGCGACGAAGGCCGCCGGCGCGTTCGCGACCCACATCATGAGCTCGACGGTGCTCGAGGATGATCCGCTGCCCGCCGCACTCGATGCGCTCGATGCCGCGCGCGCCGACCTGCGCGCCGCCGCCGACATGCCCGCGCTCGCGCAGTCGGGCACGCCGTTGCGCGCCGCGCAACTCGTGCCGCTGACCGACGGCGCCGCGACGATCAAGGAGATCAGCGTCGACACCAAGCCGTCGGCGCACGGCATCATCGTGTTCGGCAAGTCGAGCAACGGTGACCGCGACGTCGAGATTGCCCTGCACACCGGCGGCGCGCCCGTCGTCGCGGCGGCGACCGGCGTGTTGCGTGCGGTTCCAGATGGGTCGTGGGGCGCGGCCGCGGCGCCGGATCGCCTGCAGGTCGGAACGATCAACGCCGACGGTGTGATGCAGCCGCTCGGCGAGCACAAGGTCGCCGGCGCGCAGATCGACGCGATCGTCGGCACCGCGGCGAGCGGCGAGCTGGTCTACAACACCGACAAGCAGCTCGTCGTGACCCACACGACCGGCACCGGCACCGCGATGACCGTCGCGGCCGACCCGCCGCTCGCCAGCGTCGGAGCGCAGGCCGCACTCGATGTCGATGGCCGGGTCGCGTTGGTCTGGCGCGATGACAAGCAAGCGCACGGTCGGATCCTGCACGTGGGCCACGACGAAGCGATCGTCGAGCTCGGCGATAACCCGATCGGTGCGACCTGCCTGACGACCGATCGTGCGTGGGTCTCGACCGGCACCGGCATCCTCGCGTTCGGCGGTGCGAAGCCGATGGTGATGCGCGCGAACCCGTTCTACATCATGCTCGGCTGCACGACCGACACGGCGCTGTTGCGCTCGCTCGACCCGCACAAGCCGTTCCTGATCTGCACCGATGACTGCCGCACCGTCAACCTCCCGTCCGGCGCGCCCGAGCTGTCGGCGGCGACCGTCGTCGCTGGCAAGCTCGTCGCGGTCGCCTCGCACAACGGCGTGCTCGGCCTGTGGCGCGAGGGTACCGCGCCGGTGTTCTTCGGCCTGCCCGACCACGCCGATCCGGTGATGGCGCAGGAGTGGCCCGCGATGGCGATGACCGACGGCAAGGTGATCGACATCCTCGCGCGCGGCGCGAAGGGCTTCGTCGTGATCCGGATCCCCGCGAACTAAACAACAATCAACTTTAGAGGCGGGCCGCGAGCTCGCGGGTCTCGACGAGGTTGTCCTCGATCGAGCAGTAGGTCCACGCGCCGTAGCGGCCGACCGAGTGGACGTCGCGCTTCGCGAGCAGCGCGCGCAATCGCGCGGTCTCGATCAACGACGCGCCCGTGACGTGGACGTACGCCGGATCGAGCACGACGTGATGGTGCGCGACGAGCTGCTGCGTCGTGACGATGCCCTCGCGGCGCAGATCTGCGAGCACGCGCTCGCGCAGCGCATCGACGTCGAACCGCGCGCCCTTCGCGGCGCCGATCTCGACGTAGAGGCTCATGCGAGCCGAGCCGAGGATGTTGTCGTACCAGCCGACGCGATAGAACGAGTCGGCGCGATCCGGAAAGTACATCCAGTGGACGTCGTCGCGGCCCTTGCTGTCGAAGCCGAGGTTGAACACCAGCACCTTGTTCGACGTGAACACGTCGGAGTCGTGCTCGACCTTGGACAGCCGCGCCAGCGCGGACAGCGGCGCGGACGACACCAGAAGGCGATACGTGATCGTCCGTGTCGGCGTCGTCACCGTGTGCGCGTCGAGGTCGATCGCGAGCACCGGCTCGTCGCACGCGATCGTGCCGGCAGGCAAGTCCTTCGCGAGCGCATGGATGTAGCGAATCGCACCGCCGGCGGGATACGTGAACGTCGCGTTGTAGCCGTGCGCGCGGACGCCCGGGCGCATGTTCGCGATGATGTCGCCGAGGTCGGCGTGCGGGAAGAACCGGCCCATCGCATCGACGTCGAGGGTGTCGAGGTCGGTCGCGTACAGCTTCTCGTTGTACGGGCGCAGGAACTTCTCGGTGATGCCCTTGCCGAGGCGCTGCGTCAGCATCTCGCCGAACGAGCGCGGCTTGGTGGCCTCCGGCCGGAAGTACAGCTCGGTCAGGCACTCGAGGAACTCGTCGAGCGGCAGCTGGTGGATGTGCTTCTGGAACGGAAAGTCGAGATCGCGCCCGGCGTAGCGAATCTTCGCGACGCGCTCGACGGTGCGCACGTCCTCGCCCGGCATGCGGTCGCGCAGCCACTGCTCGATCTCGGGATGCTTGAAGTGGAAGAAGTGCCCCGAGTAATCCCAGACGAAGCCATCGCGCTCGACGGTCCGGCAGTAGCCGCCGGGCTCCGCCTCGCGCTCGAGCACGACCACGCGCTCGGTCGGATGGCGCTCGCGCCACCAGTTCGCAAAGCCCAGCCCGCTGACGCCCGCCCCGATGCAGACGACGTCCGCGCGATCCACTACCCGAGCCTCGAGATCTCGTTCATCAGGATCCGCCGTGCGATCGCGATCGCGCAGCCATACGTGCTCTCCATGCCGAAGTACGACAGCGACTTCGACAACAGGCTCTGGCGTCGCGAGTACGGCGTATCCGACGCGTAATGGATCACGCCGAGCTCGAGCGCGCGCGACGTCCGGTCGACGAGCGACACGATCTCGTTCGTCGGATGGCGCTTCGGCTCGGTGATCTCGTACGCGGCCGACAAATACGGTCCGCCCTCCATCTCCATCACCGTGTAACCCTCCCGATAGAACACGTCCATGTAGTCGCGGTTCTGCAGGAACGCCGAGCGCACCGTCAGCGCCTTCTGATTGTCGAGGACGGTGCCGTGCTTCATGAACGGCTGGACGTCGGCGGCGGTGAGCGCGTTGTGAAACAGGTACGTATTCGACGAATGCTCGTCGTGGATGACCTTCGAGATCATCACGTCGCCGACGCGACCGTTGAGCGTCGCCGCCTTGCCCATGATGTAGATACCGCGGAGCTCGTCGATCCCGAGCGCGACCGACGACAGGTGATGGAACGCCGCCATACCGAGCGGGTAGTCGATGTTGATGATGATCGCGTTGCTGTTCACGATCTTCTCGATCCCGGGCACGCAGATCCGCGGATCGAGCCGATCGACCTGCAAGCTGCCGAGCTCGATCACCTGTGCGTCGACGTCGATCTTGCCGGGCGACATGATCGCGCGCAGCCCCGACGCGAGGTCCCACTCCTGCACCGATTCCATGCGGCGCTCGTCGTTGCCCGGCTCGTGGATGAACGCACGCAGCGCGTAGTAGAGGATGTTGGTCGCGAGCGATTCGTCCCTCGCGGCGACCGCCTCGTCGTAGCGCGGCGCGAGGTCTTCGAAGTTGCGGCGGCGCAAGAACGCGACGATCGCCTCGCGATGCGCGCGCGCGTAGCCACCCATCATGTTCGCGAACGCGTGACTGTTCGACGACACGAAGTACAGCGGGCGATTCGGCGGCACCGAC
This sequence comes from Kofleriaceae bacterium, assembly GCA_039935615.1. Taxonomy (GTDB): domain Bacteria; phylum Myxococcota_A; class Polyangia; order Haliangiales; family Haliangiaceae; genus JABFXX01. The sequence continues at coordinate 21,472 of JBDTJY010000261.1, forward strand.
GGTGCGATCGCCTGCCACCAGCGCGCCGCTTGCTTCTGGTACTCGCGCTGCGAGCCATCGAGCAGGCGCACGAACAGATCACAGTCGTGATTGATCATGTCCGCGAGGATCGCGTTCGAGCTCGGGCCGAGCGCGCCGCGCAAGCGCGCGACGCCGACGTCATCGGTGCCGAGCGCGGCGGCGAGCGCGGCGTCGTCGGTGACGTCCTTGGTGCGGTTGATCAAGAACCGCTCGCGCAGCTTGTTCCACTCGATCTGATACGCGGTCAGGATCGGCACGAGGTCGTCGATGTCGGAGCCCGACGCGATGAACACCGCGAGCGTCTGACCACCGTCCCAGCGCAGCGGGCGACGGCGACCGCGCGTGCGCACGACTTGCCACGATTCGATCGGATAGCCGGCCTCGGCAAACTGCGCCGGGCTCTGCCCGAGCACGATGCGGCGGACATGCGGCATGCAATCCGGAAGGCGACCCGCGGAGTACGCGAACGCCGCGAGGTCGGGCTCGGGCTCCTCGGCGCCGAGGTGCAAGCTCGAGCGCGAGTACAAGTGCGACTCTTCAAACGCACGCACGCGCACGTCACCCGAGGCGCGTAGGAGCGAGTAGTAGGTCCGGATATAAAGGTCGATCTCGTCGCTGGTAGCGCGAGGCGGCTGGCGATCCACGGGACAACCTTAGATCACCTAAACGGCCGTAAGTGCTTTTCCAGGCGCCCGGTTGATGCTAACCAAGGGCCACTAAAGGGATACCCAGAACGTAATGAGCAAGGAAGAGCTAGTCCATCTCGACGGCGAGGTCATCTTGATCGCGAAAGGCGGCAACTTTCGGGTCAAGCTCGACAACGGCCACGAGGTGCTCGCCAAGCTCGCCGGTAAGGTCCGCCGTCACCGCATCCGCGTCGTGCTTGGCGACCGCGTCACCGTGGCAGTTTCGCCGTACGACCCGACCCGCGGCTTCATCGTCTACCGCCAGCGCTAAGTGCGCTAGGCTCCTAGGTAGATGGCCGAGAAGCCGCTCTACGTAGGAATCGATCTAGGAACCACGAACTCCGCCGCCGCCGTCTTCGACGGCGAGCAGGTTTCGGTGGTGCGCAATGCCCAAGGCGCGACCGTCACCCCGTCGGTGGTGCGGATCGACAAGCAAGGCCGCACCACGGTTGGCACGCGCGCCCGGCGGTTCATCGAACAAGATCCCGCGAACACCGCGGCCGAGTTCAAGCGGCTGATGGGGACCGGCCGGGCGATCGAGTTCCCGGCCTCGGGCAAGCAGGTCAAGCCCGAGGAGCTCTCGGCCGAGGTGTTAAAGGCGCTCCGCCAGGACATCGTCGATCAGCTCGGCGTCAACGTCGAGCGCGCGGTGATCTCGGTGCCGGCGCTGTTCGAGCTGCCGCAGAGCGCGGCGACCTCGGAGGCGGCCCGCTTGGCCGGGTTCGAGCGCGTCGAGCTCCTGCAGGAGCCGATCGCGTCGGCGCTCGCCGCCGGCTGGCGCGCGGACGACGACGGCGCCGGGACGTGGCTGGTGTTCGATCTCGGCGGCGGCACGTTCGACGCGTCGCTGCTCGAGACTCGCGACGGCCTGCTCCGCGTGGTCGGCCACGACGGCGATAACTTCCTCGGCGGGCGCGACTTCGATTGGGTGATCACGGAGCACCTCGCCTCGCAGCTCGCGGTCGTGCCGACCCGCACGAACCCCGAGCACACGTCCGCGCTGCGCGCGCTGCGGCTCGCGGCCGAGGATGCGAAGATCGAGCTATCGCGCAACGATCGCGCGCAGGTCACGCTCGCGCAGCCGCTCGTGATCGGCGGCCAGGATGTCGACGTCGATCTCGAGCTGACGCGCTCGACGGTCGAGCGGCTGTGCCTGCCGCTGATCGATCGCGCGCTGGAGGTCTGCGTGCGGTTGCTCAAGGCCAATGGCCTCGGCGCCGGCAAGCTGGCGAAGGTCGTGCTGGTCGGTGGACCGACGGTGATGCCGATCGTGCGCCAGCGGGTCGCCGGCCGGCTCGAGACCGTGATCGCCGAGGGCCATGATCCGATGACGCTCGTCGCGCAGGGCGCCGCGCTCTACGCCGCGACCGCCGGGCTCGATGGCCGCGCGGCGTCGACCGCGCCGGTCACCGGGCGGCAGGTGTGGCTGCAATACCCGGCGGTGTCGTCGGATCTCACGCCGCATGTCGTCGGCAAGTTCATCGGTGCGGACGCGCCGGCACGCCTGAAGCTGGTCCGCAACGACGGTAGCGGATGGTCGTCGGCGGATTCCACGGTCGCGCCGGATGGCACGTTCATCACGACGGTGACGCTGTTGCCGCGCCGCGCGTGCACGTTCGACCTCGTCGCCTCGATGGCGAACGGCGAGGTCGTGCCGGTGTCGCCGGCCGCGATCACGATCGTCCAGGGCCTCACGATCGGCGATCCGCCGCTGTCGCGGACGCTCGGCGTCGCGCTCGCGAACGGGCACGTCCAGGTCTATCTCGAGCGCGGTGCACCGTTACCGGCGCGCCGCACGTTCACGCATCACACCGTCGAGACCGTCGCGCGCGGCTCGCAGGAGAGCGTGCTGCGGATCCCGATCGTGCAAGGCGAGATGAGCCAGGCCCATCTGTGCCGGCTGGTCGGCACGCTCGATATCGGCGGCGACGCGGTGCGCGACACCGTGCCGACCGGCTCGCCGGTCGAGGTCACGATCGAGCTCGATCGCGGCGGCCGCTTGTCGGCGCGCGCGCTCGTGCCGGTGATCGATCAAGTGTTCGAGCACGTCGCACATCTGCTCGTGCCGGATGCCTCGCCCGAATCGCTCGACGTGGCGATCCGCGATCTGCGCCGGCAGTTGATGGACCTCCGCACGAACGCCTTTCGCCACGGGCTCCATCAGGTGATCGAGCGCCTCGATCATCTCGAGGCCCGGCTGTCCGAAGCCGAGCGCGATATCGACGCAGCTCACGGTGGCGATGCCGATGCCGCGCAGCGTGCACGCCGCGCGTTGCTCGATGTCGACGCGACGATGGCCGACGCCGACCTCGAGCGCAAGTGGCCCGAGCTCGACGCGCAGTCGCGCGCCCTCGCGATCGCGGCCTCGTCGACGGTCGGCCTCCACGGCAGCGATGCCGAGCGCGCGCTGTTGCAGGACGTGCTCGCCTCGATGGACAAGGCGCGGCGCGACAAGGACGCGCCCGAGCTCGAGCGCCAGATGCGGCTCGCACAGCGGCTGTCGTCGGCGGCGTTCAACCGCACGCCCGAGGCGTGGGAGTGGTACTTCGAGGACGCCGCGTCGGAAGTGTCGCGCTCGACCGATCTGCCGCGCGCGCAGAAGCTCGTCACCGAGGGGAAGCTCGCCGTCGACAAGGGCGACACCGAGTCGCTGCGGCGCGTCGTCAAGGCGCTGTGGAATCTGCTCCCCGACGACAGCGAGGCCCGCAAGCGTGGCTTCGACTCGGGGGTGCGGTGAATCAGATCGTCGAGAATCCGTTCTTCGTGCTCGGCGTCGCGACCGATGCGAGCCGGATCGAGATCGAGCGCGAGGCCGCGAAGCTGCTCGGCATGATCGAGCTCGACTTCGCCGAGGCCAAGATCTACGCGACACCGCTCGGTGCGCGGCCGCGGACCTCCGAAGCCGTGCGTGCGGCCGTCGCGGCGCTGCGCGATCCGTATCAGCGGCTGGTCGCCGAGGTGTGGGCGCGCCATGCACCGCCGGCGACCACGACCATGGCCGCAGAGCCGAGGCCTCCCGAAACCAACGACGGAGCGCGCCGCGCGCTCGGGTGGCGTCCGTGACGGGTGAATCCTGATGTACGCGCTCCCCTTCATCCTGTTCGTGCGCTTGCACCGCGCCGCCCTCAACGCGCGCCGTAAAGATCGCACGTGGCGCTTCCTCGCCTGGTCCGCGGTCTCCGGTCTCCTCGCCGCGATCCTGATCGCCTGCCTGCTGTTCGCGACGCTCGTGCTGTTCGTCGGCGGGCTGTGGTGGCTCGCGATTCCGCTGCTCGCGCTGTTCATCGTGCCGGTCGCGCAGGCGCCGCTCGTCCGTCACGTCGTGGTGCCACTCGGCTGGCACCGCGTCGCGTTCTGGGTCGGCCACTTCGCGAGCATGGAAGACTCCGACGCCTACGGCCTCGTGTGCGCCGCGTGGGCGCATGCGCGGCGACCGACGCCGTCGGGCGAGGCGTGGATCGCGGCGCGCCGTGACACCCGCCGGCCGCTCGGTGACTCCGAGGTCGTCGTCACGGGCCTGCTCGCGGCCGCGCGCGGCGATGCCGAGGGCGCGCGCCAACTGATGCGCTCGACCCTCGATCTCGTCGAGGATCATCCACCGGTTCGCGAGATCGCCGGCGAGTGGCTCGCGTGCGACGCCGCCGAACGCGGTGCCTGGCGCGAGCTCGCCGCCGATGCCGCCGCCACGCGGTTTCCCGCGACCGCGTTGATGTACTTCCTCGAAGGCGTCGCCGCGACGCGGATCGGCTCGGCCGCCGCACCGAACCGCGCCGCGCTCTACGCACGCTGGCTGTTCGCGCCCCATCGTCGCGTCACCGCGAAGTGGCTCGCACCCGCCGCGCCGCTCGTCGGCTCGCCGGACGCGTCGCCCGCGCCCGCCCCCGCGCCCGCGCCCGAACCGTCCGCCGAAACCGCGCCGCTGCCTCGCGCGATCGCCGCGCACCTCGGCCTCGCGAGCAACGCGCACGGCCTCGCCGAGGCGGTCACCGCGTGGGACACCGCGCTCGCCGATGCGACGACCCGCGCGTGGGTCCTCCGGCGCGCGGTCGAGCTCGATGCGCCGCTCGGCTCCGCCGAACGCGCGATCCGCGAGGTCACGAACGATGTCACCGACGAGCTCGCGCAGATCGCCGACGCTGCAAAGCTCGGTGCGCCACCCGCGCGCGGCATGGTCGGCGACGCCCTCGCCCGCCGGCTCCGCCACGGCCGGCTCGATTCGCTCGAGACCGGGTTCTCGCGCTGGGAAGATCGCCGCCACGACGGCGCGCTGCGCGCTTCGATCGACGAGTGGCGCGAATGGATCGCGCTGCGCGCCGCGTACGACGACGCGGTGATCGCCGGCGGCCTCGAGCTGCGCCGGCTCGCGTTCCCGCACGCCTACAAGATGGGCAACTCGATGGGCGCGTGGCTGTGGAACGCGCGCAACGAGTACGCGCTGTCGCACGCGATCTTCACGTGGCTGCTCGGCGAAGCGATGGCGGTCGGCGACACCGAGGCGATCGAGATGCTGACGCGCAACTCGCGCCTGGCGGTGTCGACGCGCACCGGTCGCGTCGAGTTCCCGAAATCCTAGCGCGCCGCCGCGGACCAGTCGCAGCCGAGCTCGTTCTGCGCGACGTGACAGCGCAGGCACATCCGGCGATCGCCGCGGTCCAACGCGCGGCAGCGGGCACTACCGCGCCAGCCGTTCGGATGCGGCGACGCGTTCAACGCGCCCTTCTGCGCGCTGTGACACGTCAAGCAATCCTCTTCGCGATGACACGACGCGCACTGCGTGATGTTGCGGCGCGCTTCCTGCGCGTGGAGGTTCGGACCCGGGCCCTGCGACGACCACCCGATCGGATGGAACCGCTTCGTCGGATCGTTGGACTCGAACTGCGACGCCGCGCGCGTGCCGACGCCGGAGCGCTCGTGACACCCGACGCAAAACGACTCGGCGCGGTGACACGCCGAGCAATCCTTGCCGCGCTTCGCGTCGATCACGTGGAGCGCGAGGTAGTTGCCGGGATGAAAGTCCGCCGGCTTGACGACGCCCTGATGACACTCGACGCACTCGGACTGGTCGTGGCACGCGTTGCACGTGTTGCCGGCCTGCCGCGCTTCTTGCGTGTGGTTGTTCGAGAACCCCGGCCCGTGTTGATCGCCGAGCCCATCGTGCGCAGGCACGAGGCGACCGTGCTCGAACTGCGTCTCCATCAACCCGCCGAGCTTCGCGAGGTGGCAATCGGTGCAGTGGCGCTCGTCGGCGCCGTTCTTGTGACAGCCGAGGCACGACGCCATCGTCGGGAGCTGGCGCGTCGTCGCGAGATCGATCGTGCGCATCCCGGTGTGGCAGGTCTCGCACGCGGTCTGGAGGTGTTGCGCGTGCGCGAACTTGAGCGGCGGCGGCGTGAGGTAGAGCTGCTGTACGACCGCGCCCGGCCTCCAGCCCGGATGACACGCGGTGCACGCGGCGGTCGGCGTCGCGATCTTCATCGGATCGGCGCGATCGATCGCGTGACAGCCGCGGCACTGGGTCTCGGTCGGCAACAGGTTGTCGACGGCGGATTGCGACGACAGCGCGGTCGTGTGGCACGTCGTGCACGTCGTGCCGCGCGCCAGGTGTTGCTGGTGCGAGAAGATCAGCGGCAGGCGCTGCAGCGGATAGACGACCGGTGACCAATCGTCGGGCGACGGCTCGAGCGCGGGCTGCGCGAGCACGGCCACGCACAGCGCGAACAACAACAGGATGACGATGCGGGACTTCATGGCTCGGGTGCAAAGGCGAGATCGAACACGGCGATCGCGCGGGTCTCGAGGGCGTGGATCGCGTCGCGATCGCAATCGGCGATGATGTGCAGCGCGACCGAATCGGCGACCCGCCACGTCGTCGAGACGTTCGCCGAGGTCGTCAGGTAGTGCGCGCCGAGCACCGAGGTCGTCGCATCCTCGGCGACCGCGAGCACGATCAACCGGCCGCGCAACCACAGGGTCTGGTTGCCGCGCCACATCGCCTCTGCGGTCCCCCCGATCCGCCGGCCGCCGTAGCCGGTGTCGGCGAGCGCATCGATGCCGCCGCGCCAGCCGGTGCCGAGCATGCGCTGGACTCCTGCCTCGCCGCCGCCGGCGAACGACGTCGTATCGTCCTCGTGCGCGTAGCGCCGCAACCACGCATCCGCGGTCGCGCGCCACGGCCCCTTGGTGCCGTAGTGATAGCCGAGCCGCACGTCGGTGGTCGGCTCGATCGAGAACGCGTTGAAGATCGAATCGCCGTCGAACGTCGGATAGAAATACTCGACCGCGGGCTCGAGCACGTGGTCGCCGCTGCGCAGGCGCACCCCGGCATCCGCGCGATCGAACAGGCCGTGGAGGACCGAGTAGCGCGCGTCGCCGTAGGGCTCGACCGCGACGTCACCGAGCTTGAAGTCGCCGTGCGCGCGCGCGTACAGGCGCTCCTCGTCGACGCCGGTCGCGGGCGCCTGGCCGTAGTCATTCGGATAGAGGCCGAGGTCCGGATAGTCGAGGCGATCGACGCCGTCGATCACGCCGACCGTATCGGACCACGTGCGGCGATAGCCGACCTCGGCGCCCCAGTGTGCCGTGCGGGTCGACGCGAGCGTCACGCCGATCGTCGGCTGGTTGACGTCGCGCTGCGGGCAATACTCGTAGTCGCTGGTCAGCTTCGAGCCCGTGATCTGGCGATTGCGATCGATCAGCGCCCACGTGCCGCTGCCCGGGGTCGGGCCCTCGACGTACTCCTGACAACCCGCGCCCGACGTCCCGTCGAGCTCGAACGCCGTCACGCCGAGCGGCGAGCTCGCGCGCACGCGTAGCCCCGCCGAGGCGCCGATCGAGATCGGTGCGATCGAGTCCGGCATGTCGTACTTCGCATTCGCGCCGTCGATCCCGGTCGTGCCCCAGCCGTCGTCGGCGAGCACGCGTCCGAGCTGGATCATCAGGCGATCGTCGGCGAGGCCGTCGAGCTGCAGAAACCCGTACATCAGATCCAGACCGGCGACCGAATCGCCGAGCTCGGGGATGACGTCGAGCGCGTCCCGCCGCAGCGGCCCCGCGAGCGTGATCGACCCGGTCGAGTAGTCGCCGAAATCGTGATCGACCCGCAGATAGCTCTGAAACGAGATCCGCAGGCCGTGCTCCGGCAACCGCGCGAGGTGGCGCGCCGCCGCGAGGTCGCCGACATCGGTGATCCGCAGCGCGAGCGTCTGCGTGATCCGGCGCCGGCCGAGGAACAGATCGGGCCCGACGAGCCGATAGTCGCGCAACTGATACGCCTGACCGAAGGTCTGCGCGCGAATCCAAAACTCGTAGGCGTGCGCCGGCACGGACGCGCCAGTAACGATCAGCGCGATCGCCAAGCGAGCAGCCCCGCGCGACATCGCCGCGACGGTATCACCTGGTCGCGGTGAGCGTCACGATGCCGAGGCTGCCGTTCGCCGTGGCCGCAATCCCCCACGCACCGCTCTCCGGGGCGTTCGGGTCCTTGGCCGCGTCACAGCTGACTTTCACGATCCCGTCGATCGACGCGGTGATCGCGTCCGCGGTGACCGAAAGGCCCACGGACTGGAGCTCGCCGACGTCGACCATCGCCCCACTACACACGATCGTGATGTCGGCCCCGTCGTGGCGTTCGATCCGCGCGGCCTCGCCGGGAACCAGGCGAGCGACCAACGCGCGCGCCGGCCCGGTCTGCTGGGCGATCAGCGCGACGCCTCCCGCGGTCACGCTGATCGAGGCCGCGAGCGTGCCGTAGGCGCGACGCGGGCCGCCGATCAACGCGCGCGCCGTGATCCCGTCGTCGGGCGCGGTCAGCGTCAGCGTCGTCGGCGTCCGCGTCGCCGTCGCCGGTGCCGGCGTGGTGAGCACCGCGCCCATGCCGTTGGGGTAGGCCGTGACCTCGCCGATGTACGGGCCGACGATCGACGGCCGGAACAGCCACGCACGGCTGCTCGGCTCGGCGCCCGGCAACACCAGGACGCTGCCATCGGCGAGCCGGATCAGCGACGGCCCGGTGATCGCCCCCGGCCAATTCGCGGGGTCGGTCGGCGGGAGCTGCGACCACGTGTTCGTCGTCGGTTGGTAGCGCGAGATACCGGGCTGGCCGCCGATCGCGACCGCCGTGCCGTCCTCGGTGGTCACGAGCCGCGCGCCGGTGATCGCGGGTGCGATCGCGACATCGATCCCGTCGCCACCCTCCGGTGGCGTGATCGTCGCCGGACCGGTCGGCACCGCCGTGCCGTCGGGATCGAACGCGCTCAACAGCGCGCCACCGTCGAGCTCGGTGACCTGCGAGAACAGATGCTGGACCGTGCTCGTCGAGCTCGTGTTGTCAGGGGTCGAGAACGGCAGCGCGTCGGCGGTGGTCGGATCCGACGGCGCGCCCGCCACCATCAGCCGGCGCTTGCCATCGGTGGTGACGCCGAGGTCGAACAAGTGACCGCCGAACCGAACGCTGCCGGCCGGCAACGCGGGCTGCGCGATCGGATCGCCGACGGTCTTGCCGTCGCTGCCGATCTCGTAGACCAGGGAGCTGCGCAGCACGACCGCGTCGACGTCGCAGGTCTTGTTGAGCGGCGTGCAGCCGCCGGTCACGAGCATGTGGGTCGGGTCGATGCCGAGCGCCGCATGCTGATCGCGGACGTCGACCAGCGACGGCTCGGAGAACGTCCGCGTGATCGGATCGAACGTCGTCAGTGCGGCGTCGCCCGAGATCACGACCCGACCATCCGGCAGCTCCGCGAGCGCGCCGTTCGCGAACACCCGCTGGTTGCCGTCGATCACCGACGGCACCTTGACGGGCGTGAACGTGGCGGTCGCCGGATCATAGTACTCGGCGGTCGAGTGCGTGACGTTGTCGGCGCCGGGTTGATCGCCACCGACGACGAGCACCCCGCCACCGGCGTGGGCGACCAGCGGATGCGCGCGTACGACGTTCATCCCCGGCAGCGCGCAGAAGCCATCGAGCGGCACCATCGCGATCGGGATCTCGGTCTTGTCCGCGAGGTCGTTGTAGTCGAGCGGTGCGGTCTTGCCGGTCGCCAACACCACGCCATTGCCGCCGAGGACCTCGACCGCGAGCTGCACCGTGTCGGCCGGGAAGTCGGCGATCTCGGTGTCGGTGCGCCGCGCGTCCCCGCTCGGCGCGTAGGCGATCACGCGCACGACGGTGCTCGACGGCTTGCCGCACGTCGTCCCGAAATCGATCGGCGCGAGCTGCACGTGGGCCGCCGGCGCGCTGCACGCGACCAGCCACACGAACCCGTGCATGCATCGAGCCCTCACCGTCCACATGATACTCTTCGCCGCGATGCCGGAGTTGCCGACGACGTTCGGCAAGTACTACCTGACCGAGAAGCTGGCCACCGGCGGCATGGCCGAGATCTACCTGGCCAAGCTGATCGGGCCGGGCGGGTTCGAGAAGCTCGTCGTGATCAAGCAGATCTTGCCGAAGCTGTCGGGGCAGCGGCACTTCGTCAACCTGTTCGTCGCCGAGGCCAAGACCCTGGTGACGCTCGCCCACGGCAACATCGTGCCGGTCTACGAGCTCGGCGTCGTCGAGGATACCTACTTCATCGCGATGGACTACATCGACGGGCCGACGCTGTATCGGCTGACCGAGCGGATGTCGCGGCGCGAAGAGAAGATGGAGCCCGCGGTCGCGGCGTGGATCGCAGCGCGCATCCTCGAGGGCCTCGACTACGCGCATCGCAAGGGCGACGGCGTGATCCACCGCGACCTGTCGCCCCGCAACGTGATGCTGTCGCGCGACGGCGAGGTCAAGCTCGTCGATTTCGGCATCGCGGTCACGCTCGGCGACGAGGGCGAGACCGAATCGCACCAGTCGGCGCCGACCGGCTCGTTCCCGTACATGTCGCCCGAGCAGGTTCGCAAGGAATCGCTGACGCCGCAGACCGACCTGTTCACGACCGGCGTGCTCGCGTGGGAGATGTTGACCGGCGAGCGGTTGTTCGCGCGCAACGATGCCGACGCGACGCTCGCGGCGGTCCAGCGCGGCACGATCGCGAAGCCGTCGGCGCGGCGACCGGGAATTCCCGCGAAGCTCGACGACATCGTGATGCGTGCGCTCGAGCGCGACCAGGCACTGCGCTGGCCCACCGCCGGCGAGATGCTCGCCGCGCTCAACAAGTATCTGTACTCGCTCGACGAGACCCCGGGGCCGCGCGAGGTCGCCGCGCTGGTCGCGCAGTTCTGCCCACCGGAGACGCGACGACTGCCGACTCACGTCGAGGCGGAGCTCGGCGCCGAGGTCCCGAGCGGACCGGCGCGGATCGCGGGTCCCAGCACCGCGGTGATCCCACGCGCCGCCGCCGCGGCCGGACGACCGAAACGCCACCAGACGTTCGCGACCCATGTCGAGCTCCGCGGCCTGCTCGGCGATGACCCCGCGGACGGCGCGCCGCAACGGCCGTCGGGTCCGATCGGCCACGTGATCACCGACGAGCGCTACGATCCGACGCCGCTGCCCAGGCCGCGACCCGCGCCGATCACACAGCGCCCTCGCCGGCCGAACACCGACCGTCCCGAGCTCGACGACAGCGTGCCGATCGAACGCCCGATCCAGCCGCCGCTCGAGATCGAGCGGCTCGCGCGAGCGCCGAGTGGCGCGATCCTGATCCTGATCGGGCTCGGCGGCATCGGCATGGCGATCGCCGTGGTCTACATGTTCTTCGACGGGCGCGATCACGTGCTGCGGATGGGCGACGCCGGCGTTCACCGTACGGTGGTCGTCGATGCGGGGCTCGACGCTGCGTCGCCGGCGGATGCCGAGGAGCCCGATGCCGCCGTGGCGCCCGACGCCGCCGCGCCGCCCGACGCCGCCGTGACGCGACCGCCGCGCGACGCGGGCACCGTGCTCGCCGTCGTCCGCGACGCGCGCCCCAACGCGGACGTCGCGCTGGTCCGCCCCGACGCGGAGGTCGCGACGGGAACCGCGACGCTGCAGCTCGGCGCCGATCCGTGGGCGAAGGTCTACATCGACGGCAAGTTGCAGAAGGCGCACGCACCGGGGACCTACCAGGTCGCGACCGGTCACCACGACGTCAAGCTGGTCTACGACGTCGAATCACCGGCACGCGAGAAGGCGTACTCGATCGACATCAAGCTCGGCGAGACCCAGTCGTACCAGGCCGACTTCACGCACTAGCCACGAGCTCAGCTCCGGACTCCAGAGATCGTTCGAGACTAGCGCGCCGTGAACTCACCGGGCGGCACGTCGAGGATCGGCGGCGGATGCGACGATGACACCGCGACGATGATCGCGATCGTCGCGGCGACCGCCACGACCCCGACGCCGGCCCAGACGTACGGATTGCGGCACAGCTTGCAGTGATGCTCGGCGAGGTTGCCGGTCAGCCGCGCATCGCCGAACAGGCTCGGCGGATAGCGCAGATCGGCGGCGCGTGCGGATTGCCAGGCGCTGCGCGCGGCCGCGGCGATGCCGGATCGATCGGCGTAGCCGAGCTCGACGACGGCGGTGCAGCGCGCGGGCGCGCCGGCGCAGCGTTGGATCAACAGCGTCGGACCGCCGCGCCGGTCGGTCGCGGCGACCAGCACGACCTCGTCGAGATCCGCGAGCTCGAGCACGCGATCGGTGATGACCTGGGCCGCACGATCGGACGTCCCGACGTCGACGCCCGCCGCGAGCTCGGCCGACGCGTCGTCGTGATCGAGCGTGACCGCGAGCTCGCCGGTCTTGTCGTCGATCGCCAGCGCCTGGGCATGCGGCAAGAATTGCGGCGCCCGCGCGATCACGACGTGCTGGCCGAGCGCGACCTCGGTGGTGAGCGGCGTGCGACCGGCATCGCGACCGTCGATGTTGATGACCGCGTTCGGTGGCTCGCTCGTGATGTGCACCGACCGCGTCGGCCGGCGCTGCGCGCGCACCGCATCGACGGTCGCGACGATCTCCGGCGCGAACTCGAGTTGCGTGATCGGCCGCTCGGGATCGAGCGCGAGCGCCAGCGCGATCGCGTCGTGGGCCTCGGCGGTCCGTCCCAGACTCGCGAGCACCGCACCGAGCCGCAGCGAGGCATCGGCGTAGAGCGCGGTCATGCCCGGCAGCGCGAGCGCGCTCTCGGCATCCTGGCGTGCCGCGGCCAGGCGCGAGGTCGCGAAGTCGTTCTGCACGTTGTGATAGGCGCGCCAGCCTTCGTCGATCTGCTCGCGAACGCGGCGAAACCGAAACATCTGATCGACGGCGACCGCGCCGGAGGCCTCGGCGAGCCGGGCATCGCCGAGCGCATCACTCGCGACGCGGGGGCCTCCGCGCATCGCCTCGACCATCGCCGCTGCGACGCCGGGCCGTTGGTCGCGCGGGGCCACGACGAGCAGCCCGATCCCACCCGCATGTGCGGTGGTGATCATCGCGATCGTCAGCGCGATCGACAGCCCCCTCATCGCTACGAGTATACTCGCGCCATGTCCTTCGAATGGCTCGAGCGCACTCCCATGCACAAGCACGGTGCAAAGCTGCGCGCGCACGCGATCGCCACCGAGCTGGCCGACCGCGCCGGCACGATGTTCCGCCTCGGCTTCACCCAGCCCCAGGCCACCCAGCGGCTGGCCGCGCGGGTCGCGTGGGAATTCGACCCGCCCGCGAAGCACGGCTCGCACAAGCGTCCCGAGTCGCTGTCGGACGCGGCGATCGCGAAGATCGTCGCCGATACGTACGCCCGCCGCCCAGGCGGTGGATGAAGCTCGCACGGCTCGCACTGCTCGCGGGCGCCGCGTGCTCGCAGCCGGCCGCGGTGATCCCGCCCAGACCTCCTCCGCCGCAACAGCTCGCGCTCTACGATCTGGTCGGCGATTGGCGATGGCTGTATCGCACCGACGAGCGCAACACGTCGCGCGTCGAGGACGAACGGTGGCGGTTGCGCACGGATCCGAAAGCGCCGTCGCAGCTCGTCGGCCGCTACCTTCGATCGGTCGACGTGTCGGCGCTCGATCACACGGTGTTCCAGTGCAACGAGCGCCCGACGTATCGCCAGACCACGGTCTACGACGTCGTCGCGCAGCTGATCGGCAACGAGCTGGTGATCAAAGAGACCGATTATCAGACCGAGCCGTCGCCGTGCGATCACGGCTTTCGTCATCTCGGCGAATATCACGCGAAGCTCGCCGCCGGTCACCTCGCGCTGCACTGGGGCCACGGCACCGAGTCGGGCGTCCAGACGCTGTGGCACGTCGGCGAGGCGAAGTTGCCGCTGCCCGAGGTCCCGTGGCCGAGCTCGTACGTGCCGACCGGGACGTGGCGCTGGAATGCGACGTCGCTCGACGCGACCGGCAACGTTCACGACGAGACCGAGTGGTGGGAGATCACACGGCGCAGCGACACGCAGCTCGACGCGACCTATCGCCGGCGGGTGACGGTCCGGTCACCGGACGGAACGACCGTGATCCCGTGCGCCGGCAAGCCGAGCTGGACGTACGACGACGCGTACGTGCTCGACGGCCAGAAGGAAGAGGACCACTGGCACTTCCACGAGCTCGCCGTCGAGCCCGGTGACCATCCGTGCCTACGGGTGACGCCGAAGCGCACGCTCGACGAAGCGACCGCCGAGCAGATCGGCGACTACTTCGTGCTCGAATGGCGCGGCAAGCGCCACGAGATCCTCTATCGACCACCCAGTCGACCATCCAGTGCAGGGCCGTAGACCTTCGAGAGGTAGTCCTCGATCATCCGGTCGCTCGAGAATCGCCACTGCGACATCGCGATGCTCGCGCGCATGATCGCGATCCACGCGCTGCGGTTCGCGTACGCCGGCAACACGTCGCGATCGAGCGTCTGATACAGCAGCTTGCGATCGCGCACGTCGATCTTCTTCGCGGCCTTGTCGTCGAACGCGTCGTCGCTCGGATCGGCATCGCCGATCTTCCAGCCGGTGACGTTGTGCTCGCAGCCCTCGGGCCACCAGCCGTCGAGGATCGACAGGTTCGGCACGCCGTTCATCGCGGCCTTCATGCCGCTCGTGCCGGACGCCTCGAGTGGCCGCTTCGGATTGTTGAGCCAGATATCGGTACCGCGCGTCAGCAGCGCGCCGAGCGTCATGTCGTAGTTCTCGAGGAACACGACGTGCTTCGGATGCTGCTTCGCCGCCGCGACGATCTTCGTCACCAGCGCCTTGCCCGCGAGGTCGCGCGGGTGCGCCTTGCCCGCGTAGACGATCTGGATCCCGCGATCGAACAGTGACTTCAGCGCCTTGGCGTCGCCGAGGATCAGGTCCGCGCGCTTGTAGGCGGCCGCGCGCCGCGCGAAGCCGATCACGAGCTTGTCGAGCGCGAGCGTGACGCCGGTGCGCCGCTTCACCTCGTCGGCGAGCTCCTGCTTCATCGCCTGATGGGCGGTCCACAGCGCCGCGTCTTGTTGCTCGCGCGATTTCTCGCCGACGAGCGCGGCGCGGATCCGCGCGTCCTGCCAGGTCGGCACGTGGACGCCGTTCGTGATCGCGATGATCGGCGCGGCGCCCTTCACGTCCTTCCACATCGCGCGCGCGGTCTCACCGTGGAGCTCGGCGACGCCGTTCGCGATCCGCGCGAGTCGGAGGCCCGCGACGGTCATCGAGAACGGTGCGCCGCCGATCGTCGTCAGCTCGGCCGCGGACAGGCCGCAGTCGGCGCCGAGCTTCTTCATCTCGGCGAGCCCGTGGACCTCGTTGCCGGCCGGCACCGGCGTGTGCGTCGTGAACACCACGTGCTCGCGCAGCTTCTTGATCTTGTCGGCGAGCGTCTTGCCGCCGAACACGTTCTGGCGCAGCAACTCGAGCCCCGCGAACACCGCGTGGCCCTCGTTGAAGTGATAGACGTCGGGCGTCTCGCCGAGCAGTTGCAGCAGGCGCACGCCGCCGACCCCGAGCACGATCTCCTGGGCCAGCCGATCGCGCTCGTCGCCGCCGTAGAGCCGCTTGGTGATCGCGCGGTCCGCGGCGGTCGCGGGCTCGAGCAAGTACAGCGTCGAGCTGATGAACCGGTCGACCCTCCACGCCCGCAGCGCGACCTTCTTGCCCCGGACCGTGACCTCGAGCTTCTTGGGGAGGTCGACGCGCCGCAGTGCGTCGCGTGGGGTCTTCGGATACTGGTCGTCGATCGCTCCCTTCTTGCCGATCACCTGGCGGGTGTAGCCCTCGTCCCAGAACAGGCCGATACCGGTGACCGGCGCGTGCAGATCGCCCACCGACTTCATGTGGTCGCCGGCCAAGATCCCCAGGCCACCGGCATAGATCGGAAAGCTGGGATCGAGCCCGTATTCCATGCAGAAGTAGGCGACGCGTGGTGGGGAGCTCGACATCGCCGCGACCCTACAAGATTTCTTGGACCGTTATCGGCGGTCCGAGTACAGAATGGAGGGATGAAGGTGAAGCGGACCGCCGTGTCCGCGGAGGATCAGGCGCTGTTCCTCGATGCCGTGCGCGACGCGAAGCCGCTCACGACTCGAGACCGGCTTGCCGTCCCACCTCCACCTCCATCTCCCGTGCGCGTGGCCGAGCTGCCTCCCGAGATCAAGCTGACGGTCGAGCTCGATGGCGTGCGCTACGGAGCGCGTGCACCGGGTGTCTCGCTCGCACAAGTCGCAGAGCTGCGCAGCGGCAAGCTGGACCTCGAAGCGACGCTCGATCTGCACGGCATCACCGTCGGAGACGGCGTGCAGAAGCTGCGAACATTTCTGCTTGAATCTCGACGCCTCGGCCGCCGTCGAATCCGCGTGATCCACGGCAAGGGATTGCATTCGGACGCCGGCGCACCGTTGCGCGAAGCGGTGGTCGCCGACCTCCTCGGCGCGGTGAGCGGACTCGTGCGCGCGTTCGCGAGCGCGTGCCCGAGCGACGGTGGCGAAGGCGCGACGATCGTCGTGCTGCGAGGCACCAGGTGAAGCTCGGGATCCTCGCCGCGTTGCTTTTGGCAACGTCGAGCTTTTGCCCGAGGGGAGTCGCGGCCGCGCCGATCACGACCCGCGCGCCGCTGTCGATCGCGAAGCCGCGCCACGACGGTGCGCACGCGCGCGTCGAGGTCGCAAAAGCCGGCGTGATGCGGCCCGCGCGCGAGGTCGTCGGCCGGCGCGAAGAAGCGCTGACGCCGGAAGAAGACACCGCGAAGCAGATCGAGAAGTTGCTGCGCGGCCCGCTGCGCTACACGAACACCGGTTTGTTCGTCGCCGACGCGCGCACCGGCGATCCACTGTTCGCGGTCAACGCGGACGATCCGCTGAACCCCGCGTCGAACGTCAAGATGATCTCGACGGCGACCGCGCTCGATCTGATGGGCCCGACGTTTCGCTATACGACGCGCCTGCTCGGCCCCGAGCCCGACGCGACCGGCACGATCCGCGGCAACGTCTATCTGCTCGGCACGTGGGACCCGACGCTGGCGGCCAGCGATCTCGACGAGCTCGGCGCCCAGCTCGCCGCGCGCGGCGTCAAGGCGCTGGTCGGCGACATCGTCGTCGGTGCGGATCCGATGCGCGATGGCTTGTTCCGCGCCGCGGTGCAGATCGACATCAAGGCCGGCACGCCGGGCGAAGCACCGACGGCAACCGCCCCCGTGGGCTTCGATCTCGTCACGTTCAAGATCAGCGCGAAGACGGCGAAGACCGTGCAGCGCCCTCACCTCACGTACACCGCGACCACGGTCACCGACACCGCGGGCCATCTCCGCGTCGAGCTCGAGATCGGCGGCACGATCGGCAAGGGTGGCGCGACCACGTACTCGCTCGTCACCAAGGAGCGCACCGCGGACGCCGCGTATGTCGTGCGGGCCGCGTTGCGCGCTCATCAGATCGCGGTGACCGGCGAGATGACGACCAAGGAGCTCGGCGATTTCATCGGCGATTCGGTCGCGCAGGCCGGTCTGCCCGTCGAGCTCGCGCGTCACGAATCGGCGACGCTCGCCGCGATCATCACGATGGTCAACAAGTGGAGCATCAACTGGCTCGCCGACCGCGTGATCATGACGACCACCGCGCTCGCGCATCGCGAGACGCCTTCGATGGATCGCGCGCTCGAGGCGATGTACGCATGGCTCGCGCGCCACCCGAAAGTCGACCGAGCCGATGCGCTGCTCGACTCTGGCTCCGGGCTCTCGTATCACACGCGCGTCACGGCGCACGAGCTCGTCGCGGTCGTGCGCAGCGCGGCCGGCTTCGCCCCCGACGCCGACGCGGTCGCATCGCAGGCCTGGCTCGGCTCGCTCTCGATCGCGGGCACCGACGGCACGCTCGGTCGCCGGTTCCGCACGCCGGAGCTCCGCGGTCACATCCACGGCAAGACCGGCACGTTGTCGACGGTGATCGCGCTGTCGGGCGTGCTCGACTTCGACCCCCAGCGCCCACTCGCGTTCTCGATCCTCACGAACGGCGATCGCCCGTTGCAGAAGGGCTACGTCCGCAAAGCGCACGAGCGCCTCGTCGGCTTGTTGGTGAAGTACCTCGCGAAGACGGCGAAGACGCCGGTCCCGCAGGTCACGCCCGAGCCGCCGAAAGCCGTGAACTCTACGACCACGGTGCCGGACGAGCTCGACGACGAGCCTGAAGTGCCACTCGACGGCGAACTTCCTCGGTAACGCGCGACAAACGTGACAACGCACCTGACGAGCTCACCGCTCGTGCATCGGCTCGGGGGCGATGCGCGACGACCTCGAGAAAGCCGGCGACACGCTCGATCGCGAGCTGCGCTATCTCTTGCGGATCAACTGACACGCCGCGATGAACTGCTGGCCGAGCCAGGTCACCACGATCGAGCCGTCCATCGTCGACGTGTCGATCGTCGCGAGCTCGGTCCTCACGCGCTGCTTCAACGCGTTGTAGTCGGCGCGGCTCGACGCCATGGTGCTCCAATCGAGCCGCACGATGCCGAGCCGATCGAGGTTCAACACGTACTGCGGCTGGCGCTCCTCGGCGATCGCGCCGATGCCGAGCAGCGTGCGCGGGCCGCGCGAGGTCCGGCCCTGCGGTCCGTTCTCGTAGACGTCGAGCGCGGCGTAGTTCGCGTGCTCGATCGTGCCGAGCATGCGGAGCTCGTCGGGCGCGAGTTGCGCGAGCATCGCGACGAACGCCGGATGCGCGTTCGCCGCGGTGTCGCGATCCATCGCGGTGACGAGCAGATTCTCGAGCGCCTCGCGCAGCACGGCGACGCCCTCGCTCGCGCCCCAGGTCGCGAACAGCGCCTGGGCCGGGCCCGCGATTTCGGCCGGCGCCGGCACGCGTCGCTCGGTCGGGATGCGCGCGGCGAGCTGGTCGAGGTTCATCGCGTCGGAGCGTACGCTACTACGGCTTCTGGAACAGCAGCACGAACCGGTCGCTCGTGCCGCGCTTCTCGCCGGCGGCGTGTGGCGAGCTGTTCCAGTCGCGCTTGTCGGCCGGGTTGCGCAGGACGTTCGACTCGCCCGCGGGCTTGAATCCGGCGGCCTTGACCTCGGTCTCGACGATCTTCTGATCGATGCGATGCAGCGTGTCGGTCGCGGTGATCCCGCTACCGTCGACCGCGCTCGAGTCGACGATGCCGTAGTAGCCGCCCTTCTTGAGCGAGGCGAACACCGCCTTGTTCATCTTCGCGCGGTCGGCCTTCATGTTGACCGTGTCGTGATAGTTGAGCACGGTCACGACGAGGTCGAGGTCCTTGGCCTCGGGCGGAAACGGATCGTCGATCGGGCGCTCGACGCTGACGACGTTCGCCATCACCGGTTTGGCGGCGCGCTCGGTCCACGGCTTGCGCAGGAACTTGTCGAGGAGCTCTTTGGTGTTCTCGGCGAACACCTTGCCGGTCGGGCCGACGACGCGCGCCATGAGCTCGGACGTGTAGCCACCACCGGCGAACAACTCGCCGATCTTCTGGCCGGGTGCGACGTGAAAGAACGCGAGCACCTCGGCCGGCTTGCGCCCGACGTCGAGGCGACGATCGTCGTCGCTGCGATCGGTCGCGGCGACGGCGTCTTTGATCGCCCGCGGCACGTCCGCGGCGGGCGTGTAGGGCGGGATCGGGGCCGGTGCAGCCGAGCCAGCGCCGGATCCGGCGGATCCGGATCCCGTGGCGACGACCGCCGAGCCTTGCTCCGGTGTCCCCGGATCGATGCCCTCTTTGGGCTTGGACTTGCCGCATGCGGCGACCGTGAGTACGAGTACGAGTACGAGCAGCTTCTTCATGGTTATTCTTCCTTATCGAACGACTGCGCGAGCTTTTCGAGCACGCCCTGATCCTCGAGCGTGGTGGTGTCACCACGCGCCTTCGAGCCCGATGCGATTTCGCGCAACAGCCGGCGCATGATCTTGCCGGAGCGCGTCTTGGGGAGCGCCTCGGTGAACCGGATCTCCTCGGGGCGAGCGAGCGCACCGATCTGTTGTGCGACGTGCTCGCGCAAGACCTTCGCGAGCGCGTCGTCGGCGGTGACGCCCATGCGCGGCGTCACGAACGCCACGATCGCCTGGCCCTTGAGGTCGTCGGGCCGGCCGACCACGGCCGCCTCCGCCACCTTCGGATGCGAGACGATCGCGCTCTCGACCTCCATCGTCGAGAGCCGATGCCCGGCGACGTTGATCACGTCGTCGACCCGTCCCATGATCCAGAAGTAGCCATCGCTGTCTTTGCGCGCGCCATCACCGGCGAAGTACGAACCGGCGACCTCGCCGAAATATGTCTTCGAAAACCGTTCGTGGTCGCCAAAGATCGTCCGCGCCATCCCCGGCCACGGCTGCTGGATGACTAGAAATCCGCCCTCGTTGGTCTCGCAGGACGTGCCGTCCTTGTGGACCACGTTCGCCGCTATGCCCGGCAGCGGCAGCGTCGCCGAGCCCGGCTTCGTCGCGATCGCACCGGGCAGCGGCGAGATCATGATCCCGGCCGTCTCGGTCTGCCACCACGTGTCGACGATCGGGCAGCGCTCGCCGCCGATCCTCTCGCGGTACCACATCCACGCCTCGGGGTTGATCGGCTCGCCGACCGAGCCCAACAGCCGCAGCGACGACAGGTCGTGCTTGGCCGGCCACTGATCGCCCCACCGCATGAACGCGCGGATCGCGGTCGGCGCCGTGTAGAGCACGGTCACACCGTACTTCGCGATGATCTGCCAGAACCGATCCGGCGCCGGATGGTTCGGTGCGCCCTCGTACATCATCACGGTCGCGCCGGTCGCGAGCGGTCCGTACACCACGTAGCTGTGGCCGGTCACCCACCCGATATCGGCGGTGCACCAGAAGATGTCGTCCTCGTGGAGGTCGAACACCAGCTTCGTCGAGTATGCCACGAACGTCAGGTAGCCACCGGTCGTGTGCACGATGCCCTTCGGCTTGCCGGTCGTGCCGCTCGTGTACAGCGAGAACAGCGTGTGCTCGCTATCGAACATCGCCGGCTCGTGTTTCGGCGACGCCGTGTCGACCGCGTCGTGCCACCACACATCGCGCTCGCTCCACTCCACCGGATTCGCGCAGCGCTTCACCACGAGCACGGTCTTCACCGAAGGGATGTGCGCGATCGCCTTGTCGACATTTTCCTTGAGCGGAACGATCGCGCCGCGCCGCCAGCCACCGTCGGCGGTGATCACGGTCTTCGCCTTCGAATCGCCGATCCGATCGGCGAGCGCCTCCGCCGAGAACCCACCGAACACGACGGTGTGCGGCGCACCGATCCGCGCGCACGCGAGGATCGCGACCACCGCTTCGGGGATCATCGGCAGATAGATCGCGACGAAGTCGCCGGCCTTCACACCGAGTGCGGTCAGCGCGTTCGCCGCCTTGCAGACCTCGCGGTGCAGTTGCCCGTAGGTCAGCACGCGCGAATCGCCGGGCTCGCCCTCGAACATCAGCGCCGCTTTGTTCTTCTTCGGCCCGTGCGCGTGGCGATCCAAGCAACTCACGGTCGCGTTCAACTGGCCGCCGACGAACCACTTCGCGTCGGGCAGCTTCCAGTCCAGCACCTTCGACCAGTGCGTGCCCCACGCGAGGTCGCCCGCCATCTCGGCCCAGAACGCCTCCGGGTTCGCCTCGGCGCGCTGATACATCGCGTCGTATTCCGCGCGGCTCTTGATGTGCGCGTGGGCCGCAAACGCCGCGGGCGGTGGAAAGCTCCGCGTTTCGGTCAACACCGACTGGATCGACGAAGAGTCCGACATGCTGTGCTCCTTAGATCAGTGCGACCGCGTCGATCTCGACCTTCGCATCGCGCGGCAACCGCGCGGCTTGCACGGTCGAGCGTGCGGGCGGATCGGTCGCGAACCGCTCGCCGTAGATCGCGTTCACCTTCGCAAAATCATCCATGCTCGCCAGGAAGATCGTCGTCTTCACGACGTGCTCGAACCCGGCATCCGCCGCCGCCAGCACCGCACTCAAGTTCGCGAGCACCTGCCGGGTCTGTGCTTCGACGTCGCCCTCGATCATCGCGCCGGTTTTCGGGTCGAGCGCGACCTGCCCGCTCGTGAAGATCATCCGCTTGTCGCCGACTTGCACCGTGACAGCCTGCGAGTACGGCCCGATGGCTGCCGGTGCCTCCGCGGTGCGCACGATCGTCTTGTGCATGTAGGCGTCGTATCACAAGGATTGACACCCGGCCGGCTGGGTTGCTAAACAACCACCCCTCGGGCGCTTAACTCAGCGGGAGAGTGGTTCCTTCACACGGAACAAGTCGGGAGTTCAATCCTCTCAGCGCCCACCACAATCGAATGTTCATCGGGGTCGGGGCTTCACGCTCGGCGGCCACACCGCCACATTCGAGTGCTACGTGCGGCGGCGAAGCGACGAATCCGTGGGTCGACTGCACGCCGATGCTCCGCGCGCTACTCGACGGCGGTTAGCGTCAGCGCTTGCGGCCGAGATCGCTGAAGTCCTCGGTACCGTCGGCGGTCTGCGTGGTCTCGGTGGATTGCCAATCGACGAGCTGCGAGTCGTCGACCGCGATCTCTTTTTCGCGCGAGCTGTTGTCGGTCTCGATGTCCTCGACCTCGGTGCCGGTGCGGCGCGGCCGACCCGACGACGAGGCCGAGCCGTTGGTCGCCGAGGCCGTCGCTTGCGGACGCCGCGGTTGCGCCGGCGGCTGAGCGGCTTGGCTCTGCCCGAGGCGCCCGATGCCGGTGTTGCTCTGGCGGAAGCGTTGCGACGTCGGCGTGCGACCACGGCTCGGCGTGATCGGGCGATCGTCGGCTTCGAGCTCGGTGATGAGATCCGCGAGCGGTCCGTTGACCGGTGACGGAATGCTGGGGCCGACGCTGCCCGGGGACGTGCCGAGCGCGACCGGCGCTTCGATCGCCTCGGGCGGTGGCGCGAGCATCGAGCCGGAGCTCGACGCGGGTTCCACGACCTGCGCCGTCGGGCGGGTCACGATCGGCGGTGGAGCGGTGTACGCCTTGCCGAGTGCGCGCGCCGCGATCTCGCTGATGCACTGCCAGATCACCCCGCCGGGGATGTGCTCGCAGAGGTTCGGCACGCCGATCGTCTCGACGACGAGCCTCGCGTCGACGCGCGAGGCCCCCAAGCACGCGGTGAGGAGGCGCGCCCACAGTGGCTTCGGTAGATACGTCGCGAGCAGCTCCGGCGTGACGTGCTTGATCACGTCTTCGGGCGTCCCGATGCCGAGCTCGAGCGCCTGTCCGAGCGCTTCGGAGAAGAACGGTTTGACGTTCACGACACCACCACGTTGGTGACACCTGCCCTTGCGGCCGCCGCGGCAATGCACGCCCACAGCACTTCGTGCGGGATGTGGGTGGCCAGCAGCTCGGGCGTGACGGTCTCGAGCACGCGCTCGGGCGTCATCGCGCCGGCCGCGAGCGACGCCGCGAGGACCTTCGAGAGCAGCTCGGGCGGGAGGTGGCTTGCCAAGACGTCGGGGGTGGCGTGGGCGAGGACATCGGTCGGGTTGAAGATCTGATTTTCGAGACCCGATTTCACGACGTTCGCGAACCACGCTTTCCGAGGATCTTGGGACATTCCGAAACGGTACACCCGAAATCGCTCGACCAACACTTGCAATGGCCGGGTGTGTCTTGCACGGTCCCAAGACGATGCCAGAGCCACGCTCCAAGCTCGCATCCGGTACCGTGCTGTACCGGATCGTCGACGGTAGCGTCGAGGTGCTGCTCGTTCATCCATCGGGCAATTACAACCGTCGCGCGCCGTGGGGCATCCCGAAAGGCGCGCCGAATCCCGATGAAACACTCGAAGCGGCTGCACGTCGTGAAACGTGGGAAGAGACCGGCCTCGAGATCACCGGACCGTTGATCGATCTCGGTTACGTCGATTACACGCGATCCAAAAAACGCGTGCATGGGTACGCGGCTGCCGCACCTGACGCAGCGGCGCCGCGGTGCGCATCGTGGGAAGTCGACAAAGTCGAGTTCATCGAGATCACGCGCGCGCGGCGGATCATTCATCCCGATCAGGCAGCTCTCCTCGATCGGCTCGAGCCTTTTTTGCCGGCTTCACACTTCGAAAAGACTCCAGCGTCAGCTGACGGTTAGCGCCACAACGCTGTCTAGAAACCTGACAGCTGGATCATTTCCGCTCGACAAAGTGTGGCGGTGTGGCATTAGTGCGTTCCCCACTTTTCCGTCGCTGGAGACGTGAGGGACCCTAAGAGGCGCCGCAAGCGCCTGTTATGCGGCAGTTCTGACCCCGTCGGGATCGGTGTCCTACCTACCTGACCGGTTGGGGCGTTGCCGTCGAACAATCGGGTGCGCAACGTGCAGTGAATTGCGATGAAACGGAAAAAGCGGTCGGTTCGTACTCCTAGCAGAAGGAATCGAATCGACGCTTGCAACGGTTCCAATCAAAACGGCGTCTTATCAGAAAGTAGGAGTACCCAGCCATGACCACCACTCACTCAGCCCGGCAGCTCACCGGCAGCGCTCCCCGTACCACGGCTCGTGGCCGGATTCAGCGCGCCAAAGCGCAACCGGCGGCGAACGACGAGAAGCCGGTGCGCGTGGTCAAGCCGATCCGCACGCCGGACTCCGATGATCATCTGGCGACCTACTTCCGTCATCTCGCGGAGCACGAGCTGCTCACGCCCGAGGACGAACGCGAGCTCTCGCAGGGCATCGAGGACACCGAGATCCTGACCTGGGAGCGCGTGCTATCACGGCCGGAGGTGTGCGCGTCGTTGCTCGCACTGATCGAGCCGAACCTCGAGACGCCGATCAAGTTCCCGAAGCTGCAGAAGGCGGCGGACGATCTGCTCGCGTCGAAGAAGGCGCGCAAGGATCCGAAGCTCGTCAAGAAGCTCACGGGAGCGGCGAAGGAGACCGCGGCGAAGCTGCGCACGCTCGATCTCGATCGCGTGCACATCGATGCGGTCGCGCGCGAGATCTATCGCGCGCGTGAAGCCTCGCTCGCGGGCACCGAGACGTGGTGGACCGACGGCGCGTCGAAGGACGCGGGAGCGTACGTCGACGAGGTGCGCCAGGCGCATCGCGATGCGGCGGCGCTGCGCGACGAGTTCGTGCGGGCGAACCTGCGACTCGTCGTCACGATGGCGCGTCGCTACGATCGTGGTGGCATGCCACTGGCGGACCTGATCCAGGAGGGCAACCTCGGGCTCATGCACGCAGTGTCGCGGTTCGACTATCGCCGCGGCCTGCGGTTTTCGACCTACGCGTGTTGGTGGATCCGTCATGCGATCGGGCGCGCGCTCGCCGACAAGGCACGTGCGGTCCGCATCCCGGTTCACATGCTCGAGGCGCAGCAGCAGCTCGAGAAGGTCCGGCAGCATCTCATCGGCGACCTCGGTCGTCCGCCCACTCCGCAGGAGCTGGCGAAGGCCGCGCGAGTTCCACTCGCGAAGCTCAACCAGATGCACCGCTACATCATGGGTCAGCCGATGTCGATGGACCGGCCGGCGCACGATGATGACGACCGCACCTACGGCGACACGATGGCGGATCCGGACACCGAAGATCACTCTCCCGCACAGGAGATGACGACGGCGACCCTGACCACGCAGATCAAGCGGTTGCTGCACCACCTGTCACCGATCGAAGCCGACGTGCTGACCAAGCGCTTCGGCCTCGGCGATGACGAGGAGCGCACGTTCCGCGAGATCGGCGACCACTACCATCTGTCGCGGGAGCGGATCCGTCAGATCCAGAACTCGGCCCTCGACAAGTTGAAGCGCGCGCTCGAACGCGAGCATCGCGGTCACGTCGAGATGTGAGTTAGCCTCGGGGGCATGAAGCTCCTGAGGCTCGTGGTGGTGTGTGGGTTGGTGACGGTTGCGCAGGCCGACACCACCGATCCGTTCACGTATCCGCACGCTCATCCGGGCGCGATGGATCCGTTCAAGTACATGCACGGCTTGCCCCAGCCGGAGGCGTACTCGGGGCTCGGCGCCGACAGTGTTTCGGCCGCCGACATCGCGCGGTTCGCGCCGAAGCCGCTCGAGCCAACGGCGTCGCGCCGGATCGAGGCGTTCCTCGACGTGCGCGGCGCGACCGGTGGGTTCGTCACCGCACGCGGCGACCGCATGTTCTTCACGTGGAAGATCACGGGGACGGCGCAGGTGTGGCGGCAAGACGGTCCGCAGAAATGGCCGGTCCAGCTGACCGGCGGCGAGGACACCACGACCGTGGTCGGCATCGCGCCGAACGATGCGTTCGTGGTGGTGAGCCGCGATGTCGGCGGCGCGGAGAACCCCGGGCTGTACGTGCTCGATCCGCACGGCGGACCGCTGCGGCTGATCCAGCACACGCCGAACGTGCAGACCTCGCTCGCGCTGATCAGCGACGACTCGAAGTCGATCTACTACCGCGCGAACGATCGCGATCCGGGCTCGTACGCGATCTATCGCTTCGATGTCGGCTCGGGGACGAAGCAGCTCGTGTTCGATCGCCCCGGCCTGTGGGCGGTGATCGACCAGCGCGGCGATCAGTGGCTGATGCAGAAGCAGCTCGGCGAGGTGCAGAGCGAGATCCATCAGTGGGACCTGACGAAGCAGACGCTGACGCCGATCCTCGGCCAAGGTGAAGCCGAGAACTACGAAGCGCGGTTCGGTGCGAAGCCCGGGCAGTTGATCGTGCGGACCGACAAGCTCGGCGAGTTTGCGCGGCTGTACACGTTCGAGGGCGGCAAGCTCGCGCCGATCGGCGCGGCGATCCAGCACGACGTCGAGGCGTTCGCGATCGACGCGACGCGGACGCGGCTGTACTACAACGTCAACGAGGAAGGCTATCGCCGGCTCGTCGCGCTCGATGCCAGGACCCTGCGCCCGATCGCCCTGCCGGCGTTGCCGTCCGCGTCGTCGGTGACGCTCGCCGGCGTGACCCGCAACGCGCGGTTCGCGCAGTTCGCGCTCGACGGTTCGATCGTGTTGCCGACGACGTACGTCTACGACTGGCAGACCAAGAGGCTGGTCGAGTGGCGCAGTCCGGCGTCGCCGGAGATCGACGTGACGGCGTTCGCGAAGGCCGAGCTCGAGTCGTATCCAGCGCGCGACGGCGTCGAGATCCCGATGTTCGTGCGGCGGCCGGCGAAGTGCGTGAACGCGGCGTGCCCGGTGATCGTCGAGTTTCACGGTGGCCCCGAGGGTCAGGCCACGCCGGTGTTCTCGCCGATCGAACAGGCGTTCGTCGAGCGCGGGTTCGTGATCGTGCAGCCGAACGTGCGCGGCTCGAGTGGCTACGGCAAGACGTGGTTGCACGCCGACGACGGACCGAAGCGGCTCGACGTGATCACCGACATCGAGGATTGTGCGAAGCACATCCGATCGACGTGGAGGGTGACGAAGATCGGCGTGTCGGGCGGCAGCTACGGTGGTTACTCGGTGCTGATGGCGATGACGCTGTTCGCGGGTGCGTACGACGCCGGCGTCGAGCAGGTCGGCATGTCGAACCTGACGACGTTCCTGCGCAACACCGCGCCGTATCGCCGCCCACTGCGGATCTCGGAGTACGGGGATCCGGTGAAGGATAAGGCCGCGCTCGAGAAACTTTCGCCGATCACCTACGTCGATCGGATCAAGGCACCGCTGTTGATCTTCGGGGGCGTCAACGATCCACGTGTGCCGGTCGGCGAGCCGTTGCAGATCCACGGCGCGATGGAACAGCGCAGGATCGAAGGCGATTTGATCCTGTTTCCCGACGAGGGCCACGGCTCGTCGAAGCGCGCGAACATCGTGCTCACGATCGGTCACGAGATCGCGTTCTTCGAACAACACCTGAAGTAGGTCGGTGTAGGGCAGAGATTTATGGAACCGTATGCGACGCCAGGCGTCTAATCCCTCCTGGGGGGTGCGTATGGCCAAGCCGGCAGCGCTGCGGACGAGTCTGATCTGGCACGACGAGGTGATGAGCGACGTGGTCAGCGAGCGGCCATGTCCGATCACGATCGGCCCGTTCGAGGGCGCGACGTTCGTGACGCCGGACCTCGGCTTGCCCGACGGGTTCGCGATCGTGCGACCCGGCAGTCGCGGGCACGTGCTCACGCTCG
The DNA here is from genome assembly GCA_039935615.1 of Kofleriaceae bacterium. GTDB lineage: Bacteria > Myxococcota_A > Polyangia > Haliangiales > Haliangiaceae > JABFXX01. Next base: position 49,585 of record JBDTJY010000261.1, read on the forward strand.
GTGGCGAGATGCGCGGCACGGTGTGTGTCGGTGGCATCGAGCACGATGTCGCGACGCTCGTGAAGACGAGCGAGACGCCGGGCTTTCACGCGACCGCGATCGGCGGCCTCGACTGGGGCGTGATCGAGCTCGATGCGAGCGGCCGGTTGAAGTTGTTCTTCCAGTTCGTCGGGCTCGACGACGTGCCGGTGCGACCGTTGTTCGAACAAGCGCCGGAGCAGCGCGCGTCGCTCGTGTTCTCGACGGTGCTGCACGGCGCGCTGCTGTTCGCGTCGTATCAGTTGTACGTGCACCACGAGTCGACGGTCGATCCGACGCGCGATCTGACGGCGCGCTACGTGTCGACGCGGATCGAGACTGCGCCGGCGATCGCGAACCCCGCCGCCGCGGCACCGAGCGTGACGGCCAAGGCCGTGGCGTCGCCGATGCCGTCCTCGACGTGGAAGATACCGGACGAGCGACCGCGACTGATCGCAACGACTGTGACGAAGGACCCGGGCACGCCGCGGGTGTTCGACGACGCGACGCAAAAGCTGTTCCAGCAGATCACGAAACACACCGGCACCGGCGGCCTCGACCTGGTGACCGGCGGTGGACCATCGGGCACGCCCGGAGTTGGACCGACGACGCACGGTGATGGGGATGGTCACGGTCCCGGCACGCACGGCACGCAGGTCAAAGGACCCGGCACTCTCGATACGGGTGGCGATCGCGCGCCCTCGCTGTGTGTCGGCAATGGCTGCGGCGGAACGCCAATAGCGCTGACGCCGATCGGCCCCACGGAGGACGGCCCGACGTCGACGCTGACCGAGAAAGATATCAGCGACGTGATCCAGCACGCGAAGGCGCGCCTCACGAGTTGCTACCAGCGCGAGGTCAACCACGACTCGACGCTCGCCGGCACCGTGCAGGTGCGGTTCGAGATCGCGGCGAATGGCTCGGTGACGAGTGCGCGCGTTACGTCGTCGACGGTGCGCAGCGAAGCAGTCAGCGAATGCCTGACCGAGCGGATCAGCTTCTTGAAGTTCCCGGCGAAGGGTCGCGCGGTCGTCAACTATCCGTTCGTGTTCGCGCTCAAGTGAACGCGATCGTCCTCGGTCGATCTGATCACGTTCCGATCGCGTTCGCCATCAAGTGACGGCGAGCTAGACTGAGCCGTGGCCGAATCGTTCGAGCAAGTGCGTGTCCTCGGGGAGCCCGAGTTGCGCGCGTTGATCGAGCACGGCCGTCCCGAGGAGCGCGTGTGGGCGATCTGGGCGCTCGCGCTGCGCTCGGACGATGCGATCGGCGAGCTCGCGCGGCGTGAAGAGCCCGATGCCGGGGTGCGCCGCACGCTCGCGGTGTTGCTCGCGGGTCACGGCGAGCTGGATCTGCTGGTCGCGCTCGCACGTCGCGATCCAGCGCCGGAAGTTCGCGCCGCGGCGACGCAGCTCGTCGCGCGATTGGCGCTCGATGGTCGGTTACCAACCTCGCTCGTCCTCGAGCGCGCCGGTGCCGATGGGCCCGAGGTCCGGATCGCGATCCTCGGCGTCGTGTTCGCCGGTGCGCCGCCCTGGTTGATGGAGCTCGCGGTCGGCCTGCTCGAGGACCACGAGCCCGAGGTCCGCTACGAGGCGTTCGAAGCGCTCGTCCGGTGCAACGAGCCGGCGCACGCGCTCGCGTGGCTCGAGGAGCTTCCGGAAGGTGAAGCGCGGATCGCACTGATGCGGTGGACCGCACGCACGCCCGGCGGCAACGAGAAGCCCACCGATCGCGTGCGCGGTTGTGCGCGCGTGCTCGCTCATGCGTCGCGCCGGCTGCGCCGCTTGCTCGTCGAGTCGGTGCGGGTCGGCACCTGGTACGACCTCGCGCCGGTGATCGGTGAAGAGCCGACGCTGCTGATCGCGTTCTTGCGCCGCGGCCACAACGCGATCGACGAAGTGCCGACGTCCAACCTCATGGCCGCGCAGTTGCGCGAGCATCACGACACCTGGCTCCAGACGCTGCGCACGCGACTCGCGGCCTTGCAGCATCCGGAACCCGAGCTCTCGACGTTGCTGCCGGAGTACCTCGAGCGCTGCGAGAAGCGGCTGGGTGCGCTCGACATCCAGATCGCCGAGGTCCGCAAATCCGCGGACTATGAAGATGGCGACCTCGAGGAGCTCGAGACCTATCGCGACAGCCTGGCGTACATGTGCAACGTGGCGAGTCGGCTACTCGTGCACTAGGCGGCTCTCGCTACGCTGTTCCGCCGCTGCGCGCCTTCACTCGGTCCGGACGAGGCGGCCCGCGAGGAACCGCACGAGCGCGCGGATCTTCGGCGCGAACGTCGCGAGCTCGACGTACTCGGTGGGCGTGTGGAAGCCGGCGCCGCGTGGACCGAGACCATCGATCACGGGCACGCCCAACGGAGCGATGGTGTTGGCATCCGAGCCACCGCCGAGCAAGGCGGCTTCGCCATGACCGAGACCCTCGGCGGCGGCGCAGGCAGCGTACTCGTCGCGCAGGGCGATCGAGGCCTCGGTGCGCTCGAGCGGTAGTCGGTTCGCACCACCGGAGACTTCGAGGGTGACACCCGGGACGCGCACGTTCGCCGCCACGGCGCGAAGCCCCTCGACGAGCGCATGGGCGTCGGCGACGGTCTCGTAGCGCAGGTCGAGCATGCACTGCGCGGTCTCGGGGACGGTGTTCTTCGACGTGCCGCCGCTGAACATGCCGACGTTGACGGTGATGCCGAGTGCGTAGTCGGTGAGCTGCTGTGCGGCGTCGACGAACTTCGCGAGCGCCCAGATCGCGTTCGCGCCATCCTTGTGATTGTTGCCGGCGTGCGCGGCCTTGCCATGCGCGGTCACGGTCATGGCGCCGACGCCCTTGCGCCGCGTGATGATCGCGTCGGCCGCGCGACCGCTCTCGAACACGAGTGCGCACTGCGCACCCTTCGCGATCCGTTCGAGGTGGGGCTTCGAGGTCGGCGAGCCGACTTCTTCTTCGGCGACGCACACCACGGCGATCGGCAGCTTCGCGAGGAGGCCCGCGGCTTCGAGCGCGGATAGCGCCGCGTGAATGACCGCGAGTCCGCCCTTCATATCGAGCGCACCGGGACCGATCGCGCGGCCACCTTCTTCGCGCCAGCCTTCGAAGTGGCCCTGCGGAAACACCGTGTCGTGATGGCCGACCAGCACGATCGGGTTGCCCGGCGCACTCGTCCGCCAGATCAAGTGATCGCCGTAGCCCTCACCGCCTGCGACAATTTCACACGCGAGCGACGGCAACGCGAACGCCTCGCGGAGCATGGCCCCGACCTGATTCACGCCGGCGATGTTCGCGGTGTAACTGTTGATCTCGACCCATTTGCGCGTCAGCGCGATCGCGCGATCGGCATCCACGTGAGCGAGGGCGGGCGACTCTGGTTGTGTTCCCATCGGGTCGGCCATGGCATAACCTGCCCACGATGGCAAAGCGATTCAAGGCAGCAATCATCGGCGGCAGCGGCTACGGCGGCGCGGAGATGGCGCGCCGGTTACTGATGCATCCGGATGTCGAGCTCGTCCGCGTGGCTTCGATCGATCATGTCGGCGAGCCGCTCGGCGCGGTCCATCCCAACCTCGATGGCGCGACGGATCTGAAGTTCGAGGATCTATCGCCCGCCGAGGCGGCGAAGGGCTGCGATGTCGCGCTGCTCGCCCTGCCCCACAAGGTCACCGCGGCGAAGGTGCCCGAGCTGATCGCGGCGGGCGTCAAGGTCGTCGACATGTCCGGCGACTTCCGGCTGCGTGACGCCGCGTCGTACGAAAAGCACTACGGTGCGAAGCATCCGCATCCCGAGCTGCTCGGCACGTTCGTCTACGGCTTGCCCGAGCTCAACCGCGAACAGATCAAGGCGGCGAAGTACGTCGCGTCACCGGGATGTTTCGCGACGACGATCGAGCTCGCCCTGTTGCCGCTCGCGCGGGTCGGCATGATCGACGGCGCGGTGATTCACGTCCAAGGCATCACCGGTTCGTCGGGCTCCGGCATCGCTCCGGCGGCGGGCACGCATCATCCCTCGCGCGCCGGCAACTTGAAGGCCTACAAGCCGCTCGATCATCAGCACGTCCCCGAGATCGTGCAGACGCTCGGTGACGCGGGCGCGAAGCACGTCGAGCTCCGGTTCGTGCCGGTGTCGGCGCCGCTGACCCGCGGCATCTTCGCGACGTGCTTCCTCGAGCTCCCCGCCGAGATCGATGCCGCGAAGCTCGCCTCGCTGTTCGACGAGCGCTACGCGCGCGAGCCGTTCGTGCGGCGTCCGCACAAGCGCTTGCCGGAGGTCGTCGCGGTCGCGGGTTCGAACTACGCCGAGGTCGGCTTCGCGGTCGGCGCGGTCGTCAACGGCAAGCGCACCGTCACGGTGTTCTCCGCGCTCGACAACTTGATCAAGGGCGGCGCGGGTCAGGCGATCCAGAACATGAACATCATCCTCGGTCTCGACGAGAAAGCCTCGCTCGAGGATGTCGGGAACTGGCCGTGAGCCTCGTCGTCAAGATCGGTGGTGAGGTCGTCGGCTCGGGCGAAGCGGTCTCCCTCGCCGCGGATCTCCGCACGTTGGTCGATAGCGGCTCCAGGGTCGCGATCGTCCACGGTGGCGGCCCGCAAGCGACCGCGCTCCAGAAACAACTCGGCATCGAGACCAAACAAGTCGCCGGCCGCCGCGTCACCGACACCGCCACGCTCGACGTCATGAAGATGGTGATCGCCGGCAAGCTCAACGTCGACCTCTGCGCGATCCTCAACGCCGCCGGCGTGCGCGCCGTCGGTCTGCATGGTGCCTCCGGACTCGTGGTCCGCGCCGTCCGCCGCCCGCCGAAGGTCTACGCCGGCGCGGGTCCCGACCCCGTCGACCTCGGCCACGTCGGTGATGTCACCGGCTTCAACACCCAGCTCCTCGACACCCTCTGGGGCGCCGGCTACACGCCGGTCCTCGCCTGTCTCGGTGCCGATGCCGAGGGCAACGTCTACAACATCAACGCCGACATGGTCGGCAACCAGCTCGCGGCGGCGCTCAAATCCGAGCGCCTCTTCCTCATCACCTCCGCCCCCGGCGTGCTCCGCGACATCAACGATCCGAGCTCGCGTCTCGCGCGCCTGACCGTCGCGGAAGCCAAGCGAGCGATCGCCGACGGCATCGTGACCGGCGGCATGATCCCGAAACTCGAAGAAGCGATGGCCGTCGTCGACCAAGGTGTCGGCGCGATCCACATCCTCGGAAAGCTAGCCCCGGGAGACCTCGTGCGAGCGGTCCGAGAGCCCGGCTCGGTCGGCACCACGATCGTTCCCTGACTGGGGACGGTAACAAAAGACGAAACGTAACGCGTCCCAAGTACGCGACTTCACAGTCACGCTGAGGGACGGTAACAAAGTAGCAACCGCTCGCACCGAGTGCCGAAACACATGCATGCGACAAGCGCGCTTGCACGTCCCAGGACTCGTTCATCACCTCATCTGGCGATTCGTCGATCGTCGTTGGTTCATCGAATCGAGCGAGCATCGCGAGGAATATCTTCGCTGGCTTGGTCGTGCGCTTCTCGAAACGGACTGGCGCTGTATCGCGTACGCGTTGATGAGCAACCACATCCACCTCGCGGTGGTTGCAGGCAACGAACCTCTCGCGACGTGGAGCCGGCGCGTGAACGTTCCGTTTGCGAAATGGATCAACGAACACTACGCGCGGATCGGGCCGGTATTTGCGAATCGCGCCAACGACTGGGCTACTGCCGACGGCAAGGTTGCCGGCGTGATCGCCTACATCCACAACAACCCGGTGCGCGCCTTCGTCGTGGAGCGCGCGCGCGACTCCGATTGGACCAGCCACGGCGCATATCTCGCGGGTCAGGGACCGCGCTGGCTTCACGTCGATGAGGGTCTTGCGCGCGCGAACCACGACTCGAAATCGTTCGACGCGTTCGTCGAAGGGCATCCACCGGATCCCGATCGGCCAAATCCGAAGAAGCTCACTCGAGCGGTAGAACACTATGGGCAAATCAACGTCGCGACTCCGTTCGATCGGCAAATCCCACTCGTGATTCGTCCGTTCGGCCGCATTCGACCTGACCCACATCGAGTCGTCGAGTTGGTGTGCGCTGCGCTCGGTCAACATCCGTCTGAGGTCGCATCCCGGCGGCGCAAATACAGCCTACGACAAGCGAGAGTTGCGATCGTTCATTGTGGCCTGGCCGTCGGACTCACGGGAGCCGATGTCGGCGCCGTGTTGGGAGTGACGCAGCAAGCCGTTTCATGGATCGCGCGAAACCGAACGCGGCCTCAGGAGCTGTGTGAACGCGTCTTCGATCAGCTTCGTCGTGAGGTTCGGATGGAGCTGGTTTTGTAACCGTCCCTCTCGGCTCACATGATTTCGAGGAGTTGAGGAACGGTACTTTTCGTCTTTTGTTACCGTCCCTAAATCAGGGGGGCGCCCGTCGAGCGCTCGGCGTGCTCGCGGGTGACACCGGGGGCGAGCTCGATCACGCGGAAGCCGTGGCCCGATGGCTCGAAGACACCGAGGTCGGTGATCACCAGGGACACGGCCCTCATCGCCGTCAGCGGGTAGTTGCAGCGCGCGACGAGCTTGTGCTCACCCTTCTTGGTCACGTGCTGCATCATCGCGATCACGCGGCGACAGCCGTTCGCGAGATCCATCGCACCACCGATGCCCATGACCTTGCCGCCGGGCACGGCCCAGTTGGCGAGGTCACCACCGGCGGAGACCTGCATCGCACCGAGGATCGCGAGGTCGACGTGGCCGCCGCGGATCATGCCGAACGAGGTGGCCGAGTCGAACGTCGAGCCCCCGGGGAGGATCGTGACGGTTTGCTTGCCAGCGTTGATCAGGTTCGGATCCTCGTCGCCCTCGTAGGGGAACGGGCCCATGCCGAGCAGGCCGTTTTCGGAGTGGAGCCACGCGTGGCCCTGCGGGAGGTAGTCCGCGACTTGGGTCGGCAGGCCGATGCCGAGGTTGACGAGCGAGCCCTCGGGGATTTCGCGCGCCGCGCGGCGGGCCATGTCTTCGGTCGAGTACGTCATCGCTTCCTCGTGGTCTTGTACTCGAAGGCGTTCTCGTGCTCGGGGACGTGCACGATCTTGTGGATGAAGATGCCGGCGAGGTGGACGTCGTCGGGATCGATCGCACCGTTCGGCAGGAGCTCGTCGCACTCCACGATCGAGAGCTTCGCAGCGGACGCCATCACCGGATTGAAGTTGCGCGCCGTGCGCCAGAACCGGAGGTTGCCGAAGTGATCGCACTTCGCGGCGCGGACGAGCGCGATGTCGCCGGGCAACGCCATCTCGAGGAGGTAGCGCCGGCCGTCGATCTCGCGCACTTCTTTACCCTCTTCGACGACCGTGCCCGCGCCCGTCGGCGTGAAGAACGCCGGAATGCCCGCGCCCGCGGCGCGCATCCGCTCGACGAGCGTGCCCTGCGGCGTGATCTCGACCCGCACTTCACCCGATGCCATCCGCGTGTGCAGATCCTCGTTGGCACCGATGTAGCTGCAGATCACTTTCTTGATGATGCCGGCCTTGAGCCAGGTCGCGAGGCCCTTGCCGAGATTGCCGGCGTTGTTCGAGACCAGCGTCAGGTCGCGCACGCCGCGCTCGACGACACCGCGGATCAGCGCCTCGGGATTCCCCGACAGGCCGAACCCGCCGACCATGATCGTCATGCCATCGCGCAACGGCGCGAGCGCCTCGGCGACGTTCGCGACTACCTTGTTGCCATGCTTGCCGGTCATCGAGTACCGAACGCGAGCCTAGCTGCTTCGCCGAACGACCGCACGCCGGTGACGAGCTCTTGTTCGGTGATACATAACGGCGGCGCGAAGATCGCGGTGCCGCGCTTGCCATCGACATGCAGCGACAACTTGCGCTTGCCGAGCTCGCCGCCGAGCTGCTGCCATTGCTCGATCGGCGCCTCGAGCTCGAGCACCGCGAGCAGTCCGAGTCCGCGCGTGAAGCCCTTGACCTGGATCGCGTCGCGGATCGCGGTGAGCTCGCGCAGCAGCACCGGGCCGAGTCGCTCGGCGTTCGCGTACAGCTTCTCGTCGTCGTAGATCTTCATGGTCTCGACCGCCGCGGCGCATGCGGTCGGGTGCGCGTAGTACGTGAGCCCGCAGGCGAGGATGTGGTCGTCGAAGTGCTTCGCGATCCGATCGTGCACGATCACCGCGCCGATCGTCGCGTAGCCCGACGCGAGCCCCTTCGCGACGGTGATCATGTCGGGCACGACATCCCAGTGCTGAAACCCGAACGGCTTGCCCGTGCGACCAAAGCCGGTCAGGACTTCGTCGGCGATCAGCAGCGCGCCATCGTCGCTGCACGCCTTGCGCACGATCGGCCAGTACTCCGGCGGCGGCACCAGCACGCCGTTGGCACCTGGCACCGGCTCGAGGAACACGCCGGCGATCTGGCGCGGACCTTCCATCGCCAACAGATCCGCGATGTGCGACGCACACTCGCGCGCGCAACTCTCGACGCGCTTGCCGAACGGACAGCGATCACAATAACAATCCTCGGCGCGCACCACACCGGGGATGCCGGGCTCGAGCGGCGGCCGGCGCCAGTCACCGGTCAGCGATAACGCCCCCATCGACGCGCCGTGGTAACTCGAACGTCGCGCGAGGTTCTTCAGCCGCTTCGTGTAGAGCCGCGCGATCTTGAGCGCGTTCTCGTTCGCCTCGGCACCGCCGAGCGTGAAGAACACCTTCGTGAAGCCCGGGCCGGCCATCTTCAACAGCCGTTCCGCGAGCTCGACCTTCGCCGGATAGATCGAGTTCGGCGTCGACAAGCAGAGCTCGTCGGCCTGGCGCTTGATCGCCTCGACGATCCGCTTGTTGCCGTGCCCGACGTTGACCTGATAGCTCAGCGCGCCGAGATCGAGCCAGCGGTCGCCACCTCGGGTCGTGAACCAAGCGCCCTCGCCGCCCGTGAGCTCCAACGGCTTCGCCCCGTGCTGCGCACTCCAGGTAAAGAAGAACGGATAGTCGGTCACAGTTGGCTCTTCTCCGCGGCGACGTTGTGAATGAATCCTTGTTGCGCCCAGACCTCGCCGCTATCGAGGTTCATCGCGATCGCGCCGCAGGTCGCCGCGCCATGCGGAGACTCCGGCGTCGACATGTTCGTGCACACGCTGCGCGGCCAGCCGTCCTCGCTGGCGAGGCGCTGCCACGCATCGGCGAGGTCGCGCACCGGAGCGCGCTTGGTATCGGCCTCGAGCCACTTCATGCGATCCCACGTCGTGCTCGTCGCCGGCACCTTGCTACGGGCCTCGACGTCCTTGTCGAAGCAGTGGTTCGTGTGGCAGTACGCCGGGCCACCGTCGAACACTTGCTTGCGCCGCGTGCCGCTCGCTTCGATCGCGAACGCCGCGGTCCGATCCGCGATGAAGTAGTGATGCCCCGAGCCGATCGGGCTGGTCGCGATCACGTCGCGCGCGGCGACCGCGGTGGTCTGATGCAACGCGCGCCGCACCATCGCCGGCCACACCACGCCGAGCGTCGCGTCGGTCGAATACAGATTGTTGATCGCGATGCCGACACGCGCCGCGTTCATCCCGGCCATGCCGAGACATCCGGTCACCGTGAGCAACTGTGCCGCGGGACCATCCGCCGATTCCGGAATCAGCAGCGTCATCACGTACGGAATCGCGGTCGCGTGCATGTCCCACGTCTGCGCGAGGACGCGCCCACTCGGCGACTCCGCCCAGATCACGCTGCAACCATCGCCACCCAAGCCACTCGCACCGGCGGTGTGACCGTGTGCGCCGGCGTCGTCGTGGGTCGGGGCCGTGCGCCACGTCGACGGATCCGGATCCAGGTCGCGCAGATCGGTGTAGTGGTTCGCGATCACGATCTCTTCGGGCGTGCACGCCGCGCCCTCGGCGATGCCGAGCAGCTCCGCATGCAACCCGGCGTGATAGCGCTCGAGCACCGGCAGATGCGCCGCGGCCGCCGCGATCACCTGCGCGCGATCTTTGAAGCCGCCGATCTTGGTGCAGAGGTACGCGCGGATCGCCGCGAGCGCTTTGATCTCGCCGCGAAAACTCTCGCCATGGATGCGCCCCCAGTCGCGATACGACTTGCCGGGCGGCAGCGCGAGCGTCCTCACAGCGCGGACTCGAGCGCGCGCGCCGTGGCCTCGAGCTGGTCGAGCGGAGGGATGATGCCGAGCCGACCCTGCGGGAAGCGGCGGACGCGAATGCCGTGCTGGCCGAGTTGCTGCGCGAGCGCACCGGCGCGCTCACCCGCATCGATCACGCGGTACGCACCGAGGCCGGACGAGGCGACCTTTGCGAGCGCGCGATCGAGGAGCAGCGACGCACCTGCGATGTCGAGGTGACGCGCCGCGCGCAACTGGTGGTGCTGGCGGATCAGCGAGAGCTCGTCGCCATCCCAGGTCGAGACCAAGGTCAGCGGCGAGCTGATGAACCAGCGCGCACTGGTGTGGAGATAGCCGGTCTGGCCACCACCCCACCACGCGAGGACATCGGGGACCAGGCCGAGCGCCGGCGACACGAACGCACCTTTGCCGGAGCGATACGTGTGCGTGGTGTGCTCGAGCGCGATCAGCGGCAGGTCGAGCTCGCCGCGCAGCTTGCCCAACGCGTCGACGAAGTCGGGCGGCAACACCCATCCGGTGCGCTCTTGCACCGGCTCGTAGAAGAAGCCGAGGACGTGGTCGTTACCGGCCGCTTCGACCGCGGCGCGCAACGCACGGATCGTCTCGGCGGTCCCGGCACGCGCCGGATGCGGGACCCGCGGCCAGTTGAAGTGCGGGAGCCCACCTTGATGGACCGCCGGATCCGAGAGCGAGCGCGCCGACGCCACGGTGTGGCCGTAGTAGCCACCCTCGAGCCCGATCGCGATGCTCGCTTGCTTGCGCGTGCACCGGATCAAGCGCAGCGCCTTGTCGAACGCTTCATCACGCGACGACGTGAGGTAGAGGTGCGGGAGCGCCGGCACCAGCGAGCCGAGCCACTCGAGCCCGCGCACCGCGCCCGGCGTGACGTAGTTCATCAGCGTGAGCTTGTTGACCGCCGGCCCGTACAGCAAGCCACGGCGCTCCGCCTCGACCAGCGACGCCGGTCCATGCGCGAACGGTTTGGTCATGCCCGACGCGAGGTCGAGGTCCGGATCGTTGCCGTCGATCGAAGCCTGCTGCGCCGCGCGCCGCGCGATCGCCTCTTCCTGCGCCACCGGGTCGGGCTCGAACGCACCGAGCGGAATCCGGTAGTAGATCGCCTGCCCTTCGGGATCCTCGTACTGACCCGTCATGACCTGCACGACATGCGCGCCGTACACGCGATTGAGATGCGTCATCTCGGCCGTGCGCCCGACGCGATTGCGCCCGGTCACGTAGCGATAGCGCGGCGTGCCGTCCGGCTTCTTGCGCGCTGCCGCATCCTTCAACTGCAGCGCCTTCAGTTTCCGACCGATGCCGGCGCTCTGGTAGGTCGGCGCGACCGTGATCGAGACCGAGTACATCGAGTTGTGCTTGCCGAGCATCGGATCGTCGTCGCAACCCTCGACGTCCTTGCTCTGCTCGAGCGGACCGCCGATCGCGAAGCCGACGAGCGTCCACGCGCCCGACGCGCCCGGCGCCTCCGAAACGATCAGCGAGCCGTCGCGATCCTCGATCGCGGCTTTGATCTCCGCCGGCGGCGTGCGCCGCGCGGGCTCGTAGACCTGATACTCGATGTCCAAGATCGCCGGCAGGTAGTCCAACGTCTCGCCGTGCGCGATCTGGCGATAGCGCAACTCGGGCCGCGGCACGTGCGTGCTCGCCGGCACCGGTAGGTCTTCCCACTCGGGCGGCTTCTTGCCTTCGTGCGCGTCGAGCCACGACAGCGAGCGCCGGATCGTCTCGAACAACTGATCGATCTCGCGCGCGTGGAACGAGTCGCTCAAGCGATAGCGCGCCGTCTTGGTTCCCGCGGCGAACACGATCGCACCGCGCCAGAACCGCTGCGCGAGGTACGCCTCGAGCAACTGGGTCGTCGGCAACTCGAACGCGAACGCATATCCCGTCGCGCGCGGATGCTGCACGAGGTGCGGATACGCCCTCGCGATCGCGGTCAGCCGCGGCCACACCAGCTTCTCCAGGCGCTCGGCGTTGTGACTCGTCGAGACCATGTCCGCGTGGATCCGTCCGCGCACCAGCGACGCCCCGTGCGCGCTCGTCGGCTCGGGATCCGCGAACCGCGACATCACGACGCCGACCTGCGCGCGCTTCGCGAACGTCACCGCATCCGGATAGTCCTGTTGCCCGCGCGACGACATCAGCCGGAACTTCGAGTGCCACGCGAACGGGCCGCCGAGGCCAAACCCGACCTGGACCTCGTCGAATACGAGGAACGTCTTGTGGTGCCGCGTCAGTAACCGCAGCGCGCGGAAGAACCGCTCGGTGGCGTAGCGATCGCCACCTTCACTCTGCATCGGCTCGATGATCGTGCAGAAGTAGTCGCCGGTCGCCAGCGCGGCATGCACCGCCGCGAGCGACGCGACCTCGGCGGCGAGCAGCGGGTCGCTCTTGGCATCGCCGAACCGCTCGACCAACTCCGCCGTGTCACCGGTCGCCGCCGCCGCGTAGTACCCGCTCGGTGCGCTCGGCTCGTCGCCGTTCGGCGCACTCCACAGCGGATAGGGTGCGAACGTCGCGTGATAGCCGGGGAGCTCGAACGGCGCGCGCTTGCTCGGCGAGTGCGTCGCGTGGACCGACAACAACGTGCGGCCGTGGAAGCTGCCATCGAACGCGAGGATCTTCGTCGCGTTCGGACGTTCGCAATTGATCCGGCACAGCGCCATCGCCTTCTCGTTGGACTCCGATCCGCTCGCCACGAAGGTGACGTGCGGCAAGCCCGGCACCAACTGGCGCAGCGTGTTCGCGTAGTCGGTCGCGGCCCAGGTCTCGCCGAGCGCGGTGTCGTCGTTCGCGACGATCAACTCCGCGAACTCACCCTCGGTGTACGCCGCCACGACGGGATCCTCGGCGAAGCCACCGACCACGGTCGCGGTCTGGCTCATGCCGTCGAGGACGCACAGCGGCTCGTCATCGACCGACACCATCCACGGGCCCGACGAGCGAAGGTGATCGAACACCGGCGGCTTCTTCTCTTTCGGCACGCGATCGCCCGCGTACAACCGCGCGAGCAACGCTTCGCTCTTCGGCAGACGTCCGCCCACCGGACGAAGCATCTGCATCGGCCGCGGCATGTCGATCAGCGAGCGCGTCGCCTCCTCGGACTCCTCGCGCGCGTGTTGCGACTCCAGGCGATCGAGATCGTATCCGGGCAGGTGCGCCGCGAGCATCGCGTGCGGCGTCACCGCGCCGAGCGGATTCTCGAGGATCGCGACCGGGTGCACGACGTTGCGATGCGCCCACGCGCCCGCCGGCCGGTAGTTGCCGCTCTTGCCGACGCCGCCGAACGGCAGCTTCGCGCTCGCGAGGTTCGTCGAGCGGTTGCGGTTCAACATCCCGGTCTTGGTCCGCTGATAGAACGGTTCGAACCGCGACGCCGTGAACACCGCGTGAACGAAGCCGTACGGGCTCGCGTTCAGGATCGCGAGCGCCTCTTCATCCGAATCGATCACCTCGACGCAGAGATCCGGTCCGAAGATCTCGACATCGGTATACCCGGCGACGTCGTGCACGCCGTCCGGCAAGCGATGCAGCGACGGCGTGCGATACGAACCACCCGCGAGCTTCTCGCCCGCGACGATCGGCTCCGCACCACCGGCCTTCGCCGCCGCGAGCGCCTTCTCGACCTTCGCGAGGGCAGCGGCGGTCGCGAGCGGCCCCGCGAACGAGCCCTTGTCCTCGGGGTTGCCGACCTTCAACGACCGCACGACCTTCGCGAGCGCGTCGATGAAGCGATCGGCGATCTTGCGATCCACGAGCACGCGCTCGCTGCCGGTGCAACGCTGTCCCGCGCTGAGATAGCCGCTGACGGTCACTTCGTGCACTGCTTGGCGCAGCGCCGCGTCGTCGAGGACGACACACGCGTTCTTGCCGCCCATCTCGAGCGCGATCAGCAGCTCCGGACGGTGCGTCGCCGCTTCGAGGATCTTCTGACCGACCGCCCAGCTCCCGGTGAAGCACAGGCCGTGCAGTTGCTTCGCGGCGATCATCGCCGCACCGACATCGCCGGTACCCGCGATCACGTTGACGACGCCCGCCGGCAATTCTGCCGCCAACGCGCACTCCGCATAGCGTTGACCGCACAGCGGCGTGATGTCGCTCGGCTTGACGACGACGGTGTTGCCGGCCGCGAGCGCCGGGATCACGTGTGCGTGGCACAGGTGCAACGGAAAGTTGAACGGCCCGATCACGCCGACGACGCCGAGCGCTTGATAGCGCAACGTCTCGCCCGGTCCGACCAGCCCGGGTTTCAGGTCCGCGGCCATCGCGCTCTTCACGAGCTCGAAGCGATTGATCAGCGTCTGGACCTCGGTCTTCGCTTCGCTGCGCAGCTTGCCGGTCTCGATCACGATCGCATCGGCGAGTTGATCGGCCTTCGCGGTGATCGCGGCTTTGAACCGCTCGAGGTGCGCCCACCGATCGCCGGCGCCGAGCGCGGCCCACGCCGGTTGCGCGGTCGCGGCGGCTGCGGCCGCGTGGTCAACGGCTTCCACCGTGTATCCGGTCTCGAACACCACGGCCCCATCCGCCGCCGGGTTGCGAGACACCAATGCCTGTCCGGCGGGAGCGACGAACTGGCCTCCGATGAAGTTACCGAGCGATTGCACGGGCGAAGTACACCATAAAATCCTCAGGAGGGCGCGATCCCGAAAAGGTGTGGTATCAAGCGGCCCTAGGATGCCGTCGCTGATCTTTCTGGCCGGCCCGATCGCCGGTCGACGTTACAAGCTCGGTGAGGGCGAGTACGTCATTGGACGGCGCAGTGATTGCCAGATCTTCGTACCCGATATGCGGGTCTCGCGGCAGCACGCGCGGCTGTGGCGCGATGGCGAGACGTGGACGTGCGAGGACCTCGGGTCGAACAACGGCACGTACATCAACGGCATCCGGTTGCAATCCGCGACGCAGCTCCGTCACGACGACGAGATCACGATCGCGAACAACAAGATCCGCGTCGAAGCGACCGAGCCGGCGAGCGATGGCAGCCCGAAGCATCCGGAGGGCAACATCGTCACGATCGTCGACGTGCACTCCAACTCGTTGATCCGGCCCCGCGACGATTCGAACTCCGGGCGCCTGCCGATGATCTCGTCGGGGATGATCAGCGTCTCCGATCAGAAAGCGGTTCGCCTGATCGAACGCAAGCTCGACGCGATCATGCAACTCTTGCATGCAACGGCGTCGTCGGAATCCGCCGAGGCGCTGCTCGAGAAGCTGGTCGACGCGATGCTCGATCTGTTTCCGCAGGCCGAGGATGTCGGCGTGCTCGTCGAGGACGAGCGCAGCGGCGAGCTGCGCGTGCAGTGCCAGCGCCATCGTGCGCCGCGTAGCGATGCCGGCACGCAGGGCTCGCCACCGTCGATCGATCTCACCAATCCGCGGCCCTATGGCGGCGAGCTCAAGGTGCCCGGCACGATCATCCAGCACGTCGTCTCGGACCGCCGCGGTGTGCTCCTCGGCGAAGGCGCGATCGGGAGCGAAGACGAGCACGTCGGCACCCGCATGGGCGCGCCGCTGATCTATCACGGTGCTCACTACGGCGTGGTCTACGTCGAGAGCTCGGGCATGGTGTTTCGCCAGGAGGACGTCGATCTGCTCCAGGTGATCGCGACGCAAGCGGGCCTCGCGATCCACGCCGCGCGCGTCGCATCGCAGCTCCATCGCAGAGCGAACCTCGAGCGCGATCTGCGGGTCGCGCGGCAGATCCAACGCTCGCTGTTGCCGCCGCACGTGCCGCAGGTCGTCGGCCTCGACTTCGCGGTGCACTACGAGCCCGCGTATCAGATCGGCGGCGACTTCTACGACTTCATCTGGCACGACCCGTCGCATCTCGGCTTGTGCGTCGGTGATGTCGCCGGCAAAGCGATCAGCGCGGCGCTCTACATGGCGCGGTTGACGAGCGAGCTGCGATCGCGAGCCGCGATCGCACGGACGCCGGCGCGCCTGCTTCGTCGCGTCAACCAGGAGATGGCGGCGCTCGGCGACGACGGCATGTTCGCGACGCTCGTCTACTGCATCTACGATCTCGACAATCGCTCGTTGGTGTTCACGAACGCCGGCCACTGCGTGCCGCTGTTGCGCCGCGGCGATCGCGTGTTCCCGTTGCAGGCCGAGCGCGCCCACACACCACCGCTCGGCGTCGTCCCCGAGCTCGAGGCCGGCGAAGCGCGCGTGCAGCTCCACTCCGGCGACATGTTGATCATGGTGTCGGACGGCATCATCGAATCGCGCGACGGCAAGGGCAACGAGTACGGCCTGTCACGGCTGTCCCGCCGAATCCGGACCGCGCGTGGCACGGCCGAAGATGTGGTGAAGGCGATCCTCGCAGACATCGACAACCACACCCATGAAGGCGAACAGGGCGACGACATGACGATTCTCGCGATGGCGATCGACTCGCGGCGGGCGAAGCGAAAAACCACGACTTTGCCAGGAGTTGCGGTGCCCGACGGGTCGGGATCCGGCGAGCGCGAGCCGCTCCGCGAGGGCGACGAGCAGCCGACGCAGCACGACGAAGACGGCGACTAAACGGGCTTGCCAATGGTCGCTGGCCCATGCCATAAGTCCCACCCCCGACACACGTAGGGAGCGAGTACCGCCATGGCGAAAAAGGGAAAATCTGGTCGCGAGTTGATCCGCCTCGTTTCGACGGCGGACACTGGCTTTTTCTACACGACCTCGAAGAACCGCAAGCGCACCCCCGACAAGCTCGTGCTGAAGAAGTACGACCCGGTGGTTCGCAAGCACGTCGAGTTCAAAGAGTCGAAGATCTAAGGACACCGCTATGGCCCGCGTTTGCCAAGTCACCGGAAAGTCGCCGCTCGTCGGCTCGAACGTCTCTCACTCGAACCGCCACACCAAGCGGCGCTTCGAGGTCAATCTCCGCGATAAGCGGTTCTGGCTCGAGGACGAGAAGCGCTGGATCACCATTCGCGTGTCCGCACGTGGAATGCGCATCATCGATCGCCTCGGTCTCGCGACCGTCGTCGCGCAGTTGCGCGCTCGCGGCGAGAAGCTCTAGAGCAGCAGCTCGGATGTTTCGACTCGCCTCGGCCGCTCTCGTGGTCGGGGCTTTGTTCGTTGGTTGTCGCGGCGCCGATCATCCGCAGCGCGGAACCGCGGTGTCGTTTGCGACGGAGATCGGCAAGCCCGGTCAGATGCTGCGCGGCGTCGCCGGCGACGGTGCCTCGGTGTTCTCGACGCGTGGCGATGCGAGCTCGAGCGAGCTCGAAGCGCGCAAGGCCGGGACCGACGCGATCGCGTGGCACGTCACGCTCCCCGGCTCGGCGGGTCCGCTCGCGACCGGCTCGAGCTTGGTCGTCGCGACGCTCTCGGCGAACGGCGAGCTCACGGGGCCCGCGATCGGCGCACCGGTGCTGCTGCACGGCGAGCCGAGCGCGCTCGTCGTCGCGGTCGATCGCGCCACCGGCGCGGCGCGCTGGCGCGTCCCGTTCGATGCGGCGGAGTTCGTCGTGATCACCTCGATAGCTCCGATCGAAGGCGCCGCGGGCTTCGTCGTCGGTGGAACGTTCTCCGGAACGCTGCGGGTCGGCGACACCGCGCGGTCCGCGAACGCGCGCACCGTCGTGTCGAGCGCCGGTCGCAGCGATGGCTTCGTCGCCCAGCTCACGGCCACCGGTGGCGTGCGCTGGGTCGTGCGCGTCGGTGGTCCCGGGGCCGACTCCGTCCAAGGTGTCGCGGCGCGCGGCGATCGCGTCGCCATCGCCGGTGTGTTCACGGCCGGCGCCGAGCTCCTCGGCGAACCGCTCGAGGCGTTCGACGACAAGCTCCCGTTCGCGGATGGCTTCGTCGCCGAGCTCGATGCGTCCGGCGCGCGTCGCTGGCAGCAGACCTTCGGCGGCAAGCTCGACGACGCGGTCGCCGGTGTCGCGATCGATTCGCAGCAGCGCGTGATCGTCGCGGCCACGGTGCGCGACTCGATCCGGATCGGCGGGCGCGACCTCACCACGCGTGGTCCTGCCGACGGCCTCGTCGCGTGGTTCTCTCCCTCCGGCGACCCCGGCACGACCACGATCATCGGCGGCAGCGACTTCGACGGGCTCCGCGGCATCGTCGCCGTCGACGATCGCGTCGTGGTCGCCGGGTTCTTCTCCGCGACGCTCGTACTCGGCAAGCGCTCGGTCTCGGCCTCCGGTGGCGCCGACAGCTTCGTCGTCACCGTCAACGCGGCCGGCGAGCTCGAGACCAGTTGGCACGCCGGCGGTCCCGGCCGCGAAGAGATCACCTCGCTGGCGAGTGTGCCCGGCGGCTTCGTCGCGGGTATCGCGCACAGCGCGGCGCTGACGTTCGAGGAAGCGACGCTGCCTGGACCGGGTGCAGCGCTCGTCGGCCGTCCGGCTCCCTGATCAGGTGTCGACCAACATGCGATCGGGAGCCTCGAGCCGCTCCTTCATCGCCACGAGCGCGGACACGGCCTCGCGACCATCGACGACGCGATGGTCGTACGACAGCGCGACGTACATCATCGGACGGATCTGGATCGCATCGTCGACCACGATCGCGCGCTTGACGATGTTGTGCATGCCGAGGATGCCGGTCTGCGGATAGTTGAGTAGCGGCGTCGACATCATCGAGCCGTAGATGCCGCCGTTCGTGATCGAGAAGGTGCCGCCCTGGAGGTCGGTGAGCGCGAGCTTGCCGTTGCGCGACTTGTCGGCGAGCTCGCCGATGCCTCTCTCGATGTCGGCGAACGAGCGGGTGTCGCACGCGCGGAGCACGGGCACGACGAGGCCCTTCGGCGCCGAGACGGCGATGCCGAAGTCGTAGTGCTTCTTGTAGACGATGCTGCCGCCGATCAGCTCGGCGTTGATGCCCGGGAACAGCTTTGCCGCCGCGACGCACGCTTTGACGAAGAACGACATGAAGCCGAGCTTCACGCCGTGCGACTTCTCGAAGGAGTCCTTGAACTTCGCACGCAGCGCCATGATCGCGGTCATGTCGACTTCGTTGAACGTGGTGAGGTGCGCGGACTCGTGCTGCGCCTGGACGAGACGCTCGGCGACGCGCTTGCGCAGCGGCGACATCGCGATCACCTCGTCGCGCGGATCGAGCTGACCGAGGCGATCCTCGGCGGACGGGCCCCCCGGCACCGCGGCTCCGGGCGCCGGCAACGCACCGGTCTCGCGCGCGGTCAGGCGCTGCGAGGGCGTGAGCTTCAACAGCGCGTCCCGATCGATCGACTCGCTCTTGCCGTTGGTCTTGGCCGCAGCCGCGACCGCGACCGGTGGGGGCGCCGGAGCCGCGGTCGGCGTCACCAGCGCGGCGGCCACCGGCGGCGGCGCCGGCTGCGCCTCGACGAGCTCGCGCGGCGGCGGCACGGCCTTCGCGGGCGGCGCGGCACTCTTGCCTTGCTTGCCGGCCTCGACCGCGCCGATCACGTCGCCGACCTTGACGGTCGCGCCGACCGCGAAGCGTTGCTCGCTGAGCGCCCCGGCGACCGGTGACGGAAGTTGGACCGTGATCTTGTCGGTCTCGAGCTCTGCGATCGGTTCGTCGACGGCAACCGCGTCTCCGACGTTCTTGAGCCACTTCGAGACAATGGCTTCGGAGATCGATTCACCTAACTGCGGGACGACGAGGTCGGCCATGCGCGCATCCTACCTCCGAACGCCGATCGCCGCTGGCTCAGCGCGGATCGAACGCAGCCTTCATGATCTGCTGTTGCTCGATCACGTGGGCCTTGTGCGACCCGGTCGCCGGGCTCGCGCTCTCGGCGCGCGCGATGATCTCGAGCTTGACGGTCGGGCCGAGCAGGTCCTCGAGCTTCGGCGTCACGAACGTCGCCGCACCCATGTTGTATGGCTCGTCCTGGACCCACATCACCTCTTTGAGGTTCGGGTACTTGTCGATCGACGCGCCGACGAGGTTCGGCCACCACGGATACAGCTTCTCGAGCCGGATGATCGCGATGTCCTCGGTCTTGCGCTTCTCGCGCTCGTCGGCGAGGTCGTAGTAGATCCGCCCCGTGCACAGCAGCGCGCGCGTGACCTTCGCCGGATCCGCGACCGCGTCGTGCAGCACGCGATGGAACTTACCGTTCGCGAGCTCGTCGATCGTCGAGGTCGCCGCCGGCAGTCGCAACAGGCTCTTCGGCGTCATCACGATCAGCGGCTTGCGCAGCTTGCGGAGCACCTGACTGCGCAGCAGGTGATACATCTGCGCCGGCGTCGTCGGCTGCGCGACCTGAATGTTCTGCTCGGCGCACGACTGCAGATAGCGCTCGAGCCGCGCGCTCGAGTGCTCCGGCCCCTGCCCTTCGTAGCCGTGCGGCAACAGCAGCGTCAGCCCCGACAGCCGCTTCCACTTGTCTTCCGACGACGTGATGAACTGATCGATGATCACCTGCGCGCCGTTCGCGAAGTCGCCGAACTGCGCCTCCCACATCACGAGCGCATCGGGATAGTCGAGCGAGTAGCCGAACTCGAAGCCGAGGACACCGGCTTCCGAGAGCGGCGAGTCGTAGATCCGCGCGAGCCCCTGGTCGGAGTGCAGGTTGCACAACACGTTGTGTTCGCGCCCGGTCTTGACGTCCGCGAGGATCGCGTGGCGATGGCTGAACGTGCCGCGTGCACAATCCTGCCCGCTCATCCGCACGTTGATCCCGGCGACCAACAGCGACGCATAGGCGAACAGCTCGCCCATGCCCCAATCGATCGGCCGCTCGCCTCGGCCCATCTGCGAGCGCTGCTCGAGCAAGCGCACGATCTTCGGGTGCGGCGTGAAGCCCACGGGCATCTCGACCATGCTCTGCGCGAGCGCCGCGAGTTGCGCGCGCGGCAGGCTCGTATCGATGTCATCGGGTGCGTCTTGAATGCCGCCGACGTAGCCCTTCCACATCCCGGTCATCGCGGGCGTCTCCAGACGATTCTTCGCCGCCTTCGCCGAGGCCAACTCGACATCGAGCTCGCTCACGCGGCGCGCGGTCATCGCGGCGACGTCGTCGGTGGTCACCACGCGCTCGTCGACCAGCACCTTGGAGTAGACCTCGACCGGCGACGGCTTGGTCTTGATCCGGTCGTACATCACCGGCTGGGTGAACGCGGGCTCGTCGTTCTCGTTGTGGCCGTACTTGCGATACGAGTAGATGTCGAGGATGACGTCCGACTTGAACTGCGTGCGGTAGTCGCTCGCGATCTTGACGACGCGCGCGAGCGCATCGAGATCCTCGCCGTTGAGGTGCCAGATCGGACACTCGAGCATCTTCGCGATGTCGGTGCAGTACGGCGTCGAGCGCTGCTCCGCCGGCGATGCGGTGAAGCCGACTTGATTGTTGACGATCACGTGCACGGTGCCGCCGGTGCGAAAGCCCGGCAAGCTCGAGAGCTGCAACGTCTCTGGCACGAGGCCCTGCCCCGCGAACGCCGCATCGCCGTGCACGATCACGCCGAGGACGCGGCGCATCTCGAGATCGGCATGCCGCGTCTGCTTCGCGCGCACGCGACCGCAGACCACCGGATCGACCGCCTCGAGGTGACTCGGGTTGAACGCGAGCGACACGTGCATCGCGTTGCCGTTCGCGTCGATCCGATCGGTCGAGAAGCCCATGTGGTACTTCACGTCGCCGCCGCCGAGCGCCTTCTCGGGCTCGATGTCCTCGAACTGACCGAACAGCTCGCGCGCGGGTCGCCGCATCAGCGATTCGAGCGCGGTCAACCGACCGCGGTGCGCCATGCCGATCACCGCCTCGATCGCGCCCGACTGGGCCGCGTGAGACAGCACGAGATCGAGCGCGGGGATCAGGCTCTCGCTGCCCTCGAGCGAGAACCGCTTCGTGCCGGGATACTTCGTATGGCAGAACCGCTCGAACGTCTCGGCGTTGATCAACAGCGCGAGCATGCGCACACGGATATCCCGCGACACCGCCGTCCTCGCCCCGGTCTCCATCCGTTCCGCGAGCCAACTGCGGCGCTGCGGCGACGAGATGTGCATGAACTCGAGCCCGACCGAGCTCGAGTACGTGCGCTGGAGCAGGCCGACGAGCTCGGCGACCGTCGCGGTCGGCAGGCCATGCACGCCGGTCGGTTCGAGCCGCGCGTTCGGATCCGCAAAGCCCCACGTCACCGGATCGAGCTCGGTGATCCGCGCGGTCTCGAGCAACCCGAGCGGATCGAGGTTCGCGGCGAAGTGGCCGCGCGTGCGATACGAGTTGACGAGCGGCCACACCGACGGCATCGCCACGATCGGCGACATCGTCACCGCGCCGGGACGCGTGAACGTCGGCATCCGGCGGGTGGTGCCGCGCGAGATCGCGATGGCGTCGTCGCGCAGCGTCTCGTGCGGGGTCTGAACGGACATCCCGTTCTGCGGCTCGATGGGCTCCGGTGCCTTCGCCGCCTGCCCATTGGTCTTGGGCGTGCCGTTGGTGGGGGTCGCGATCGGACCGATCAACGCATTCCAGCTCGGGTCGACTGCACCGGGCTCGGACTGCTGGAGCTCGTAGAGCTCGTCGAGATAGCCCAGCGACGCGCCGAGCTCGAGGATGTCACGTGACATGGCGCCATCTTACGACTCCCGACCGAGGCTGGCGAGCTACGGAACGCTGCCCTTTTCGCGGATTTCAGCGGCCATCTCGGGTGGCAGCTTCGGATCGCGCTCGATGCGCACCGCCTCGACGGTCGTCAGCTTGCTCAGCTCGAGCAGCGTGAGCTTTGGCTGGTCGATCACGACCAGCTCGTGGCCGACCGTCACGAGCTCGCCGGCGGTGATCAGCTCGAGCGAGTGGTTGTCGCTGATCACCATCGCACCGCGGATCGAGGCAATTCGCGGCAGTGCGATCGTGGTGAGCGCGCCGTTGGCCTCTACGAAGATCCGGCCGGCTTGCTCGAGCCGTGGCAGGAACAACCCGCGCAACGAGGGATTCTTCGACACGCGGACCGCACCGTCGATCGTGCGCACGCGGTTGAGCGCGACCTCCTCGATCCCGACGGTCGGTCCGACGACGAAGTCGCCCTGGATCGCCTCGAGCTCGTGCAGCGGTGCGAGATCGAGCGTCGCGCCACTGCGCACGACCAGGCCGGTCACGGTGCGACAGCCGGCGATCCGCGCGACGTCGTCCTGGGTCTCGAGCACGACGATCCGTCCGGCCTGGCACCGGTCGCCTTCACCGTTGCGAAACAGAAAGCAACCCGGCAGGGCGAGCAGCAGCAGTGCCCTCATTGCGTGACAGGGGCGTCGACCGCTTCGCCGCGACAGGCGCGCGCGTACCGACTCACCGACTCGGCGAGCCCGAGGTACAAGGCGTCCGCGATCAACGCGTGACCGATCGACGCTTCGGTGATCTCCGGAACCTCGCGCGCGAGCAGCGGCGTGTTGCGCAGCGTGAGATCGTGACCGCAGTTGACGCGGAGGCCGAGCGCGACCGCCGCTTGCGCCGTCGCCTTGACGCGCGCGAGCTCGAGCTTGAGCGCCGGCTTGCCCCACGCCGATGCGTACGGCTCGGTGTAGATCTCGATCCGATCGGCGCCGGTCGCCGCGACCGCCTTCATCTGATCGGGGTTCGGATCGACGAAGATCGCGGTGCGAATCCCGAGCGGCTTCATCCGCGCGATGATCGGCGCGAGCGTGTCGTGGTCGCGCGGCAGGTCCCAGCCGTGATCGCTCGTGACCTCGCCCGGCTTGACCGGCACGAGCGTGAACTGATCGACCTTCAATTCGATCGCGAGCGCGACCAACTCTTCGCGCGCATCGCCCTCGAGGTTGAGCTCGCACTTGCGTGCGCGGGTCAGCTCGCGCAGCACGCGCACGTCGTCAACGCGGGTGTGGCGATTATCGTGGCGCCAGTGCAGCGTGAGCCCGTACGCGCCGTTGTCGAGGCAGCACTCGCCCGCGACCCGAGGTGACGGGTTCTGCGCGCCGCGCGAGTTGCGCAACAGGGCCACCTTGTTGAGGTTGACCGACAGGTTGATCGCCACGTCGCTTCATAGCACGCGCGGCGAAACCCGACGTTCGACTTAGTGCGGCGGCAGCTTCGAGATCGCGGCCTGCGCACGCCGGCGCCGAACGACCCCGCTCACGCCCCACACGACGCCGAACACGATCATCGCGCCGTAGATCACGTAGTAGATGTCGCTCGCGAGCTTCTTCGCGGTGTAGCCGATGAAGGCCAGGCTGATCATCGTCAGCATCATCCCGCTCATCATCTGGATGCCGCCGACCCGGACTTGCTGGACCAGGCGTCGTCGTTCGTCCATCCCTCGACGATACGCCAGGGTTCGAGGTGGCGGCTACGCGTTCTGAAGCGCGTCGTCGATGACGTCTGCCGGCACGTCTGCCGGCACGTCTGCCGGCACATCCGCGGGCAGCGGCGCGAGCTCGGCGACCACACCGAGCCGCGCGACCAGCGCGTGATCGCCGCGCAGCTCGTCGGAGCCCCACACGCCGAGCGCCTTCGCGAGCTCGCTCGGCTTCGCGGAGCCATCCGAGGTCGCGCGCACGCGGACGCGGACCAGCGCCGGTGCGGTCGGCCACTCGAGGACGTCGCACACCTTCGCCGCGGCCTCGTCGGCGATCACCGAGACCTCGGTCACCAACCCGCGCACGTCGATCGCGCGCGCCGGCTTCTTGCTGCCGCGATGGTTGTCGCTGCCGCCACCGCTGCCGCGCGGGACGAGGCACTCGGTCTTGGCCATGAACGCGGCGGCGATCCGCTCGAGCCGCGCGACGTCGTGCGCGATGCCATCGGCGGCGGGGCGAATCACGACGTCGACCGCCTGGATCAACTTGCCGAGCCCCGGATCGGGCTGCGCCATCTCGCGCGCGAGCACGTGCCCCGACAGCCGCACGATCGTGCAGCTCTCGATCTCGAGTCCGGGCGGGCACACCGCCGAGATCCGCTCGCGCACTTCATCCGCCGTGAGCTCGATCCGCTCGGCGTCGGCCGCGATGTCCCACGAGCGCTCGCCGCGCACGGTGTGCTCGAGATCGACGTCGAGCAGTTCGCCGAGGCTCGGGACGCCGAGCCCGAGTGCCGGACCGAACACGAGCCGCGGCTTCGGCGAGTACCCGCGCGTCATCGCGAGCGGTAGATCCGCGCGACGGAACGTGCGCGACAGCAAGCGCACGAGATCGAGATGGCCGAGGAACGCGGCGCGCCCGATCTTCGCGAACCGGATCCGATAGGTCGAATACGCGACGCCCGCGCCGATGTAGCCGGCGAGCCGCACGCGCTCTGCGCGATCGGTCTCGCGATCGCGACCCTTCATGGGGCCCTTCACGGCGCCGTTCTCGGCCCCCTTCTCGGCTGGCGATCCGCCACCGCGCTCCGAAACATCGACGAGCGCCGCCGCGGCATCGCTCGGCACGTCGCGCGGCGCCGAGCGCTCCGTCGCACCGAGCCCGCGCAACGCGACCAGGCGGTCCTCGCGCATCTTCGACAGATCGCACGCGACGCCACAGTCGTAGCAGACCAACTTTCGGTGATCCGGATCGGCATCAGCGAGGTTGGTGTGATGGATCAACATGCCCGCGACCTTGCCGCACGGCGGCGACGCGCGACCCTTCACGGCCTTGCGGTACTCGCTCAACAGGAAGCCGTCTTCGAGCCCGACATCGATGTGATCCCACGGCAACCGCGCGGTCACCGGACGCGTGTCGAGGTACGCGCGCGCGTCGAGCCCGGCCGCCTCGAGCGCGACGTGCCAGCGCTCGAGATCGAAGCACTCGTCCCAGCCATCGAACCGCGCACCGGCGCGCCACACGGCCTCGAGCACGGGCGCGAGCCGGCGATCGCCGCGCGCGAGCACGCCCTCGACGAACGAGATCCCGCTGTGGTGATGCTTGAGCCGCAGGCTGCGCTCGATCCGCGCCGTGTGGCGAAGGATCGATTGCTTGCGCTCGATCTCGGCGAACGAATCCTGCGCCGCCCACTGCAGCGGCGTGTGCGGTTTCGGCACGTGCGAGCTGACGCTGACCGTGACCTCGGCGCGATGGCCGACCGACTTCCGACCGATCCGGAGCATCCGCAGCCCGGTCTCGACGATGCCGCGGACGTCCTCGTCCTCCTCGGTCGGCAGGCCGATCATGAAGTACAGCTTCAGCCGGTGCCAGCCGCGAGAGAACACCCGCCGGGAGCTCTCCTCGACGTGCGCCTCGGTGATGTTCTTGTTGACGACATCGCGCATCCGCTGCGTGCCGGCCTCGGGCGCGAACGTCAGCCCGCTGATCCGCGTGAGCGCGAGCTCGTCGAGCAGATCCTCGTTGAGCCCGTACGCGCGCAGCGACGCGACCGACATCGACACGCCGCGCTTGCGGAGCTCCGCGCCGACCTTCTTGACCAGCGGCGTGATGCTCGAGAAATCCGCGGTCGACAAGCACGTCAGGCCGCTCTCCTCGTAGCCCGCGCGATCGACGCCCTCGAGCAACGACGTCGCGATCGACTCGGGCGAGCGCTCGCGGACCGGCCGATAGATCATGCCGGCCTGGCAGAACCGACAGCCCTCCGTGCAGCCGCGTGCGATCTCGACCGACGCGCGCTCGAACACCGCCTCGGCGTATGGGACCGGGGCATCGCTCGGGAACGGATAGTCGTCGAGGTTGCGCACCATCGCGCGCGAGATCCTCGCAGGCGCACGCGGATCGTTCGGTGCGCCGACGACCGTCATGCCGGTCGCCTCGTCGGTGACCGTGTCGTACAGCGCCGGGACGTAGATCGGAAACTGGGCGGCGAGCTCGGCGAGCGCATCGCGCCGCGTGCAGGCACCCGCGCGGATCTTCGTACGCAGCGCGGCCCACGCGAGCACGAGCGCGCCGAGCAGCTCCTCGGCCTCGCCGATGAACGCCGCATCGATGAACGGCGCGACCGGCTCGGGGTGCGATGCGGTCGGCCCACCGACGAGCACGAGCGTCGCGTCCTCCGCGCGATCGGCCGCGTACAGCGGGATGCCGCCCAGATCGAGCAGCGTCAACATGTTGGTGTACGTCAGCTCGTACTGGAGCGACACGCCGAGGACGTCGAACTCGTGGAGCGGGCGCTGGCTCTCGAGCGACACCAGCGGCAGGTCGCGCGCGCGCAACTCGGCCTCCATGTCGAGCCACGGCGCGAACGCGCGTTCGCATGCGATTCGCGGATCCTTGTTGAGCAACGAGTAGATGATCTTGGTCCCGAGATGGGACATGCCGATGTCGTAGACATCCGGGAACGCGAGGCACACGCGCGCATCGGCGTGTTCCTTGACCACCGACTGGTACTCGCCACCGAGATAGCGAGCCGGTTTGGCGACGCGATCGATGAAGTCGGCGTAGAGGTGGCGCATGGCGAGCCCCCGTAGCTACCACATCACCGGAGACAGAACAGCGCCATCACCATCGTCGGCTCGCCGCCGTAGTAGTCGTTAGCGCCGTTGTAGGTGCAGGCGAGGTTCTGGGCGATGTGGATGCGCAGCTCGTAGACCCCGGTCGAATTCGGGGTCTTGTACGCGGCGATGTCGACCGCTCCCGTGTCGACGTTCACGTTCGAAATCGCCTGGTCGATGGCGCAGCCACTGCGATGGCCAGCCGTCGCCGAGCCCTGTTGATGAAACCCGACCTCGAGCTGGTCCCGGCAATTGCCGCCGCCGCAGGCGGTGTCGGTCGCGGCCCAATCGAACTGGAGCCGGAAGTTCGTGTTCTTCGGCGCGACGACGAGCGTGCCGGACTCGTCGAGCGAAATCTGAGTCAGGTGGAAGTCGGTCGCTCCGGCGTTATCGGTGAGCTCGATCGCGGTCAGCGGAGCGGT
>JBDTJY010000262.1:0-11921 GCA_039935615.1 Kofleriaceae bacterium
TCAATGAGGCGAAGCTGAACGCCGAACCGCATCGCGGCTATCACATCCTCTGGTACCTCGCGCAGACCGGGTCGATCTGCCTCGGGCCGGCCGAGGGCAAAGACCAGAGCTACGTGCTGTGTGACGAATGGATCGCCGCACCGCGCGAGCTGGTTCGCGAAGAAGCTCTGGGCGAGCTCGCGCGCCGCTACTTCCTGTCGCATGGTCCGGCGACCCTGAAAGACCTCGCGCGCTGGACGAAGCTCACGATGCCCGACGCGCGCGTCGCGCTCGAGCTCGCGAAGCCGGTGCTCGCTCATCACGACGGGTCTTACTTCGACGAGCGCACCGTGGTCGCCGACGCGCCGGTCCTCGCGCTGCCCGCGTTCGACGAGCTGATCCTCGGCTACGAAGATCGGACGTGCTCGCTGCCCGCGCAGTTCGCCGATCGCGTCGTCCCCGGCGGTAACGGCATCTTCCTGTCGACGATCGTCGCCAACGGCGAGGTCGTCGGTACGTGGGCGCGGACGCAGAAGGCCAAGGAGGTCGTCGTCGAAGCGCGGCCATTCACGAAGCTGACGGCGGCGGCATCGAGAGGCTTCGAACGCGCGATCGCCGGGTACAGCGCGTTCCTCGCTAAGCCCGTTCGGGTCGCGTAGGCCGAAAAAAAACCGACCCAGGGAGCATTCCCCGGGTCGGCCAGCCATCCTCGACTCGACGGACTCACCATCCGTCTGGTCGAACCGTTACATGCGCGCGCCGGTGAACGTGGCGGGCGCGAGCGGAGCGGGCGTACCGGAGTAGGACAGCGTGCCCTGCCACTTACCGGTCTGCAGCGCGTCGATCTTGTAGTCGTGGTTGGTGTCGGTCGCCTTCGCGGTGCCGTCGACGTCGAACTCGAGGGCAGTCGCGCTGATCGCGTTGATCTTCGAGTAGATCGCGTTGGCACTCGCGTTGAGGCCGGCGGTGCACGCTGTCGCCATCGCGCTCGCGCCCGGGCCGAAGCCGAGGTCGGCGACGAGGGCGTCGTTGATGTACTGACCGACCGCTTGGCAATCGATCTGGTCGGCGAGCAACTCGTTGAGGTTGTGCGCGTTCGAATCGACCATCGGGATCACGGCAGCGTCGAGGCCCATGTGGATGATCCCACCGTACGGCAGCGGCAGCTTGTGGTTCGCGACGGCGAGCTTGCCGGTGGCGTCGAGCGTGATGCCGATGCCGGGAACGACGACGTTCGCGATCTGGTAGTCGCTGAACTTGAGGTCGAACGCCTGCGTGTTGATGACGAAGTGCGCGCCGAGGGAGGTGCGCGTGGCCGAGTAGTTGCCATCGACGCCGCCGCCCGCGATCTCGAGCGTCTCGTTGAGGCCGAAGTGCTTGGTGATGTCGCCGAAGTCGTTGCCGACCTGGACCATCGTGGTGACGAAGTCAGGCGCCCAGGCGAGCACGCGGTCGTTGAGGTAGCCGGAGACGAACGGGATGGCGCCGTTGAGCAGCGTCTTGACCGTGCCGTTCGGCAGTTGGTTGACGAGCTGCGTGAGCACCCAGTTCGTCGGATCGTCGGGCGAGTCCGTCGCGTCGATGATGTCGTTGACGATCGTGCCCACCGTGCCGGGGACGTTGGTCGCGATGTCGAACGTCGACTGCATCGTGTACTTGCCAGTCGCGTCGAGCGCCTGGTTCGAACCGCTGCCGCCGTTGTCACCGCCGCCGTTGTCGGAACCGCCGTTGTCGCCGCCGGGGGTCCCGACGGAGTCAGCAGCACAGCCCGCAGCAGCAGCGCCGAGGGCGAGAATGGATGCGAAACCAAGGTTCTTGAAGGTGTTCATTTGAGGCTCCCGTCGAAGATGGATGCAGAGTCGTAGTGCAGCGCAAATGCCAGCACGGACCCTCCATGGATCGACGGGAGATCGAGGGGTTGCACGCGGGGCGGCAGATCGATCAGCCAGGTCAGTCGTTCTTCGTGGTGTCAGGTGGCCTAGCCATCCGACGTCCGCCGCTACCAGCCGCAGTCCTGGCCCTTGTTCTGCTCCTCGAGCCACTTCTGGAGCGGCGCGAAGTAATCGAGGATCGCCGTCGCGTCCATCTCGCGCGTGCCGGTCAGTTGCTCGAGTGCGTCCTGCCACGGCTTCGAGGCGCCGAGCGACAGCATCTTCGCGTACGCCTCGCCGGCATCCTTGTTGTTGTAGATCGAGCACTCGTTGATCGGGCCCTTGAAGCCGGCCTTCTGGCACAGCGCGCGGTGAAGTTGAAACTGCAGGATGTTCGCGAGGAAGTACCGCATGTACGACACGTTCGCCGCGACGTGGAACTTCGCACCCGGGTCGAAGTCGGTCGCGGCACGCGCCTCCGGCGGCGCGATGCCCTGATACAGCTTCTTGAGGTCCCACCAGTGCTGGTTGTAGTCCTCGGGCTTGACGGCGCCCGAGAACACGTCCCACCGCCACTTGTCGACGAGCAGGCCGAACGGCAGGAACGCGATCTTCTCGAGCGCGACCTTCATCTGACCGTTGATCGTCGCCTTGTCGTTGGTCTCGACCTTATCGAGTAGCCCCTTCTCGTGGAGATACGCCGGCGTCATCGACAACTGGATCGTGTCGCCGATCGCCTCGTGGAAGCCGTCGTTCGCGCCCGCTTGGTAGAGGATCGGCAGCTTGTAGTAGTGCTGGAAGTAGAAGTCGTGGCCGAGCTCGTGGTGGATCACCCACAGATCCTCCTGGTTCAAGTTGATGCACATCTTGATGCGGAGGTCGTCGTTGTACTGGACGTCCCACGCGCTCGCGTGACACACGACGTCCTTACCTTTGGGCTGCGAGAACATCGACCGCTCCCAGAACGTCTGCGGTAGCGGGTCCATGCCGAGCGACGTGTAGAACGCCTCGCCCATCTTCACCATCTTCTGCGGGTCGTACGACTTTGCGAGCACCGGCGTGACGTCGATCGCCGCGACGCCCTTGTACGGCTCGAGGATCGGGTACAGGTACGACCAGGTCTGCGACCACATGTTGCCGAACAGGTGCGCGGGAATCGGGCCGGTCTTCGGCACGACCTTGTCGCCGTACTGCTGGTTGAGCTTGCGACGGGTGTAGCAGTGGAGCTGGGTGTAGAGCGGCTTGACCTGGTTCCACAGTCGATCGACCTCGGGCGCGAACTTCTCGGCGGGCATGTCGTAGTTCGACTGCCAGAGATCCGCGACGTCCTTGAACCCGATCGCCTTCGCGCCGGTGTTCGCGAGGCCGACGTACTTCACGAACAGGTCGCGCTCGGCGTGGCCGACCGCGTCGTGCCAGGTCTTCCAGGTCTTCAACAGCGCCGCCGGATCCTTCGAGGTCGCGAGTTGCTTCGAGAACGGATCGACGTTCTGGCAGGTCTCCTTGGCGTTCTTCGTCGTGCACACGCCCTTGCCGTAGATCGACGTCATCTCCGTCGCGGTCTGCGCGAGGTCGGTCGCTTGCTTCGGATCATCGGGCGATGGCTGCGCCTGGAACTTCAGCAACAGCAGTTGGCGCCTGGTATCCGGATCGAGCTTGTCGACGATCGGATCGAACTTGCGCGCCTCCTTCACCATCTTGGTGATCTCGACCGATTGGATCTCGCTGGCCTTCGCGGTCGCTGCCTCGTGCTCCTTCGTGATGTCGGTCTCGTTCGCCCACTCGGCGAGCGACGCGTCGACGAGCAGCATGCGCAGCTTCGGATCGGCGTCCTTCACGTACTGCTGCGCCTCCGCGATCAGGGCGTCGTTCTTCGCCTTGTCCGGATCGGCCGTGGGCGGCGGCGCCGCCGGCGGTGGCTCCTTCTTCTTCGAACACGCCGCGAACGCGAGGACGAGGGCTAGAGCGAGCTGGGTGCGCACGCCGCGACTCTAGACCCAGCCGCGTGCCGGATCCACGCTGATACGGCCGGTGTCGCGATCTGTCGCGATGTGGCGCGGACTACGGTTCCATCTCCGGCAGCGGCTTACCGTCGCTGTCGTCGAGCTTTTCCTTCTTCGGACCGGTGCCGGGTACCTCGATCCCGCGATCGTCGAGGATCTTCTTCGCGATGATCTTCTGATCCGGATCGAGCAGCGCCCACGCTTGCTTGAGCGCGTCCTTGTCGTTCGCGTTGTGGATCTCGTGCAGCTTCGCGGCGTCGGCGTTCGTCGTCATCCCCGAGCCCGGCGCGTGATTCTTGCGCTGCGGCTTCTGGCCGGCTTTGACCTCGGTCGGGGTCAGGTGCTCTTCTTCCTCGGGCTTCTCGATCTGACGGAGCTGGACATCGATATCCGCGTTGCGCGCCGCGAGGCTGCCATCGATCTGCTGGAGCTTCTGCAGCTGGTCGTCGCGCAGCTTGAGGTCGCTCGACGAATCGATCAGGTATCCGACCGGCGTGCCCGACGCGGGCGGCAGGGGCGGTGTCTCGCCGGGAGCCGGGTGGACGGGCTGGGGCTCGGAGTGACAGGCAGCCAGCCCGAGCAGGACAACGAGGACGAACCGCATGGCTACCCCGTAGCACAGCTGGGGACGAAAATCCGCTCCGCTATTTCGTCGCGGTCGCTTCCGGCGCGTTCGCGTGCTCGGCAATCATCGGAGCGGCCTTCGTGGCGATCCGGGTGAGCGCGGTGCTGATCGCGCGGGCGAGGCCTTCTGGGTTCTGGACCGCCATCGGCTCGGTCTCTTCGAACGACTGGGTCCACACGATCCCGCCGGTTTTCGGATCGGTCAGCGTGAGCTCGACCGCGATCCTGCCGAGCCAATGCTTGGGGTCGGTATCGACCTCTTCGAGCGCCGTGATGTGACCGCCGACGATCATCGCGGCGTCGGTCGTCTGATCGCGCACCACGGCTTTGAAGCTACCGGTGCGACCGAGCGCCTTCTCGAGATAGCCTCCGACCAGCGCGCCCGGCGGCGAGCTCCAGCGATGATAGTTGTAGTAGTCGAGGCGGTAGGGGCCGTTGCGATAGACGATGCGCTCGTCGTCGTAGGCGGCATCCGAAGCGAGTGGCTCGACGACGATCACCTTGTCCCCGGTGGCCGGCACCTCGGCGCCGACCGGCGCGAGTTGGTAGTAGCGGATCGAGGGCGCCGGGCCAGCGCAGGCGGCGAGCAGGACAACGGGCAGGACAACGAGTGCGAGCTTCATGGCAGCTTCCTCTCGGCCGGCGAATCGGACAGCAACAGCCGCGACGGTTTCTCGCGGACCTCGCGAGCGAGCTCCTTGAAGCCGCGGGCGGCTTGACGAAGGTCGGCGAGCGTCGCCGCGATCGTGCCCTGGTTGTTGCGGATCAACGTGCGGACGTCGGTCGTCACCAGGTTCGCGTTGTCACTCGCCTGCGCGATCGAACCGAGCGTCGACTTCATCGTCACGCGGTTCTCCGCGACCATCGCGCTGACCTCGGCCGAGGCTCGCTGGAGGTTCTGCGCGGTCAGCTTGGTGGCATCGATCACCGCACCGAGTTGCTTCGGATCCGTGATCGCCTGGACGTTACCGACGACGCCGTGGATGTCGACGACGACGCCCTGGAGTCCGACGACGATCTGATTCGCGCCGTCCATGATCTGCCGGGCGCGCGTGATCATCTCGCCGGTCTGATCGGCGAGGCGCTCGGCCTGCTTCGAGAGTTTGTCGAGCACGCCCTGACCAACCGTGATGTGCGCGCCCGGTGGGAGCGCGGCGGCCTTGAGCGTGCCGCCTTGCAGATCGATCACCTTGAGCCCGGTGATGCCCGCCATGTTTAACATCGCGACCGTGTCGGCGCGGACCGGCGTGCCGCGGTTGACGTCGATGCCGACCCGCACCGTCGTCGGGTCGTCCGGATCGAGCTTGATCTCGCCGACGCTGCCGACCTTGATGCCGTTGAAGAACACCTGGGTGCCCTCCGACAGTCCCATCACCGATTCGGTGAAATCGATGAAGTAGCGATCGTGGTGCTTCCAGAACCGGAGGCCACCGAAAACCACCAGGACCATCGCGAGCAGGCCGCCCGTGACGAAGGTGAAGATGCCGAGCTTCATGGCTTTGCGTCGATCGCTCATGCGGACCTCGCGTGAAAGTAGTGATAGACGTCCTCGTTGCGGGATTGCTCGAGCTCGGGAATGGTGCCGGTCGCGAGCGCACGGCCTTTGCCGAACATGATCGCGCGGTCGGCGAGCGCACGAACACTGTCGAGCTCGTGGCTGACGATCACGATCGTGATGCCGAGGACGTCGCGGAACTTGAGCAGGGTATCGTCGAGCTCGGCGGCGACGACGGGATCGAGGCCGGCCGACGGCTCGTCGCAGAAGATGATCTCGGGATCCATGATCGACGCGCGGGCGAGGGCGGCGCGCTTGCGTTGCCCACCCGACATCTGCGAGGGCATGCGGTGCTCGAACCCGGCGAGGCCGACGAGCGCGAGCCGCAGCCGCGCCATCTCGCAGATGATCGCGTTCGGCAGCTTCGTCAGCTCGCGCAGCGGCAGCGCGACGTTGTCCATGATCGAGATCGAGCCGAACAACGCGTCTTGCTGGAACGCCATGCCGGTGCGGCGCAGCAACCGGCGGCGATTCTCGTGGTCGAGCGAGTACATGTCCTCGCCGAGCAGGGATACGCCACCTGCGAGCGGCGCGAGGAGGCCCGTGATCGTGCGCAGCATCGTCGACTTGCCGCAGCCGGAGCCGCCGAGCAGCGCGACGATCTCGCCGCGGCGCACTTCGAGATCGACCTCGGTGAGGACCGGCTTGTCTTCGCTGTAGCCGACGGTGACCTTGCGACACAGCAGCATCGAGTCGAGTTTCATCAGTGACCTCCAAGCGACCCGAGGGTCGCGGCGATCGCATCGACGAGGATGATCAGGAAGATGCCGACGACGACGGTGCGGGTCGTCGCCGCGCCGACCGAGCTCGGGTCGTTCGTGGCGCGCATGCCGAGGTACACCCCGGTGAATCCGATGATCCACGAGAAGATGAAGCTCTTCGCGATGCCGTGGATGAAGTCCATCATCGTCAACCGCTCGACGATGCGGCCCCAGAACACCCACATCGGCAGGTCGAGCGCGAGGTTCGCGATCAGGAGCGCGGCGACGATGCCGACGAACACGCCGATCAGCGACAGCGCGGGTTGCACGAACGTGGTCGCGAGCAGGCGAGGCAACAACAAGAACCGCGTCGACGAGATGCCCATCGCATCGAGCGCGTCGAGCTCGCCGCGCACGCGCATCGTGCCGAGCTCGGCGGCGATCGCCGCGCCGTTGCGACCGCACAGCACGATCGCGGTCATCATCGGCGCGAACTCTCGCACCATCGACAAGCCCGTCATGTCGGCGACGTAGATGCCGGCGCCGAAGCGATCGAGCAGCATCACACCCTGGAACGCGAGCGTGGCGCCGAGCAGCGCCGACAGCATGCACACGATCGGCAGCGCATCGATGCCCATCGTGATCATGAAGCCCGTGGTCGCGCCCTTCGGCAGCTTCTTCTTGCCGACCATGATCTGGCCGAGCTCGTGACCGGTATCGGCGAACAGCTTGATGCTGTCGCGCACGCTGTGACCGAGATCGATCAGGTGATGGCCGAGGCGCTCGACCGAGCCGATCGGCTTCTCGACCTCGACCTTGAGCGGGGGGACGTCGCGGACGAGGTCGAGCGCGTCCTGTTGCTTCTGATCGAGGTTCGCGAGGTCGAGCTGCTTGTTCGAGCGCGCGAGCATCTTCTTCGCGAGCGACAGCACCGCGATCCCGGCGCCGTCGATCCGGTCGGTCCGACCGAAATCGAGGACCAGCCGACGGACGTCGCGGCGCTTGGTCACCGCGCGAATGCAATCGTAGAGCTCCTTCGCGTCGGGGATCGCGAGGTCGCCGTGCACCGCGATCGTCGCCGTCCGCGTGGAGCGGTCGATCGACGGGACGGCTGGCATGCGGCGACAGATTGCACGGAGCGCGCCGCTGTATGTCCGCGAGCTTAGGTCTGCATCTGTGGCGCAGCCGCACGAGGAAGCTTACCTCCGCGCACGGTGCGCGCGGGCGCCCGCTACGGTTGCAGTGAGAGCACGAGTGCGGTGCGTGGCGGGATCGTGATCGAACCGGTCTGTGGCGCGCCACCGAGGAGGTCGTCGTACGTGCCGCTCGGCAGTCCGGTCGCCGGCTGCGGGCTATCACCGCGGTTGAGCGCGACGAACACGGTGTCGCCGGAGGTCACCATCTTGTAGACGAACGTATCGGTGCCAACCGACAGCGTCGTGCGCGTGCCGCGACGAGTCGCCGGGTGCGCGGTCCGCATCTTCGCGAGCGCCGCGAGCTCGTCGTGCAGCCAGGTCTGATCGGCGGTGTAGCCGGCCCACTGCATGAAGTGGCGGTTGTCTGGATCGCCCGCGCCGGCCATGCCGTACTCGTCGCCGTAGTACAGCATGGGCAGTCCCGGCATCGTGAACAACAGCGCGTACGCGACCGACAGCCGGTGGAACGGGCTCGACGTGGTCGGCAGCAGCGGCTGGTTGCTCCACGCATCCGACTTGCCGCCGTCCCACGGGTCGAACAGCGGCACATCGAGCGCGTGCTCGATCGCGCGCGGCACGTCGTGGTTGCCGAGGAACGTCGACATCACCGCGCCGCTACCGTAGTAGCCGTCGTTGGAGTCGAGGAAGCCGACGAGGTCGCTCATCTGACCGTTGCGGTGGAGCAGCGTCGCCAGCACCTGTCCGCGCAGCGGGAAGTCGAACTGACCGTCGAGCGAGGTCTTCGGATCGATGTACGACTTGATGAGGTCGCGGTTGCCGTCGAACGTCTCGCCGACCATGTAGAACGGTTGATCCCAGGCGAGCTCGCCGTTCGATCGCGCGCGCATGTCGGTGAACCACACGGTCTCGACCTGCTTGACCGCGTCGAGACGAAAGCCGTCGATGCCGAGCGCCTTCGCCCACATCACGGCGTTGTCGACCGACCACTTGCGCGCATCGGCGTTCAGCATGTTGAACGTCGGCAGGAAGGTGTCGAACCAGCACACCGTGTTGAACGTCGGGCAGCCCTGGCCGCACACGCAGTTGCCGCCCTGACCGTTGTCGTTCGGCCAGAACCAGTTCGGGTTCTGGAGGTACGTCGGACTATCGGTGGTGACGTGATTCATCACGTAGTCGAGGAGGACCTGGATGCCGCGCGCGTGCGCGTGATCGACCATCGTCTTGAGGTCGGCCTCGGTGCCGTAGTGCGAGTCGATGATCGTCTCGTCCTTGGGCCAGTAGCCGTGATAGCCGGAGTACGTGTGGCCATCCGAGCCCGGGAAGCTCGCGTGCGTGTTGTCGAGCGGCGAGGTGATCCAGATGACGTTGATGCCGAGGTCGGTGAAGTAGCCGGCGTCGATCTTCTGCGTGACGCCGGCGATGTCGCCGCCCTGGTACTGGCCGGGATATTCGGCGCCCGCGACGGTCGTATCGTTCGACACGTCGCCGTCGGCGAACCGATCGATCAACAGGAAGTACATGATGCCGTCGCGCCAATCCATCGGCGTGCGCGTGCTCGGGCACTGATCACACGCGACGCGGATCACCGAGTTGAACGCGCCGTAGCCATCGGGCGTCTGGAGCGTATTCGCGGGGTCGGTGATCCAGGTGCCGTCGACGACGAGCTTGTAGACGATGACCTGCTTGTTGTTCGCGGGGATCGTGACGGTGAAGCCACCCGCGATCGGGGTCATCGCGATGCCGGTGGTCCAACCGTCGGGGGCGAAGTCGCCGCGCAACTCGACGTTGGTGCCCGAGCCGTGGAACTCGATCGTCGTCGAGCAGCTCGGGACGACCGGGCAGGCCGAGCCGCTGCCGGCATCGCTCCCGACCCCGCCGTCGCCGCCGAGATCCGGGTTCTGCGCCGACGGACAGCCGGCGAGGGCGAGGCAGATCGAGACCACGGCGAAGCGCACGGGTGAGCCATCATCAAGGGACATGCCAGCCGGTGGGGCACGTTCGGTCGCGCGACCTCCGGTCACTACAGCCACTTGCAACGGATCGCCGCGCCTCGGGATTTCGCGCGTTGCGATCGGCAACACGGGTAGCCGGCGAGTCGCCAGGATCTTGCCGTGTGATCGAGGAATGCTGTAGTGATGACCTCATGATGCGTCGGATCCTTCGCTCGCTGTTGATCGTGAGTCTGTTGGGTGGAATCGCCGCAGCGGATCCGGGAGATCCGATGCCGGGCGAGCAGCCTGCGCTGAACGCTGCCGACCCGGCGCCCAAGGCTGCCGACCCGAAGTTCGAGGTCGTGAAGAACGATCCGCCCGCCGAGGGTGCGTCAACGAAGACAACGAAGACAACGAAGACAACGAAGACAACGACGAAGCACAAGGCGAAGCAGGCGCGGAAGCACAAGACGCACAAGCACAAGACCAAGCACCACAAGGCGAAGAAGGCCGCGCACGCGTAGGCCGTCGTGTTGCTTACGGCAACGCGACGCGCGCGGAGTCGAGGGCAGATCGTCGAGATGACAGGTTGTGCTGCGGGCACGCTTCGTGCTCGTGTGCGCCGCGCGATGCGGACCCGGTTGGCAGTAGTTCTGTTGCTTTGCGCGGGACGCGCGTGGGCTCAGCCGGAGACGGACAAGCCTCCCGAGACGCCATCGCCGTCAACGGAGCCGCCACCGGAAGGTGCACCTCCGACGTCGTCCCCGCTGGAGAAGCCCGTCGTTACATCACCGGCAGGACCGGTCGACGTTCATCCCGTCGAGCAGCCGGCATCGCCGCCGCAACCGGCGCCGTTGCCTGCGGTCGTTCACGACGATCCGGACAAGGGCTTTCGGTTCGGCTCGTACGGTCGCGTGATCGCCGGCGATGATCTTCGCGGCGGCGCACCCGAAGAGATCGCGGTCGTCGCGCATCCACCGCGGATCGTCGAGCCGAGCTACCTCGAGCTCGACACGTCGTACGGCTTCGAGACCGAGCAGGGCTACAAGATCCGCCCGGTGATCACGCTCGCGTTCGACAGCACGCTGTTCCACGACACCGGCGAGTTCGACGCGCATCCCGCGCTTCGCAACATGTACCTCGACGCGCAGGTCTCGAGCGACCTCAGCCTGTGGGCCGGTTCGCGGATGTATCGCGGCGACGATGTCTACTTGCTCGACTACTGGCCGCTCGACGATCAGAACACCGTCGGCGCCGGCGTGTTCTATCGCAAGCCGGTGAGCACCGACGCGGTCGAGCTCGCGGCGGCGGGCGGGCTCAATCGCCTGAACGATCCGTATCAGTACCAGGTGATCGAAGTCGCGAACCCGGTGCAGGGCGAGACCTCGGTGACGCAGCTCGACCGCCAGCGCTTCGTCGCGAGCGGCTCGGCCGCATACATCCACGACGGTGGGCCAGGCAACCTGTCGATCAAGGGCAAGCTCCACGGCGAGATCGACGAGATCGGCTCGGGCACGTTCAAGCGCGATGACGGGACGTTTCAAGCGTTGCCCTCGGACTCCGGGTATCTGATCGGCGGCGAGCTCAGCCTCTACGGCTTCCAACCGGCGGACTCGAAGTTTCGCCGCCACCTGAATTTGTACGTGCGCTACGCGAAGGGCCTCGGCGCGTTCGACGAGCTCGCACCGCCGTCGACGGTCGGCCCCGATCTCGAGGTCTCGAACGCGAGCGAATTCACGTTCGCGGTGTCGGGCAACTACGATCACGCGCTCGGCAACGTGATGCTCGCATTCCTCGCGCGCGACTTCACGGACGCGACCGGTAACGCGATGGATCCGAACGACGGCTGGGAGTACACGTTCGACGTGCGGCCACTCGCGAAGCTCGGCAAGGGC
Organism: Kofleriaceae bacterium; assembly: GCA_039935615.1. GTDB lineage: Bacteria > Myxococcota_A > Polyangia > Haliangiales > Haliangiaceae > JABFXX01. The sequence continues at coordinate 11,717 of JBDTJY010000262.1, forward strand.
TTCTTCGCCGGCGCCGACGTGTCGTATCAAGCGAAGTTTCCGAACGGCCTCAACAACATCACGCTGCGCGCCGAGGATCCGGCGGTGTTCCAGATCGCGCCGATGCTGGTGTTCTCGCCGATGGGACCGTCGGGCTACGACCGCCCGCAGATCCGGTTCGTGTATCGGGGCGCGCACCTCAACGAAGGCGCGCGCGACCTCTACG
>JBDTJY010000263.1:0-6928 GCA_039935615.1 Kofleriaceae bacterium
ACGCCGCCGCGCAACACGCCGCCGCCGCCGCATCGGGGCCATACACCGCTTTCGGGACCGACGCATCGTTGAAGCTGCGCACGTACTCCTCGAAGGTCGCGTGCATCGCGCTCGGATCGCCGCGCCGCAGCTGCGCGAGCCCCAACCCGATCAGCGCCTTGCGCAGGTGCTCGCGCAGCGACGTGTCCTTCGCGAACGCGCCCGAGTTCTGGTGCGCCAGGTCGACGAGTGGACCGAGCAACTTCACCGAGTCGTCGAACTTGCCGCTGACCCAGAGATTGAAGCCGCTATCGGTCTGCGCTCCGAAATCGCCAGGCAGCCCCTTCGCGCTGCGCGCTGGCTTCGACACCGCGCCCTCGAACAGCCGGCCGACCGTGTCGCCGGTGCTGATCTTCTGGCGAGCGAGCTCGTCGAGGATCGGCCCCAGCAAGCGGCTCGCATCAGCGGAGCGGTCCCCCGTGTAGACCTCGAGGGCGATGCCGCCCTCATCTGCACGTGCGACGTTGGAGAGGACGAGGAGAATTACAACGACGTAGCGAACCATACCCACCGTATCGTCCGTTGGTATCACGGGTTGCGTCGCGCCGAAACGTAAACAGGCCCGCTCTGTTGGGAGCGGGCCTGGGGACGGAGTCCGCCGACGACTACATCACCGTGAAGGTGCTGTACGTCGTTGCCGAGGCATGGTCATGACAGCCAAGCTGCCCCGACGAGCCTGGCGCGATGCCGATGGTCGGGACGTCGTAGTTGTCGCCCGTGATTTGTGTGGTCAAACTTGTTCGCGGATCCTGGTGCGGAAACGCACCGTCGCCATGGATCACGTGGGAAGTCGTGGCCGTATTGGCAGGTACGGTTGTAGGGATCAGCGTTGTGGTCGTGTCGGCGTTGTGGAAACGAATGATCGCTCCACGTTTTACCGTGTACGACAGGCCCGCTCCGGCGTGGTTCGCCGCAACACCGCCAGTGCCGTCAATGAAGGTGATGGTGAAGATGTTCGCGACGGCGACGGTTGCCGCTGCCATCGACGTTCCGGCCGAGCTCGTCAACGTGAACGTTAGATTGTCATTCAGCGCAGTGCCGCTGGCGTCCGACGTGGTCGCGAGGGTGACGGGAACCACGGACATGCCATCCGCCGAGAGGTCGACACTCGCGGGAACCGTGAGGGTCACCGCCGTATCGGGCGTGCCGGAGGTCGCATCGGTAAGAGCAGCGGCGATCGTTACCGTACCGCTGAAGCCGTTCGCGCTGGTGACCGTGAGGTTCAGTGTTTCCGTCTTGCCGAGCTCGCTCGTGACCGCAGGCTTGTCGAGCGTGGAATCGACACGCGGAGCCGAAGCCGACTCGCTTTGGCAGGTCGCGGAGCAGCCATCTCCACTCACCGTGTTGCCGTCGTCGCATGCTTCGCCGGTCCCTACGATGCCATCGCCACACACCGCTTGCGGCTGGTCATCGCCAGTACCCGCGCCGGTGATGTCCTGGGTGCAGGCTGGGAACGCGAGTGCGGCAATTGAAGCGAGGAGAAAGCTGCGCATGTTGTGCATCCTTTACAACTTACATGCCCATCGTAAGTAGGCGTTAGTGCTGGGACCGAAACCCTCAGAAGTGGGAGTTAACACCCCAGCCGGTGTTAACTCTCCCCAAAGATCACTTGCTACTCGACGACAACTCCACGGCTATCGGTGAACTCGCGCCCAGGAACGCAAACGGCCGGTCTGTTTAAGAGCGAGCCTTCGGAGTTTGGCGAACGGATGCTATGGAACGATCGTAAGGGCCGGACGCTTGGCGCCACTCAATCCTGCGTCATACAGGAACGCGGGGGGGGTGCCGCCCATGTGAGTGTAGAAGCCGACTGTGGCGCCGACGTCGCCCGCAGCGGTCGTACCCGTGTACGCACCACCAGCTGCAGTCGTGCCTCCCTCGTGCGGGAAGCCTGCAATGCCACCGTCAACGTGAACTGTCATCGGCGCCGTCGTGCTGCCATTCACGACCTTGATCGACCGACCAGCCTTGAGCATGTACGGCTTCCCACCGACCCACGTCGGGTCATACGTTGCGACCGCCCCACCAGAGTCGACGAAGGTCACGTCCAGCGTCGGGTTGAACGTCATCGCGACCGATACGTCTGAAGCCGGTCCGCTGCTCGCAGCCGAAATCTTCACGTTGCCCGTGAGCGCTGCGGTGTCGCCCATGGCCTTGACGGTGAGTTTCGCCGTCGCCGTTCCATCGGCGGCAACCGTGAGCGAGGCGGTATCGAGCGTCGCCATCCAGTCAGCACCGTCGGAGGCCGCGGTCAGGGTTACCGCGCCGGAGAACCCCATCATGCTCGTGACGGTGACGTTGAACGTCGAGACGACGTTCAGATCAGTCGTAGCGGTCGTGTTGTCGACCGTGAGTGCGATCCGTGGAGTCGCAGTGTTCTCGGTTTGGCAGGTCGAGGAGCAACCGTCACCATTGTTCGCGTTACCGTCGTCACACGCTTCGCCTGGGTCAATTATTCCGTTGCCGCAGGTTGCTTGCGTATCGTCTCCCCCTCCGCCAGGACCGGCTCCACCGATGTCCTGGGTACAAGCCGGCATAGCCAAGACGGTGATAGCGAGAAGGATGCTGCGCATGGTGTGCATCCATTACAAATGGCGTGCCCAAACAAACGCCTGTTAAGTAGGCGTTCACATTGCGGAGCAAGGCGAGTTGCCTGGGGGAGCAAATCCCTCCTAGGTGCCCACAACCCCACGCGGGATCTTGCTTTTGAGGGTCTTACGCCTACACGTCTTTGCGACCGAGGACCTTCTTGGCCCACGAGCTCGCTTGGCTAACGCCAGACCCGAGTCCACCGAGTGCACCACCGAGCATGCTGGTCTTACCGGTCGCCCCCGAGATCTTGGCGCCGAAGAAGTACAACCCAGCAGACCACGCAACGACGAGCACGTACACGGTCAACGTCAGGCCGGGAACGACCATCGCGACCACGAGCGCGGCCGCCGTTACGACTGCGATGATCACGCCGATCCGGAGGCCGAGGTACCACGCCGTCAGTGCACCAACGATGAGCGCCGCAATCACAGACACAATCTAGCACGCGTTCCGGGACGCTGCTCGGCGGAAGAAGAAGCCGCAATTCTACGGAGCTAAGGAGCCTCGTAGGCTCCAACGTCGGGCGTGCTCCCGTCGGGAGACGGCCTCGGGTTTCCATCAAGATCCGTGGTCACAGTCAGGCCAGTCTGCGCCATACCGATCGCAGGACTATTCGGTGCGAGATGAAAATCCATCGCGGACTTGTTCACGAAGAACGTGGACGCGTTCCCGCTGAAGCTGGTCGGTGGCACGGCCGTCGTGTTTGCGGTGTCGTACAGAGAGTATTTCGGCGCGCAGGTCGTCGGGCCGTGAGGCGCTGTACTTCCCCAGGCAAAGATGTTGCTCGTCACATCGAGGCTGGCATCGCAGCTCAGCGCGCGTCCGTCTGCAACGAGATCGGAAAGGTTCGCGAACGTATTGAAGCGAACCGTCGAACCTGCGAGCGCGGCATCGACCTCGCCGCAGTCGAGCAACTCGGACTGTGCATTGAAGAGATTGTTTTCAATCACGACTTTTCCGCCGCTGGCCAAGAAACAACTATCCGTACTCTCGTTGAAGCGACTTCTCGACAGCGTGAGAGTGCAGCCGGTGGACGTGATCTTGCTCGCCGTGAACGAGCTCGTATCGATCGAAACGGTTCCCGACGTGCAATCGACCCCGGAGACGGCAACCGTCGGATCCGTGAACGTGGATTTCGAGATCGAAACGTTGCCGCTCATCATTCGAACGCCGCGTTTGATCGTGGCGCCGTAGATCTGAACCGTTGCGCCGTCGACGGTGATCGCAGGGTTATTCGACGGGGTATTGCCGCCAACGACGGTCACATCGTTCAGCACTCCCATGCCGAGCGAGAATTGGAAGTGAAACACGGGGCCGTTGACGCTCGCCGTGATGATCGGATTGCTTCCCTCGATGTATGCGGCCTGCGAAATCTCGAGCGTGGACGCACCGATCGCGTACGTACCGCCAAGGATGTGAATCGTCTTGTATTGGGGTTGCGGTTTCGCCAGCACGAAGGGGATCGTCGCGCACGGCGCGTTGCGCGTGCAGGCACCGCTATCGACCCCAACGTTCGCGACGAAGAACACCTCAGCGTCAGCCTTGCAGGTGCCTTCCGACTCGAGGCAGATACCACCGGCGCACTCGCTGTCATCCGAACAACCACGGCACGCGTGGGCCGTCGAATCGCACACCGGCGAGGAATCGGTGCATTGCGAGTCCATCGTGCACGCAACGCATGCACCGTCAGTCGCGCAGAACGGCCGGCCCGCGATGCCGACGCATTCATCATCGTTCGCGCATGTAGCGACGCACATCTGTGATTCGCAGATTGGTGCGGCAGCGGTCGTGCAATCCGACGACGTTTGGCATTCAGATGCCACACAGTTCCCGCCGGAGTCGCACGTTTTCCCGGTCACGCACCCCGTGATGTTGTCCAGGCCGAAGTCCGCGCACTGCGTCGCAGTCGAACAACAAGCGTCGGGGTTGTGCTGCGAACAGGCAGCAACCAACAACAAGCCAATAAAAACGATGCGCATGGTCTCCCCTATCGACCGCAGCCCGCCCGGGTTGCGCGTCACAGAGCCTACATGGCGGGACCGTCGCTTCGCTACCGCTGCCGTGGACAACCACGCCCCGCACGAACCTCCGCGTGCGCCTCGGATCATCGTCGCGCGCCGAAACTGCATTACGCTACGCAACTGGAGAGGCGGAGGGCCGATACGCGGACCCGTTGGCGACATGTTGATGGCCGCTTGATCCCGCCGCGGGTTGCTGAGACGGCGATGCAGCGCGCGGGTGTCCTGCAGTGGCAGCAACACTCGATCACGACTACGACGGCGATCCGCGACCGAAGGGTACAGGACGCGACGTCGGCGCTGACGAAGCGCAGTAACCGCTACTTGATCCCGCCCTTCGGCGGCGGTCCCTCCTTGGTGTAGCCGACCGACAGCGTGAACATCCACTGCGTGAAGTCATCGGCGCCGATCTGCCAGCGCCGCGTGACGCGCACATCGGCGAGCACGGTGACGCTGTGAATGTCGAGCCCCGCACTGAGGCACGCGAGCGGGGCGTAGAACCCGACGCCGGTATCGCCGTGGACTTGATCGACCAGCAGGACATCCGCACCGAGGCCGCCGGTGACACGAACGTGCGCAGCGCGGACGCCGAGGACGAGCTGCACGGGTAACGCGATGCCCCACGTTCCGTGGCCCGCGCGCCAGTACTCGGCGCCCATCGTGAAGCCGGTCAGCGGGCCGGGCCGACCATCCGGCGGCGCGAGCACCGGCAACAGGTCGTATTCGAGCCGCGCGACCCACGCGTTGTCGAGGCCATTCGCGACCGCCTCGCCGACCGCGAGCTTCACACCGAGCCCCACGTGGGGCGGCTCGTCGGCGCGGGCGGCGGCGACCTGTGCGTGAGCCGCGGTCGGCAGGACCGCGAGCACGCACGCGAGGCGAACCGACATATCTCGTGAACGCATCCGACGGCTCCGCGCTTACACTCCGTGGCATGAGCGACGAGCCGAAGGCGAGAGCGCACGTCGACGATCTGCGCGGCGTCGGCCGACTCGCGATCGATGCGACGACCGGTGTGATGGGGTTGGTCGAAGCGATGCACCGTACGATCGCATCGGGACCGGGTGTCCTCGGGCGACCACTCGCGGCACCGGCACGCGTCGTGACGGGCTTGGTGTATGGAGCGATCAAGGGCGTGACGCGCGCGGTCGGCGCGACGATCAATGCAGCGCTCGCGGCACTCGGGCCGTTGCTCGGCGACAGCGCACCGGGCGCGCAGCGCAACATCGTGCAGGCGGCGCTGAACGGCGTGCTCGGTGACTATCTCACCGACACCGCGAACCCACTCGCGATGACGATGGCGCTGCATCACGAAGGCGCTCGACCGCGGCTCGTCGTCCTCGTGCACGGGCTCGCGATGCACCACAGTCAGTGGCTGCGCAACGGTCACGATCACGGCGCGGCGCTCGCGGCCGAGCTCGATGCGACCGCGGTCTACGTCGACTACAACAGCGGTCGCCACATCTCGACCAACGGCAGCGAGCTCGCCGGCGAGCTCGAACGCCTGGTCACGGGATGGCCCTGCCCCGTCGAATCGATCGTGATCATCGGGCACAGCATGGGCGGGCTGGTCGCCCGCAGCGCGTGCGAAGCCGCGCGCCTCGCGCATCACGCGTGGCTCGGCAAGCTGACGACGCTCGTCACGCTCGGCGCACCGCATCACGGCGCACCACTCGAGCGCGGCGGCAACTGGGTCGAGACGCTGCTCGGCATCAGCGCGTACAGCGCACCGTTTCGGGTGCTCGGCCGGATCCGCGGCGCGGGCGTGACCGACCTACGCTACGGCAACATCGTCGACGCCGACTGGGCAGGTGCGGACCGGTTCGCGCTCGGCGCCGATCGGCGCACGCGGCTGCCGCTGCCCGGCGTCGATTGCTTCGCGATCGCGGGGACGACCGCGACCGAGGAGCATGCGCGGTTGCCGGGGGATGGCATGGTCGGCGTCGCGAGCGCGCTCGGTCAGCACGACGTCCACGGGCTCGCGTTTTCGAAGCAGTGGATCGCGTTCGGCGTCGGGCACATCGACCTGCTCGATGCACCGGCGGTCTACGCGAAGCTGCTCGAGTGGCTTGTCGAGAAGTAACCTGTCGTGCGACTGCGTCGCGCAGGCCGAGATCGAACAGGACTGATCGCTACTCGAGGCGTTCGCGGCACGGGAAGTCGCAGGTCTTGCGATGCGTGCAGTCGTACGCGCAGCCCGCGGCGAGCGCGAACAGCGTGAGGATCTCGTCGGCGGGGCCCGCCGGAACGGCGTTGCGAGCGGCGCGCGCGGCACCGAC
>JBDTJY010000264.1:0-18914 GCA_039935615.1 Kofleriaceae bacterium
CGCGGGCGGCGAGCTCGAGCTGAACGCCGCCGCGCGTCTCGGCGGAAAACGTGACGATGGACGCTCGCTCCAGGGCATCGTGCTTCGCCAGGACTTCGAGCGCGGCGTCCGCAACGAGGGCGGCGCGCTCGCGTATGCGGCGATCGAGCTGCACGATCCTGCCTCGGGCAAGCGGCTCTCGCTCGGCGTCGGGACAGAAGCGACCACGATGGAAGCGCGGGTCGTGCGCTGGGGCTTCGTCACGACGCGTCCACTCGCCGAGATCACCTTGCTCGATGATGCCTCGGTTCCTGTGGACCGTGACGCGCTGCGCAAGCAGCTCGGGGCCACGCACGTGTTCGCGCCACTCGCCGGCTACCGCAAGGAGCTCGCACGCAGGTTGTTCGGTTCCGAACGTCAATACGATGACGCGGTCCGCTTCTGGGGAATGGCGAAGGCGTATCGCGAGATCGTCGCCGGTGCGCGCGACTTCGGTGCCCTCTTCATGCGGCTGTTGCCGGCGCCCGACACCGGCGTCTTCGACGAGATCTTGCGAACGCTCCACGCCATCGATGATCTCGAGGTCGCGCTGCGCGACCTCGATGCCCAGGCCGGCTACGTGCGGGGACTCGTCGAGCTGGTTCGCGACGTCGCGACCAATCGCGAGGCAGGTGCGCGCTATCGGTGGTTGGCGTGCCTCCGCGAGCGCGACGAGACCGCAGAGCGCGCCGACCGCGCCACCGCCGAGGCGGTGACCTGGCGCGAAACAGAGCTCCGGCTCGGCGCCGACGTCGATGCGGCGCGGCTCCGGAGCGAGCGCAGCGCCGACGCGCTACGACGCGCCGAGTCCGATGATGCCGCGGGTGTGCTCGGTGCCGTCCGCGAGGCTGAAGTCCGTCGCAACGAGCTCTCCGTGGAGGTCGCGCGCGCGCAGCACGCGGTCGCTGCCGCGAATCGTGATCGGGAGGCGGCGGCTCGGATCGCGACGGTGCGGCGGGCCGAGCTCGGACGGGTCGCGCGTGTCGCCGCCGACGAGCTGATCGCGGCGGTCGCCGACGTTGGGGAGTTGCCGGGCGATCTCGCCGCCGTGCACCGCATCGGTGAAGCACTCGAACGCCTCTCCGATCGCTCCGGCGCACCGCTCGCCGACGGCGCCGAGGCGATCCGTGCGGTGGACGTGCTCGCGCGCAGTGCGAATGACGCAGCGATCGCGGCACGGGTCGGGGCCCAGGTCGCGGAGTCTGCCCGGACGATCGCCGCGTCGACGCTCGCCGGGATCGAGACCACGACCGAGGTCGGTCCGGCGATGCCCGACTACGCGGCCGCGCGGCGCGCTCTCGGCGACGCCGGAATCGCCGCACGCGCGATCTACGAGCTCCTCGAACCGGCGAGCGATGCGGATCCCGCCTTGCTTGCAGCGATCGAAGCCCTCGCCGGCGAAGATCTGCTGGGCGCCCTCCTGGTCGCCGAGCCCGACCGTGAACGAGCCCGCACGATCGTCGCTGCGGTCGCGCCGTCGGTCCGGGTCGTGATCGCCACCGACGCCGCGGTTCGGGTCCCCGCCTGGTGCGAGCGCGCGATCGGCGCGGATGGTGGCGTGAGTGTGGCCTCGGACGCCGACGACGCGAGATCGCGATCGGTCGCCCTTCAGGTCCTCGCCGCCGAGCTGATCCAGTCACCCACGTTCGGCGAGGTCGAGGCGCCCGGAACGAGTCACGACGCGATCTTGAGAGGCCTCGGATTCCGCGTCGCAGCCGAGTCGCCACGACTCCTCGGCGCGGAAGCACGTCGCCGCGGTCATGCTGCGAAGCTCCAGCAGGCGCGCGTCACGTACGCGGACACCGTACGAGCCTCCGACGAGGCAAACCGTAGAGTTGCGGCCGCGCAGACGACGATCGACCGCGTGCATCGACTACATCTCGCCATCAGAGCTGCGACCGGTGCGGACCTCGCCGCGGCGTGGCACGGGCTCGCGGCTGCGGATCACCGCGTCGATCTCGCAGTCCGTACCGTGGGCGAGATCGAGCGAACTGCGAGGGAAGCGACCGAGCGCGTCTCTGCGATCGATGTCCACGTCGCGGCCCTGCGCGCTCGCATCGATGGCGTCGATCTCGACGAGCTGGAACGCCGGCTCGCCGAGCTGCGCGGCGCGTGCACGCATGCGCGCACCGCCTGGGAGATGTTGCTCGCGCAACGAGCGAGTGCGAGTGCGGAGGCCGGCCTGGCGGACACGCGAAGCAAGGTTGCGATCGAGCGCGTCGCGGACCTCGAGGTGCAGCTCGCCGATGCAGCGCGGGTGTTGCGCACGTGCCTCGCGGCGCTCGGATCGGACGCGGCGCGCGCCGACGATGAGAAGCTCGCGCAGTACGTACGGATCACCCAGCGCGGTGATTCCTTCCGCAGTATCGACACGCTGCGGCAGCGCATCACCGACGTCGAACGCGCGACCGAAGCAGCCGCGGACGAGCTCGAACGCGATGGCTCGCGCGGCGTCCGATGTCTCGCGCACGCCTCGCGCTTCGGGCTCTTGTATGACCGCGCGCGGAATCACATCGAGGATCGCCGCGGTCAGCCGATCGCGGGCGTCCTCGCGGAGCTCGAGCGCTCGATCGAGGAGCAGCGCTCCGTGGTCAACGAGCGAACGCGAGCGCTGATGGACACGCTCGTCATGGGTGAGCTCGCGCGCCATCTCCAGGGCCAGATCCATCACCTCCACGAGACCATCAAGGGCATCAACCGCGTCCTGCGAGGCTTGCGCTTCGGACCGAGCGAGTATCAGTTCCAGGTCACGCCGCGCGCCGATCGCGTCGAGCTCGTCGAGCTCGTGCGCCGCCTGTCGATCCTCGACGAGGCGAGTCGGAGTGAGTTTCGCGCCTGGATCGATGCTCGCCTCGACGAGCTTCGCGCCACCGACGACGACGAGGTGCCGTCGCTGCTCGACTACCGGCAGTGGTTCGAGTTCAAGCTAAGAATGAGCACGACCGACGCAGAAGGCGTCGAGCTCACGCATCGGCTCCGCCAGGTCGGCTCGGGTGGCGAGCAAGGTGTGCCCAACTACCTGCTCGTCCTCGCGCTCGCCAAGCTCATGTTCGATGCGGCCGGCGCCACCGTCCGGCCGCTTCTCTTCGATGAGGCGTTCTACGGCATCGATGCGGGTCGCCGCGATCAACTCCTTCGCCTCGCTACCGACCTCGGCCTGCAGCTTTGCGTCGCTTCGCCCGACCAAGATGGCGCGACCGCGTCCGTTCGCGCGGCCACCACGTTGTTCGTGGTCAAGGACTCCAACCACGACGTCCATCTCGCGCCGTACCATTACTGGAACCACGGCGGTGAGCAGCGCGACTTGTTCGAAGCCGCACCATCGGCACCCGAAGCGGCCGAATGCAGGAGCCCGCTGGCGTGAGCTACCTCGGTAGACGCGAACGCTGACCCACGAAACGGCTCTCTCGCTCACGAGCTCCTTCTCGATGATCTGATCGGCGTCGACGCGATCAGCGTGGCGCGGCTACTTGATCGGCGTCGGCTTCGGCGGCGTTGGAGGAGCCGCGGCTGGCTGCGATGCCGGCCGTTCGTAGGCGCGCGGCGGCGGCGCCACCGTGCTCTCCATGATCGAGCGACCGTCGAAGATCACGCCCTTCTCGATCTGCAGCGTCGGCGTGTTGAGGTCGCCCCTGACCCGGCCGGGGGCACGAATCTCGATCGCCCGCGTCGCCTTGATGTTGCCGTCGATCGTGCCGTGGATGATGATCTCGCCGACTTCGATCTTGGCCTCGACGTGCGCGCCTTCTCCGACGACCAGCGTGCCATCGGACAGCACCTCGCCCTTGAACTTGCCGTCGATCCGGACGGTGCCTTCGAACGTGAGCTTGCCGTCGAACGTCGCTCCCCGGCCGAGCAGCGTGGTGATCTCGCCGGTCGGTTGTCTCGCTGCTGCTGTCGCCATGGTCGCCGACGGTATCAGAGTCTTCGGGTCAGGACCGCTGCTGGATCGCCGTCACGACCGGGTCGATGTTGAGCATCCCGTAGTTGAAGGTGTGCACGTGCCCATCATCGAGCGTGACCAGCACCTTCTTGGCGAACAAGCTCTTCTGGACGTCGACCTTCATGATCCTCAACTTCGGGATGATCACGACGCCCTCGGAGCCGAACTTGACGAACAGCGCCTCGCTCAGCATCCCCGCCGCGGACATGTCGAACTTCGCGTCGTAGAGCAGGCGCTGGTTCGTGACCTTCAGCTTGCCGTTGTACTTTCCGCCGTTCGGCGGCACGTACAGTAGCGTCCAGGTATCGATTGCGGCCTCGCCGGCCTCGAGCGGAATCTTGTCGAGCACACCCATATCCACCGTCCTTCTGGCCGGCACTATCGCGTTGCGCGGATGCGCGGTCAATCGGTGGGGCTCGCAACACGTCGAGTCGATTTGCCACTGAACCGTGTCACTCTGCGCGCGATGAAGCCGCTCGCAAAGCCGAACGGCGGCAACGGCGTGACCCCGGAACGACGCAAGCAACTCTGGTCGTGGGCGAAGACCGCGCTGATGGTTGGCGTCTTCGGCGTGCTGCTGGTCGCGCTGAATCGGCTGCTCCGCGCATATACCTACGAAGACATCGCCGCGGCGGTCGATCAGATGTCGCCGGCCGTGATCGCTGCTGCGATCGCGGTGCTCGTGGTGCAACAGAGCTTCTATGTTCTGCGCGAGCGTCTTTGCGTCGGCTACGCCGGATGCGGAGATCTCGCGACGACACGGGTCGCGTTCGCCTCGGTGGTGAGCCGCTCGTTGAGTACGCTGGGGTTCTCGTCGGTCACGGGCGTGGGGCTCCGCCTCCATATCTACGACCGCTGGGGCGTCGATGCCGGTGAGGTGGCGACGATCAGCATCTTCGATAACGCCGTCTTCCTCGTCGGGATCGCGGCGCAGTTTGGCCTGGTCTTCACGGTGCTTCCGATCCCTCACATGCTCTCGAGCTCGATCGGCGATCTAGCGGTCCGGCTGATCGGAATCGGCGCGTTGCTGCTGTTGATGCTGTATGCGGCGTGGTCCCGGCGCGGGCGCGAGCTTCAGATCTGGAAGCTCGTGATCCGTGCGCCGAACGTGCGCCAGGTCGTCGCGCAGATCTTGCTGCCGATCATCGATCTCTCGCTGACGGCCGCCATCGTGACGCTGTGTCTTCCCGATGGGCTCGGCGTGACCTACTTCAACATCGTGACGATCTGCCTGATCTCGAGCATCGCCAGCTCGATCACGCAGGTGCCCGCGGGGATCGGCGTGCTCGAGGGGACGATGCTGTTGTTCATCGATCGGCCGGAAGCGGCGGCATCGGTGGTTGCTGGGCTGTTCGTCTATCGGCTGATCACCAACCTGTTGCCGATCGTGGTCGGCGCGGTGCTGCTGGTGGGTCTCGAATTCCGTGCGCGTTCAGCTGCGACGGCACAACCGACGCTGCTCGCAGAAGCGACCGCGACCCTCCTGGCCGCGCTGACGTTCGTCACCGGCGCCATCGTGATGGTCGTGTCGGCGTCGCCCGCCGGGAGTCCGCTCGGCGAGCTCGGTCAAGTGCTCGCCATCGCGGCCGGGAGCGGGATGCTGTTTGTCGCTCGTGAGTTGCAACGACACAGCCGGATGGCGTGGAGGGTCGCGCTGGGTGCGCTGGTGCTCCGCGCGATCGTCGGGTTTGCGATCCAACCCGCATCCCGGGTGATCGTGGTCCTGATCATCGTCGGTGGCTTGCTCGCGACCAGTCGGCGCGTGTTCACGGCGGTGCCGAGACCGATCCCAGCCTCTCCACGATGGTGGATCGCGTCGGGCACGGTCCTGGCTGGAACCCTCTGGGTCGCGTTCGTCGCGAACGGGCACCACGTCACCCCGAGCGTCTACGCCGAAGGCGGCGCGATGCTCGGCGTCGCGGCGCTCGCCACCGCCGCCGCCGTGGCCCGCGTGGTTCGTCATCGCCGGGCGGCGCAGGGCGCATCGAGCGTTACCTCGACCTCATGAACCTCGACGAAGCACTCACGGAATTTGGCAAGACGCGCTCGAGCGAGCTCGCGGACGCGATCGAGACCTTCACCGGACCAGCGCTGAAGAAGAACCTGGCGTTTCACGAGGCGTGGTAGCAACTCGCGGCCGATCCGGCGAAGCGCTCGTGGTGCCTCGACACGATCATCGACAAGTTGCCGAAGCTCGAGGGCAAGCGCTGGTACGGCGACAAGATGGGCGCGGTCACCGATCGCATCGAGACGCTGCAGAAGCTGGATCCAGATCCGCGAATCTCTCGCGCTCTACGAGCTGCGCTCACCTGTCGTCGACAAGGTCGCCGCGGTCGAGTGCATGATTCGCCACGCCGACGATCGGACCGGCAGCTCTCAGGCGAACAACGCACCGGAACAAGCCCCGAGCGCACGTAAGACTTAGCCGGCGCACCATCGCATTGCGTGGTGGCTCGTGCTCGGCGGCGCGACCGCCGGGCGCGCCCACCGCGCGGACCGACAAGCGGCAGTTCGCGCGAGGGATTCGGCGACGCCGCGAGGCTGCTGCCGAAACTGTGGTTGGTCACGTAGGGTAGCTCGGAAGGCCACGGTCGACCTCGGCAGCGCGCTCGGGTAGGCTTGGGACATGGCCGTCCCTCAACAGCTCCTCGAGCAGCTCCTCGCGCTCGATGAGCCACTGCGGCTGGAGATCGCTCACGCCCTGCTCGCCAGCGTCGACGCTGACGACGATGGGATGAACGACGCCGATCGCGAGAAGCTGTACGCCGCGATCGACCGCTCACTCGCACAAGCCGATGCTGGCCAGACCGTACCGTTCGACGAGGTCATGGCCGCGCTCCGTGCGAAGCGCACAAGCAGCAGGTGAGAGAACGTCTCCTGCTCGATCCACCTGCCGGTCCGGTCGAGCTCGACGAGCAAGTCGTGGCACGCCGCGGTGGGATCGTCGATCGCGACGAGGCGGGCGATCCGGGCACGCTCCTCGGGGTCGATCGCCTCGCCGTCGGAGGCCGCAAAGCGCCGGTGGGTGCCACGGCGCGATCGGAGCGCGGATGCGATGCATCAGGCTGCGCAGGATCAGCACGCCGGTGCGGTCGAGATCGCCGGCATGGCGGATCGGGACGCGACCGGCGCGGCACAGCCGGAGGAGCCGCGCGACCGCCCAGCTTGCCTGCCCGCGCGCGAACACGACGAGTTCGCGCTGGTGATCGGCGCGCTCGATGTAGTCGAGGAACGGCGCCTGGTTCTCGAACACCGTTCGCGCGGCCACAACGTTGGTCGTGGTCAAGGACTCCAACCACGACGTCCATCTCGCGCCGTGCCACTACTGGAACCAGCAGCGCGACTTGTTCGAAGCCGCACCATCGGCACCCGAAGCGGCCGAATGCAGGAGCCCACTGGCGTGAGCTACCTCGGTAGACGCGAACGCTCACCCACGAAACGGCTCGGCCTCGCCGGCCTCGAGCGGAATCTTGTCGAGCACACCCATATCCACCGTCCTTCTGGCCGGCACTATCGCGTTGCGCGGATGCGCGGTCAATCGGTGGGGCTCGCAACACGTCGAGTCGAGTTGCCACTGAACCGTGTCACTCGCGATGAAGCCGCTCCTCGTCGCGCTGCGCTCGCGAAGACCATCGGCGGCAACCTGACGTCGCCCCGATCGAGATCAACGCGCGCCCCTTAGAACACAGGTTCTTCGTCGGAACGCGGCTCGAGCCGCCATGCTTCCTCGTGATCACACGGAGTCGGGCTGCGCACGGTGACGAGCTCGACGCCGGGCGTGTTCGCGAGGTGCGAGTAGCGCTGCGGCGCGAGCTGCATCGCGAGGCCCTCGAAACGCGCGCCGTACGCGGCGCCGTACACGTGCACGGTCTCGGGCTCCACCGGATCGCAGATCTCGTACACACCGTTGATCACGACCGCGACACCGAGCGTGTGCGCGAGCGCGGCGGCGAGCTCGGCGTCGATGCTGCGATCGCTCGTCACGACGTGCACCCAGCCCTCGCTCGCTACGAGTGCGAGCCCGAGCAAGTTACGATCGGCGGCCCACCGCGTCGGGGCGAGTGGGCGTGTGTCGACCACGACGCAATGCGCGGCCACCGCGTCGCACACCGCGCGCGCGCTCGCGTGCTCGACGAACAAGAACGTGCCGGTGAGCCCCACGCGGCCAACTCTACCAGGTGACGCGTGTGCGATCCTTCCGCCGTTCGAATCTCCGCGAGCTACGCTAACTCGACCTCATGAACCTCGCCGAAGCTCTCACGGAATTTAGCAAGACACGCTCGAGCGAGCTCGGGGACGCGATCGAGACGCTTGGCCGCGAAGCGATCGAGGGCTTCACCGCGCCAACGCTGAAGAAGAACCTGGCGTTTCACGAGGCGTGGAAGCAACTCGCGGCCGATCCGACGAAGCGCTCGTGGTGCCTCGACACGATCATCGACAAGTTGCCGAAGCTCGAGGGCGAGCGCTGGTGCGGCGACAAGATGGACGCGGTCACCGATCGCATCGAGACGCTGCACAAGATGGAGCCAGATCCGCGAATCTCTCGCGCGATGCTCGCGCTCTACGAGCTGCGCTCGCCCGTCGTCGACGATCTCGCCGCGGTCGAGTGCATGATTCGCCACGCTGACGATCTGACCGGGAGCTCTCCGCTGATCGCTCAGATGATGCAGGACACGGAGTACCTCGAGCCGATCCTCAAGAACGTGACGTTTCTGAAGGCGGTCGTGCTCGATTCGAAGATCAAAGCGAAAGCAGCGAGCGTGAAGCCCATCAAGCGCGACACGAGCGCGCTGTTTGCGGCGATCTACGCGTCCCCCGACGCCGACGAGCCGCGCGAGATCCTCGCCGATGCGCTGCAAGAGGCAGGCGATCCGCGCGGCGAATTCATCGCGCTGCAGTTGCGCGAGCATCGCGGCGATCCGAGCGAGGAGCTGCGTGATCGAGCGCAAGAGCTCGTCGCGCAACACGGCAAGACGTGGCTAGGGCCGCTGCGTCCGATCACCTATCGCGCCGAGATGCGCCGCGGATTTCTGCAGCGGCTCGAGCTCGCCGGATCCTGGAGCTCGAAAAATTGGGCCGGGCTCGCGAAGGAGCCGATGCTCTCCACCGTCGAGGAGTTGAGCACGGGCCAGGCAACGGCGAGGATCTACTCGGCGTTTCTCGCCGGCCCGATCGCGAAGACCATCCGGACGGTCGAGGTCTACGACACGTCGATCTGGGCCGTCGTCACGGCGACGCCGATGCCGCGCCTCCGGCACCTCGTCAACGGCTACTGGGGTCGCAGCACGAACGCGAACGAGCGCTTCAAGACGTTGATCGCGCCGTGGTTGGCCGACCATCCACAGATCACTCAGCTCACCGTGACCGACACGAAGTCTGCCGACTCGATTCCCAAACCGATCGCCGCGCGGCTCACCGATCTGACGGTGTGGTGCTCGCAGACGGCGGGCGCAAAGATGTGGGCGAAGTGGCCGAAGCTTCACACGTTGACGATCACGCCGAGCGAGGCGAAGATCCGGTTCGTTCGCGACGGCAAGACCGAGGTTGCACGCGTCATCCTCGAGCGGATCTGGGGCGGTGCCGGCCCGAAGCTCACGCTGCCGAAGTCGATCCAGCGGATCGAGCTGACGAACAACGTGCGCGTCGCGAAGCTGATGGAGCAGACGTATCAGCGACGCTACGAGGTGGCCGTCGTGAAGATGCCGTCGGGCACGATCACCGGCGTGAAGTGATCCTGGTGCGCTTTGGGCGCACCGAGCCGGGACGTTGACTATCCTGGCCGCGGATGGCGACGGGGTATCGGTCTATGCGCGAGCATCTCGATGACATCAAGCTCGTCGAGCTCGTCGAACCCAAGGGGTCTCGCTCCCCGCGAGTGCGCCGAGCACGATGCGAGGCGACGTACGCATCGGGACTTGGCGACTACATCGATCAGCAGTGCGATCCGCAGTGGCGGGCGATCGTTCGGCTTCCTCTGCGATGTCGGTCGAGTATCAGCGGCCGCTGTCAAACAGGATCGCGATGCGACCGCTGTTGATCGCATCGAGATCGTTCTGCCTCTTCTTGAACGGAGCAGGCCGGTCAGGCGAGCGCGACGAAAGCGGCTTCGGGATCCGCAGCAAATGCCGAAAGTTCCACATGGTGATCGCGCAAGAGCGCCGCGATGGTTGTCGTCGAGCAGTTGCCGCGCCGGACCCAGATCACCTTCGGTGGGTGTCCGAAGACGAGGCTCCGCTGGTGGAAGTCGCCATCCTTCGACACGATGGTCAGCCCTTGGGCGGCCGCGTACGCCCACACCGTCGCATCGTCGGCGGTCGCCAGGCCGGCGTCTCGCACGTGGACCGAGCCTGCGAAGCGGTCGGCAAGCGCCGCCACCAGCCGCGGCGAGAGATTCTGATCAAAGAGGAGTCGCACGCGGGCGGACGCTCCGATTAGGCGGCGGGGATCGTGATCAGCTTGCGCTCGCGGTCGGCTGCGAACGCAAGACACGCCCGGATATCCTCGTGTGTGAGATCCGGAAAGTCGGCGAGGATCTGCTCCTCGGACATCTCCGATGCGAGGTAGTCCAGAACGTCATAGACGGTGATTCGCATCCCACGAATGCAGGGCTTTCCACCCATCTTGCCCGGCTCGATGGTGATCAGGCGCTGGTAGTCCACAGGTCAAGCCTAGGTGCGCCACCCGGAACGGTCAAGTCGGCCGACGACGGCTCTAGAACGGCTAGACGGCGCCGATCGGCGCCCGCACCCGGCGCCCGCACCCATCGCCCGCACCCGTCGATCGGGCCGTGCATGGACGAGATCCGCACCGCCCGGTTTTCCCACTGGCGACAACTACCACCCGTCGCGGTAGCCTCCTGGAATGGCGGCGCCAGCACGGGCCGACCGGCATCACGAGATGAACCGGATGATCGCCGGTGAATTCGTCGGTCCAGGCCAAGGCATCGGTGGAACCCCGACCCGATTCGCGAGCGCAGTCCTTCCGAGGCTGGCAGTCGATCCCAACAACGATGGCGAACTCGTCTGCTTGGACCTCGTCCAGGTTTCACTCGCCAACGACCCGTTCGATTGGACTTGGGTCGTGCTGTCCGAAGCCGGGGTCTACACCTGGGGGCACACCATCGGCTTGAACCTGCACGAGCCGTGGCGTTTCGTTACGTGGCAGTTCGGTGCGCCTCGCGTCTACGCGGTGGCATACGCCGATCTGCTCAGCTCCAAGGACATTCAAGGGCTGTATGGACCTGATGCCGCCAACTGACGAACAACGTGCGCGTCGCGAAGCTGATGGAGCAGACGTATCAGCGACGCTACGAGGTGGCCGTCGTGAAGATGCCGTCGGGCACGATCACCGGCGTGAAGTAGTCCCGCTTCAGCCGATCACGTAAACACCACGTAAACCCGTTTGCGAGGAGCGCTGCGCAGAGCGGAGCTGCGCGAGTGCTCTACTCGTTCGATGCGGTTCCTTGCGACTTGTGCGTTGGCTCTGACCTTCGGAGCCTGTGATCGTTCCCCCACCCCGACATCGATCGTTGCGCTCGAGAGTCGAGACCCCGTCGCGCTCGAGCGAGCCGCGGCCGACCCTTGGCTTCGACACGATGAGAAGAGTCCAGAGATCGAGGGAGCGCTTGCCAAGGCGCTGGTCGCCGGTTACGCGACGAATCCGGCGACGCCCGACGGCTACGCGACCCTCGTTCGGACCGCTCTCGTCGAGTGGACCGCGCGGGTCCGACACCGGCTCGGTGATGGGCTCCACACCGCGGTCCCAGCATTCGAGGAGGATCCCGATTGCCGAGGTTCGCTGATCGGCGACCAGGCGCTCATCGGGTATGTCGACGCGATCACGCACGGTGAGTCTCGCGATCGCGATGTCGTCGCGTCGCTCGATGCGTTGTCGCGACAACTCGCGTGTCTCGGCGAGCTTCAGAGCGTGCGCCTCGCCGATGCGATGACCATCGCGTTTGCCGAGGTCGAGGATGGGCTCGTGCGCAACCAGCTCAGAGAGGCGGTGCCCTCGCTCGTTCAGGCGGTCTCGCAGCCGATGCTGCTGGTCCACGAGCTCGAGCGACGCCGTGGTCCGGATGCTCCGCTCGCGATCTGGTTCGCCGAGCACGAACCCCTCTTGCGTGAAGGGGCGAAGATCCATCGGAACCCGAGCGCCTGGCATGGTCTCTGGCTCTACGATCGGATCACGGGACGCTTGCGCGGCTTTCGCGTAGGCGACACCGCGAGCGATGACAACACGGTCGATCTCGATGCGTTGTTCGCGTTCGTCGCCCACTCGTCGCTGGGCGCGACACGCTGTAGCCTCGCCGAGGTGGTTCAGCGAGGCACGTACCACGGTGCATACGCGTGCATGGAGGAGGCGTGTGAGCGCGGTGAAGTGGATCCTGCGATGTGCAAACACGAGGTCGATGGTGGTGGTGGCGGCGGCGACCCAGGCGCCGAGGGTGTCTCGATCCCGGGGATGTCGAGCGGTGGTCTGCTCACGTGCATCACGACGCAGGTGGTAGCTCCGACGGAGAAGATCCGTCGTTGCATGAGCGAGGCGACCGGATTCGGAGCCAAGCCGCGTGGCTTCATCAGCAAAGGACTCGACAACGTCGGAATGTCGGGCGCGAAGCTCGGCGGTAACTGCGACCTGAAGGATCAAGCCGTCGACGACTACAACCGTCGCGTGGCCAAAGCACAGAAGGACTACGACGAGGCGCTCGCGAGTGCGCGGGCTGTCCTCAGCGCAGCGACCGATGCACTCATCGTAGCGCAGCAGGATGGGACCGACGCAGAGATCCGCGCTGCATCAGAGAGGGTGAATGCTGCTGCGTTGCGGCTCTGGAAGGCGTCGTTTGTGGCCGCGGCAAAGCGCGAGGCCCAGCGCCAGGAGGCCGCGGTAGCGCTGCAGCGCGCGCAGCAACAAGCCGCGGGATCCGGCTCTGGAGCTTCAGGTTCCGGTTCCGAACAGGGGAGTGACGGCTCGGATGGCGGATCGGATGACGGCTCGGATGGCGGCTCGGATGGCGGATCAGGGGAAGGAGAAGGCTCCGGCTCCGACGAACGTTGCGTCGAGGGCGCCGAGTCGTGCGGCAACGGATGCAGCGCGATCACCGCCGAGGTCCAGGCCATGCTCGACTGCGTGCTCGAACCGCTCACACCGGAGACCAAGGATCCGCTGGGCGGTTGCGGACTCGCGTGCGATCCCCTCGATCCCGACGACTCGAAGTCGGGTGTAGCGTGCGTCGACACGCTCGAAACGAACACGCTCTCGACGGTGTCGGCAGCGTGCTGGAACGTGTGGTGCAATCCCAACTCCCAAACGGCCGGGGCCGCAGGTTGTTGCGGCGCGGATGGCAGCACGACGTTTGGCGAGCCGCAGTTGCCCGACCCCTGTGCCGCGGCCAACTGCACCGGTGGTCGTCCGGCGGGCGCGAGCGGTGGCGCCTGCACCTGTGGCGGAACCGGCGGAATGCCGGGTGGCGCAGAGCTGCTCGGGTTTGGGCCGCACTGAGCTCTCGCGTCGTGGCCGCCGCTCCGGTATCGCGGTACCGTCGAGTCGAAACTAGCGCTTGATCAACCTCGCGCTGGCGGCCGGTACGGCGGTCCGGGCGACTCCCTCGTAGAGTTCGCCGATCGTGATCACCTTCGTTCCGCGCACGTTGCGCGACACCGCCCGGATGGTCCAGATCGGGCCCCACGGGATGCCCCACCAGCCGAACACCAGGGTCACCGCCGTACAACCCGCGCGCAGCTTGCCGCTGCCCGGGGCGCCGACGACAACCGGCCGGCTTGTCAACTTGAACGAGACGAACAAGAACGACAGCACGATATCGTAGACGTGCAAACGGGTCGCGTAGGTGATCGGTTGACCTCGGTATCTGGCGGTACCGTCGAGTACCGCAGCGCGGTTCGCGTCGAGGAACGCGCCGAGCTCGACGCGCGCGCGCTGCTGGCTCCGCACGAAGACGAACGCGACGACGCAAGCAATCGCGATCGTCCACTGGATGATCGAGTCGCCGAGCGACAGGTCGTGGTTGACGACGTTAGCAACGAACCCGGCCAGGAACAGCGCCGCCACGACCGGCAGAATCCACAACCCACGCGACGTCATGCCTTACTTATTACATGAGCTGCAGCGTGCCGCGCGTGCCGCCGAACGATCTGCGCCGGACGTTCGCGACGGTCGTCGCGGCCGCCGCCGAAACGGCGAAACGCCGATTCGGACAACGAATCGGCGTTCTACGATCGAAACAGGGTGGGGGCAGAAGGGCTCGAACCTTCAACCAGCGGATTAAGAGTCCGATGCTCTACCATTGAGCTATGCCCCCGGTCTGGGATGGAAACGTCTTCGGTTGTCAGTGAGTCCGGGGCGACTCGAACGCCCGACCTACGGGTTCGAAGCCCGGCGCTCTATCCAACTGAGCTACGGACCCGTGAGCGGCGCGGAGTAGATAGCGGCCGACACCCACACGTGTCAAGCGCATCCCGAGAGCGATCAGATACCCGCCCGTAATAATTATTTGTTCTTTCTGAAACGCCGTTCAGGTATGAAGGGCTTCGATCGCGGATGGAGGGTCCCCGTGTTCGTTAATTCGACTCGTATCAATCGTGTTTTGTCCGTGCTCTTCGTCGTTTCGATGGGAGCCTGCGGAAGTTTTGGTAGCTGCGGAGCCTGTGGTGCGTCAGCACCCCTACCGGCCGGTGGCTTGCCTGGGAGCCAGACCATCGAGGGTGGTGCGCAAGTGCGCGTCACTCCGGGAGGCTTTACCAAACTGACCTCGATCTTGCCCGGCGTGATCAACTCGGCGCTCGGCGCCGGGTTCTGTTTGCCACAGGGACAGATCGGTAGCCTCGGTACGTTCGGCACGGGCGCGAAGTACTGCGACGGCAACGAGGGCGCGACCTGTAATCCGGGTTGCGAAATCGCGGTGGGAATTAACCCGGGCGGTGTCACGACGCACGTGACGAATCAGAACACGTTGAACGTCGCGATCTCGACGCACGTCGCGACGACCGTCAACATCGACGGCAAGGTCGTCGGCATCGGGTTCAGCTGCACGCTCGGCGTCGCATCGAACAACCTGAACGGCAACGTCGACATCGCCCTGGGCACCAACCCGACCAACGGCGAGCTCAAGATCAACCTCGCGTCGATCAACTCGTTCGGCCTCAACCTCGACTTCAGCGGTTGCAGCTTCCTGTCGAGCATCGGCAACTTCGCCAGCGACGTGCTCGACTCGTTCCTGGGACAGTTCATCGTCCAGTTGCTGACGCCGACGATCAACAACCTGATCCAGGGCTTCCTGCCGAGCCCGCTCGGCATCGCGAGCATCACCGACATCGGTCAACTGCTCGCGGGCGTCTCGCCCGGCACGGCGGCGACCCTCGAGACCCGCATCGTCCCCGGTGGCTACGCGAACCTCGTCGGTAACGGCATGTCGCTCGGGATCATCACGGGCCTCAACTCGGACACCGACCTCACGACCCGCACCGGCACGCGCCCCGATGGCGTCCCGTTCGTCAGCGAGCCCGCCCTGTGCGTGCCGCCGCTGCCGACGGCCGACTACAGCATGCCTCCGCACTCGCTGCCGACGGTCGGTCGCAGCGCGCTCACGAACCCGGCGGCGGCGTTCTCGCTCGTCGCGGCGAACGACTTCAACGGCGCCGGCGAGACCGGCCCGAACGTGCCCGACATCAAGATGGGCCTGTCCGAGACGATGCTCGATCTGCTCGGCCATCATCTAGTGACGTCCGGCGCGCTGTGCCTCGGCGTCGGCACGAGCCTGATCAGCCAGCTCAACGTCGGCACGATCGGCATCTTGGTGCCGTCGCTGTCGGACCTCCAGAGCGATCAGGGCAACGACCCGCTGCTGCTCGTCACGCGCCCGCAACGCGCGGTCGACTTCACGATCGGTGACAACACCGCGGCGTCGCCGGCGATCACGATCGGCATCTCGCACATGGAGGTCGACTTCTACGCCTTCCTGTACGAGCGCTACGTCCGCGCGTTCACGATGGACCTGACGATGAACGTCGGCGTCAACCTCGAGTTCGAGCAACAGCCGGGGATGCCGGCGTTCATCAAGCCGTCGCTCGTCGGTATCTCGTCGAGCGCGGTCACCGTCACGATCCTCAACAGCGACTTCGTCAAGGAGACGCCGGATCACCTCGCGATGGTGCTGCCGTCGGTGTTCGACCTCGTGACGCCGCTGCTCGGCAACCTCCAGCCGATCCAGGTGCCGTCGTTCGCGGGCTTCACGCTCAACAACCCGTCGATCTCGCACGTCGTGACGGCGCAGGATAACTTCCTCGCGCTCAACGCGACGCTCGGCGCGGGCTTCATGGCCCGTCAGATCGCGCAGACCGATCCGTTCATGGCGGACGCGGTTCACGCGATGGATGGAGCGATCGGTGCGATGGCGCCGAAGAGCACCGGCCAGGCGCACCTCAAGTCGGTCAACACGCCGTCGCCGGAGGTCATCCGCGACGCGCTGCTCGGCAACAAGGGCGGCACGCTGCCATCGATCACGTTCGATGTCGATCACTTCGACGCCTCGGGCCGCGAGCTCGAGTGGTCGTGGAACTTCAACAGCGGCATGTGGCATCCGTTCACGTCGGCCGCCCCGCTCGTGATCTCGGACCGCGCGTTCGCATGGCAGGGCAAGTTCGAGATCGGCCTGCAGTCGCGCGTGAAGGGCGACATCCACACCAACTCCGACGTGATCACCACGAAGGTGATCGTCGACTCGGTCGGGCCGAGGATCCTCACCGACAAGGCCGAGTGGAAAGACGGCAAGTTCACCGTGCCGGTGTGGGACATCACCAGCGGCAAGGACGTGCAGGTCGCGTTCGGCCGGCCGGGCAGCGACAACCCGACGACCGAGTGGGTCTACCAGGGCGATGCAGCGCTGACCGAAGCGAGCATGCGCGACTTCGGCGTCAACGGCGAAGTCGCGATGTTCGCACGCGACGAAGCCGGCAACATCTCGCAGACGCTGGTCGGCTTCCACGGTCAGTCCGGCGCGGCCGGCTGCGCGTGTCAGACCACGGGCTCACCCGGCGCGGGTGGCCTCGCGCTGTTCGGCGTCGTCGGCTTGGTGCTGAGGCGCCGCCGCCGTCGCCCTTTTAGCGCCCGGGCAAAGCGGATCATGCGGCGCGTCGCCCTCTGGGTCGGCGTGACGCTCGTGATCTCCGTGATGCCCGCGTGCGACTGCAACAACAACAGTCAGGCGTGCGAGACCTCCGCGGACTGCACGATGTGCCCGAACGGGCAGATCCCATTCTGTCTCGACAACACCTGCGTCTGCTCGGATGACATCCCGCTCGGGCACGTCGGTCCGTACAGCGACGTCGGCGTCAACGCCGGCGGCTCGATCTGGGTGTCGGCGTACGCGCAGTCGCACGGCGATCTCGTCGTCGCGCAAGCCACGGGCGGGCGGATCCCCGACACCGCGTGGGAGTGGGTCGATGGCGTTCCGCCGGGTCCGGTGACGGTCCCCGGCTCGACGGTCCGCGGTGGCGTCGAGGACGACGGTCCGAACGTCGGCATGTACACCAGCATTGGCGTCGCGGCGGACGGCACGGTCTACGTGTCGTACTTCGATGTCGATCGTGGCGCGTTGAAGCTCGGCATCCGCGGCGTCGACGGCACGTGGGTGCTCGGCGATGTCGAGTTGCCGTTTGCACCGGGAGATCCGGGCTCGGCGACCAACGCCGTCGGCATGTACACGTCGCTGACGTTCGATCCCGCGGGCAACCCGGGCGTCGCGTACCTCGCGCACCTCAGCGACGGCACGACCACGCACGCCGAGGTCCACTTCGCGCAGGCGCACAGCATCTCCCCGGCGGGCCCGGGAGACTGGACGGTCTCGCTCGTCGACACCGGCGTGATTCCGCCCAGCGACGCGGCGCACCCGAACCTCTACCCGCTGCCCGAGGGGCTCGGCCTGTTCATCGACTCGACGCGCGACCTCGCGGGCAACCCGGTGGTCACGTACTACGACCGCTCGAACGGTGACCTCAAGGTGGCGAAGTGGAACGCCGGGATGTCGAAGTTCGACACCGCGATCACGCTCGACGGCTCCAACGGCATCGATGTCGGTTGGTCGCCGTCGGTCCAGGTCGGCCCGGATGGCAAGGTCAACGTCGCGTACGTCAGCGCCACGACCGATGACCTCAAGTACATCACCGAGGGCGGCATGCCCGAGATCATCGACGACGGCTATCGCATCGTGGGCACCACGATCGATGGGCTGCCGAAGCCCGAGTATCACTTCGTCGGCGACGATGCCGGTCTGGTGCTCGCGAACGGTGCGCCGACCGTCGTCTATCAGGATGCGACGACGCAGGAGCTCTTGCTCGCGACCAAGAACCAGAACGGCTGGGCCCACCAGTCGATCGCCGGCGCGACCCAGCCGTGGCCGGGCGCGTACGGCTTCTTCGCGTCCGATACGCTGTCGGCCACCGACCTGATCATGTCGTCGTGGGTGATCGACCAGCCGACGGGTGAAAACTGGGTCGAGGTGTTCTCGCGCCCGATCGTTATCCAGTAAGCAATTTGCCCTTCGGGCCGCGCGTTGTCATCTTCGGATGATGCGCGCGGCTCTTTTCGGTTTCGGCATTTTCGGGCTACTGGTCTCGACGTCCTCGTTCGCCGATACGTGCAAGGACGACGACGCCAACGACAACAAGATCGAAGGCCCGGCACCGGGTCACGATCAGATGACGCTGACCAAGGCGAAGTTCAGCGACCTACCGGGCTGGACCGACGACAAGCTCGCCGAGGCGGTGCCGTCGTTCCTGAATTCGTGCGCGCGCCTCGCCGAGCTCAAAGACGCCGATCCGGTCGGCGTCGATGGCCACGGCGGTACCGCGAAGCAGTGGCGCTCCGCGTGTGCGGCAGCGGCCAAGCTCAAGGCCGGCGACAACGCGGCCGCGCGCACGTTGTTCGAGACCGAGTTCGT
>JBDTJY010000265.1:0-5252 GCA_039935615.1 Kofleriaceae bacterium
GGTGTCGCGCGCGGCTGCGAAGATCTACCGAGTCGGGATCCTGATGTACGGCAAGCGTCCCAGCATCGCCGAGCTGATTCGCTGGTTGCGCTACTGACGTATGTAACTGGTGAAACCTGGCGTCGGACTGGAATTCACCGGACCCCGCCCGTTACACTTTCGGTATGCGTCGCTGGCAGCTAGCGTGCTTCATCGTGCTCGCCATGGGTGGCGGCGCGGTCGCGCAACCCGGCGATAGCGTGACGGCAAGTGTGGCGCCGGCCGACGTTGCGAGCCCGCTTCAGGCGGTCGGCTATGGCGCGCTACCCGGTGGCATCACCGTGCCGGACGCCGAGACCCTGCCGAAGGGTGCGCTCCAGCTGATCACGATCGACGGCTACGGCTACCGCAAGGGTGCGCTCGATCCGGACAGCACGTTGACCCGCGCGCTCGGCTCGATCGCAGTGGCTTTCGGCGTCCACGAGCTGTTCAGCGTCGGGCTCTCGCTCGATGGTCGCTACGACAAGACCAGGCACACCCATGCCGCCGTCGATCCGGATGACGGCTACGTCGGCGATCCGCACATCATCGGTCGGTTCGCGAAGGCGACCGGCACCGCGCGCTTCGGTGCGCAGCTCGGCATCTGGGTGCCCGGCAAGGACGCGCCCTCGATCGCGGGTTCGGCGATCTCGTTCGATCTCCGCCTGCTCGCCTCGCTGCCGGCCGGTCCCGGCATCCTGTCGTTCGAGGTCGGTTACCGCCTCGACAACAGCTCGAGCAGCGTCGACCAGCCGGAGTTGCTCTCGCTCGCCGATCGGACCCAGCTCGGCGTCTCGGACTTCAACGCCGTGTTCGGCGGCGCGCACCTCGCGATCCCGGTCGGCCGTGCGTGGATCGGTGCGGAGGCCTCGGTCGACGCGTTCCTCGGCGATCCACCGAGCGACGGCGCCGGCGGCGTCAAGGTCGGTCACGCGGCGCTCACCGACGGCACGCTCACGATCCGCGGCGGCATCAGCGGCGGCTATCACATCAACGAACAGTTCGCGGTGCTCGCGTACCTCGAGGGCGCGAAGGTCCCGTACATCACGGCCGCGCAGGTGATGGACGACAACATCCCGCTGATCCCGTACGAGCCCACGTTCACGATCGGCCTCGGCCTGTCGGCGCAGTTCGGCCACTCGAGGAGCCAGGCGCAGTTCAAGGGCTGCGCGTACACCAGCGAGGGTTGCCCCGCGGTGGAGACGCCGATCGTCTCCGACATCACCGGCACGGTCGTCGATGACAGCGACAAGCCGGTGGTCGGCGCGAAGGTCTCGATCAAGCTCGCGAACGTGACGGTCGATCCGGTCGCGACCGATCAGACCGGCAGGTACACGTTCAAGGCCGTCCGGATCGGCACGCGCGCCGAAGCGACCCAGAGCAAGCCCGCGCTCCACCGCATCGACGAATCGAGCGCGACGATCAGCGTCGCGCTCGATGGCAAGAAGCCCGGCACCGCGACGATCTCGAAGCTCGACGACACCACGACGACCGTGCCGCCGATCAAGCTCGATCCGGTGACACCGCCGGGTCAGTTGCGCGGCGTCGTGCATTCGCTGCCCAAGGGCAACGCCGTCGAGCGCGCGGTCGTGACCGTCTCGCCCGGGAACACCCAGGTCGAGACCGGCGCCGACGGCACGTTCACCGTCGATCTCGCACCGGGCACCTACAAGATCAAGGTCAAGGCCACCGGCCTGCAGGCGCAGGAGCTCGATGTCGTGATCGAGGTCGGCAGCGTCGTGATCAAGAACATCGATCTCCACCGGTGATGCCTCGCCTCGGCTACGCAGTCTTGGTGACGCTCGCCTGCCTCTTGGCCTGCGGTAGCAAGAAGAACGGCGGGATCGCCGAGCTGACCAAGGCCGAGGGGCCGGTCGAGCGCCAGCAAGGCGTCGGCCCGTGGGGCGGCGCCGCGGTCGGCACGAGGTTCTATCTCGGCGATGCCGCGCGCACGGCGGATAGTCCCGCGCAGATCACGCTCGTCGACTCGCAGGTGATCGAGATGAACGCGCACACCGTGCTGCGGTTCGGTCCCGGTGCGAACAACGCGACGAACATCAAGGTCGAGATCGGTGCGATCGACGTGGTCAACAGCTCGGGGGTGTCGCTCGAGATCGGCAACGTCAAGGTCGACCCCGGTGGCAAGGTCCGGATCACCGCACAGGACGTCGAGCTGTTGATCGGTCACGCGCAGACCAACGGAACGCAGCTCGAGATCGGCAAGCCGATCGGCCTCGAGCTCGGCCCGGTGAGGGTGATCGACGCGGGCGTCGACGCCGCGGTCGTGCCGCCGGATGCCGCGATCGTCGCCGGCGACGTCACGTTCGACATCACCGGCAAGGGTGCCGAGATCCAGGCGCCGGATCAAAAGACCTGGGCACCGGCCGAGGGCAAGGGCACGCTTCCGCTCGGCGCGAAGCTGCGCCTGAAGAAGGCCGGCGCGAAGGTCACGTTCGTGTCGGGCACGACGTCGCTCGAGCTGTCGGGCGCGTCGTCGGAGATCACGATCAGAGCCAACCTCCTGATGGGCATGGAGCTCGGGACCGCGGTCGCGACCGTGGCGGCGCAGACCGAGGGCAAGGTCGGCGTGCCCGGTGGCGAGGTCGAGCTCCAGGGCACCAAAGAGGCCGCGGCCGAAGCGCGGATCGACGTCAATGCGCACGGTGAGGCGAAGGTCTCGATGGTCCACGGCTCGTCGAAGCTCGTCGGCACGAACGGGACCTCGACCCTCGAGATGAGCGGCGGCGAGTCGGCGACGATGTTGAAGGCCGGGACGATCAACCCCGGTGTCGTGATCCCGCGGTTCTTCGATTTCCAGGTCAAGGTCGGCGACACGCCGCGCGCCTTCACGGTCCACGATCCGAAGGGCTCGACCGCGTTGCAGTTCGCGTTCAACGGCAAGTGCCCGAGCGGTGGCACGATCGAGATCGATCGCAACGGCGCGTTCCACACGCCGCGCGTGTCCGAGGGCAAGGACACCGCGAACATGCTCGTGCCGCAGGGCCAGTGGCAGTGGCGGTTGCGCTGTGCCGGCGCGGGCGTCGCGTCCGGTGGAACGATCACCGTCCTCGCCGATTCCGGCCGGCGTCCGTTGCCGCCCAAGCCGAACAAGAACTCGATCGACGCCGACGGCCTGACCTACAACATCTCGTATCAGAGCCTGATCCCGAACGTGGCGATCCGTGACAAGGGCACCGGATCGGCGTGGAGGCTCCACCTCGCGACCGGCGGTGCCGATCAGACGTTCGATTCGACGAACCCGATCATCGAGGTCCCGGGCAAGCAACTGAAGGAAGCGACGTACACGTTCTGGTTCGAGAAGGACGGCGTGAAGCAGGACAAGGTCACGACGCTGAAGATCACGTTCGATCAGACGGCGGCGCAGGTCTACATCGAGTCGCCGGTCGACGGTCAGCCGTTCGCCGCCGACGTCGACGTCGCGGGCGCGGCGTTGCCCGGCTGGACGGCCAAGGTCGGCGGCGTCGAGATCCCGATCACAGATCCCAGCACGCGGCGCTTCCACGCGAAGGTCCCCGCGCCCGCGGGTGGCGCGCAGGCGCTGGCAGTTCGCCTCTCCCACCCAGCCCGCGGCGTCCATTTCTATCTGCGACGCGGCGCCCCGACGGCGAAGTAACCAGCTAGTCTTGGCCCATGCGCTGGCTGACGCGCATCGTCTCGACCCTCGTCTTCATCGCCATCGTCTTCGGTGCGTTCGCGCTCCTGCGCTCGAAGATGCCTGCCACCCACCTCGGTGGTCACTTCCAGACGTTCGCGCGGTTTCGCGATGGCTCGCGGCTCGCGCTCGGTTCCCCCGTGATGATCGCGGGTGTGCGCGTCGGCGAGGTCAAGCGGATGACCATCGAGGGCCCGTTCGCGCGCATCGATCTCGAGCTCGTGGACTCGACCGATGTCCCGATCGATTCGTGGATCACCAAGAAGGCCGAGTCGGCGTTCGGCGATAGCTACCTCGAGATCATTCCAGGCGGCGGGGCCGAGGGCGCGGTCCCGGAGCGGCGGCTGAGAACGGGCGAGCAGATCACGCACGTGATCGAGGGTGGCTCGACAGACACGGCGCTGCGCGCGGTCGCACGCACGATGCCGAAGATCGATCGCGGCCTCGACACGCTGCACGACTTCGCGCTCGACACGCGCAAGTGGGCCAACGGTGGGTTTCGCGATTCGTTGATCGGCGCGGATCGCTGGTTGACCGAAGGTCACCTCGAGACTCCGATCGACGCGGCGGATCGCGCGATGCAGCGGCTCGAATCGGGCACCACGAGCGCGGCCGATGCCGTCGCGAAGGCGAAGCCCGACGTCGATCATTGGTTCGACAACGTCAACCAGAGCATCGTCAGCGCGCGCCGGCAGATGGCCGACGTGCGCTCCGGGCTCCACGATGGCCTGCAGAACGCGCGCGATGGCATCGATCGGATCGACCCGACGATCGATCAGCTCCACGACGTGGTCGCGGCCGTCGACGAGGGTCGCGGCGACGACGGCAAGGGCCAGCTCGGTCGGTTGATCAACAACAGCGAGCTCGGCGAGACGCTCGACGATGTCACCGAGAGCGGCGTCAGCGCGGCGCAGTCGCTGTCGCCGTTCAAGTCGTGGCTCGGCGTGCGCGCCGAGTGGAACGTGTTCTCCGGCGTCCCGCGCATCTACGTCACCGCCGAGCTGCAAGGTCACGCCGACAAGTTCTATCTGGTCGAGCTCGCGAAGAGCGGCCAGGGCGCGATCCCCGAGGACCAGCTCACCGATGTCGCGAACGCGCAGCAATACGATCGCTACCAACAGATCGACGAAGGCATCCGGGTCACGCTCGAGTTCGGCAAACGGTTCGGTCCGCTGCAACTGCGCGCGGGCATCAAGGAGTCGACGTTCGGTGCCGGTGCCGATCTGTTGCTCGGCGGCCGGTTGCGGTTCTCTGCCGATGCGTTCGGCGGCTTCTCGCACTCGCCGCGGATCAAGCTCGCCGGCGCGCTGCAAGTGTTCCGCGCGCTGTACATCAGCGCCGGCGTCGACGACGTGCTCGACAAACCTGGCTATCTCGACATCGAGACCGGCAACAGCGCCGAGCCGACGTACTTCAACAAGCTGCGCTACGGCCGCGACTACTTCCTCGGCGGCGAGCTGCGATTTTCCGACGAGGATCTCGGCACGATGGTGCGGATCTACGGCGCCGCGCTGGCGGCGTTGCTGATCTGACCCGAACGAGCATTCGCTCCGCGGCGACG
>JBDTJY010000266.1:0-4317 GCA_039935615.1 Kofleriaceae bacterium
ATCCGTTAATCGCGCGCCATCTCGCTGCCGCCATCGTATACAAGGAGCCATGAAGATCCTTGCTTGCGCGCTCCTACTCACTTCGGTGGTCGGCTGTGGTGACGATGGCGGCATGACGACACCTGCCGATGCAGCGCCGGTGGTGCCGGCCCACATCATGATCAGTGGCACGGCGCAGTCGAAGGGCATCAGCAGTGCGCCGCTTGCTGGGGTGGCGATCAGCGCGTACTCGAACACCGACGAGAACACGGCGGTCGCGACCGCGACCACCGATCAGTCGGGTAACTACACGCTCGACGTGACGACCAACGGAAAAGCGCTCGACGGTTACATCAAGGCGTCGATCGCGAGCTACCTCGACACCTATCTCTACGCGCCTGCGCCGCTTGCAGCGGACTATGCCGGTGCGTCGATGAACCTCGTCACGGAGAACACGCTCGAGACGCTGTCGTCGCTGTGCCACCACGGCATCACGAACGCGATGGGCGTCGTCGGTCTCGAAGTCATCGACAAGGCGGGCGCGGTCGTTGCGGGCGCGATGGTGACGGGCACGCCGGCACCTGCAGCGTATTGCTACGACGGGACGAGCGGTCTCCCGGACTCGACCGTGATGATGACGAACGCCGACGGCCTCGGTTACATGCTTGACCTGAGCGGCAGCGTGACGGTCACGGCCTCGAAGAGCGGCATGACGTTCGGCTCGCACGTGATCAACGTGCGCATCGGTTCGCTGACGACGACGCTCGTCGCCGGTCAGTAACTCCTTGTTCGGAAGCTGCTTCGCTCGGACGAGCGCGTCGCGCAGCACGAACTCGGCAGTGCAGTCGTGCACCCGAGATCGAGGCACACGAAGCTGTCGTTACACGGCCTGCTCGTCTCCATGGTTCCGAGCGAGCCGCAGCCGGCCGCCGCTTTCGAAGCTACGACGCGGTCGTAAGTTTCCGCTGAAACGTCTCGTGCGGAAGGGTGATCTTACCCATGCCCTCGTATTCGAGTCGCGCGGCATGCTCGAGGTGCGCCTGTGCGATCGGCACGTCCTCGTCCGCCGCGAGAAAGGCTGCGCGCAACGCGGCGTTACGGATGTAGCCGCCGGTCAGCTCGAAGCGACGCGCGAGCCCGCCGAAGTTGATCGACGCATCGACCGGCGCGGTCGCAGGAAGCATGGCGCGCCAGAGCCGCGTGCGCTCCTCTTCGTCGGGCATCTGGAACCGAAGATGGAGACTGAGCCGGCGATGAACGGCGGGGTCGATGTTGGATTCGTGGTTCGTCGTGAACAAACAGATGCCGGTGAAGCTCTCGAGTCGCTGGAGGATGTAGTTGGTCTCGAGGTTCGCGTACCGGTCGTTCGAAGACCTGACCTCGGTCCGCCTGCCGAGCAACGAGTCGGCTTCGTCGAACAGGAGCACGGCATGGGCCGCCTCCGCCGCATCGAAGAGGTCACCGAGCTGCTTCTCGGTTTCGCCGATCCACTTCGACACCAGCTTCCCGAGATCGACCTGATAGAGCTCGAGCCCGAGCTCCTTCGCGATCAGCGCGGCGAGCATCGTCTTGCCCGTCCCGGGCGGACCGGAGAACAACGCGGCGACGCCGAGGCCCTTTCCCACTTTGCGTGCGAATCCCCATTCCTCGTAGACGCGATCTCTCGCCCGGATCCGAGCCATCAGCTCGGTGATCGTGGCGGCGTGATCGTCGGCGAGGACAAGATCGTCCCAGGTCTGCGTCACCTCGATCCGCTTCGCGAATCGGGCGAGCCGGGCGTCGAGGACGGTCCGGATCGCAGCCTCGATGTGCTCGGACTGCAACGGCTGTCCTTCGGCGCGCGTGCGTGCAACAGTCGCGGCGCGCACGATGAGTCCTGGTACGAGCGGGTAGCGAGCCGCCAGCAGCGCCGCGTCCGTGTCCGAGCCCGACCCCAGCGAGTCGATCCACAGGCGACCGCGGTGCCGCGCAGAGAGTGGCTTCAACTCGATCGTGACCAGCGCCCGGTTGCCACGCAGCCCATCAGGAGCGCGCGAGCTGGTGAACAGGACCGGGCGAGCGAGCCTCTCGACGAGCTCCCTCGCCACGACCGCGTGATCGACGATCGCGTCGACGTGCGTGACCAGCGGGGTCCGCCCGAGAAGCCGCGCCTCGCGCACGATGACGCGGAGCTCGTCGACGAGCGTCCCGGGTTCCTTCGTCAGCTTGCGTGCGTCGACCTCTACCAGACCGACGCCGAGCGAGTCGGCGACCGCGCGTAGCAGCGTCGCGCGCCCCGCGTTCGGCAAGCCGACGAGGACCACCGAGCTCTCGCCGGAGCG
The DNA here is from genome assembly GCA_039935615.1 of Kofleriaceae bacterium. Lineage (GTDB taxonomy): Bacteria > Myxococcota_A > Polyangia > Haliangiales > Haliangiaceae > JABFXX01. Next base: position 2,301 of record JBDTJY010000266.1, read on the forward strand.
CACGGCGGCGCGAACTTCCTCGACGGTCGACGGATCGACCGCGAGCCCTTCGAGGGACAGCCTCGCGGGATTCGTCACCATGCACGCCCCTGCCTGCGGCTCGAGGCCGTCGTCGCCGAGCCCGATGCAGAGGAGCCGATCAGAAGCGAACACCTGCCGCTTCCACGCCCTGCCGTCGCCGAGCTCGATCAGCTTCAGCTCGACGAGCGGGCTCGCATCGGAACACATCCGCACGGCGCGCTGCGGACACCGATCGAAGGCGACACGCGCGAGGGCGCCGCAGGTAACCTCGCGGCTACCGCCCAACCCTTCCAACCGCGCAGCGAGGTCCGGATCGAGCTGCGCGACGATCAAGGTCCAGAGTGCAAGCTCGTCCTCGATGGTCAGATCGCAGCGCGAAGCGAGCATGCTTGCGAGCCCGGTACCGCGACGGGTTTCGATGGATGCCGCCGCGAGGTCCGCACGCGCGACGCGTCCGAGCTCGTCATCGACGTCACCGGCTTGTCGGCGAGCCGCAAGCTCGACGAACAGGGCGACCACGCTCGACCAGGCACGACCTTGACCTTGCAGCATGTGCATCGTTTCGGCTGCACGCGACCCGGGTTGCTAACGAATCGTCAGCAAGTGAACGATCGGTTCGTCCTCACTTCAACGTAGTGCCAAGATCGATGGGTCGTCCGATCTTCATCACCGCCGGCGACGCATCCGGATATTGGTCGCAGCCGTTCATCCGAAGGTCGACAAAGAGGCCAAAGTCCGCGCCAAAACGCACACCCTGCTGGACGACGTCGAGCTGGAACCCGGCGACCCGCTCCTGATACGAGTACTCCTTCGTGATGTCGATCGGCGCGAGCTTGGCGTCGATCTGACGCGCGAGCGCAGGGTCGTCGATGAAATTTTCCAGGATGGTGGGGGGCACCGGCTTGTGTACCTCCACCGGGCCGATGTGCAGCCCACAAAATTGGCCAGTGCCGGTACCGTTACCTTGCAGCTCGATCCCCGTGTAGCCCCAGATCTTGGCGTGGTCTTTGTCGAGTGACAGTTGGCACGTTTGCTTGAGAAACTCACGCGACTCGACTGGGTTGCCGTTGTTCGTGGACACGCTGAATTGCTCGGTGTCCGCACAGATCGTCCCGAATTTGTCGGGCGCGTTCACCTTCAACGCGAACCCGGTCGTCCGAGGCGGCTCGGGCCTCGAGCACGAGCCGAAGATCACCAGGCTCAAGGTCAGTTCTCGTCTCATGGGGCCACCTTATCTGTCGTCACCGTATCGCCGAACGCGATCATAGCGCGCACCCTAGCGAGCGCGGCATCGCGCGAGACTCGCTGTTCGACCTGATGACGCAGATGCTTCGCTGCCTTCTCGGGAGTGTTCGCGTCGCCAAATTCTCGATCGCGAAGCTCGAGCGCGAGGGCTTCGAGATCGTTGACCTGGTCACCTGCAGCCAGCAAGCGCAGCCACAGCCATTCCTTTTCGTCGATCGTCTCGAGCTGTAGGCCTTCGGTGGCGCCGACACCGAACGTGAGATAGTCGCGAGCCTCGAGGAGCGCCGCCACTGGCGAATTCGACTGTGCGGATGCAAAGCGGACGTGGAAGATCCGATGCAGTCCCAACGCGCGGATCGGTTGCTTCTTTTCGCGAAGACGGCTTCTCGCGGCCGGCTCGCTGCTCTGCAGACGCACGTACTCGAACGTGACGTCATTCGTCGCCGAAACGTTAAGGCCAACCTCGAGGACGCCGGCGATGTCCTCGTCGCGCCAGTTCCCGAGATGCTTGGCCTCGAGCAACGGATCGGCGTGACCCGCACGCCGCGCAAGCGCGTTCTCCGTCCGAAGCCTCTCGTATTCGCTCAGTGCGCGCTCACGGAGAGCGCGCGCGGGCTCTTTGATCTTCAGTTTCATCTCGAGGTCGAGCTCGCCAAGCGCCGCCGGATCGAGCTGCGACAGCGCCTCCCCGAGGCCCGCGACGAGTCCCGTGCTGTTCAACTTTGCGTCGGTAATCCCAGCGATCGCGGTC
>JBDTJY010000267.1:0-5259 GCA_039935615.1 Kofleriaceae bacterium
CACAGCGAGGCCGAGCTCGAGCTCCAGAAGATGCGCACCGCCAGCAACGGCTTTCAGCCGCCCGACGGCGCCGGGCCGAAGCTGCAGGAGCTGTGTCGCACGCTCCAGGCGTTCGACGCCGACATGACGCGCCACGTGGAGCTCGAGGACACGGCCTTGTTCCCGCGCGCGGTGGCCGCCGAGCAAGCGGCGCTCGGGGACTGAGCCTCGGCGCCGGCCAGCGCATCAGAATCCGAGCGTGACGATGGTGCCGACGACGCCGATGGCAAGCTGCGCACCGCGTCCGACGTCCGACGTTGACGGCGAGAAGCCCGACGACGATCTGGCTGCACTCAAGACGCGCCCGCCGCGGCAGCCGCCGTCGCGCACGCAGGCGCCAGAGCATTTGCCGCGCGTCGAGAATCCGATCGCCGTACCACCCGAGCAGCGCGCGTGCCGGAAGTGCGGCAGCGAGCGCGTCTGCATTGGCCACGAGGTCACCGAGGTGATCGAGCTGATTCCCGCGAAGGTGATCGTGCGTCGCACGCGCGCGAGAAGCTCGCGTGCCCGCCGTGCGACAGCGAGATCGTGCGCGCTCCGTTCGGCGACAAAGTCGTGCTGTTGATGGCAGCCTGATTCCGTCGCGTTCTGGCGGTTGCTGAATGTTGATCGCGAGGATCGCACGCGACCATCCGTGCGCGATCACCTGCTCCGCGTACCAGATGCGCGTTGCTGGATCGTCGAGACGTTCGAGCAGCGTGAGGTTCTGGCCCCAGGGCAATCGTGCAACGACCCGTTGCACGAGTTGCTGGTTCGGCCACGCCACGGCGAACGCGCGCATGTACTTCAGATTTCTCGACGAGAAACCGTGCATGTCCGGGAACGCTTCGCGCACGTCGAACGCGAGCCGATCGATCACCTTGGCGCCCCAGCCTTCTTCGCCCTGGCGCGCCAGGATGATCTGGCGGATGTCCCAGTAGAGGAGCACCATCGCCGCGTTCGCCGCGAGAACGGCGGAAACGCGCGTGCTGAGCGACGATTGGTGAGGCAACACGGTGGGTACATGAAGTTGACGTTCAGCACGCGCGCCTTGGAGACTCGCTTCTTGATCTCGCGCAGCGTGTTTGCGTCCTCGGACGGCAAGCTGGCCACGGGTGGTGGAACCGGGAACAACGCTTGATCGCCCGCGCGCGACCGAGCACGCACGCGACGCGCGTCAGGGCCCGGCACCGGTTTCGCAATCGGCGCAAGAACGCCGGTAGGCTTGGCTCGTTTGCTCTTCATGTCACGACGCCTCCTCACCCAGGCGCACGATGACCTCCCAGCGCAGGCCGCGTGGTTCAAAGCCGTACGCGGTCACACGGTACTCGCCGATGCCGACGCGCGCCACGATGTCGGCGAGCGCGATCGGGCCCGATGCCGTGAAGCCGCCCAGCTCGGTGAGGTTGCGGTACTCGAGGGACCCGTGTGCACTGTGGTCGTCGGGAATCATGAACTCACCGACCATGCGCGCGATGCTGATGCGCGACCTCGCTACTCCGCCACGGCGACGGCTCGTTCGTCGACCTGCCCGACTCGACCAAGCGCGCCTACGAAGCGATCCGCGCGCTCGGCCGCCGCGCGCCGCGCTACCTGCAAGACGACTTCTCGCAGACGCTCGCCGACACCGGCACGACGACCTGGAAGTGCCGCGCCGCGCGCACGTTCCACGTCTGCGAGGACGGCCTCGTCCACCTGTGCGCGCCGAAGACCGGCCTTCCGGCGACGCCGATCGCGGACTACGACTTCGACGACATTCGCCGCGCGTTCGACGCGCCCAAGCCGTGCGCGCGCACCTGCCCGATCGCCCACGCGCACCACGCGAGCCGTCTCGACAGCCTCCGCGCGCAAGTCGGCCAGTCGCTGCACGAGTTCGTGCAGATCCGGAGAACCCCTCAGGCCGCCTGACCTTCGGTTTCCCGTAGTACCGGACGCACATCCACCTAGGCACGCTGGCGCGATGTCTATTCGCGCACTCGTTCGTGTAGTACCGCTCTTCGTCGGATGCCAGTCCGCGCACACAGGCGAGACCAGCCAGGAGGTCACCACGTGCGTTGCGATCCAGCGCGGCACGAACGGCAGCGCGATGGACGCGATGCTGTCGAGCCCGCCGATGGGCAACAACTTCGGCGGGATCCCGATCGTTCGCAGCGGCGGCAAGGACGAGGCGCTGCTGTGGTTCGGGCTTGACGCGATTCCGCCGACGGCGACGGTGCAGAGCGCGACGCTGATCTTGTACGTGAACGGCAGCGCCGGTGACGCGCCGATCAACCTCCACCGCGCGACCGCCGCGTGGAGCGAGGGTACGGTCACGTACGCGAGCTTCGGCCAGCACTACGACGCGCAGGCGAGCGCGATCCTCAACCCGACGAGCGCGAACGCGTTCAAGAGCGTCGACGTCACCGTGCTCGTTCAGAGCTGGGCGCACGGCGCGCCGAACGACGGCATGCTGCTCGAGACGTCGACGACGAAGAAGACGATCTTCGTGAGCGCGGAGGGCGAGGCGGTCGCGCAGCGGCCGGCGCTGCAGATCTGCTATGCGACGCCCGACGATCACTGTGCGGGCAACCCGTGCGCGAACGACGGCACGTGCACGAACGAGGTCGATGGCTTCTCGTGCGCGTGTACCGCGGGTTTCACCGGCGCGACGTGCGAGACACCGATCGACGCGTGCGCCGCACTGCCGTGTCAGAACGGCGGCGCGTGCAGTGACGTCGGCGACGGCTACGCGTGCACCTGCACCGCCGGTTACGTGGGCGCGAATTGCGAGGCGCTCGTCGACAACTGCGCCGGCACCCCGTGTGCGAACGGCGGCACGTGCACGAACGGGATCGGCACGTTCACGTGCTCGTGCCCACCCGGCTACACCGGCGCGACCTGCGCCACGCTCGTCGACAACTGCACCTCTGCCCCGTGCCAGAACGGCGGCACGTGCACGAACGGCATCGGCAGTTACACGTGCGCGTGCGCGCCCGGCTACACCGGCACGAACTGCGACGTCGTCGTCGATCACTGCAGCCCCGGCGCGTGCGCGAACGGCGGCACCTGCATCACCGATCCGGCGGGATTCACGTGCGCGTGCGCGCCCGGCTACACGGGCGCGACCTGCGACACGCTCGTCGACAACTGCGCCGGCAGCCCGTGCCAGAACGGCGGCGCGTGCACGAACGGCGTCGCGAGCTACACGTGCGCGTGCACGCCCGGCTTCACGGGCGCGAACTGCGAGATCGACATCGACGACTGCGCCTCCGCGCCCTGTCACAACGGCGGCCTGTGCATCGATGGCGTCGACAGCTTCACGTGCTCGTGCGCCGTGCCGTTCAGCGGACCGACGTGTGACGACCTGCCGCCGTGCTTCGGCGCGCCGACGACGATCACCGGCGACTACACCGTGACCGACCAGGCGAGCCTCGATGCGCTCGCGTGCATCACCGACATCACGGGCTCGCTGACGATCACTCCGTCGGTGGCGACCATGTCCCTGCCGAACCTCGCGGCGATCGGGGGCCAGCTCGAAGTGCATCGAACGAACACGATCGCGAGCCTCGATCTGTCCGGGCTGCGGACGGTCGGCGGCGAGGTCGACATCGAGAGCGATCCGACGCTGCAGAGCGTGGCCTTGGCGGCGCTCGGGTCTGTCGGCGGGCAACTCCGTGTCGTGTCGAACCCACTGCTCGCGACGCTCGGCAATCTCGGCAGCCTCACGCGCGTCGCCGGCGACGTCGACATCAGCGATTCGCGGATCTCGGCGCTTGACCTTCACGCGCTCGCTGCGGGTGTGAACAGCGTCGTGATCCGCAACAACGCGGTCGTGGCAACGATCGACCTGCGCGGGCTGCCGACGACCGCCGGCGACATCGACGTCGAGAGCAACCCGCTGCTCGCGACGCTCGACCTGTCGTCGCTCGCATCGATCGGCGGTCAGCTGCGCGTGGAGTCGAATCCCCTGACGAGCCTGTCGATCTCGCAGGTCGCGCACGTCGGCGGCAACGTCAACATCGGTGACACGCGCGTCGCCGCGATCGACCTGAACGCGCTGGCGAGCGCGCCGGGCATCCTGTTCGTGCGAAACAACGCGCTCGTGACGACGGTGAATCTCCACGCGATCGCGAGCGTTGGCTCGGACGTCGACATCGAGAGCAATCCCGCGCTGACCTCGCTCGACCTGTCGTCGCTCGCGTCGATCGGCGGCCAGCTGCGCGTCGTGTCGAACCCGCTTACGAGCCTCTCGCTGGGCGCGATCTCTCATGTCGGCGGCAACATCAACATCGGCGACACGCACCTCGCCACGCTCGACCTCCATGCGCTGCCGAGCGTCGCTGGCTTCCTGTTCATCCGCAACAACGCCGTGCTCGCGTCCGTGCTACTCGACGCGCTCGCCAGCGTCAGCAGTGACGTCAACATCACGAACAATCCGGCGTTGTGCGACTTGATCGTGACCGCGATCCTCGCGCACGTCAGCGTGGCCGGCACGATCACGCATGCGGGCAATGCGGCCTGCCCGTAGGTGATAGCGTCGCGCCATGTTCTGGTGGCTCGACAAGCAGCTCCGCGAGATCCGCGGCACCGACCACTACACGATCGCTGCTCTGCCCGAGGTCACGATCGGCCGCAGCGTCGGCATCGCGAAGCCGCTCGACGGCAAGACCGTCGATGCCGCGCTGAGCGGGCGCCCGTGCCTCGCGTTCATGGCGAAGGCGGTTGCCCCGACGTCGAACTATCAATTCGGGATCGCGCTCGCGAAGAGGTCGGCGGTGTGCCATTCCTCATCGAGGGCGTGGCGCTCGTCGATCCGGCCGGGGCGCGCACCGCGCTCGGTGTCGAGGCGAAGTCGAGGCGAAGTCGAGGCGAAGTCGACGCTCTGGCCTGGACCTCTCCAGCGCCAGCAGGAGTTTCTCGAACGCTCCCGTATCCGCACCCGCTCGTCGAGCGTCGAATGCTACGAGCGCATCGTGTCCGTGGGCGAGAAGATCGCGGTTGTCGGCTTGGGCCACCGCGTCGACGGCCAGCTGCGGATGTCGTCGTCGCCGCATCTGCCGCTCGTGATCTTCGACAACCTCGCGACGCTCAAGACGTGAGTGGCCCACACGCAACAATCCGCATCGGCGGCCGATAGAGAGCATGACGGAACCAACGACTCATCATCACCAGGCACCATTGAACACGCGCTCGCCGCGCTCGAGAATGCGTTTCCACCCGAGCTCGGTCTGGGGTGGGGCGCGACCGGGCGCGAAGGTCGCG
>JBDTJY010000268.1:0-15183 GCA_039935615.1 Kofleriaceae bacterium
TGAACCCGCTTTTCGAGGATTGCCGGGTATTTGCCTTCGCCGCCGAGGGCACCGTATAAGATGAGAATGTCGGACGAGCCGGAGCTTCCGGTGTTGGAGAGGCCGTCGCGTCCGGGCAAGCGCGAGCCGGCTTCGGTCTACGTGGTCGGATTCTGGAAGCGGCTGGTCGCCGCGGCGATCGATCTCGCGATCGTGATTCCGGCGGCGATGATCATCACGCTGCTCGCCAGCAAGATCGCCGGGATCCACCTGCCGCCCTCGAACCTCCATCTGTTCGACATCGACCTGTGGATCGACCTCGTGCTCGCGGTCGATCCGGCGCTCGTGATGGGGATGGTGTTGTTCCTCGCGATCGGCCTGGTCTACCTGCTCGTGTTTCACAGCGTGCGCGGTCGAACGGTCGGCATGCAGGTGATGAAGATGAAGATCATCGACGTCTACGGGGATCCGCCCTCGCCCGCGCGCTGCGTCGTGCGCTGCGCCGGCTACCTCGCGAGCGTCGCGACGCTGTTCCTCGGGTTCCTGTGGATCGGCTTCGACAGCGAGAAGCGCGGCCTCCAGGACTGGATCGCCGGCACCTACGTGGTCCGAGCATGAGGTCATGCCGAGTCGCCTGAGCTCCCTGCTCGTTCGCGACGGCCTCGTCGGCGTGAAGCGCATGGAGAAGGCGTTCCAGCGCCAGGTCATCTACGGCGGCAGCCTCGACACGATCCTGCTCGAGATGAACCTCGTGCCGGAGGATCGGCTGACCCAATATCTCGCGCTCGCCTCGGGGCTACCGCCCGCGAAGCGTGATGAAGCAGCGCGGATCGTCGCCGACGCGCTCGCGTTGGTCGCGGCGGAGATCTCGCTGCAGTTCCGCGCGGTGCCGCTCCAGCTCGACGGCGAGGCGCTGCGCGTGCTCGTGTGCTCGCCGCTCGAGATCGACGAGCTCGAGGATCTCGCGGACCTGCTCGACCGCCCGCTGCAACCGTTGATCACGCCGGAGTATCGCTGGCACCTCGCGCACGCCGAGGCCTATCACCAGGAGCCGCCGGCGCGGTTTACCACGCTCGCACGCACGCTCGAGATCGAGACCTCACCCGCGCCCGTCGGTCGCGCCCGCAGCGTCATTGTCGCGGTCGACGACAAGACCCAGCCGCTCGCGATGGGCACGCGCGCGCCGGCGGCGGCCGCGGGCCCGCTGCAAGTTCCCACACCGATCGCGGTCGATCAGCCGACGATGAGGGTCCAGGCCCACGTCGTGCCGGAGCCGGTCTCGAAGAAGCGCAGCACGCTCGTCGGGATCAACGCGGTCAAGGCGACCGAGCCGCCGCTCAACAGGGTCGCGCGCCCGCGCAACGACGGCGTGCCCGAGGAGCCGTTCGCGCCGCCGCAGGTGACGTTCGCGCCGACTGCGCCGTTGATCGTACCTCCCATCGCCGTGCGGCGTACCCCGTCGCAACCGATCGCCACCGTCGGGCGCGACAGTCCGCTCGCGATCGTCCGCGCGCGCGAGCTCCTCGCGACCGCCGAGGATCGCGACACCGTGTTCCTCACGCTGCTGCGCGCCGCGCGGTCGAAGGCGCGTTACGCCGCGCTGCTCACCGTGCAAGGTGGCGCGGTGATCGGGCGCGTCGCGCTCGCCGAGCAGGGCGTCGATGTCGGGGCGATCGCGAACGTGCTGTTGCCGCTCGACGTCGTGTCGCCGTTCCGCAGCGTCGTCAACAACCAGCAGCCCCACATCGGGTCGTTGACCTCGGGCGACACGCACATCGACGCGATGATCGTCCGCCTCGGCGGTTCGATGCCGCCGTCGGCGTTGATCCTGCCGATCGTGTTGCGCGATCGCGTGGTCGCGATCGTCGTCGCTCATCGCGTGCACAGCGATCTCAAGCTGGTCGACGTCGCGGAGTTGTTGCCGCTCGGCGCCGCGGCCGCCGATGCGCTCGGCCGGTTGATCGTCAAGCACAAGGCCGCCGGCTATCGCGCACCCGAGCCCGAGACCGCCGCGCCGAACGTGCCGATCGATCCGAACGACATCGACACCAAGCGGGTCGTGCGCGTCGACGAAGAAGTCGAGTGGAGCGCGCCGCCGCGGATCGAGCCGGCCGTGCCCTCGTTCGACGACGAAGCCGAGGTCTCGATCACGACCGATCCGCCCAAGCCGATCGAGGAGTTGCTCGACCGGATCGACGTCGCGAAAGAAGGCGAGGTCGAGGACGAGCTCAACGAAGCCGTCGAACGCTCGAACGAGGCGCTCGGCTCGTTGCTGCGGCGGTTCCCGGGCAAGCTGCGTGTCGATCGATTCTCCGTCGCGGGTCGCCCGCTGCGTGCCGCGCAATACGGTGGCGTGCTCGAGCTCGTCGTGCGGCTCGGCTCGGTCGCCTCCGAGCTGTTGATCGACAAGATGAGCGATCCGCAGCGCGACGTGCGGTTCTTCGCGACGATCTGCGCCGCCGAGCTGCGCCCGCGGAGCGCGGTGTTCGCGCTCGTCGAGCGCTTGTTCGATCAAGACTTCGGGGTCCGCGCGACCGCGATCGAGGCGCTGTCCGGCTATCCGTTGCAGGATCTCTCGCAATCGCTGTCGCGGGTGCGCCGCGCCGTGCACTCCACCGATCCCGAGGTCGTCGCCGCCGCGACCGCCGCCATCGTCGCGCTCGGCGACATCGATGCGATCGGCGATCTGATCGGCGCGATCGAACGCGCCGATCGAGCGGGCGATCACATTCGCAAGGGACTGATCGCGTTGACCGCGCAAGACTTCGGACCGAGCGAGAAGAAGTGGCGCAAGTGGTACGAGGGCGCCCGCCGCCGGCATCGCATCGAGTGGTTGATCGAAGGCCTGTCTCACAAAGAAGACGCCGTGCGCGAGGCGTCGATCCAAGATCTCCGCCGGCTCACCGGCGAATACTTCGGCTACCACCACGATCTGGCGCGCAAAGACCGCGACGTCTCGGCGGAGCGCTGGACGCACTGGTGGCGCGACATCGGCATGCGCCGGTTCGTGGTGCCGAAGGAAGACGAACGACTACGACCGACGGCCGTGCTGCCCTCTCGCGGCGACGGCAAGTAGTCGGGTATGTTTCGCGCCATGAAACATCTTCTCTTTGCAGTGGCGCTCGCCGCCTGTGGTGGCAAGAGTGCGCCCCCGACGACCCCGCTGCCCCCGGCGACCGCGCCCGCGGCGACGACCACGCTCGAGCTCGGCGAGGTCACCGTGTACGACGGCAGCGACGCGATGGTGAAGATCCACGCGAACGGCAACACCGAGATGGGTGGCCAATCGAACGGCGCGGTGACGTACAAGGCGGGCCCCGTGCTCGCGGTCGACGGCACGGCGACCTACGAGGGCAAGCCGGTCGCGAAGCTCAACGCGGACGGCACGGTCATGGATCTCACGACCAACAAGATCGTCCCGATCACGGTGACGGCCGACAAGCTGACGATCAACGGCGGCGGCGGTCAGACTGCCTCGATCGTGCTCAACGCCGACGGCTCGATGACGATCCCGAACGGTGGATCGAAGGCCGCCCCTCGCGTCGAAGGTGCCGATACCGCGGGCAAGCGCCGCGCGGTGTTGTTGATGGTCGGCCTGTTGATGGGCGGCAGCGACCACGCGGCCGACAGCGGTGCCGCGACCGCGCCCGCGCCCAAGCCATAGCGCGCCTGGACGCGCCTCTAGCGCCTCGCCAGCACGTTGACCAGACAGCCGAGCGAGCCGTTGAGGCGATAGATCTTCGAGACGTCGATGCGGTGAACTTCGAAGCCCTGCGCCTCGTAGAAGCTCTGCGCCGCATCGTCGAGCGCCGGCTCGGCATAGCTCGGCAGGTAGACGATGCGCTGAACGCCGCGGCGATCGAACAGCGCGTTGGTGTACGTCACGAACGCGCCGGCGCCGGCGAGCACGAGCGCCGGGACACGCACGACCTTGAAGCCGCGCGCGGCGAGCAGCTCGGCGGCGCGGTCGAACCGGCGCGCCTGCACGGTCAGGTCGTCGAGGACGATCGCGGGATCGCTGAGGAGCGCGGCGCCCATGCGCGGATCACCGACGGCGATCGTGTGATCGTCGAGCGGCACCATGTACATCATGATGTGGTGGCGCGGCACGTCGCCGAGCGCATCGCCGAGCCAGATCAGCGTCTGGCCGAACCGGCTGTGGAGCTCGCGCTCGATCGCCGGTCGATCGGCCTGGGCGCGGCCGAGGTTGCGCGCGGTGAGATTGATATCGGCGAACACGAAGTTCGGCGTCGCCGCGAGGTCGCCGCCCTCGAACACGATGTTCGCGGTGAGCGCATCGCGGTGGTATAGCGCCTGCGAGATCGCGGAGGGCGAGCGGGCGTCGCCCGCACGGTTGATGAACGGCGACTCGATCCGCGGCGGTGCGAGGATCTCCCCGCCGCCATCGTCGTCGACGAGCGCCGCGTAGCGATCGCGCGACCACGTCGTGATCGGTGCGCCGACCACGACCGGATGCATGCGCTCGAGATGCGGCGTGCCGGCGAGCAAGCGCTGCAGGCGATCGAAGTCGGCGCGCTGCGAGACTTCGACTTCGACGTCGATGTCGCCCGGCAGCACCGCGAACAGTTGTTTCCACACCGGCAGCGCGACGCCATCCGCCGACGGCGCGTAGTGGATCGCGATCTGCTTCAGTGCCGCGCTCGCATCCTCTGCGACGAGCCGCGTGTGCGTGTGGCCGTGACCGCGCACGCAACTCGCGACGCGCACGATCATCGTACTCGCGATCAGCCCGGCGACGATGCCCGCGAGCGCGCGCTTCACTTGGCAGCCGTGATCGCGGGGGGCGCTTCACCGACGGAGACCGTCACGATCTCCATCGCGCCGGCGATCACCGGGCCGGGCTGGGACTCGTAGACATCGGCGCTCGCGACGAGCGGAATCACCTTGCCGATGTCGCCCTTGGGCGTGACGCGAAACCGCGCGACGAGCTCCTCGCCGACCGCGACCTGGTCCTGCTCGTCGTCGACCGTCGGGTAGTCGTAGTCCTCACCGTCGGGATTGATCTGCTCGATCGTGAAGTGCTCCTCGGGAGCCTCCATGAACCCCGACGCATTGATCTGATTCGCGAGCGAGAAGTACGGATGGTGCGGCAGCACGTGGCCGGTCGAGTTCACGACCTTCACCGCGACCACGAACGGTGCGTTCGGTGTGACCACACCCTCGGGCACGATCCGCATCTTCATGGAGTTGCCACTCCAGCCGATGATGCCGATCGCGGCGGCGTTGCCGGACTCGACCGCGCCGGTCCAATCGGGCTCGGCTCCGTAGTCGCCCTCGGTCTGGTCCGGCTTGTGGCCGTGCTGGGTGATGTAGATCCGGAACGAATCGGTGAGCGCGCGCTGCCTCGGTCGCGTGCCGAGCGCGATCGTCGTCGATCTCGCCGGGCCACCGTCGGGCAGCACGGTCAACAGCAGCTTCTCGTGATCGATCTGTGTCGACGGTTGCTCGACGCGCTCGCCCGCGTAGTTGCTGCTCTCGAGCACCGCGAGATCGATCGCGACCTGGCGCGGTGGACCGTACGCGCGCACGGTCGCGGTGACCTTGTCGCCGGTCTGCACGAGGTTGCGATCGACATCGAGCGTGATCCGCGTGTTGTCGAACGTGAACGACTGCTGGAACGTGCGGAGCTTCGCGCCGTCCGTTCGGATGTCGGCACCGAGCACGTGCCACGCGGCCGGCACCGCGACTCCGATCGTGGCGACAAACGAGATCACGGTCGTGCGATGCATGACGAAGGAACGTCACGACGCTGTCCGCCTATTCGCTAGCCGGCCAACCTGACATGTAGCACCCAGCTGCCGGGGGCCGGATGCAGCGCCTGATCGGGCAGCGCCTCGAGGCGCTCGGCTACCCCCGCGTCCTGACAGACCATTTGGGTCAGGCCGACGGTGCTCGGCGGCACCGTTCCGACGAGCGCGAGCGCGAGCTCGACGTTTTGCCCGAAGTAGTCGAGGCGCCCGGCCTGGGTGAGCGCCATCATCGGCCCGCGATGGACCAGCACCCGCGCGTGCAGCCCCGCGGTGCTCGGGTGCTTCGCGAGCGCAGCCTCGAGCGCGAGCGCGGCGTCGACGGCCGGTCCCGGTCGCTCGAAGCCCGCGATCGCGAGCCCGCCGAACGTCTTGACGAGCGAGCCACCGTATTCCTTCGCGAGCTGCGCGACGGTCTCGAAGAACCGCGCGGCGACTGGAAACGCCTTGGAATCGCCGAGCTCCTTGAACAGCGCCTGGGCGTCGTCGAGTTGCGCGATCACGAGCGTCGCTTGGGTCACCGCCATCAGCCGCCCGGGTGCGAGCGATTGATCGGGGAACAGCTCGCGAAACGCGGCGTGCGCCATGACGCGCGAGGCGGTCAACGCGAACGCACGATCGCCGGCACGCTCGACGCGGACCACGACCTCGCGCGGCTGCTCGTTGACGATCGTGATCAGTTGATCGCCCGCGGTCAGCGCCGGCACGTCGCCGCGCTCGCCGAGCGTGAGATCGATCCTGCGGACGCCGCCGCTCGCCGTGACGCGCAGCTCGTGCGGGCGCGGCACCTGCGGGCTGCGCAACAGGTAGTAGCCGGCCGGCAGCGCGAGCGGCAGGGCGAAGCGCTCGCCGGGCTGCAAGCGGACCTGCGCCGCGACGTGCGGGAAGTGCGCGGGGCCGCCGATGCAGAACGTGCGGGTCTCGACCTCGCGGACCTCGGGCGCCGCGCGAAACGCGAGCTCGAGCGCGCGCGAGAAGTCGACCTCGAAGCCGAGGTTGCAGGCCTTGCACGTGCCGTGCTCCTCGATCTTCTGCAGCGAATCGACCACCGTCGACGGGATCCGGCACGACGGGCAGATCACGTCCCACACCATCGCGAGGAGGCCGGCGCGCGCCGCGTGCAGCGTCGCGTCGATCATCGCGTCCTCGGAGACGTTGAACTTGTGCGCGAGCTCGAGCGGTCGGATCCGCGCGACGTCTTGATCCGACGCGTGTAAGAGATAGGTGGTCAGCGCCTCGACCGCCGCGTCGTCGATCCCGGCGGTCGCGAGCGCATCGCGACCGGCGGTGATCCGAGCGCGCGCGGCGTCCGAGAGCACGACCTCTGGATCGATCGGATCGATCTCCGGTCGCGGTCCCGCCGCCAACACGCGATCGAGCCGCAGGTAGACCTTCTCGAGCCGCCGGCGATAGCGCACGCCGATCTCGATCTTCGACAGCAATCGCGCGAGCCACGATCGCGGCTCCATGCGGATCGTGTTGCGCAGCTTGGTGCCGCCGCCCGGCGACCGCTCGAGCGTGACCTCGGCGACGTACCAGCGCAGCACGCCCTTCTCGAACACCCGCAGCACGACGTGGCGGCTGCCTTCGATCCACTCGTACGGGTGCTCGCGCCACTTCATCTGCATGCCCGCGACGCGTTGATTGCCGGTGGTCGCCGCCGATGGCATCGACGTCTTCATCGACTCGATCTCGAACCGCACCGGCGCGAGGCCGGTCGCGCGATTCATCTTCTCGGTATTCGAGACGAACGGCCACAGCGCCTCGGGCGAGCTCGCGAGCTCCCACTCGAACGAGTACGTGATCACCGAGGTCGCGCGCACCACCGGCGGCGCCGGATGCGCGGTGATCAACGCGGCGCTGCCGTCGCACATCTGTTCGATCGCCGCGAGCATGTCGGCCGCGTCCTGCGGTCGCTGCTTGGGATCCTTCGCGAGGCAGCGCGCGACGAGCTCGGCGACCGCGGGTGCCGCGTCGAGCGCCGGCGCCGGCTCGTTGAGGTGCTGCAGGATCACACCCATCTGGTTGTCGTCTTTGATCGTGAACGGCGGATGACCCGCGATCAGCGCGTAGAGGCAACAGCCGAGCGCATAGACATCGGTCGCCGGGGTGACCTGCGCGCCCTGGCATTGCTCCGGCGCCATGTACTCCGGCGTGCCGAGCACGGCGCCCTCGCGGGTCGCACCGTCGGCGGCCTGACTCTCGACGAGCCGCGCGATGCCGAAATCGCCGAGCTTGATCACCTGTCCGACCGGCGCGGTCTCGAGCTCGAGCCCCGCGCGCACGAACATCATGTTGTCGGGCTTGATGTCGCGATGCACGATGCCGAGGCGATGCGGCTCCGCGAGCGCGCGACACGTGTCCGCGACGATGTCCATCGCGAACCGCTCGGGCATGCGCTCGAGCTTGCGCAGCGCGGTCGCGACGCTGCCACCGGCGACGAGCTCGAGCACGAGGTAGTGCAGTCCGCGATCCTCGTTGAGGTCGATGATGTTCGCGATGTACGGACTGCCGACCTTCGCGAGCACGCGCGCTTCCTTGCGAAACCGTCGCAGCAGCTCGGCGTCGCCGGCGACCTCCGGCTTGAGCAGCTTGATCGCGACGTTCGGCCCACCCGCGGTGTCGCGCGCTTCCCAGACTTCACCCATCGCGCCGACGCCGAGCTGACGCACGAGCTCGAACCGGCCGAGCGCGAGGCCCATCCCCGGTCGCGACGGCCGCTCCTGCTGGATCGCGACCTTGCCGGTCGTCAGCGTCGGAGCACCAGCGATCATCCGCGCGATCTCGTTGGCGCTCGGCCGCAGGTCGGGATCCGTCGCGGTCGCGCGCTCGATCAACCCGCGCAGCATCTCGGTGGTCGCGCGCACGGTCGCGAACAGCGCGAGCATCTCGCCGAGCGCAAAGACATCGCTCGCCGCATCCGCCACGCCGCCGGCACGGACCTCCGGTGCGGTGCAGCGCACGACCCACGCATGCGAGGTCGAGCGCGTCGCCAATCCGGTGAGCTCGAGCCGCGGCCGATCGTTCGCGCCGACGTGGATCGTCCATGGATTCAACATCCCGTGGACGAGCCCGATGTGGTGCAACGCCGCGAGTCCGCGAGCGACCTCGCCGAGGATGTGGAGCGCGCGCGCCATGTCGCACGTCGCTTGGTCGACGAGCTCCGCGAGCGGCGGCGAGCTATCGCCCTCCAGCACGATCTGCGGCGGGCTGGTCTCCAGGCCGAGCACGTGGCGGAACGCGGGGTGATCGATCTGACCCGCGGCGCGCAACCGCGCTTCGAGCAGCCCCCAGCGCGGCGAGCTCGGACCGAAGCTCGGATGGATGATCTCGACGAGCTGGTCGCCCTTGCGCGCGAGCACCGCGCTGCCATCTGGACCGACGCCGAGCTGCGCGAGCGGCAAGACCTCGTCGGATCGTGCCCCCGCCGCGAACAACGCGGGCATGGTCTGATCGACCGGATGTGCCACGTCTGGATCATACGAGAAAAAACTCGGGGGCGTGGATTCCCGATCCTCCTCGCCACCTCGCATGTCATGCTTCGACCATGCAGTTCGCGGAACGCTGGCTCGGCATCGGTTCGGTCGTGGTCGCGCTCGCTGGGATCGGAACGCTCGCGGTCCAGCTCCGACCGCACCATCATCATCACGCACGAACCCACGGGTTCGAGTTCCAGCGGACGAACTGTAGCGGCGCGGCGGCGACCTCCGCGCCGATCCAGATCGTCACGCCCGACACGATCGACGAGGCGCTCCTCCGCGGTGACGACGATCCGTACACGACCGTGTTCGCGCGCGCGAACGTCGCGAAGTGCCTCACCACCTCGCCCGCGGTCGAGATGCTGATCGAGATCGCCGCCGATGGTCACGTCACGAACGTCAGCCATCGCCCCGAGCGCCCGACCGCCGAATCGCGCTGCATCGCGAAGGCCGTCCGCGGCCTGCACTTCCCGGCCAGCGACTCCGCGGTCGCGCTCCGCAACGTGTTCAGGAAGTAATTTCGACGGGTTCCACGAGTTGGAACCTTTTCGGAGCTGGCGGGTGATACGGGGTACGGATGCACGCGCTTGCGGCCCACCTGCCCGCGACCGAGCTCGACGAGCTGACGCTGCGTCGCGCTCAGCACGGTGAGGAGCGAGCATGGCGTGACCTGATCGCGATCTATCAGGATCGCGTGCACGCGCTGGTCTGGCGGCTGCTCGCAGGTCGCGCCCAGCATCGCGCGCCCGATCTCGCGCAAGAGACGTTCGTGCGCGTGCTGCGCGCGTTGCCGAAGTTCGATCCCGCCGGCGCCGCGAAGATCTCGACGTGGATCCTCACGATCGCGACGCGGCTCGCGCTCAACGAATTGCGTCGGCCCGACGGTGCGCCGATCGAGGACGAACCGACCGCCGTCGAGCGCACCGACGCGAACGTCGACCGCAAGCGGCTCGGCGCGGCGATCGCCGCCGGCGTCGCGGCCCTCGACGACGACCAACGCGCGGTGCTGGTGCTCCGCGAGTATCACGAGCTCGACTACGCGGAGATCGCGAGCGTGCTCGAGCTCGAGGTCGGCACCGTGAAGTCACGCCTGTCGCGCGCCCGCGCTGCCCTGCGTGCGTATCTCGTCATCGCGCATCCGGAGCTAGCCCACCATGGATGACGATCACAACTCGCTCGGACTCGATCTCGATGCGTGGGCACCGCCCGCGGTGGCGCCGAACTTTGCCGACCGCGTGATCGCGCGGGTCGTTGCGACCGATCAGGCGATCGCGGTCGAGATCAACCGCCGGTCGACGCGGCGCTGGTGGTACGGCACGGCGATCGCGGCGATCCTCGCCGCGGCCGCCGCGATCATCGTGTGGCAGATGCCGGGGCAGCCCGAGCCGCGGTCGGCGCCGTCCGGAACGATCGTCGCGGTCCGGCCGCAGCGGCTCGTGCTCGATCACGCGACCGGCGACCTCGACGTCGGCGCGAACGTCACGTGGGACCACGTCGGCGGTGCCGTCACGGTGACGCAGCGCGCGGGCGCGGCGACCTGGCACGTCGACGCCAAGCAACATCTCACGATCAGCGTCGGGTCCAAGACGTTGCCCGAGACGTTGATCGACGCAACGGACGCAACCTTACGCGTGGAGGCGAACATGAATCTCGCAGATGCCAAGAGCCTCGGAGCGACGGCGGTGACCGCGGCGGCGTTGATCACGCTGATCGTCTACGAAGGCCGCGTCAAGACGACGAGTGAGGACGGCCAGAGCGTGGTCGTGGCGGCCGGCGACGTGCTCGCGTTCCGGGTCGACAAGCATTCGATCGTCATCACGAACGACGTGGGTGGAGGGACGGTCGACAAGCAAGTGATCCACAAGACCGCGAAGCCCGCGGTCCACGTGCCCGACAAGCTCGATGCGAGCGCGGTGCGGATCACGATGGAGGGCGCGCGGGAGGCGTTCGCGAAGTGCCAATTCAAGGCGAAGGTTCGCCTGACGTTCACGATCGAGCCGTCGGGCAAGGTCACCCACATCACCTCGACCTCGACCGACAGGCTCGGGGAAGCGTGCGTCACGGGAGTGCTCACCGACGTGGCGTTCCCCGAGGCCAAGACCGGGTCGACCGTCACGTACCCGCTCGAGCCGTGCGATGTCGAGACGCTCATCGACACGGGCACGGAAGCCGAGGGACGTGGCGATCACACGCATGCGCTTGATGCGTTCGAGAGAGCCTACGCGTGCAAGAAGGACACGCACACGGTCGCGCTGACGTTCATGGCGGCGTGCAATGCCCGCAAGCTCGACGCGGCACGCAGGGTGTGGAAGGCGATGAAGCCCGACACGCAGGACCACCTGTTCCAGATCTGTCTGCACAATCACATCACCCGAGAGATCCTCGACGCACCGTAGCCCGGTCGTGATATCCCCTCCTCGATGAGGGCTTTACTGATCGTGTGCCTGGTCGCGGCGTGTGGCGACGATGGCATGCCACCTCCGGCCGACGCCGGCGTCGTCACCACCGACAAGTGCGACTACGTTCCGCTCGCTCCGACCGCGAACTCGGGCGGCACGGTGACCGCGGCGTCGCTCCAAGCCGGCGCCGCCGAACAGATCCTCGACATTCCGGTCGGCACCGCGCTCGGCGGTTACACGGCGCGCGCGGGCTTTCTCGGCTCGGCGGGCGTGGTCGATACGCGCAAGATCAAGCTCGCGGGCACGTTCAACCCTTCGATCGGTCGCGCCGCAGCGCCGCGCGTGAAGGCGCTCGCGATGACCGCCGGCGACGAGACGGTCGTGATCCTCAAGGTCGATCTGATCTACGTCTACGAGGGCATGGTGTTCGATCTCGAGCAGCGGCTCGGCCCCGCGTTCGCGGGCAAGGTGATCATCACGTCGTCGCACAGTCACTCGGCGTGGGCGCAGCATTACTACGGTGGCCCGCTGCAGCTCGGCGGCGGCGTGTTCCGCGAGCTCGTGTACAACCGGTTCCTCGACGCGTTCGAGGCCACCGCGAAGGCTGCGCTCGCGGCGCGACGCGACGCGAAAATCGGCATCTTCTTCGACGGCAACTTCGATCCGACCGATCAGGTCAATCACGATCGCCGCGGCGAGAACGACTCGCTGCCGGGCGGTAACGTCAAGGACAACCACTTCTACATGATCCGCGTCGACGGCACCGACGGCGCACCGATCGCGGCGCTGCCGGTGTTCGGCGAGCACGGCACGCTCAACGGCGAGGACAACCCGTTCGCGTCGAGCGACGCCCCGGGTGCGGTCGAGCGCGTGATGCAGGAACAATTCTCGACGCCGGTCGTCGTGATGCATCTGCAGAGCGCCGCCGGTGACAACTCGCCGTCGGGCCACGGCGGCGTCGATTGCAACGTGCATCCCGGCAAGACCACCGACCCGTGCTTGTCGTGGGCCACCGAAGAGGGGCACGGACGCGCCGCGGCCGGGATCCTGATGAATGCGTGGACCGCCGCCGGCACGAACATGCAGTCGAGCGTCGAGATGGAGATGGTGTCGCGCTCGATCGAGGTCGGCCCGAAGCCCGAGACGTTCTCGATCCGCGGCGGCGCCCTGTCGTACGCGCCGTTCGATCTGACGAAGACGCCCGACGGCAAGATCTACGACACCGACGGCACCACGCTGCTGTCGCCGATCGACGAGTTCAACGCACCGGTCGGCGCGGCGCTGTGCCAGGCCGATGCCGCGATGTTCCCGGCCGCGGAGATCGACGGCGATCAGGGCCTCATGCCGTACGGCTCGTGTCTGCGGCTCGACGCGGCCGGCGAGATCCTCGGCCCGATCTTCCAGACCGACTTCGGCGTCGACGAGACCTCGCCGGTGTGCGAGGAGACCCGCACCACGATCTCGGCGCTGCGGATCAACGACTACGTGTTCGGCACGATGCCGGGCGAGCTCACGGTGATGCTCGCGACGTACCTGCGCACGATGTCGCCGGTGCCCGCCGATCACACGGTGTTGCTCGGCTACTCGCAGGGGCACGTCGGCTACATGCTGCGCCCCGAGGATTGGATGATGGGCGGCTACGAGCCGAGCGTGACGTTCTGGGGCCCGCTCGCCGCCGAGCACATCGGTGAGAAGGTGATCGAGCTGATGGGGCTCGTGATGACGCCCGAGCGCGAGGACGGCACGACCGCCGGCACGACGCGCGTCGCGGTGCCGACCGTCGACGACGGGCTCGCGATCGACAACCCGGCACCGAACGCGGGGACCGTCCCGGCGACGGTGCCGCCCGAGACGTGGTCACGCGTCGGCACGCCGGCGCAGGCGCAACCCGCTGCGCAGGTGCCGCGGATCAGCGGCATCGCGACGTTCACGTGGATCGGCGATGACCCGAGCGTGCAGACGCCGCGCGTCACGCTGCAGTCCGAGGTCTCCGCCGGCGTCTACGCCGACGTCACGCGCAAGAGCGGTCGCGTCGTCGAGGATCAAGAGATCATCCTCGCGTACACGCCGTCGCCGTTGCAGCGCACGGGCCCGCAGACCCATCTCTGGGTCGCGGAGTGGCAAGCGGTGCCGTGGCTCGGCTCGCCGGATGGCGACTCGCTCGACATGCGCGGCAACGTCAAGCTCGGCAACTATCGCTTCCACGTCGTCGGCTCGACGTGGACGCTCGACAGCTCGCCGTTCCAGGTCGTCCCCGGTGGACTCACGGTCACCGCCGCGCGCGCGACGACGATCAACCTCGGCGTACGGTGGTACGCGCCGAAGGGTTGGCGCCTGATGGACATGGACCTCATGTCGAACCAACCGGTGCCGGTGAAGAGTCAGAGCGTGAAGGTCGAGCTGCTCGACGCGACGAGCGCGATCGTTGCGACGTACACGACGACCACCGACGCCGCCGGCAACGTCGCGGTCGCAGATGTCGCAGGCTCGACGCAGGTCCGGGTCACCGACGCGTCGCTGAACGTTCAGACCGCCGCGATCCCGTAGCCAGCCGGTCACGGTGTACCGGGAGTTCACGCTCCTATGGCCGAATCCGACGCGAATCGGGACGTTTGACCTGATCCGGGCCGGTCCTCGGTTTGCATCGTACCTACCCCATGCGCTCGATCGTCGTGCTTTGCCTGTGTGCCGCGGTCGCGGCCGGAGTGCTCGTTCACGAGCTCCCCGAGGGTGAAGCCGAGGCCCAAGGGCACGCGTCACGCCCGCAAGAGGTCGAGAGTGTCGCGCTCGACGGCCACGATCTCCCGGTCGCGGCGCTGCGCTCGGTGCTGACCACGCGGACCGGTGATCAGCTCTCCGCCGAGAAGCTCGCGGCCGATCGCTCGGCGCTCGAGACCGCGCTCGTCGCGCGTGGCTACCTCGATGCGAAGGTCGCCGCGGCGCAGGTGATGTTCGACTCGTCGGGTGGTGCGTTCGTGACGTTCGCGGCGACGCCCGGCCCGGTGTTCCACGTGCGCGACGTGCGCGTCGTCGGTGCCGCGGAGCGCGACACCGGCATCGTCACGCTCGCACGCGGTGACGTCGTGCGTGCGGATCGCCTCGAGCAAGCTCGCGACGCGCTGGCCACCCGGTTGGCCGTGCGCGGTGCGAAGCCGGCGACGGTCGCGGTGAAGCTCGAGCACGATGCGCTGACGTCCGAGGTCGACGTCGTGCTCGACGCGAACTAAGCAACGCCCGCGATCGTTCGCCGTCGACCGACCCTTCGTGTGCTCCCGAACGGTCGCCGAGACCGCTCGCCTCGCTCGCTCCAAGTCGCGCTTACGCTTACGCTTATCGCTTACGCCTACGGTCAAGAACGGCGCAGCATAGTTCCGGTAGTCGAGTCGTAAGCGTAAGCGGCGAGCGTAAGCGTAAGCGGTCTGGGTCCTGTGCTTGCGTAAGCGATAAGCGTAAGCGTCTACGGACTCAGCTCTAGGCGAGCCCGCGCAGCAATGCCTCGCGGACGGCATCGTAGCTCTCGGGGAGCTCGATCGGGACGTTGCGGAACTTCGGCGCGGG